>CACEKJ010000007.1 GCA_902560045.1 uncultured Bacteroidota bacterium | reverse complement strand
TCAATAAAAACATTTGAAGGAATATGTGAGGGAACTATTTCAAAAAAAAGACTTGGAAAATCAGGTTTTGGTTACGACCCAATATTTATTCCAAATGGAAGTAAAATTTCATTTGGGCAAATGAATCTTAAAGAAAAAAATAAAATTGCTCACAGATCAATAGCGATAAACAAGCTTGTTAACTATTTAACAAATCTTTATCAGATTTAGCAAATAAATAGTCATTTAAGTAATTATATTTAACGTATGAAAAAAGGATTAATCTTTCTTTTATTTTTTATCTCTATTATTTCATTTTCTCAAGAATCAGATTATGTAAGTGGAACAATTCTCAATTCAAAAAATAATCTTCCTCTAGAAAATGTAAATATTGTAAACCTAAATAAGGTAATAGGAACAGCTACCAGTAAAAAAGGTGAATTTGAAATTAATGCTCAAGTTGATGACACTCTTCATTTTTCATATCTAGGCTTTAAATCTATAAAAGTTAGGGTGACAAATGACTGGATAAAATTTGGTACAAATACTGTCATTGAGCTAACTGAATTAGCGTTAGCCTTAGAAGAAGTTGTTGTTTATGAAATGAAACTTACTGGTTATCTAGAAGTGGATATAAAACAGGTTCCTATTAACAACAATTATAGATATAGTATTTCAGGCCTACCAAATGTCGGATATGAATCAAGTGTAAGACCCTCTAGTGCAGTTACAAAGGCTCTAAATGCAATATTCAATCCTGTTGATTTTTTATATAAGGTTTTTGGACGTGAACCAAACCAACTAAGGAAGCTTAAAAAGATGAAAAAAGATGATCAAATAAGAAATGCATTAGCTAATAGATTTGACAGAGAAATGCTAATTGTTCTCTTAGACATAGATAAAATTGATTTAGACTTTCTTATCGCTCAGTGTAATTATTCAGATGAATTCATAAGAAAAGCAAATGATCTTCAAGTACTCGATGCAATTAGTGAATGTTATGAGGAATATAAAGTATTAAACAAGACAATTAAAAACTAATTAATCAACTTATTATTTTCTTTTATTTGCTGATAAAAAACAGCTGATATAATAAAAGAAAAAGGAAGAAACCATAAAAGACCAATAAAAAGGGTAAATAGCATTATTGGGATTACCAACAGTAATAATAGGATATTTAGTATTAAATATTTTCGCTTATAGCCCTTCATCATATTCCAGCTTTTTTGAACCGCATCCCAAGCATCAATAGAGGTGTCTTCAGCCATGATAAAAAAGGTCATGGCAAAAGGTATGGAAGCTATTATCCAAGGAAGAATTATAGAAAACAAAAAACTGACAATTACAAATAAAATAAGAAGGACGGGCTCAATAATACCAGATTTAAATGTTAATACTTTAAAGGGTGCGAATAAAGCTTCCCAATCCATAGAGGTTATGAATACTTCATAAGATTGACTGTAAAATATAGAAATCAAGAAACCAAAAACTATAGAATTAATAAATACAAAAACAAGCATTAAAATAAAGCCAACAATAAGGATCACCGGAATCAGAATAAAATAGGCTAAAATCCCGTTACCCAGATTATATTTAAAGCCGTCTAGAACATTTTCAGCTTTAGGGAAATTGTCATTTATAATTTTTAACGAATAAACAGAGATTCCAATTGTCAAGGGTCCAGAAATAATTAAAGACAAAAAACCTCCAATGGCAGGGATTGCCTGAACAATTGCAATAGCAAAATTAAAGACAAAAAAAATACAAATGGCTTGTATCCAATGGCCTTTTAAAGCTTTGAATGTTTTAGAAAATAATTGACCTATACTTATCAAAATATATCTTGTTTAATGTAGTTGCGCAAAGTAAAGCATAAAATGTAATAATTTGATTAACTTTGCAAATCTTTAACATTTAATTTATGTCTAAATTTAGTCTAAATGCAATTTCCCCTATTGACGGTAGATACCGTTCAAAGACTGCTGAACTAAATGACTTTTTTTCCGAGAAAGCTTTAATTAAATACAGATTAATTGTTGAAATTGAATACTTTATAAGTTTATGTGAATTTGAAATACCACAACTTAAAAAGTTTGAAGAAAAAAAATTTGAAGATCTTCGTGAGATTTATTTAAATTTTTCTGACGAGGATGCCCTTGAAGTTAAAGAAATTGAAAAAACTACCAATCATGATGTTAAAGCGGTAGAATATTTTTTAAAAAAAAGATTTAAAGATTTAAAACTAAATGAGTTTGTTGAATTTATTCATTTTGGGCTTACGTCTCAAGATATCAACAATACTGCGATCCCTTTGAGCTTAAAAGAAATGTATGAACAAGTTTATATTATTGAACTTGATAAAATAATTGAAGTATTAAATGATATTTCCGTTAAATGGCAAAATATTTCCATGCTAGCTAGAACACATGGACAACCTGCTTCCCCTACAAAGCTAGGAAAAGAAATTAAAGTATTTAAAACTAGAATTGAAGAACAAAAAAATCTTTTAAGCCATATACCAATTGCAGCGAAATTTGGCGGAGCAACTGGTAATTTTAATGCTCATCATGTAGCTTATGGCAAATTTGACTGGATTGAATTTTCAAAACAGTTTATCGAAAAAAAATTAGGACTAAAACACTCTTTTCCGACAACCCAAATTGAACATTATGATCATTTGGCTGCGATATTTGACAACCTCAAAAGAATAAATACAATTCTGATTGATTTTAATAGGGATATATGGGCATATATCTCAATGGATTACTTCAAACAGCAGATTAAAGAAGGAGAAATCGGTAGTTCAGCGATGCCCCACAAAGTAAACCCAATTGATTTTGAAAATAGTGAGGGAAATTTAGGTTATGCAAACTCCATTTTTGAGCATTTATCTAATAAATTACCCATTTCCAGACTACAAAGGGATCTGACTGACAGTACAGTATTAAGGAATATTGGAGTTCCTATTGCACACACAATAATCGGATTTAAATCAACATTAAAAGGAATCGGTAAATTAATAGTAAATGAAGATAAAATAAAAAGGGAGTTAGAAGATAATTGGGTTGTTATTGCAGAAGCTATTCAAACAATATTGAGAAGAGAGAATTACCCTAAACCTTACGAAGCCTTAAAAGAGCTTACAAGGACAAACAAAAAAATTGATAAAAAACATATTCATAATTTTATTGATTCTCTTTTAGTTAGTGAATCTATTAAAAGCGAGTTAAAAGATATTACTCCAGAAAATTTTACAGGAATTCATTAATTTAAATCAATGAATAATTCTAAAATAATAGTACTTGTAGTCTTATTATTGACGTTTCAAAGTTGCTTTGAAGATAATGACGATAATGGTGCATATGCAGGTGAAATTAATGATTTTGTATGGAAAGGAATGAATGCCTTTTATTTATACAAACAAGAAATATTAGATTTAGCTAATGACAGGTTTGATTCCTCATCAGATTATGCTAATTATCTGAACAACTATGAAACTCCAGAAATATTATTTGAATCATTAATTTACAATAGAGAAAATATTGATAAATTCAGTGTTCTTACAGACAACTATATTGAGCTTGAACAGATTCTCAGCGGAACATCAGTTTCAAATGGAATGGAATTCGGCTTAAGTTATAAACCCAACTCATCTAATGAAATTTTCGGTGTTGTGAGATATATCCACCCAAATTCAAACGCAGAAGTAAATAATATAAAAAGAGGGGATATTTTTACTTCTATTGATAATACAGATCTAAATATTAGCAATTATAACAGTTTGCTGTCTCAGGAAAACTATCAGGTGAATTTTGCAACTTATAATGATATGAATACTGATACAACTAATGACGATACAATTGAGCTAAATAATATTAATGTTGATCTTTCTAAACAACCATTAAATAAAAATCCGATTTTTCACTATGATATCATAAATAGCTCTGGAAGAAATATTGCATACCTAATGTACAATCAATTTGTTCCTAATTTTGATAACAATCTTGAAATTATTTTTTCTGAATTTAAATCTAACTCTGTAGATGAACTAATACTAGATTTAAGATATAATCCTGGGGGAAGTATCAATTCAGCTGTATTACTTTCTAGTTTAATTACCGGTCAGTTTCAAAATGAGATTTTCAGCACAGAACAATGGAATACAGATATTCAAAATTATTGGTTAAACAATGACCCTGAATATTTAATAAACAGGTTTGTAACCTCTGAAAACAGTCTTAATTTGAATCGTGTGTATATTTTAACTTCTAGAAGTTCTGCTTCAGCCAGTGAACTTGTTATTAATTGTTTGGCCCCTTACATCGATGTTGTACAAGTTGGTACTACCACTTATGGAAAATACCAAGCTTCGGTAACCCTTTATGACTCTGAAAATTTTACGAGTCAAAATATCAATCCTTCACATACATATGCTATCCAACCATTGGTTCTAAAAACACTAAATGTAATCGGGCAAACTGATTATTTCAATGGTCTAATTCCAGATTTTGAATTTGAAGAAAAACCCTATGATATGGGAATAATTGGAAATATTAATGAACCTTTACTAAATCAAACTATAAATCTAATTGGCTCTAGAAATTTGTATGAAAATAGGATGGAAATCTATGGATTAATAGATGATAGCCAAATTTTTGAAAATTTGAGTAAAGAAATGTATATTACTAAAAGTAAATTTAAAAAGCTATATGAATTTAAATTTTAAACAGTCTGAAAAACTTGTACTTGTATTAATAATATTTGGCATAATTTCAAGGATAATACCTCATCCTCCAAATTTCTCGCCTGTAACAGCCATAGCTTTGTTTAGTGGACTGAATTTTTTTAATAAAAAAATTGCTTTTACTATACCTCTTGTAATATTAATTATTTCAGATTTTTTCTTAGGCTTTTCATTAATTAACCTCTTTGTTTACATTTCATTTTTATCCGTAGTATTCATAGGAACAAGAATAAAAAAAATTAGAGTTAATAATATTTTTTTAAGTAGTTTGATTTTCTTTTTGATATCAAATTTTGGAGTTTGGCTGATAGGATATCCTAAAACACCAGATGGTCTTTTATTATGTTATACAATGGCAATTCCATTTTTTGGATATAGCATAGCGGGGGACTTATTCTTCGGGTTTTTATTTAAAGTGTCATTTCAGGAAATATCCAAAAAAATAATTACAAATAAAGGGGTTTAATCCTCTGAAGGTTTCTCGATTAGATCCGTATTAATATCAAGTTCTGTAGAGCCTGAAATCTTAATTATATCTTTGTTAATTTTTTTAAATTCTTTAGTTGTATCATTATAATGATTCACGGCAGTACCCAAGGTATTTCCAAGCTTATCGTGATAAGTTTTGTATGCATTTAGATGATTTGATAATTTCTCTACATTTTTTATTATATCATTAATAGAATCTTCAACCTTCATATTGTGTAAGGCTTTCACCGTTATTTGAAGCATTGGAAATAGACTCATAGGAGATACAATCATAACTTTTTTCTCATATGCATAATTAACCAAATCTCTCTGATTAATTTTTAATGATCCTACCCTACTATTTAATAAATCTTGGTATAGACCATCCGCAGGAATAAACATGTATGCATAATCAGTTGTTTTTTCATTTGGTCTAATATATTTTGAAGTTTCATCAATTCTGTTTTTAATATCAGCTTTGAATTTTTTTTCTAACTCAGCTAACTCATCTTTGTTGGTAGACTCAATCATCTTGTTATAATTATCCAATGAAAATTTTGCATCAACAGGAATAATAAAATCTCCAACTCTGACAATCGCATCTACTATTTCTTTATTTGAAAAACCATATTGCATTTGAAACAATTCAGGTGGCAATACATTTGCAAGTAAATTTTCTAATTGAATTTCTCCCAAAACTCCTCTTTGCTTTTGATTTCCTAGAATTCTCTCAAGAGTTTTCATTTGATTAGCAAAGCTTAAAACTTGCTCATTTGTCCCCTTAATTTTTTCTAACTCGGTCGTAACATCTTTAATAACTTTATTAGACTCTTTAAATTGTTGAGTTATTGAAACTGCTGAACTTTGATGATAATCATTAATTTGTTTATTGATATTGTTGAGCTTTTTTTCGATCTCACCCCTACTTTCTCTTGAATTACTATCAATTTCTTTTCTGATGTCCTGAATCTGAGTATTCAGGCTATTTGAGAAATTCAATAAATCAGTAGCTTCAATTGAACTTTTGGATGAACTTGTCTTGTAGATTAAATATATCAGGGTAAAAAAAACAACAACAAGTAAAATTATTATGACTAAATCCATAAAATCAATTTACAATTAATTTATTTATAAAAATAAATAAAGAGAAGATACTATTTACTTAAATACATTTTTCGTCTGGAGTATAAATCGTAAAACTTATCATCCTGCAAATTATCGATGAACAATATACTCTCACCTGTACTCTTCATTTCAGGACCCAACTTCTTGTTAACATTTGGAAATTTGCTAAATGAAAATACCGGTTCTTTTATGGCATATCCTTCATATGTTGGATTAAAGTTAAAGTCTTTAACTTTTTTCTCTCCTAACATTACTTTTGTAGCATAATTAACATAAGGCTCGTGATATGCTTTAGAAATAAAAGGAACAGTTCTTGAAGCTCTCGGATTAGCTTCTATTATGTAGACTATATCGTTTACAATTGCAAATTGAACATTAATCAATCCTACTGTATTTAAAGCCTTAGCAATTTTTTTTGTGTGTTCTTCAATTTGCTGGATTACCATATCTCCAAGATTGAATGGCGGCAAACAGGCATTACTATCACCAGAATGGATACCACATGGCTCAATATGCTCCATTATGCCTATAATATACACATCTTCCCCATCACATATAGCATCGGCCTCGGCCTCAATTGCCCCGTCAAGATAATGATCTAAAAGTAGCTTATTGTTTGGAATTTTTCTTAGTAGATTAACCACATGCTCCTCTAATTCCTCTTTATTAATGACAATTTTCATTCCCTGTCCACCAAGAACATAAGAGGGTCTTACGAGTATTGGAAAATCAAGTACTTCAGCAACTGCCAAAGCTTCATCAGCCGTAGACGCAGTATCAAATTTTGGATATGGAATATTATTTTCCTTTAATAATGTTGAAAACAAACCTCTGTCCTCAGCTAAATCTAAGGATTTGTAATTTGTTCCAATAATTTTAACACCATATCTTTCCAGCTTTTCAGCAAGTTTTAAAGCAGTTTGGCCTCCTAATTGAACTATGACTCCTTCCGGTTTTTCGTGCATGATTATGTCATGTATATGCTCCCAAAAAACAGGTTCAAAATATAATTTATCAGCAATGTCAAAATCCGTTGAAACAGTTTCAGGGTTACAATTTATCATGATTGTTTCATATCCACACTCTGAACTTGCCAAAATTCCATGAACGCAGCAATAATCAAACTCTATTCCTTGACCGATTCTATTTGGACCTGATCCAAGAACAATAATTTTCTTTTTATCGGAAACAACACTTTCATTTTCAGAATATTTTGCACCATCATTGGTTTCAATTTCATTTTCAAAAGTAGAGTAATAATATGGGGTAAATGCTTTAAATTCAGCAGCACATGTATCAACAAGCTTGTAAACCCTATTAATATTCATTTCTTGTCTTTTAGAGTAAACCTCACTTTCAAGACATTTTAGTATGTAAGCTATCTGCCTATCACCATATCCTTTTTGTTTTGCCTCAAGTAATAAATCTCTTGGAATATCATTTATTGAATAATTAGAAATTTCATCTTTTAAGAAAAGTAATTCTTCATATTGCTTTAGGAACCACATGTCAATTTTTGTTAACTCATAAATTCTGCTTAGTGGAATTCCCATTTGAATAGCATCGTAAATAACAAAAACTCGATCCCATGATGCAATTGATAGCTTAGAAATAATTGTCTCATAATCGGTTTCACCCTTACCGTCAGCTCCTAGACCATTTCTCTTGATTTCTAATGATTGGGTTGCTTTATGTAAGGCCTCCTGAAAGGATCTTCCAATACCCATAACTTCACCAACCGCTTTCATTTGCAAACCTAATCTTCGATCACTACCCTCAAATTTGTCAAAATTCCATCTTGGTATTTTAACAATAACATAATCAAGTGTTGGTTCAAAGAGTGCTGAAGTTGATTTTGTGATTTGATTCTGAAGCTCATCTAAATTATAACCGGTTGCAAGTTTAGCTGCGATTTTTGCAATTGGATATCCGGTTGCCTTACTTGCTAAGGCTGATGATCTGGAAACCCTAGGATTAATTTCAATTGCAATAATATCTTCTTTTTCGTCTGGGCTCACGGCGAATTGAACATTACAACCTCCAGCAAAATCCCCAATACTTCTCATCATTTTGATGGCCATATCCCTCATTCGCTGATAACAAGTATCACTTAAGGTCATTGCAGGAGCAACGGTGATTGAATCACCTGTGTGGATTCCCATTGGGTCCATATTTTCAATTGAACAAATAATTACAACATTATCATTAGCATCTCTAAGTAATTCTAATTCATATTCTTTCCAACCAATTAATGCTTTATCAATCATAACTTCATGAATAGGTGAAGTTTCAAGCCCCCTGGTTAATAATTCATCAAAGTCTTTTTCCTCATAAACAAAAGAAGCACCTGTTCCTCCTAAAGTAAAAGAAGCCCTAATAACTAACGGAAAGCCAAATTCTTGTGCGATTTTTTTACCCTTAAGGTAAGATGTAGCTGTTGCCTGTGGAGCCATAGGAATGCCGATATCAAGCATCAGATTTCTAAATTTTTCTCGATCTTCAGTTATATTTATAGCATTTATATCAACTCCAATAATTTTTACATTAAAATCCTGCCAAATTCCCTTATCGTCAGCCTCAATACATAAGTTTAACGCGGTTTGTCCACCCATAGTTGGTAAAACTGCGTCAATTTGAGGATGTTCCTTTAAAATATGAATAATTGAAGATGTATTTAAAGGCAATAAATAAACATGATCTGCCATTACAGGATCCGTCATTATTGTTGCAGGATTTGAATTAATTAAAATAGTCTCAATTCCATCTTCTCGTAATGAACGTAGAGCTTGAGAACCAGAGTAATCAAATTCACATGCTTGTCCTATGACTATAGGACCTGAACCGATTATTAAAAGAGATTTGAGGTTAGCGTCTTTTGGCATTGAATTAAAGTTTTTTAAATGTACTAATCAAAAAAATAAAAAAAAAGGTGTTACTATAAGTAACACCATATATAATATTAACAATTGTTAATCATTTTATTTAGGGCTATTTTCAGATGAAACCGAAAGCTTCTTTCTACCCTTTGCTCTCCTTCTAGAAAGCACTTTTCTTCCGGCTGCAGTAGACATTCTCTCTCTGAATCCGTGTTTATTTTTTCTCTTACGTTTTGAAGGCTGAAAGGTTCTTTTTGGCATCTTAAAATATTTAGGTGTTTTAAAACTAAAACTGCGGGCAAATATACAAAGACTTTTTACTTAAACAAACCAAATTATTTAATAATTATCAAATTGTTTTTTATTAATTTTAAAACGAAATTTTAATTTTTAAAAGAATGTTTAATAAGTACATAAAACTAATTATCGCTGTTTTGATTTTTTCATTAGCTATCAAACAGTTCGTTGACGGCTCAGTTGGTTCTACTGGAAACGGTATCGCTTTAATATTTCTATCATTGATTTTTATTCTACTTTTTTTTAGAAATGAATTTCTAATTCTCGCCTTTTTTCAGTTAAGAAAACAAAACTTAGTTGGTGCTGACAAGTGGTTAAATAGAATCAAGAACCCACAAACCGCACTTACCACGAAACAACAGGGATATTTTAATTATCTGAAGGGTCTGATCATATCACAGGAAAATATGAATCAAGCTGAAAAGTATTTTAGGACTGCCATAACACTTGGGTTAAATATGGATCACGACCTTGCAATGGCAAAGCTTAATTTAGCTGGTATACTATTTACTAAAAGAAGAAAAATAGAAGCGCAAAAAATGTTAAAAGAAGCACAAAATCTAGATAAAAATGGGATGCTAACTGATCAAATCAAAATGATGAAAAATCAAATGAAAAAAACAAATATCCCCAATCAGCATTTTGGAAGAAATAATATGAGAAGAAGATAAAGTTAAACCTTTTCGATAAGTTTTATCAAATTTTCGTTAAACCATTTAGCTCTAAGAATAATCATTTCGTGTCTACCACCTTTTAAAATTATACAATTTGATATATTATTGATTGGGAAAACTTTATCCCTATCCCCGTTTATGTGAATTATATCTTCTCTATGTGTATCCTGTCTCCAATTTAAAAGATTTTTAACCGCCCATTCTAAATAGTATTCATCCCTTTCTGTCAAATATCTCTCAGCAAGATCGATTCTTTTGTATAATTTATTAATATTTAATTTCATTGATATATTTATCGCATTATCAAACATTCCAAAGGGCAAAGCATTATTTAGACCATAATCTCTAGCAATTTTAAAAACCATCGGAAATTCTGAATCTTTTTTAACACTGGAAACAATTATAACTCTTTTTGCATTAATCAACTTATCTATTTCCTGAACAATTATACCTCCGAAGGAAACACCTAATAAAATCGGATTGTCATGAATTATTTTTTTTGAAAATCTTTTACAATAATCTTTAAGGGACTCGCCATTCTTAGGCTGATCCCAATCCAACGTATGAATGTAATAATTGTCGTTTTTAAGGTTTATATTTTCAAAAACCTTGGAATTTGCTGCCAATCCTGGCATCATATAAATATGATTTACAGAGTTATCCATTTAGAAAAAATCGATTTAGTTTAAATTTATTAAATTTGCATTCAACTTTTTAATAAAGTTTTGTTAATTATGGAAATAACAGATAATAACTTTTTAAGACAATTTGAGACAAAAATTAACGGCGGTTTAGCTATAATCGAGTACTCTGTTCAAGAGAGAAAAATTTTCCTTACTAAAATTCTAGTTCCTGAAATGAAAAATAGGGATGCATTCTGTGAAAATTTTATGTCAGAAGTTTTAGAAATTATCAGAGATAGAAATATAAGTGTAGTTCCAACTGCAGCCATAATAACAAAATTTATAAGGAAAAACAGAAAATACAAATCTCTATTACCCGTGGGCATCAGAATATGATACTTGTCTAACGTTTTTATTTTGGACAACCTTTTCTGCCCTCATAAATCCTTCATCATCAATATTTTTCAATTTTGAATAAATAAGTTTATTAGATAATTTTGGATCCCAAGGAGTTCTAACCTTTACATAATTATCAGTATACCCGTGAATGTATCCATATTTATTCTCTGATTCATACAAAACAATTCTTTTACTCTTTAATTGTGAATTATAAAAAGCTCTACTCTTTTTTTTTGATAATGACCTTAGCATTCTACTTCTTTGATTTCTAATATTTTTAGGAACAATATTAGACATTAAAGCCGCCTCTGTATCATCTCTTTCAGAATAGGTAAAAACATGTAAATAAGAAATTTCTAGACTTTTAAGAAAGTGGTAAGTCTCTTGAAAATCCTGCTCGGTTTCTCCTGGAAATCCGACTATAACGTCAACCCCAATACAAACATTATCTATTTTTCTGTTTATGTATTCAATTTTTTGCTGGTAAAGTTCTTTTTGATACCTCCTTTTCATTAATCCTAATATTTTATTTGACCCACTTTGTAATGGAATGTGAAAATGTGGCACAAATAAATTACTTTGAGAAATAAAATCAATTATTTCATTTTTAAGAAGGTTTGGTTCTACAGATGAAATTCTTAGCCTTTCAATTCCCATTGATTTATCTAGTTCTTTGATCAAATCAAAAAAAGTTGACTTATGTTTTTTATTCCCATACTCCCCTTTTCCATAATCCCCAATATTGACGCCGGTTAAAATGATCTCTTTTACACCCTTAGAAGCAATTTTAGAAATATTATCTTTTATATTTTCTAAAGAATCACTTCTAGAAAAACCTCTTGCCCTAGGAATTGTACAATAAGTACACTTATAATCACAACCATCTTGGACTTTTAAGAAAGATCTAGTTCTATCGTCAACCGAGTAGCTGCTTTCATATGTTTCAATATCATTAATATTACAAGAATGCACTAATGGTTTGTCGTTGTTTTTTAAGTCTTCTATATAATCAACAACATTAAATTTTTCATTTGCACCTAAAACTAAATCTACACCGGGAATATTAGAAATTTCGGCTGGTTTTAATTGTGCATAACAACCAATAACAATGTTTTTTGCACTTGAGTTATTTCTTTTTGCTTTGTTTAAAATATTTTTAAACTTTTTATCAGCATTTTCAGTAACTGAACAGGTATTAATCACATAAAAGTCTGCTTTGTTTGAAAAATCAGTTAACTCATAGCCATTTTCTTTAAATGATCTTGCAATTGTTGAAGACTCTGTAAAATTCAATTTACAACCTAAAGTATGAAATGCAACTTTTTTAACGCTTGTCATTATTTATAATAATAAAAGGATTGTAAATTTACGACTAAATAAATATCAATAAAAACTTTGACCATCAAATATAACCTAACACTTAGCTCATTAGTTGTACTAATGGTTTTCTGCAGTTGTAGTAGCGTTTCTGATGTTGATACAAATAATGTCTTTAGATATAATGAACATAAAAACATTAACTCTTTAGATCCCATATATGCTAAAGATATTGCTAATATTTGGGCGGTTAACCAAATCTTTGAGGGATTGGTTGAGATGGATAGTGCAATGAATATAACCCCGTCAATAGCAAAAAAATGGAGTATTTCAGACGATGGAAAATTATATAGTTTTCTTATTGATAATTCGGTTAAATTTCACCCTCATCACAAAATAAAAAACAGAAAAGTTACAGCACATGATTTTGAGTATAGTTTTAACAGATTGATTGATCCAAAAATAGCAGCTCCAGGTGCTTGGGTTTTAGATAAAGTTGAGAGCTTTAGTGCAGTAAATGATTCCATTTTTGAAATTAAATTAAAAGATCCATTTAATGCATTTTTAGGAATACTTACAATGAAATACTGTTCTGTTGTACCTAAAGATGTAGTTGAATTTTATGGTGAAAAATTTCGTTCAAATCCAATTGGAACGGGGCCATTTAAATTTAAAAGATGGGAAGAAAACATCAAACTTGTTTTGAGAAAAAATACAGAATACCACAAAACGAATAAAAATGGAGAAAAACTTCCATTTCTTGAAGCAGTATCAATTTCATTTTTACCAGAAAAACAAAGCGAATTTCTTCAGTTAATTAAAGGTGAAATTGATTTTATTTCTGGACTTGATAACTCTTACAAAGACGAAGTGATTAATCATAAGGGTGAGCTAAAAGAAGAATATAAGAGCTCAATTGAGATGATGAGAGGACCCTTCTTGAATACAGAATACTTGGCATTTTTTATGGATTCTAATAATAAGACGATACAATCTGAGCTGATTAGGAAGGCAATAAATATTGGTTTTGAGAAAGAAAAAATGATAAAATATCTAAGGAATGGTATTGGAATTGCAGCAAATGGAGGTTTTATCCCTTATGGGCTACCCGGTTATTCTAGAAATAAAAACAATGAATATAATATATTAAAGGCAAAAAAATTGGTTAATGAGTACAAAAAAAAATATAACGAAAGTCCATCAATAAAACTTACAACTTCAAGCAATTATTTAATCTATTGCGAATTCCTTCAGAAAGAATTAGAAAAAATTGGAATTAAAATAATTATAGACGTAATTCCTGGTTCGGCACTAAAACAAGCAAAAGCTAACGGAAAATTAAATTTCTTTAGAGCTAGCTGGATAGCAGACTATCCAGATGCTGAAAATTATTTATCATTGTTTTACAGCAAGAATTTTTCACCAAATGGACCAAATTATACACATTTTTTTGATCAAAATTATGACAAACTCTATGAGCAATCGTTAAAGGAAAATGATCAGGCTAACAAAGAGTTTTTATATAAAAAAATGGATTCTATTGTGATTTCTAATTCCGTAATTGTACCTCTTTTCTATGATGAAGTTGTAAGATTTGTGTCTAAGGATGTGAAGGGAATGAAGATTAATCCCACAAATTTATTAGATTTAAGATCGGTTAGGAAAAACTAAAGATACTTTTTCATTACAACGTTATTAACCTCAAATCCGTTTCTAGAGTAAAATTTAACTAATGTTTCTTTACAAAATAATGTTATTCTGTAACACCCCTTAATTTTCCCTATTTTTATCAGTTCCTTAATTAAAGCAACTCCAATCATTTTTCCTCTTACATTGCTGTCAACTACAATATCTTCGATATGACCAGCAACCTCTCCTCTGATTTTATTTTCAACAACCAGGCTACCGTATGCAACAACTTTATTATTATAAATACCAACAATAGAATTAGAACTTGAGTTTGATATAAAATCACTCCACGCTTTATTTAAATTAATTTTTGAAACATCTATTTCCTTGAGTTGATTTAATAATACTATTACTTCTTTTAAATCAGATCTTTTAACAGCTCTAAAATCTATTTCAGCCATGTTTTGAATAATTAATTTTGGTTAAATGTATAAAAAAAAGCCTCTTAATTTTATATAAGAGGCTCAAAGATTTTTAAAAAAACTGATTTTTATTTTTTATTGAATTTCGCGTATTTGGTTTTGAATTTGTCAATTCTACCAGCGGTATCAACAAGTTTAGCTTTACCGGTATAATAAGGATGAGATGTTCTAGAGATCTCAAGCTTTACAAGTGGATAATCTACTCCATCAACAGAAACAGTTTCACTTGTTTGAGCTGTTGATTTGGCTAAAAATATATCATTATTAGACATGTCTTTGAATGCGACAAGTCTATAGTTTTCAGGGTGTATACCTTTTTTCATTTTACTGATTTTGAGGTGCAAATTTATTGATTTTTTAACATTAAACAATTTTTGTAAGTGTTTTATTTAATTTTTTTGGAATATCCTTTTTGTATATTTGAAGCAAATTATGAAAATATGGATACTACCCTCAAAAAAAATTCTATTGATCTTGGTGTAAAACTAGGAACTCTTTTATTCGTAATAACAACAATAATTTACATTATAGATATAAAATTATTCACAAATTTTTCTGTGATTCTGGCCTACATGATACCAGCACTAGGTTTTAGTATATACTCTGTTTTTAGTGCAAGAAAATTACAGAATGATATAATTTCTTTTAAAGAGGCGTTTACTGCTTATTTTTTATGTATTGCTATTGGCTATTTAATTGTTACTTTCGGAAACATTGTAATTTTTAAAATTATTGATCCTGCTGCTGCAGACATAATTCATGAAGAAATAATGGTAAGTTCAAAAGTAATGATGGAAAATTTCGGGGCTACTTCTGAAATGATAAGTGAAGCAATGAACGAAATGCAAAATAATCATTCATTCTCTTACATGGCAATTTTTCAAAATTATGCTAATGCTCTATTAAGAAATGCAATTTTTGGACTCTTGGTAGCCGTTGTCATGAAAAAATCATAAACATTAGTGAATATTTCTGTCATAATACCGCTTTTAAATGAAAAAGAATCTCTTTTAGAGTTAATAAACTCTATTGATGAGGTTATGAAAGCATATAGCTTTACTAATGAGATTATTCTAATTGATGATGGAAGTACAGACGGTTCTTGGGAATTAATACAAAACCTATCAATTGATAAAAAGAACATTAAAGGAATACGATTTCTAAGAAATTATGGTAAATCTCAAGCGCTTCATGCCGGGTTTTTGAAATGTCAAGGAGAAGTAGTATTTACAATGGATGCGGATCTTCAAGATGACCCAAAAGAAATTCCTGAAATGTATAATATGATTACAAATGATAATTATGATTTGGTTTCAGGATGGAAGAAAAAAAGATTCGATTCGGTATTATCAAAAAATATTCCCTCCAAAATTTTCAATTTTGCTGCAAGATTAACGTCAGGAATCAAACTAAATGACTTTAATTGTGGATTAAAAGCTTTCAAAAGAGATGTGATAAAATCAATAAATGTATATGGAGAAATGCACAGATACATCCCTATCTTGGCTAAAAATGAGGGTTTTAAAAAAATTGGTCAAAAAATTGTTAATCATAGGCCCCGAAAATACGGAAGAACTAAATTTGGAGCCAGTAGATTTCTTCATGGATTTTTAGATCTTTTAACAATTTGGTTTATTTCTAGTTTTGGCAAAAGACCAATGCATCTTTTTGGATCATTAGGGCTTTTAATGTTAACTACAGGTTTATTATTCGCAATTTTTCTTGGGTATGATAAATTATTTGTAAATCCCTTGGGCAAATTAATAACAGAAAGACCTGAATTTTATATTAGCCTGGTTACAATGATTATAGGAAGTCAATTTTTTTCAATGGGATTCATCGGGGAATTAATGTTACGAAACAGCAATAAAAAACCGCAATATAAAATTTCCAAAAAATTAAATTTGTGATTACTTTAACAGATTAATTCATCTTTAAAAAAACTTAAATCATAAATTTACCTGCTTATTTTATGACTGAAGAAATACTAAAAAATATAAATAATTGGGGAAAGAAACCGTTTGATAATAAGACGATCCAAGAATTAAATATTCTTAAAAAAAATCATTCTGAACTTCACGAATCTTTCTATAAAAATTTGGAGTTTGGCACCGGAGGTATGAGAGGAATAATGGGTATAGGAACCAATCGTATTAATAAATATACAATCGGAAAAAATACCCAGGGAATATCAAATTTCATTAATAATCAACAAAATATTTCAAAAAAAGTTGTAATCGCATTTGATTGTAGAAAAAACAGTGACATACTAGCGAAGATTGTTGCAGACGTATTCTCAGCAAATGGAATTAAGGTATATTTATTTTCATCGTTAAGACCAACACCTGAGTTATCATATGCAGTCAGAAAACTTAATTGTACATGTGGTATTGTACTAACCGCCTCTCACAATCCACCAAAATATAATGGCTACAAGGTTTACTGGAGTGATGGAGGTCAAATTGTTCCTCCTATTGATAAAAAATTAATAAGTGAGATTGAAAAGATACAATTTGAAGATGTAAAATTTAACGCTAATAATTCATTAATTGAGATCATTGAACAAGAATTTGATAATGAATTCATTAATCTTTGTCTTTCAACTGGATTAAATAAAGAAATCATTTCAAGGAAAGAAAATAAAATCGTTTTCACTGCACTACACGGAACTTCATCAGTAATTATGCCTAGACTACTAAAAAAGGCTGGTTACTTAAATGCAAAATTTGAAAAATCCCAAATGTCACCAGACGGTAATTTTAGTACAGTTAAATCTCCAAACCCTGAAGAAATTGAATCAATGGATTTGGCATTAAAACTAGCAAATTTAGAAAATGCTGAGATGGTTATAGGAACGGACCCAGATGCTGATAGACTTGGTGTAGCTGTAAGAGATTTAGACAATAATCTGGTATTGATTAACGGAAATCAATTAATGATTGTTGTTTTTGATTATTTACTAAAATTAAAGTCAAACAACGAAGAATTAAATAAAGACTATTTTATTGCATCAACAATCGTTTCAACCCCAATGATAAAAAAAAATTGCTCTAAACTATAATGTAGATTGCAAATTAAGTTTAACTGGATTTAAGTGGATAGCTAAAATGATAGAAGATTTCCCAAACCAAAAATTTATTGCTGGTGGAGAAGAAAGTTATGGACTAATGATTGGCGATGAGGTTAGAGATAAAGATGCAATTACTGCAAGCCTATTAGCATATGAGATGATGTCTTTTTACAAACAAAATAATACATCTGTTTTTCATCAACTCATTAAACTTTATATCAAATATGGATTTTATAAAGAAAAGCTTATTTCAATTGTAAAGGAAGGTCAAAAAGGTCAAAAGGAAATTAATGATATAATAGAACATTTCCGGAAAACCCCTCTTAATTTTATCGGTGAATCAAAGGTGAAATACGTTTGTGATTATCAAAAATCAATCAAAAAAAATATTCTTACGCAAAAAACCGAAACAATTGAATTGCCCAAATCAAATGTTATTGAATTTGAATCAATTGACGGATACAAATTAATTCTTAGACCTAGTGGAACTGAACCAAAAATAAAAATGTATATAAGCGTAAATTCTAAAATTCAAACCATTAGTGAATTTAAAGAGGTAAATTTGATGTTAGATGCAAAATTAAACGAGATCGTTTCTAAAATCAATTTATGAAAAAAAATTACTTCAATAGAATTTTTTCCTACGCATGGATTTTTAGAAAATATTTTGTCTTAAATATATTTTCAAATGTTTTTTATGCATTTTTTGGGACATTATCAATGATCTCACTGTTTCCAATGCTTAAGGTATTATTTAATCAGACGGAGCAATTAACATCTCCTCCTGTATGGTCTGGAATTTCAGACTTAGCAAATTATTCTGAAAATTATCTAAACTATTTTGTAACCTTAAAAAAAGTAGATGGAAATAACGATGTTTTAATTTTTATGGTTGGTCTTATTGTAATTACATTTTTGTTAAAGAACATCTTTAATTATATGTCAATGTTCTTTATTACATATTTAAGAAATGGAGTTGTTAAAAATATTAGAAACGATATTTACAAGAGCATTATTAAATTATCACTTTCATATTATTCAGAGAAAAAAAGAGGTGATATAGTGGCCAGAATATCATCAGACGTGCAAGAGTTAGATCACTCTTTTTTATCAATTTTTGAATTGATTGTAAAAGATCCATTGATGGTTTTATTCACCTTATTATCAATGTTTTTGATAAGTCCAAAACTTAGCATATTTGTAATTGTTTTTATCCCTATCTGTGGATTTGTTATTTCACTAGTGGGTAAATCACTAAGAAGAAAATCATTAAAGGTTCAAAAAGAACAAGGCCAATTTATATCTCTTGTTGATGAAACTTTATCTGGAATGAAGATTTTAAAAATATTCAACGCTGAAGAAAAGTTTCAAAAAAAGTTTACGAACTCAACGATTCGTTTTTATAAATTTTCTAATAGCGTTTTAAACAGAAAGAACCTAGCCAGCCCCTTGAGTGAATTTTTAGGAATCACTGCTATTGCTGGAGTACTGTGGGTTGGAGGAATGATGGTTTTAAAAGAAAACTCACTAGATGCTAGTGCATTTATTGTTTATCTTGGATTAGCCTACAATATTCTAACTCCAGCAAAATCGTTAAGTAGAGCTACCTATAAAGTAAAAAAAGCAACTGCAGCAGCAGAAAGAATATTTGATGTTATAGATAACGACACAATCATATCAGAAAATAAAAATGCTATTGAAATTAATTCATTTGATCACAATATTGAGATTAAAAATATGTCATTTTCATATGAAAATGATGTTGTAATTAACAATTTAAACCTGACAATACCCAAAGGAAGTAGTGTAGCACTGGTTGGACAATCTGGAAGTGGAAAATCAACATTGGCTAACCTTATATGTAGATTTTATGATACACAGAAAGGGGAAATATGTTTTGACAATACAGATATAAAAAATCTAAAAAAAGAATCTTTGAGAAAAATGATTGGTTTAGTAACACAAGATTCAATACTTTTTAATGATACTATAAAAAATAATTTGTTGATTGCGAAAGAGGATGCAACAAACGATGAAATCATAAATTGTTTAAAAGTTGCAAATGCATGGGAATTTGTCAAAAAATTGCCAAAAAAAATTGATACAAATATTGGAGATTCTGGGAATAAGCTCTCAGGAGGTCAAAAACAAAGATTAAGTATTGCTAGAGCTGTCTTAAAAAATCCTCCAATTTTGGTTCTTGATGAAGCTACTTCAGCGCTAGACAGCGAAAGTGAAAAACTTGTACAAACTGCTTTAGACAATCTAATGAAAGATAAAACATCTATTGTTATAGCACATAGGTTATCAACCATCCAAAACTCAGAAAAAATCATTGTACTTGATAAAGGACAAATTATCGAATCTGGAAAACACAAAGAATTAATGAAAAAAGACGGTGTTTACAGTAATTTGGTTAAAATGCAATCCATTTAAATTTGTGTTTAAAAGAGGTGAATAACTATTTATTTTAAACAATTTATTCACTTATTAAATACATTATTTTCCGTTAAATTTAGCATTCATATTTATATATCATAATGATATCTTTTTTTCAAACTAATCATAAAACAATTTATGCTGTCCAATCAGAAAAAAAAATTCCTATCGAAGGAATTAGTAAACTAGAATGGCTGTTTGGAAACGCTAAACTTATTACAGAAGAGAAGATAAAAAACAATTACATAGGGCCTAGAGCTGCTATGGTTTCGCCATGGAGTACAAATGCTGTTGAGATTACACAAAATATGGGCCTTGAATCAATCAATAGAATTGAAAAATACATGCTAGAAGACAGAATTTCTAACTTTGATCCAATGTTGAACCAAAGATTTAAAACTCTATGTCAAGATTTATTTGAAATTAATATTGTCCCAGAAAAAATAAATTATATTGAAAATATTGATAATTACAACGCCAAAGAGGGCTTGTCATTAAACCTTGAAGAAATAGATTATTTAAATAATGTTTCAAAAGAAATCGGTAGGAAATTAACAGATTCTGAAATTTTTGGCTTCTCACAAGTCAATTCAGAACACTGTAGGCATAAAATTTTCAATGGGAAATTTATTATTGATGGAGTTGAAAAGGAAATGTCTCTTTTTTCACTAATTAAAAAAACTTCTAAAACTAATCCTGAAAATTTAGTTTCAGCATATAAAGACAATGTAGCATTCATCAAAGGTCCTAAAATCCAACAATTTTCACCAAAAAGCGCTGATAAATCAGAATTTTATAAAACTACAGAGATTGAAACGGTAATTTCTTTAAAAGCTGAAACACATAATTTTCCTACAACTGTTGAACCTTTTAATGGTGCTGCTACAGGATCAGGTGGTGAAATCAGAGATAGATTAGCCGGTGGGAAAGGATCTATACCATTAGCTGGAACAGCTGTATACATGACTCCATATGCTAGAATAAATTCAAAGGAGTGGGAAAATAAAATTGAAAGTAGAGAATGGCTTTATCAAAACCCTATTGATATATTGATTAAAGCATCAAACGGTGCCTCTGATTTTGGTAATAAATTTGGGCAGCCGCTTATTGCAGGATCAATATTAACATTTGAAAACAATGACAAAAATGAAATTCAGTCATATGATAAGGTAATTATGTTAGCTGGTGGTATTGGTTATGCAAATAAAAATCATGCAATTAAGGAAAAACCGTCAAAAGACGATCTAATTGTAATAATGGGTGGTGATAATTACAGAATTGGTATGGGTGGAGCAGCTGTTTCATCAGCTGATACCGGTGAGTTCTCATCAGGAATTGAGTTAAATGCGATCCAAAGATCAAATCCTGAAATGCAAAAAAGAGTTGCTAATGCGATAAGAGGTACAATTGAAAATAAAAATAATTGTATTGTTTCGATTCATGACCATGGGGCTGGAGGACATTTAAACTGTTTGACCGAATTAGTCGAGGAAACTGGAGGGTTTATTGAATTAGACAACTTACCCATCGGCGATCCAACTTTGTCAAATAAGGAAATCATTGGAAATGAATCTCAAGAGAGAATGGGACTGATCATCAAAAAGGAAAATATAGATGAATTTATTAGAATTTGTGAAAGAGAAAAAGCACCTGTTTATGTTGTAGGCAAAGTTAGCGATGACAATAATTTTAAAATTTACTCTGAAAAATCTAATGAAAGCTGTGTTGACCTGAATTTAAAGCACTTTTTTGGAAGCTCACCAAAAACAATACTTACTGATAATTCGATATCAAAATTATATAATAAAATTTCTTACGACTCTAGATATCTACATAATTACTTAGAGGATTTACTTAGTCTAGAGGCAGTTGGTTGTAAAGATTGGTTAACAAACAAAGTAGATCGCTGTGTAGGAGGTAAAGTTGCTAAGCAACAATGTGTTGGTCAATTACAGTTGCCTCTTAATAATTGTGGAGTTATGGCATTGGATTTTGAAACCGACAACGGAATAGCCACTTCAATTGGCCACTCTCCTATTTCTGGACTTATTGACCCTGTTGCTGGAAGCAGAAACAGTATTGCAGAAGCATTAACAAATATAATTTGGGCTCCGATAAAAGATAATATTAGAGGAATATCTCTCTCAGCAAATTGGATGTGGCCATGTAAGAATAAGGGTGAAGATGCAAGACTTTTTAAAGCTGTTGAAGCCGTTTCTGAATTTGCAATTGATTTAGGTATAAATATTCCTACAGGAAAAGATTCCCTTTCAATGAATCAAAAATATAAGGATCAAGAGGTAAAGTCGCCTGGAACGGTTATTATTTCTGCAACAGGCCATTGTGAAAATATCAATTTTGTAGTTGAGCCTGTTTTTAAGAAAAATTATGGATCCATTTATTACATTAATTTATCAAATGACAAATTTAAGCTAGGCGGTTCCTCATTTTCTCAAATAATGGGTAATGTAGGACTTGAAACTCCGTCAATCCAAAATCCTGAATTCTTCAAAAAAACTTTCAATGTAGTTCAGGATTTGATAAAAAATGAATTAATCATAGCAGGTCATGATATAGGATCAGGTGGATTGATTACAAGCTTACTAGAGATGTGCTTTCCTAGCATTAATATTTCTGCGAATATTGATTTATCTGCATTAAATGAGAAGGATTCAGTAAAATTGTTGTTTTCTGAAAATTGTGGTCTCATAGTTCAAAGCAAGTCTGAGGAAATCGAAAAAATATTTACCCAATTTTCAGTTGAGTATTATAAAATTGGTGAAGTAATTTCAGGTGATTCAATGATGATAAAAAATGATTCTGATGAATTTGTCTTTAAAATACCTAAACTCAGAGACATTTGGTTTAACACCTCTACTCAACTTGACGCAAAACAAACTGCTAATAATTTAGCAAACGAAAGATTCAAAAATTATAAGAAACAACCCCTTAAATTTAAATTTCCAAAAGAATTTAAAGGTGAAATAAAGATTGGTTTAAATTCATCCAAACCGATAGCAGCAGTTTTGAGGGAAAAAGGAAGTAATAGTGAACGAGAGTTGGCAAATGCCCTTCACATGGCTGGCTTTCTTGTCAAAGATATTCACATGACAGATCTTATTTCAGGTCGTGAAAATTTAGAAGATATTAAATTTTTAGGTGCTGTTGGCGGATTTTCAAATTCAGATGTTCTTGGGTCTGCAAAGGGATGGGCTGGTTCATTTAAATACAATGAAAAAGCAAAAAAAGCATTAGTGAATTTTTTTAACAGAGAAGACACATTGTCAATTGGGATTTGCAACGGATGTCAATTATTTATGGAATTGGATTTAATTTACCCTGATCATGAAAATCATGGTAAAATGACATACAACGATTCAAAAAAGCATGAAAGCATCTTTACTTCTGTAAATATTAAAAAAAATAACTCGATAATGTTAGGTTCATTAGAGAATCTAAATCTTGGAGTTTGGGTAAGCCATGGTGAGGGAAAATTTAATTTACCTTACTCTGAAAATAAATATAATATAATCGCAAACTATTCTTACAATGAATATCCGTCAAACCCAAATGGATCAGATTATAATACAGCAATGATGTGTAGTACTGACGGAAGACATCTTGTTACCATGCCCCATATTGAAAGATCTATTTTTAAATGGAACTGGGCCTATTACCCTGACAAAAGAACAGAAAAGGTAAGCCCTTGGATAGAAGCATTTACAAATGCCAAAAATTGGATCTTAAGTAATAAGTGTATTTCGGAATAGTATTTGCCTAATTATATTTAAAATGAATAAATGAATCATATACGATTATTAATTTTCTGTGCATTCTTTCCTTTTTTATGTTTTTCACAAAAAAATGAAAAGTTTCATAAGGTTAAGATTAATTACACCTCTCCTGCCGATTTAGTAAAACTTGCTAAGCAAGGTGTTTGTATCGACCATGGTCTTCATAAGAAAAATCACTTTTTTATTTCTGATTTTTCAGAATCAGAAATTGAAAAAATGTTGTCTCTAAATTTTGATTATGAGATTTTAATTAACGATGTGACTCATTTCTACAAACAAAGAAATAAATTAAGTAATAAATCAGCTAAAAATATTTTTTGTGAAGAAAATGAAAATATATTAGAAACACCTGAAAATTATGATTTTAAACCATCCGATGATTTTGGTGGGTTTTACACTTACAATGAGATGCTTAACGAATTAGATGATATGCACAGTCTATATCCTGAAATTATATCGGCTAGAAGTGACATTAAAGACGAAACCTTTTCTTCTTCCCCACACATTCATGAAACCTATGAAGGCAGATACTTACAGTGGGTGAAAATTTCTGACAATCCTAATATCTCTGAAGGGGAACCTCAAATATTATATACTGCTCTTCATCACGCAAGAGAGCCCGCATCATTACAACAATTAATTTATTTCATGTGGTATTTGTTAGAAAATTACGATTCGAATGACAGTATCAAGCAAATTATTGATAATTCAGAATTATTTTTTATTCCTTGTGTAAATCCAGACGGTTATATTTTTAATGAAACAATAGAACCTAATGGTGGAGGAATGTGGAGAAAAAACACAAGAGACTCCCATGGTGTAGACAATAACAGAAATTATTCATACATAGATGAAAATGGCAATGAAGTATGGAATACATCTGGGACTTCTAGTAATCCTTATGGAAGCACCTATGCTGGGGATGGCCCATTTTCTGAATCTGAAAATAGAGCCATTAGATATTTTGTTGAGTCAAATAATTTTAAGATTGCGTTAAATAATCACACTTATGGAAACTTGCTACTTTATCCATATGGATATGATTATAATCAGACAACAGACGATGATAATATTTTCCAATTTATTTCTTCAGCACTTGTCAGTGAGAATAATTATGATAATATAATTAGCGCTGATTTATATCCAGCTGCCGGGGATAGTGATGACTTTATGTATGGCATGTTAAATACCGAGAATAATCAAGTGCGAGAAAAAATATTTGCGATGACGCCTGAAATCGGTAGTTCATTTTGGCCACAAGCATCAACAATTGAAGATATTTGTAAAGGAATGTTACATTTAAATCTTACCGCAGCAAAGATTATAGGAAACTATGCTTCATTAAAAGATTTTACTGAAAACTTTATATCTTCAAATACGTTTAGTGCAAACTTTGAATTACAAAGATTAGGAATAATAGATAATGGTAGTTTTAACATTCAAATTGAACCTATATCTTCAAATATTATTTCCACGACCCCAGAAATAAATATAAATTCATTAAATATCGGTGAAATTATAAATGAGTCATTTCAAATAGAATTAAATGAATCTACTAATCCAGGTGAGGATGTAATTTTTAAGTATATTTTAGATAACGGTTCTTTCTCCGAGGAAATTATCGTAAAAAAAATATTTGGTGCCCCTATTCTATTATTTGAAGATGAAAGTGATAATTATTCTGATTATTGGACCATAGATTCGAGTTGGTCAGAAACTTTTGAGGAATATAATTCACCACAAACCAGTATCACAGATTCACCTTATTCAAATTACAGTAATAATGCACTTGAAACAATTAATCTTTTAAATGATATAAACTTGTCAGGTTATTCATATGCTGAGATAAATTTTAACGCAAAATGGAATATAGAATCAGGTTATGATTATGTTCAGATTGAAATATCTAACGACGGTGGGGCTTCCTGGGAACCTCAGTGTGGCAAGTATACCAGAAAGGGTGTAGAAACACAAGAAGATGCATTGGACGAACCTGTATATGACGGGAATCAAAGTGAGTGGGTTAATGAAAGTATTTTATTAACAGATTATATTGATCAAGAAATTTCAATAAGATTCAAACTTAAATCCGATGGAGGATTAAGAAGAGATGGTTTTTATTATGATGATTTTAAAATTAAAGCACTTTCTTCCAGCTTAAGTAGTTCTGAAAATACCCTAAATAAAGCTAAAATTTATCCGATACCTTCTGATAATATGATATATATATCTTCAGAAGAAGAAATTAAAGAAATTAAAGTTTTTGACATTTTAGGTAAAGAGATTATGTCCTTTAATCAAAATAATATTGAGAATTTTTCAATAGGAAATTTAAAATCAGGGGTTTATATAATAAAGTTATTTTCCTTAGAGAGTACTGAAAATCATAGGATTATAAAAAAATAATTTAATTTTAATTTAAATATACTATGCAGGCATACTATATTTGCATCTCAAAACTTTTTCCAACTTGGATTATTTAAAAAATAAATACAGTAATAGAGCTGATTTTGTCTTAAGACAAACATGGAAAAATATTGAAAAAATGTATAATTCGGAGGCTGCGCTTTATGATGTTACATTTCCTATTGGTTTTACCTTAATAAGTATTGATGTTGAAAACGGATCACCATCAACTTCAATTGGCCCCACAATGGGATTAGAATCAAATAGCTTATCAAGGATTTTAAACTCGATGGAAAATAAAAATTTAATTATGAGGAGACCTAACCCAGATGATGGTCGCGGAATAATAATTTATTTAACAAAACTTGGAATTGAAAAAAGGGAAATAGTAATAAAAAAAATTAGACATTTCAAGAAACTTGTTCGCTCTAGGATAGATGAATCAGACCTGGAGGCATTTCATCGGGTGACATTTAAAATAAATGAAATCATAGAAGAAGGTGATGTTTTTAAAAACTAAAACTCTCTCTTCTTATTTAGCTCATTTAACTTATTTAGTTCATTTTGAGGAATGACCTTTAAAAAAGACTCGTGTTGTTCTATTGCATGTGCGATTTGATTTACAATATCTTCTGTTGAGTCATTTTCATAATCAATATCAAGAGGTTTTTTTATAGTAAATGATTGTAATATATTTTTTTTCTTAACGCGAAGCCCTTTTTTATCAAATGACCTTCTGAATCCATCAATTACAATAGGTACAACAATAGGCTTGTATTGTTTAATTAAAAAAGCTGTTCCTTTTCTTACAGGTTTAAATGGAGTTGTAGTACCTTGAGGGAAGGTAATTACCCAACCATCATCTAGAGCTTTTCCAATGTTAGAAATATCACTAAATTTTACTTTTCTATTTACATCTTGACCATTACTTCTCCATGTTCTTTCAATACTTATAGATCCAGCATATGCCAACATTTTTGGTATGAGTCCTGAATTCATAGTTTCCTTGGCTGCAATAAAGTAGATGTTTAATTTGGGGCTCCATAGATAACCAATATTTTTTATCGAGTCAAGGCGACCTTTGAGACTTGCATTAAAAACATGAAACATAGCAACAACATCAGAAAAATATGTTTGATGATTTGAAATAAATAAAACATTATTATCAGGTAGATCTCTAATTATCTCTGAGCCTTCAATTTTCAATTCGTTGAACCCTCTGTATCTTCTATGAGTATAGGCGCCAAGTACTCTAATAAGCCATTTTTTTATAAAAAGTATATGTCCAAAAGGATTTCTTTTAAAAATTGGCATTTAAAATTTGATAAAAGTTATATAAATCATAATTAATTACTTTGATGCCAAATACCTTTCAGCATCAAGCGCGGCCATACATCCGGTTCCTGCAGCTGTAATTGCTTGTCTGTATGTATGATCAGCAGCATCACCTGAAACAAAAACGCCTTCAATGTTTGTTTTTGTGGAACCAGGTTTATTAATTATGTAGCCTGTTTCGTCCATTTCAATAAACGGACTAAAAATATCAGTATTTGGTTTGTGCCCGATAGCTACAAAAAAACCTGTAGCTGGAATTTCTTCAAGTTTGCCAGAGATATTATTCTTAACTAAAATTGAAGAAACTAATTGTCCATCTCCTTTGACTTCAACTGTAGAAGTATTAAATAAAATTTCAATATTCTTTGTTTTCATCACTCTCTCCTGCATGATTTTTGAAGCCCTAAAGTTGTCTTTTCTGACAAGCATTGTAACTTTACTACATAATTTTGAAAGATAATGTGCTTCTTCACAAGCTGAATCACCACCCCCAACAATTACAACCTCTTGATTTTTATAAAAAAACCCGTCACAAACAGCACAAGCTGAAACACCCCCACCAGTTTCTAAATATTTTTTTTCTGATTCCAACCCTAAATATTTGGCAGATGCACCGGTAGAAATAATTATTGTATCACATACTAAAATCTTTTCGTCATTTACCCACAGTTTTAAATCATCAGAAAAATCAACCCTAGTAATCCATCCATTTCTAATATCAGTTCCAAATCTTTCGGCCTGTTTTTGTAACTGTATCATCATTTCTGGGCCAGAAACTCCTTCAGGATAACCGGGGAAATTTTCAACATCTGTTGTAGTTGTCAATTGACCTCCAGGCTGAATACCTTGATATAATACAGGCTTCATGTTTGCCCTAGCTGCATATATTGCAGCAGTATATCCAGCAGGACCAGAACCAATAATAAGACAGTTTATTTTTTCACTCATCATTATGGAATTTAGTTAACAAAAATATATAAATATTGTTGATTTCAACTATATATTAGAGCTATAAATAACTAGTTTTTTGTAATTTCATCAAAAGGAAAAATTTATGAAAAAAGTCATAGCATTATTTATCTTTTTATTCACTTATGCAAACTCGTTTACATCAGATTTAAAATACGAAGTGATTGTTTCAGATATTGCAGTTCCATGGTCATTTACTTTTCTTCCGGATAGTTCAATTTTAATAACAGAAAGAAAAGGTCAATTAATTCATTACAAAAACGGGGAAAAATTATTAATAAAAAACCTTCCTAAAATAATTGCCAAAAATCAAGGAGGATTATTAGATGTAGAATTACATCCAAATTATAAATCAAACGGTTGGATTTATATATCATACTGTTCATCGAATGATGAAAATGATGGTATGAATACTTCAATTATGAGATTTCAAATCAAAAATAATAAAGCGATTAATAAAGAAATTATTTATAAAGCTACACCTAACAGCAAAAGATCTATTCATTTTGGAAGTCGAATAGTTTTTGACAATCAAAATTATTTATTTTTCAGTATTGGAGACAGAGGGAATAGAGATTTAAATCCTCAAGATATTAATAGAGACGGAGGAAAAATATATAGACTTCATGATGATGGAAGAATTCCTATTGATAATCCATTTGTAGATGAAAAGAATTCTAAAAAAGCAATCTACAGTTATGGACATAGAAATACTCAAGGTATGTTTTACGATATTGAAAATAATCAAATATGGACACACGAACATGGACCAAGAGGTGGTGATGAAATAAATATTATTGAAGCTGGTAAAAATTACGGATGGCCACTAGCAAGTTATGGTATAAATTATATTGGTACAAAATTCACTAATAAAACCACTATTGCGGGTATGGAAGACCCTTTGCACTATTGGGTTCCTTCCATAGCTCCAAGTGGTATGATTTTGATAAAAAATTCAAAATATGAATCTCTTAATAACAGCATCTTAATCGGATCTTTAAAATTCCAATATCTTCACCAGTGTATTTTAGAGGTTGGGAAAAATGGAATAACTAAGATAAAAAATGAAAAAAAACTACTTGAAGATATTGGAAGAGTCAGATCAATTGAGATTGATTATAATGATAACATTTATGTAGGTGTCGAAAATTTAGGAATCATAAAATTATTGGAATAATATGTTTGTGATTGGAATTACAGGTGGTACTGGTAGTGGTAAAACTACCATAATCAATAGGATAATTAAAGAAACATATGATCTAGATATAAACTTTATTTCCTCCGACTCTTATTACAAAGACAACTCTAATTTATCTTTTTCAGAGAGGGACAAACTAAATTATGACGAACCCAATGCAATGGATTTTGATCTTTTAACTTCTCAAATAAAAGATTTAAAAAAAGGAAAATCGATTAATATACCGGTATATTGTTTTAATACTCACTTAAGACTAAAGAAAACAGTTAAATGTCATCCCCCCAAAATTTTAGTTATTGAAGGAATACTAATTTTAAATGATAAGAAACTTAGAGAAATAATTGATTATAATATTTTTTTAGATTGTCCTAAAGAAATACGCATGAGCAGAAGAATATCTAGGGATACCGAAGAAAGAGGAAGAAAAAAAAATGATATAATTGATTTGTTCCATAATTTATTAAATGAAATGCACAAAAAGTGGGTTGAACCAATAAAGAAACATTGTGATTTAATTTTAGATACCAGCGAAAAATCCAATATTAATCAAATTCTTAACATAATTTTAAAAAATAGCCATTGAAAGATTTAACCTTAAAATTTTTAAAAAATTCATATGTAATAATTATCATCATTTTTGTTATTTGGATGATATTCTTTGATAGTAATTCAATTTTAGTTCACAATGAATTAAATAATGATATAAATGATTTAAATAATCAAAAAGAATATTACAAAAATGAGATAGAAAGAGATAACATTGAGTTAAATCAAATCAAAACTGACAGTGGGCTTGAAAAATATGCAAGAGAAAAGTTATTTATGAAAAGAGAAAATGAAGAAATATTTATAATTGAGTACGATACAATTTCCAAATAATGTCAAATACAGAATTATTAGGGCTAGAATGGAAGAATAAACTGATTGATGATCTTGGTTTAGAAAAATATAATAGGCTGTTTTCTAAATCCATTGAAGATGTTGTTATTTCCCCTTTTTATACAGAAAATAATCAGCCAATAAACTTGTTAATCCCTGATCAATGGAATATTCTTGGTGAGGTAAAAGAAGTGAAATTTATTGAGGCTTGTAATGAAATTAATGAGTTTTTAAAAAATGATATAAATCATATTACATTATTTCATAGCCCAAAATTGGATACAAAAAAGATTATTCAAAAATTCAATAATTCGGATGTGATTTTTTTTATAAAAACCGATTTTGTAAATGACCTTGACAAATTAAAAAATAACACTCATTTTATAATATTTGAACAAAGACTTGAAAATGATAAAATATTAGAACTTCAAGATATTGATAATAGAAATTTCAAAATAAATATTAATTCTGCAAGTGTTAGAAATAAAGGAGCTAATATTATTCAAGAAATTGCTTTTATGCTCTCACTTGCAAACGAATATTTAAATATATACGGATGTAATATTGCAAAGCATATTTCATTTGAACTAACACAGGGAAGTAACTATTTTTTTGAAATAAGTAAAATTCAAGTATTAAGAATATTATGGTCCATTATAACAAACGAACACGGAGAACAAATAGACGACACCACAATAACCTCTATCCCTTCTCTTAGAAACAAAACCATCAAAAATTATAACAATAATATTATTAGATCAACTTCAGAATGTATTTCAGGAATTCTTGGGGGATGCAATTTTATCAAATCAATCCCTTATGATAGTTTATTTAACGAAAAAAATGAATTTTCTCAGAGAATTATGAATAATCAACTTTTAATTTTAAAAAATGAAACACAACTTGACAAAGTTTCTAATGCTATAGAAGGGTGTTATTATATTAATGATTTAATTCGCAATATTTCTGAAAAAAGTCTTTCCCTTTTTAAAAAAATAGAAAAGAACGGTGGTTATTTCGAATCCCACAAAAATGGATTTATCAAAGAACAAATAGAACAGAACAATAGATTAGAGAATTCATTTTATGATTCGAATAAGAATATTCTTGTAGGATTCAATAAATACATTGACGATTCAAAAATTATTTCTGAAGAGCATCTTTTAGAATTAAAAAAGAAGAGTGAAATTTTAAACATGGATATTGAAAGAATTGCTAAAACAGAACTTGAATAATATTTTGAGAAAAGAATTGAATCATATAAACTTTATAGATTTTAAGCCAAAACTTAAAAGCAAAAACTCAAATATTCAGAATATTACAGATGAAGGAATTGAACTAAAAAGAAATTTTTCAAAAAAGGATTTAAATGACTGTAAACACTTAAATACAGTGGCGGGAAAATATCCTTTTGTAAGAGGACCATACTCTTCAATGTATGTAAATAAACCGTGGACAATCAGACAATATGCTGGGTTTTCTACTGCTGAAGATAGTAATGAATTTTACAAAGAAAATCTAAAATCTGGCCAAAAAGGATTATCTGTAGCTTTTGATTTACCAACTCACAGAGGATATGACTCCGACAATAAAAGAGTTTTTGGTGATATTGGAAAAGCCGGTGTAGCTATTGATACTGTTGAGGATATGAAAATTTTATTTGACCAAATACCGTTAGATAAAATTAGCGTTTCGATGACTATGAATGGTGCAGTATTACCTATAATGGCTTTTTTTATCGTTGCAGCTGAGGAAAACGGAGTTGCAAAAGAAAAACTTTCAGGAACAATTCAAAATGATATTTTGAAAGAATACATGGTTAGAAATACATTTATCTACCCTCCAAAGGAATCCATTCATATTATTTCAGATATTTTTAAATATACGAGTAAAAATATGCCCAAGTTTAACAGTATAAGTATTTCAGGCTATCATATGCAGGAGGCTGGTGCTAGTGCAGATCTGGAATTAGCTTACACCTTGGCAAATGGAATTGAATATGTGAAAACCGCGTTAAAGGCTGGTTTAAAAGTTGATGATTTTGCAAATAGATTTTCCTTTTTTTGGGGCATTGGAATGAATCATTTCACTGAGATAGCCAAAATGAGGGCAGCTAGATATTTATGGGCCAAATTAATGAATCAGTTTAATCCAAAAAACCCCAAATCATCTTGCTTGAGAACTCATTGCCAAACGAGCGGTTGGAGCTTAAGTGAACAGGAGCCTTTTAATAATATTACAAGAACTACCACAGAAGCATTGTCCGCTGTTTTTGGAGGCACTCAAAGTCTTCATACAAATTCTCTAGACGAGGCCATCGGATTACCTACAAAATTTTCATCTAAAATTGCACGCGATACTCAGTTGATACTACAAGAAGAATTATCAATTTGTAAAACGATTGATCCATGGGCAGGAAGTTTTTATGTTGAAAATTTAACAAACAAGCTAGTTGAAAAAGCTTTATCTCATATTGATGAGATAGAAAATGCTGGCGGAATGATAAAAGCAATTCAAAAAGGAATTCCAAAAATGAGAATTGAACAAGCTGCAGCAAAAAAACAAGCTAAAATTGACAATAAAGAAATTGCAATAGTTGGAGTAAATAAATATAGACTGGAAGAGGAAGAAGAAATTAGTTTTTTAGAAATTGATAATGATCAAGTTAGAAAAAATCAGATTTCAAGATTAAAAGCTATAAAGGCTAAAAGAAATGAAGAAAAAACAAAGATGGCTTTGGATGAACTTTATCATGCTGCAAAAAATAAAAATAAAAATTTATTAGATTTATCTGTAAAAGCAGCAAAAGAAAGGGCTACCATTGGGGAAATTAGCCTCGCACTTGAAAAAGCTTATGGAAGATATAAATCAGAAATTAAAAGTTTTACTGGAGTTTATAAAGAAAAAATGAAAGACAACAAATCATATAAAAAAGCAGTTAAACATTCGGATGAATTTGCTGAAATGGATGGTAGACGTCCAAGAATATTAATTGCAAAAGTTGGGCAAGATGGACACGATCGTGGAGCAAAAGTAATAGCAACAAGTTTTGCAGATATTGGTTTTGATGTTGACATTGGGCCTTTATTTCAAACCCCCTTCGAAGTAGCAAAACAAGCTGTAGAAAATGATGTTCATATAGTAGGAATTTCTTCTTTAGCCGGAGGACATAAAACCTTAGTTCCAGAGCTCATTAACGAATTAGAAAAATTTAAAAGAAAAGATATTATTGTTGTAGTTGGTGGAGTAATTCCAAAAAAAGACTATAAATTTTTAATTTCTAAGGGAGTTTCAGCTATTTTTGGACCAGGCTCAAATATAGGTGAAACTGCGATTTCCATTTTAGAAATTTTAAAAAGTAAATCTTAATTTTTCTGTTAACATTTTTTAAATTTCTTTAACATATTAATGTTCTAATTAACTTGAATTAATTGTACATTTAAAAACGTATATATACAGATATTTATGTGTAAAATTATTGCAGTTTCTAATCAAAAAGGAGGTGTTGGTAAAACAACAACCTCTGTAAATCTATCAGCTGCGCTCGCTGCCCTTGAAAAAAAGGTTTTATTAATAGACTTTGACCCACAAGCAAACTCTAGCTCATCCATTGGAGTGAATGTTGGATTAGACACAAAAACAATTTATGATTTATTAGAAAACAATTGTGAAATTACTGACTGCATTTACAATTCTAAATTAAGTTATTTAGATATAATTCCTGCACACATAGACTTGGTAGGTATTGAAATTGAATTTGTTAACTCCTCAGAAAGAGAATATTTATTAAAAAACTCAATATCTAAAATCAAAAATAAATATGATTTTATAATTATTGATTGCCCTCCGTCTCTGGGGCTATTAACAATTAATGCACTTTCTGCTGCAAACTCTATCATAATACCTATTCAGTGTGAATATCTGGCGCTAGAAGGTCTAGGAAAGCTTTTAAACACCATAAAAAGTATTCAAAAGCTACATAACAAAAATTTAAAAATTGAAGGACTCCTCCTAACTATGTACGATGTTAGACTAAATTTATCAAATCAGGTAAAAAAAGAAGTTAAAACACATTTTAATGAAATGGTGTTTAAGACCGTTATACACAGAAACGTAAAATTAGGGGAAGCAACAAGTTTTGGTAAAAGTATTATCGACTATGATGTCAGCAGTAAAGGGGCTGATAATTATTTAAATTTGGCTAATGAGCTTATTACAAAAAATTAAATATGGCTAAAGCATTAAAAAAACAAGTTCTTGGTAGGGGTCTATCAACCATACTAAAAGATTCAAAAAATAAAAGTAAATTGATTTCAGCCAGAAAATTAAATTCCATTTTAGAAATAGATGTATCAAAAATTGATGTAAATCCCTTTCAACCTAGATCAACATTTGACAAAGAAAAATTAGATGAACTAATTACCTCAATAAAAAACATCGGATTAATACAACCTGTTACAGTAAAAAACATTTCAAAAAATAAATTTCAATTAATTTCAGGAGAAAGAAGACTTAAGGCATTTAAAGAGCTAAAAATTAAAAAAATTCCTAGTTATGTTAGAAATGCAGATGATAACGAATCCCTTGAAATGGCTTTGGTTGAGAATATTCACAGACAAGATTTAGATTCAATTGAGATAGCAATATCTTATAAAAGATTAATCGATGAGATTAAATTAACCCAAGAGGAATTAAGTCTCAAAATTGGAAAAAAAAGATCTACAATTAGTAATTATTTAAGATTACTGAAATTAAATCCTATTATTCAAAGCGGTATAAAAGACGGTTTCATATCAATGGGGCACGGAAGAGCGATGATTAATATTGATGATGAAAAAATGCAGATTAATATTTACGAAAAAATTATATCCAAAAACTTGTCTGTTAGGAATACAGAAAAACTGATACAATCTCTAAAAAAAGAAGGTTCTTTAAAAATTCAAGATAAAATTCAAATCCCCTCCAATTCTAAAAAGAATATTACTAAACTTGAAAAAAAAATTAACAAAAAAATAAAAGTGGTATTTAACAAAGACAAAAGTGGGAAAATTATTATTCCCTTTGATTCAATTGAAGATTTAAACTCACTTAATAAAAAAATTAATGAATAAGTATTTTCTTCTGATATTATTATTTTTATTCCCGTTTCTTCTAAATGCTCAAACTTCTGATCTTGATAAAGATTACGAGCTTGCTCTCAGACCCTCAAAGGCAACATTTTATTCAGCGGTTTTACCCGGACTTGGTCAGGCATACAATAAAAAATATTGGAAAATCCCTATTGTTTACGGTGCATTGGGAGCAGGTATTTATTTTTATAAAAAAAATGACACCGATTACAACAGGTATCGAAGTGCATATAAAAGAAGATTAGCAGGTTTTACAGACGACGAGTTTTTTGGAAATGGATCTAATCCAGCAATTTCAAATGATGGGTTAATTAGAGCGCAAAACACATTAAAGAGCAATAAAGAATTATCTATATTGGTCACTGTCGGTTTATATATATTAAATATAATTGATGCAAATGTTGACGCCCATTTATTGCAATATAATTTAGATGAGAACCTTTCAATTAAGCCAAATATTGATTTTAATAAAATTAATAATGAATCTAATTTTGGAATTTCATTAAAACTTAAATTATGATAGAAATATTTTTAACGTTATTGATAATAAATTTAATTCATGGAATTGGAACTTGGAAATTATATTCAAAAGCTGGATTTAAATGGTGGTACGCCCTAATTCCAATTGTAAATATTTATTTTCTTCTAAAAATTATAAACAGACCCATTTGGTGGTTTCTTTTAATTTTTATACCTGTCATTAATGTAATTATTATCCCTGTTATTTGGGTTGAAATTTCTAGAAGTTTTCAGAAAAATTCATATGTGGATACTTCCTTATCAATTATTTCATTGGGTTTTTACAACTATTATTTAAATTATTTTACAAATGTTGAGTATGTGCAAAATAGAGACACAAATCCTAAAAGCTCTAACGGCGAATGGACTAGCTCAATAATTTTTGCAGTAATAGCTGCAACTTTTGTACATACATATTTTATGCAGCCATACACCATTCCAACATCGTCTCTTGAAAAATCACTTTTAGTAGGAGATTTTTTATTTGTTAGTAAATTCCATTATGGAGCAAGAGTTCCAATGACTACAGTTGCTGCCCCAATGGTACATGATACTATTCCTTTCATAAAAAGAAAATCATACCTGAATAAAGAACAGCTGCCATTTATTGCAGAGCTACCCTACTTAAGACTACCGGGATTGCAGAAAATCAAAAGAAATGAAATTGTTTGCTTTAACTGGCCAGTTGATACTATGGTAAATATGTTCTACACCGATAAGAAATATTATAAACCAATAGATAAAAAAACAAATTATGTTAAAAGAGCTGTTGGTATTGCAGGTGATACTTTAGAAGTGATTAATGGATATGTTTACATTAACGGAAAGAAAAATCAACTACCCGAAAGAACTAAATTGCAGTTTTCATATTTAGTCCAACCAAAAAAAAATAAGTTTAATAAAAGGGTAATGATTAATAATTATGACATCACTGACAGATTTGGGCCAATAAACAGTGATTATACTTATAAGTTCATGGGGATAAGCGAGAAATCTTTGGAAAAACTAAAAAACCATACAAACGTGAGTTGGATAAAGAAAGATACTTTTCCAAAAGGTTATCGAGACTCATCCGTTTTCCCTCAAAATCCATCTTTTGATTGGAACAATGACTTTTTTGGTCCTATTTATATTCCTCAAAAAAACAAATCAATCAAAATAACCAAAGCTAATCTACCTATATATAAAAGATTAATTGAGGTATATGAGAATAACAAACTTGAAATTAAGGGTAGTGAAATTTATATAAATGGTGTTCAAACCAACGAATACAAATTCAAACAAGATTACTATTGGTTAATGGGTGATAATAGAAGTAATTCTCAGGATTCAAGAACCTGGGGTTTTGTTCCATTTGATCATGTAGTAGGAAAACCTGTTTTTAAGTGGTTGAGTATTGATTATAATGCAAAAGGTTTTAATAAAATTAGATGGAATAGAATGTTTACGACTGTTCATGGAAAAGGCAAACCAAATTCTTATTTAATACATTTTATTGTTGTTATGTTAGGTTGGTATTTTTTTAGTCTTTACCTAGATAGATCAAGAAAATGAAAATAATAATTCATCCAACATATTTCCCCAACATTTTTTCATTTAAAACGATCATTAATTCAACTAATATTTTATTTGAAGTTAATGATCATTATGTAAAGCAAACACTAAGAAACAGAACTTCAATACACGCTGCAAATGGAAAACTCAACTTATCAGTACCAGTAAAATTTTCAAGTACTAAAAAAGAAAAATATAAGGACATCAAAATATGCTATGATTCAAATTGGCAAAAAATACATTTAAAATCGATTGAAAGTGCTTATAAAAATTCTCCCTTCTATGATTTTTTTGAGGACTATTTTATAAATTTTTATAATAAAAAAGAAAAATTTTTAGTCGATTTAAATTTTAGTTCAATTAGATTAATCTTTGAGATTTTAGAAAAAGAATTAAACTGTAATTTTACAAATGAATATTTAGAGAAATACATTGATTTAACAGATTACAGGAGTTTATTAACAAATAAGAATTTTAACGAAAAAGTTGATTTTAAAAATTACACTCAAGTATTTCAAGAAAAAAATGGTTTTATTGAAAATTTAAGTTCGATAGATTTAATTTTTAATAAAGGACTTGATTTCGAAGATTTTATAAAATTTTAGAAGTTAAATTCTGTATATATTGGTTCGTGGTCAGAAAAATTAATCTTGTAGGTTTTAAATTTATTTACCTTAAAATAGTCATCAACTAATATAAAATCTATTCTTAAAGGGATAAAATTATAATTAAATGTTATCCCTAAGCCATTACCCTTTTCTATAAAACTATCCTTTAAACCTTCAATTAACTTTCGATATGAATACGAAAAGGCTGTATTATTAAAATCTCCTGCTAAAACGATTTTATAAGGGCTATTTCCTAGGCTTTGTGATAGTAATTTTACCTGCTTTGATTGATTGATAAAAGTCTTAGAAATTCTCGAGACTAATTTTTTGTTTTCTTCAACGTTTACAGCAGATAGATCTATCTTTTTTTCAATAGAAAACGATTGTAAATGTATATTATAAAGTCTGATCGTATCATTATTTATCTTTAAATCAACAAAAATAGCATTGTTTGAAGAGCTAGCTAAATCTATTCTTTGCCTATTAATAATTGGAAATTTAGAAAAAATTGCTTGTCCATATCCAGAATTACTTCCTTTTGAAAATTTAAATTTATAAGGATAATTGGAAAGATTAATTATATTGTCTTGAAACTCTTGCAAGCATATAATATCAGGGTCTTCAGAAATTAAAAAACTATTAATTTTATTACCGATATCGTCACTCTTTATCCAGTTGTATTTATTAAAAAGTCTTACATTATAACTAAGTACGCTCAAATTATCTCCACCTACAAACAAAGAGTTATTTGAAAAATTAATAAAGCTTAAAACAGAATTATAACCTAAACATAAAATAATAGTAGACAACAAAAATTGTTTTTTTAGTTTCGCTAGCCAGAAAAAAACAAATAAAAAATTTATCACAATTAATATTGGGGAAAACAAACTTAATATTGATAAATATGGAAATACAGCGGGATTAATAAGAGGAAGTAAAAGTGAAATCAAGAAAAGAACAGCTAAGACTGAATTTATTATAAATAAAAATTTTTCAATTAGCGAAAGATTTTTCATTTCTTACCTCCTTGTTTAAAAAGGAATTCTTTTTCCTCGCTATTTAAACTATCATATCCACTTTTACTGATTTTATCAAGGATCTTATCAACCTTACTTTGTTTAGAATAAGTATGTTTATATCTTTTTCGTGTAGTTGGTTTTGCTTTAAGTTTTGGAAAACCATAAAGAGAAAAATAATAAAACATTCCAGCCAAATATCCCCCAATATGAGAGTATACTCCGTATTCCCCTGGCGATATTAACTTTAAAAAGTCCATGAATAAAATGAGTCCCATTAAGTACTTATATTTTATACTAAATCTAAAAAGCTTTACAGATAAATCTGGAGACATTAGGAGTAAGAATAAAAGTAAAGAAGAAATTCCTGCAGATGCGCCTATCAAAGAACCATTTGAATCGTTAAAAAAAAGAAAAAATATTCCACCCATTAAAATACCAACAGCAAAAAGTTTTTTGGGAAGTTCTTCACCAAGTAGATTTTTTATAGCATTTGTTGTGAATATCAACAAAATAGCCATAAATATTAAGTCAAATATTCCCTGATGAATAAAAGAATAAGTAATTATTGACCAAGGTTTTTCAAAAAAATTATTTTCTAATGAGAAGAGTTTTAAAAAAGAACTTTGATAATTAAAAATATATGAAAATCTAAAAAAAAGAAAAACAAGTATATTGATTCCAATGACTTTCTGAAAAAAATCTATTTTTTTTAGGTCTATACCTAGTTTACCTAATATATCCATTAGTACCATCTGTTTTTAGTGAATTGATTTTTCTTCCAGTAATACATAATCAAAAATCCTGTCAATGCACCACCAATATGAGCAACATAAGCAGTATTACTTGGACTAAATATTGCTTGGCCAGTGATTGCTGAAAAAAGATCAAGTAGAATAATGCCAGGAATAAAATATTTAGCTTTAATAGGAACCGGTAAAAATATTAGCATTAATTTGCTGTCAGGGAAAAACATACCGAATGCTACCAACACCCCCATAATCGCACCGGATGCTCCAACCATACTTGAAAAAAAAGATGAATTAAAGTCTAAAAGTCCTTTTGGTCCCAAAACACCTTCCCAACTGGTATTATATTTTCCTTCAGCTAAAATATTTAATATACTACTCTGATCATATCCAGAACTAACTAATAAATCTAAATTTGAATAAAAAACATAATAAAGAAAAAGAATTTGTATAAATGCGGCTCCCAACCCACATGTAATATAAAAAAATAAAAATTTCTTTGTACCAAATATTGATTCAACCGACGAACCAAACATCCACAATGCAAACATATTAAATAAAATGTGCTGAATATTTCCATGCATGAACATATGAGTGATTATCTGCCAAAATTTAAATTGCGGGTTTTCAGGGAAGTATAAACCAAATAAAGAATAAATAAAATCTGAATTAAAAGATAAAGTAGAGCCAACAAAAAAAATAATGTTGATAATTAATAGCTGTTTAACAATTGGAGATACTCTATACATTATTTAAACATATTATCAATTTGGCTATATTCAAGCTTAACATAAGTTTTTTTGTTAAAAGGGCAAATCATAGATTCTTTACAGGCAAATAATGCATTCATTAGGTATTGTTGTTCTTTCAAATCTAAAATCGTTCCGTTTTTAATTGATAAGCTTTTTGCCATAACTTTTGAAATCAAATCAGATTCACTGAAACTATTTTTAGGTATTTCGTTTTGAAGATTAAAGATTAAATCCTCAATTGAGTTTTTTAAATTCTCAATTTCAACATATGCAGGCATTGAAGAGATAGTTAATTGGTTATTTTTTGATTTAAAAATTAATCCAAACTGATTCAGTATTGTTTTATTTGAATTTAGAACCGAAATTTCTTCTGGACTAAAATCAAATTCAACTGGGTGCAATAATTTTTGAGAACCGTAATTATTAAGAGTTATTGATTGCAAAAATTTTTCGTAAATAATCCTTTGATGCGCTCTTTGTTGATTAACAATTATTAAAGATGATTTATTTTTATTTACTATATATTTCTTGTCAATCTGAATTGTTGATTCAATAGAAATATTACTTTTTAATTCTTTAAAGTCAATTTCACTAAAATTATTACTCTCAGATGAAAATTCCAGGGATTCTATTTTTTTATCAAAAGAATCAAGGTTAACATAATCCTTTCTTTTAGAGGAATGATCAAAGGGGTTGTAATTTAAATTAATATCAATTCCAACAGAAGAATTTGTTTTATCCTTTTTATAATTATAAGGAATGTCAAGAGATTTGTCTCTTTCAAAATCCAAAACAGGTGAGATACTGTATTGACCAATACTGTGTTTTACTGCTGCTCTTAAAATAGCATATATTGAATGTTCATCTTCAAACTTAATTTCAGTCTTAGTTGGATGAATATTGATATCAATTGTTGAAGAATCAACCTCAAGATTTAAAAAATATGAGGGATTATGCTTTAAATCAATCAAACCTTCAAATGCAGAATTAATAGCGTGGTTTAGATAAGGGCTCTTTATGTACCTGTTATTTACAAAAAAATATTGTTCACCTCTAGTTTTTTTAGCATATTCTGGTTTAAAAATAAAGCCATTAATTTTTAGAATTTCTGTTTCCTCAGAAACAGGAACTAGTTTTTCTTGTGTTTTTGAGCCAAAAAGGTTTATTATCCTCTTTTTAAAAGAGGAATTTGTCAAATTATAAATTTCAGAACCATTATTAATAAAAATAAATTTAATCTCAGGATGTGATAATGAAACTCTAAAAAATTCATTTGCAATATGCCTAAATTCTACGTTATCAGATTTTAAGAAATTTCTTCTTGCGGGAATATTAAAAAATAAATTCTTAATAGAAATTGTGGTTCCTGCCTCACTAACAACGGATCTACTAGATTTAATTTCACTACCCTGAATATCGATATTAGAACCTAATTCAATACCTGGCTGTTTTGTTATCAAACTTACATGTGAAACTGCAGCTATACTGGCAAGTGCCTCGCCTCTAAATCCCTTGGTACTGATATTAAATAAATCAGTTGCTTTTGATATCTTAGATGTAGTATGTCTTTCAAAACATAATAATGCATCTTTCTTAGACATGCCTTTACCATTATCAATAATTTGAATAAGTGTTTTTCCGGCATCTTTAATTTGAATCGTGATTTCAGAGGCTCCTGCATCAATAGAATTTTCAAGGAGCTCTTTTACAACTGATGCGGGTCTTTGGACTACTTCACCTGCAGCAATTTGATTTGCAACATTCTTAGGCAATATATTAATTATATCTTTCATTAAATTTTGAGATTATTAAATGAAAAAAAATAATAAAAACAAGGAAGTTAATATTGTGAAAATTAAAATAAGTCTTTTCCTTACAGAGAAGTCAGAACCTTTTTTATAATCGTTGATTGCTAATCTAAATTTATCTCTAAAGCTGTTATTATCCCCTATTGTAGATCGATATTCATCAAATTTCGATTTAATTTTACGATGCTTTTGATGAGTAGAACCATCGATCAATTTTTCTTCGTTAAACCTCCCAGAATAACTATAGCGTTTATTTTTTCTTAATTTAAATAATCCCATTTAAAATTTTGCGTTTAAATAAATATAACAAATATCTTATTTAATAGATAACATTTGAAGAGCTGCAAAAGCACATTCAACTCCTTTATTACCGTACTTTCCTCCAGATCTATCAATTGACTGTTGTTTATTATGATCCGTCAATATGCAAAAAATTATAGGCATAGAACTAGTCAAATTTAATTGCATTATTCCCTGTGAAACAGAACTACATATATAATCATAATGATCGGTTTCACCTTTAATTACACAACCAATAGCGATAATAACATCAAATTCTTTTTCAGACAAAACCTTGGATCCAAAAATTAATTCAAAACTTCCGGGTACCCATTGAATAAAAATATTTTCCTTTTGAACACCATGTTGTGTAAGCGTGTCAATTGCACCTGACAATAAATTTTTGGTGATATCCTTATTCCATTCAGAAACAACGATACCAATATTATATTTTTTTATATCTGGATGATTCTTGGAATCAAATTTTAATGATATATTTTTTCCAGATTTCATTTACTGATAAGAGGCTCTAGCTTTTGAGATATAGGCATCAATATTTTTGGCCTCAGCACTTTTAGAATAATCAGACTTGATTGATGAAAAATAACCCTCAGCTTTTTTAAATTTTTCTAATTTCATAGCAATTAAACCTGCCTTGAAAAGATATATTGGAGAAGTATAACTATTATTGTTTTTTGAAGCTTTAACATAATATTCATATGCATCTTCAAATTGGTTTAATTCAGCAAATGCATCCCCAATTGATCCAGTGGCTAATGAACCTAAAATCATATCATCAGAGTTAAATTCTGATAAATATTTGATTGAATTTTGATAGTCGTTCATCTTAAGATAAATCATTCCAGAATAATAAGCAGCTAAATTTGCAGCATTGGTACCACCATACTCATTAATCATATCTAGCATTCCCAAATTGGTCCCGTCTCCGTTTAACACTAAATTATATAAAGAGTCATTATTAATCAAAATAGCTTCGTCAAACTTTTTTTGAGAATAATACATTTCATTAAATGCTTTTTGTTCTTTTGGCTTGATAACAAAATTCGAATACAGGTATATACCAATAACAGAAAGCGCAATTACAGCAACCAAGGATAGTATTATATTTTGGTTCTTTTCAACCCATTGTTGAGTTTTAGAGGAACCCTCGTCTAGTGTATTAAATACATTAGCAGTTGCCGAATTCTTCTCCAAAGCCTCTGCCCTATTTGATGAAGCCTTATTTTTAAAACCCCTTTTTTTATACGTTGCCATAAAATTAATTTAGGGCGTAAAAATAAAATTTTTATTATTAAAAATTGGATAATTTATTTGTTATTTTTGGTTTTATAAGATACTTATAAAGTCTTTGTATTTTCACTCCTCTATGTTTCTAAAAGAATTATCCTTAACCAATTATAAAAATTTTGATAGCATCAAATTTAATTTTGATACAAAAATTGTATGTTTTGTTGGTTTAAACGGGGTTGGGAAGACAAATCTATTAGATTCTATTTATCACCTTTCTTACACAAAAAGTTATTTTAATCCAATACCTTCTCAAAATATAAAACACAATGAGGATTTCTTCTTCATTTCTGGTATTTATGATTATGATGAAAAGGACGAAAATATTCTTATTTCAATGAAAAGAGGTGAAAAGAAACGGGTTAAAAGAAATAATAAAATATATAAAAAATTTAGTGATCATATTGGTTTTATTCCCCTTGTAATTATATCTCCCGATGATAGGAATTTGATAATTGAAGGAAGTGAAACCAGAAGAAAATTTATAGACGGATTAATTTCTCAAATTGATAAAGAATATTTAAGTAAGCTAATTGATTATAACAAAACATTGAAGCAAAGAAATGCATTATTAAAAATGTTTTTCAATCAAACAGAAAAATTAAAAAAAACAATAGATATATATGATAATAGTCTTTCTTCCAGCGCGTCAATAATTTTTAACAAAAGGAGTGAATTTTTAAAAGATTTTGTGCCAATTTTTAAAAAACGTTACAAGCAATTGAGTAACGAAAAAGAATCTGTTGAAATAGAATATAAATCAGATATTAAAAATCAGTCAAATCTATATGATTTATTAAAAAATAATCTTGAAAAAGATATTAGATACCAATACACTACTAATGGAATTCATAAAGATGATATTTTATTTACCATAAATGAATTTTCTATTAAAAAATTTGGTAGTCAAGGTCAACAAAAAACCTTTCTAATTGCCTTAAAGCTGGCACAGTTTGATTATTTATCAAGGTTAAATACAAATCCGATATTATTATTGGATGATATTTTTGACAAATTAGATGATAACAGAGTTGAAAAAATTATAGATCTTGTAAATGAAGATAATTTTAATCAGATTTTTATTTCCGACACCAATAAGAAAAGGTCAGAAGAAATCATAAAAAAAGTTAATAAATCGTATAAAATATTTGAAATATGAAAAAATTATTTTTTTTGACAGCGATTCTGGTTTTAAATCAATCATGCAATAAAACAAACAACATAGATCTTCTAGCTGGATATTGGGAGATTAGCTCAGTCTCATTAGAGGGAAATGAATTAAAAAATTATCCATTTAGCAATACAGTAGATTATTTTGAATTCAATGAAAAAAATAGTGGTTTTAGAAAAAAAGTTAAACCTAAAATGGATGGAAATTTTAATATTACAATGCATCAAATCGATTTTAAACTTTTAATTTCTAATGGAAGAAAAATTATTGAATATGGAAAAGGCGATAATTTTAAAGAAGAAATTATAAAATTGGATTCCTTAAATTTATTTATTGAAAATAACGAAGGTTATATTTATAAATACAAAAGGTTTACTCCAAAAAACTATTTAGATGGATAACACGGATATTAAAAATCTCATAAATATTTTTTTAAAGGAGAATAAATTAGAAAATGGACTTTTAGACTTAGAAGTTAAAAAAGTTTGGTTTGAAGTTATGGAAAACGGTATCGCAAACTACACTAAAGATATAAACCTTAAAAATAAGACTCTTTACATAAAACTAAGTTCACCAGCGTTGAAACAAGAATTAAGCTACGGAAAGGAAAAACTTAAGAATCTAATAAATCAAAAATTTGAAAAAGAAATAATTAACCGAATTGTGTTAATCTAAAATATTTCATTTTCTGAAAAATGGAAATCACATTCAATTTTTGCATTTTCATTACTATCACTTCCATGGATAGCATTTTCACTGATTGATTTGGCAAATAGTTTTCTGATAGTACCTTCGGCTGCTTCTTCGGGATTAGTAGATCCAATAAGAGTCCTAAAATCATTTACAGCATTGTCCTTTTCTAAAATTGCAGCTACAATTGGACCACTAGTCATATATTCGATTAAATCGTTAAAGAAAGGCCTTTCTTTGTGAATTGCATAAAAATTACTTGCCTGATCATTTGACATCCTTGTAAACTTCATTGCTTTAATTACAAAACCAGCTTTAATGATTTTATCAATAATTGCCCCTGTATTTTTATTTCTAATGGAATCAGGTTTAAGCATTGTAAATGTGATATTACTCATGTTCTTATATTTTAGGGTGCAAAAATAACACTTTTTATTAATTTATTTGCCATTGAGGATTAATGATTATCTTCGCAGATGATGAATATTGATCAATATAATAGAATTAAGCAATTACTATCTTCTAAAAAAGATATTGTTATAATACCTCATAAAAATCCTGATGGCGACGCTATTGGATCTTGCACCGGTTTAAAGTTTTATCTAGATAAACTTGGTCATAACGCCTCTATAATAAGTCCTAACAAATATCCACAGTTTTTAGAATGGTTAGACTTTGAAAAAAAAATTATCATATATAATGACGTTTCTGAAATTAACAACCTGATTCTAAATGCAGATATAATTTTCACTCTCGATTTTAATAATTTAGTGAGAATTTCTCAGATGAAAGAAGTAGTTGAGAAATCAGAAGCAATTAAAATTATGATTGATCACCATGAAAACCCTTCTGATTATGCTAAGTTTATGTATTCCGACCCAGAAATGAGTTCAACTTGTGAAATGATTTATCATTTTATTGATAATCTTGGTGATAAAAATATGATTGATAAAAATATATCTGAGTCACTCTACACAGGGATAATGACTGATACAGGGTCATTTAAATTTCCTTCAACAACTCATCTGACGCACGAAGTTGTTTCTTGTTTGTTAAAAACGGGTATATCTCACTTTGAAATACATAACAAGATTTATGATAATAACAAGCCGGAACGATTAAAATTATTAAGTCATGCCTTAGGAAACATTAATATTATTGACGGATATAACTCATGTTTTATATCACTTTCTCAAAAAGATCTTGATAAATTTAATTATGAAAAAGGTGACACTGAAGGAATTGTAAACTATGGTTTATCAATAAAAGATATAAAATTTGCAATTATTTTTATGGAGAACATTAAAGACGACGTAATAAGAATTTCATTAAGATCGAGAGGAGATTTTGATGTAAATGAATTCTCTAAAAATGTATTTGGCGGTGGAGGTCATAAAAACGCTGCTGGAGCAGTAAGTAAACTTGGATTAAATGAGACTATTAATTACTTTTTAAAATCAATCGAAAATTATAAAGAACTTCTTAACTCTTAACATTATGAAAACAAAATTTATATTATTTTTTATGGCTTGCACAGTTATGTTTGCTTGTAATAATCCACACAATGATCTTGAAGACGGATTATATGCGGAATTTAACACAACAATGGGTGTTATTCTGGTTAAATTAACATATGAAAAAACCCCAGTAACAGTTGCAAATTTTGTAGCATTAGCAGAAGGAAACCACCCGAAGGTCAGAGAAGAATATAAAGGAATAAAATTTTATGACGGTCTTATTTTCCACAGAGTTATAAATAACTTTATGATTCAAGGTGGAGATCCAGTTGGGAACGGTTCTGGTGGTCCAGGATACAAATTTTTAGATGAATTTGACCAAAGTCTACTACACGACAAAGCTGGAGTTTTATCGATGGCTAATTCAGGTCCAGGTACAAATGGAAGTCAATTTTTTATAACTGAAGTGCCGACTCCACATCTGGATTTCAAGCATTCAGTATTTGGTCACGTTGTTGAGGGAATCGAAATTCAAGATGAAATATCAAATGTTAAAACCGCTATTGCAAACAGACCAGAAGAAGATGTAATAATTAAAAAATTAAAAATTATAAGAATAGGGTCTAAGGCAAAAAAGTTTGATGCAGTAAAAACATGGAATGAAATGGAGCCGAAATTATTAATGATTCAACAACAAAAAATTCAAGATGAAATTAATAGAATTTCTGAAGGTTTTACATCTACTAATTCCGGATTAAAGTATAATATCAATGAATCAACAAATGGAGTTACTCCAATTGATGGTGATAGAGTAAGTGTACACTACTCTGGAAGATTGATAAATGGAAATGAATTTGATTCCTCTTACAAAAGAAACAAACCTTTTGAATTTTCAGTTGGTCAAGGCAGAGTAATCAAAGGCTGGGATGAAGCGTTAAAAATCCTTAGAGTAGGAGAAAAAGGAACATTTGTAATTCCAAGTAATCTTGGATACGGAGCAAGAGGAGCAGGTGGTGTAATCCCACCAAATGCTACTTTGATATTCGAGATAGAGTTATTAGAAATTTTAGATTAATTTCTTTCAGGAATATTAGCCAATACTTCCTTGAAAAAGTTCCAAAACTTTTTCGTTGAAGATATAGAGGCTTTTTCATCTGGAGAATGGGCTCCTAAAATTGTTGGACCAAAACTAATCATGTCCATTTTAGGATAATGAGAACCAATTATTCCACATTCTAATCCTGCATGAATTACATTCACTTTTGGATCAGACGAAAATAAATTTAAATATGATCTTTTTGCCTCTTTAAGAGTTAGTGAATTAATGTTTGGCTCCCATCCTGGATAACCGCCTGAAAAAATACATTGACAATTTATATTTTCAAATATGTTAGAAATTATTTTCGATAATTTTTCTTTAGAATCTTCTGAGGATGATCTGGTTAGGCATTGAATTTTAAGCTTACCTTCATTTAATTTAATATTTGCCAAATTATTTGATGTTTCAACTAAGTTGTCTATACTTTTACTCATTTCAAAAACTCCATTTGGACATTGATTTACCGAATTAATTAAATCAACAGTATCTAAGTAAGATAAAGATGGAACTATAATGTCTAAATTTTCGGATTCAAGATTAAAATTTGGATCTGTTTTTACAAACTTACTAGAATATTTTATTGAACTTTTTTTAATATAATCATTAAACTCATCCAAATGTGATTTTGAAAAACTGAGTGTTAAGCTACTTTCTCTTGGAATTGCATTTCTGAGTCCTCCCCCATTAATATCAACTATTTTTATTTGAAATATAGTATTAATACCAGCAATTATTTCAAATAAAATTTTGTTTGAATTTCCCAATCCTTTATGTATTTCTGCTCCCGAATGACCTCCAGTCAATCCATTTAAAAGTAATCTTACAAAAACCTCATCTTCACATGGATCAACCAATTTATACTCTCGATGCATAGTAATATCAACTCCACCTGCACAACCTATACATATTTCATCGTCTTCCTCAGTATCAAGATTAAGTAAAATATTTCCGGTTAATATTGAATTTGAAAGATTTAAAGCACCCGTCATACCAGTTTCTTCATCAATTGTGAATAATGCTTCAATTTTTGGGTGGGAAATATCTTTACTCTCTAAAACAGCCATTATTGCAGCAACACCTAGTCCATTATCAGCTCCAAGAGTTGTTCCATCAGCCTTAATCCAATCTCCGTCAACATACATTTTAATCCCAGAATTTAAAAAATCAAAATCTACATCATTATTCTTTTCATGTACCATATCAACGTGTGATTGTAGAACCACAGTTTCCCGATTTGACATTCCTTCAGTAGATTCCTTAATAATAACTAGGTTACCTATTTCATCTTGTCGAAATTCTAAATTATTTTTACTTGCAAATAATTTTAAAAAATCAATGACTTTCTCCTCTTTTTTTGACGGCCTGGGGACTTCATTCAGTAAAACAAAATTTTTCCATATTTCTTTAGGCTCAACATTTGACACTTCAACACTCATAATTAATGTAATTTTTTATAAAATTAACGAATAATAAATTTATATTTTCGTTTCAATATCTTAATTATGAAAAAATTAAAATTTTTTTTAATTCTAAGTTTACCGCTCCTGCTTACAGCAATTAATTATTTGAAAAACGAGAATATATTAATAGATAAATATTATTCAAACGGCTTCTATTTATATGTTTCTGAAAAACTTAGACTATTAACATATTGGATTAATATTCCCATTGGTGACCTGTTTTATTTATTATGTTTTTTACTTATTTTTTATTTTTCATTAATAAAACCAAAAACAATAAGATTAAAGCTATTAAATGTTGGCTCTTTGATCTTCATTTTAACATTACTATTTTATGTTTTATGGGGATTTAATTATAAGAGAATCACAGTTAAAAACCATCTTGCAATTGAAGGCGAATTTGAAAAAAAAGAACTTGTAGATTTTACAAAAAGATTGATTGATAAAATAAACAAAAAACACATTGAACTTTTTTTAAACCGGACATTGAAACCTGTTAATAACTACAGTTTTTCAGAAAATGTAAAAATATCTACAAAAAACATACAAAATTTGGAAACCCTATTTGAAGATTCAATTATAAGTTATAAATATAAATACCCATCAGTGAAAAAGTCACTTTTTAGTTTACCCTTAACCTACATGGGATTTAGTGGATATATTAATCCATTCACCAACGAAGCCAATATAAACTATAATATTCCTGCCTCCAGTCAAGTTTTTGTGATAAACCATGAAATTGCACACCAATTGGGAATTGCAAGTGAAAAAGACGCAAACTTTATCTCTTTTGTAATGTTAGTAAATAGTGATAATGAATATCATAAATATTGTGGATTATCTTATGCTCTTAGACTTTGCTTAAGTGAAGTATCAAAAATTGATATGGATCAGTATAAAAAATTAATTGGCCAAGTAAATGAAGGAATAATCCAAGATTATATTGACATTAATAAATTCTGGAAAAAATATGATGGTAATATTGAAAGCATTTCAAAGAAAACATATGATTTATACTTAAAACAAAATAATATTGATTCTGGAATAAAAAATTATAATGAAAGTATTTCATTAATTTTAAACTATAAATTTCTGTAGATGAATAAAAAAATAACCAGTCTTGACAATAAAGAAATTAAAGATCTAATTAAGCTTAGTAATAAATCGAAAATTAGAAGGGAGTCTGGATTTTTTGTTATTGAGGGTCAGAGAGAATTGGAAATGGCAATTAATAATGGATATGAAATTGAGAAAATATTTTACAATGAAAATATTGTTGATATTAATCAGATAGATTTTAATCCAAATACTAAAATTATTGCAGTTAATAATGATGTTTATTCAAAAATTAGTTTTAGAAATTCAACGGAGGGAATTGTAGGAATTACCCAAATAAAAAAAAATTCAATAATAGAAATTAATCAAAAAAAAATAAACTTAGTTCTAATTTTAGATGGTATAGAAAAACCTGGAAATATTGGTGCTATACTTAGATCATGTGATGCGTCTAATGTTGATTTGGTGATACTCACAAATGAAAAATGTGACATCTATAATCCAAATGTGATTCGATCCAGTGTAGGGACTTTTTTTTCTAATAAGATCGTTAGTATGGAAAATGAATCCGCATTAAATTTTCTAAAAAATAATGGATTTAAGATTTACGGAACTTCTTTGAATGCTTCAAAAAAATACAACTCTATTTCATATAACTGCTCAACTGCAATAATTTCTGGATCAGAAAATAATGGAATTTCAGAGTTTTGGAGTAAAAACTCTGACGAGTTAATTAAAATCCCAATGCTGGGAATGGCTGACTCTCTAAACGTATCGGTATCCAGTGCAATATGTTTATTTGAAGTGAATAGACAATTTAAATTCAATCGCTAAGGATTCTTAAAAATTACATAAAGAAATTGGCTATTAGTCATCTTTATGCTAAATTTAAGATATGCCTGTTCAAGATATTGAAATAGAAAAAAAGGCTTTAGCCAAAGAATACAAAGATTTATTAAGAATTAGTTATCAATCTTTAAATAAAGAAGATAAAAAATTAATTCGAAAAGCTTTTGACTATGCTGTTGACGCGCATCAACATCAAAGAAGAAAATCTGGTGAGGCATATATCTTTCATCCCATTTCTGTTGCTAAAATAGTTGCCTCTGAAATTGGACTTGATGCCATTTCAATCGCATCAGCTCTTATACATGATGTTGTAGAAGACAACAGTGATCATTCGCTTGAGAAAATTGAAAAGGAATTTGGAAAAAATATTTCTAAAATTGTTGACGGACTAACAAAAATCGGAAAACTAAATACTAAAGGATACTCTGATGTATCCATTCAAGCTGAAAATTATAGAAAAATGCTCTTAACATTAAATGATGATGTTAGAGTTATTATTATAAAAATCGCTGATAGGCTTCATAATATGCAAACTTTATCAAGTATGCCTTATGAGAAGCAAATTCAAAAAGCATCGGAAACTCTCTATATATATGCTCCTTTGGCACACCGAATAGGATTATATAATATTAAAAATGAATTAGAGGACCTAGGACTAAAATATACAGATCCTGAAACTTATGATGAAATTTCTAAAAAATTAATAGAAAGCAAAAAAGATCAAGATGAATACATTGATAAATTTAACTCAATAATTAATTCTACATTAACCAAAGAAAAATTAAAATATTCAATTAAAGGAAGAACAAAATCAATTTTTTCTATCAAGAATAAAATGACTCGCCAAGGGATTTCGTTTGAGGAAGTTTACGATAAATTTGCGGTTAGAATTGTTTACAAATCAAAACCTGAAAACGAAAAATTTATTGCATGGAAAATATATTCTATCGTTACTGATAATTTTACCCCAAACCCTACCAGACTAAGAGATTGGATATCTGCCCCAAAATCAACCGGTTATGAAGCCTTACACATTACTGTTGTTGGACCAAAAAGCAGATGGGTAGAAGTACAAATTAGAAGTGAAAGAATGGATGAAATAGCTGAAAAAGGATATGCTGCACATTACAAATACAAACAGAAAGACTCTAATGATAATCTGGATACTTGGATTAATAAACTTCAAGAAGCACTTGAAAATCCGGAAACAAATGCTGTAGACTTTGTGGAACAGTTTAAATTAAATTTATATTCCAAAGAAATATTTGTATTTACTCCGTCAGGTGATCTAAAATCTTTGCCCAAAGGTGCAACCCCACTAGATTTTGCATTTGCTATCCACACAGAAGTAGGATTAAAAACACGTGGAGCAAAGGTCAACGGAAAGTTAGTTCCTCTAAACAGAAAATTATCTAGTGGGGACAGGGTTGAGATATTAACTTCTGAAAAAATTAAGCCTAATTCCAACTGGCTTGATTATGCTACAACCGCAAGAGCAAAAAGTAAAATTAAAGCTACTTTAAATGAGGAGAAGAAATTATTAGCAGATGAAGGAAAAGAAATTTTAAAAAGAAAATTAAAACACTTAAAAATTAATTTTAATGATAGTATCATATTAGAGCTTCAAAAATATTTTAAACTCTCAACTAGTCAAGATTTGTTTTACAGAGTTGGAATAAACACTATCGATAACGAGAAATTAAAAAAATTCATTTCTAACAGAGGTAATAAGATTCTAAATTATTTCAAAAAGAAAATTTCTAGAAAAAAAGAAGTTAGGATTGACGAAAACAATCAACAAGAAATAACATCAAAATATGACTCATTGGTTTTTGGAAATGACGAGGAAAAACTTGATTATAAATTAGCTGCTTGTTGTAACCCTATTCCAGGTGATAAAGTGTTTGGATTTGTAACAATTAATGATGGAATCAAAATTCACAAGAAAAATTGCCCTAATTCGGTAAGTCTTCAGTCAAATTATGATTATAGAATTATTAAAGCCAAATGGATAGACTCATCTCAAGAAGAATTTACCGTCAATATCGAAGTTCTTGGAATTGACAAAATGGGACTTGTTAATAATATAACAAAAGTCATTTCAGAAAATATGAATATTAATATGAAAAGACTTAATTTTGAATCTGATAGTGGTATTTTTAAAGGAAATATAATCTTATCTGTTAAATCAAACAAAGAAGCTAACAAACTAATTCAAAAACTTAAAATTCTTAATGGAATTGATAAAATAAAAAGAAAATAATATAATTTTTATGAGTTCTACCAAAAAACAAAATGTTCAAGATATCGTAAAAGATGTTTTTACCGATTTTTTAGAAGAAAAAGGATATAGAAAAACACCTGAAAGATATGCGATTCTTAAAGAAGTTTATGAGACAAAAATTCATTTTGACATTGAGTCATTATATGTCAAAATGAAGATTAAAAAATATAGAGTTTCAAGAGCTACTTTATACAATACAATTGAGTTATTATTAGAATGTAAACTTGTAAGAAAGCATCAGTTTTCAAATGACCAACAGGCATCCTATGAAAAATGCTTTTTTAATAGACAACATGATCACTTGATCTTGGATTCTTCTGGTGAAGTAATTGAATTTTGTGATCCAAGAATTGATTTGATAAAAAACACAATTGAAGAGGTATTTGACGTGACAATCAGTAGTCATTCTTTGTATTTCTATGGTAGTAAAAATAAAAAAAAGTAAATGGCAGTAGATTTATTATTGGGTCTTCAGTGGGGAGACGAAGGTAAAGGTAAAATTGTTGATGTATTAACATCAAAATATGATATAATTGCTAGATTTCAAGGTGGGCCAAATGCGGGACATACTCTTGTTTTTAATGATAAAAAGTATGTTTTACATACTATTCCTTCTGGTATTTTTCATGATGATAAAATAAATTTAATAGGAAACGGAGTTGTAATTGATCCCGTAATTCTTAATAAAGAAATTGAAAATATTAAAGCGGAAGAAGTAGATATCAGTAAATCACTGCTAATTTCTAGAAAAGCACATTTAATATTACCTACTCACAGGTTAATTGACGCTGCCAGCGAAAAGGCTAAAGGAAAAAATAAGATAGGCTCAACACTTAAAGGAATTGGACCAACTTACATGGACAAAACTGGAAGAAATGGATTTAGAGTTGGAGATCTTGAAAGTGAAAATTGGAAAACAAAATATGATCAGCTTTCACAAAAACATAAGCAACTAATAAGCTTCTACAACGTTGAACTTGACTATAATCTTGAGGAATTAGAAAATGAATTCTTTGAAGCAATTAAAAAACTGAGAAAGATAAAATTTATTGATTCTGAAGATTTTCTATTTAATTCTCAAGACGAAAATAAATCAATTTTAGCAGAGGGTGCTCAAGGATCATTATTAGATGTTGATTTTGGAACATATCCATTTGTGACTTCTTCCAATACAACAGCTGCTGGAGCTTGCACCGGTTTAGGAATTTCCCCGAATTCAATTAAGGAGGTATTTGGAATATTTAAAGCTTATACTACAAGAGTGGGTTCTGGTCCATTTCCAACTGAATTATTTGATAGTTATGGAGAAAGAATGAGTAAAGTTGAAAAGAGTTTGGTGCAACAACTGGAAGACCGAGAAGATGTGGTTGGCTTGACCTAGTTGCGCTAAAATATGCTTGTAGAATTAATGGGGTAACCAAACTTATGATGATGAAAACCGATGTTTTAAGCGGTTTTGATAAGGTTTTAGTTTGCACTAATTATAAATACAAAGGAAAAAAAATCTATAACCTACCTTATGATTTATCTGATGAATCATTAGAGCCAATATATGAAGAATTCACTGGGTGGTCTGAAGATTTAAGAAATTTAAAAAGTATTGATGAACTTCCTGAAAGCTTAAACGATTATATTAATTTTCTAGAAAAAGAATTAAATATTCCTATTGTAATTGTTTCTGTAGGACCAGATAGAAAAGAAACCTTATTTAGATAAATTGGTGAAAAAAATTTCTCTGATATTCCCTCTAATTCTATTATTTATCTTTCAGATAAATTTAGCTCAAGAAAAAACAAAAATAAAAATTGAAAGAGCTGGTTTCTTTGAAAAAGATAAGATCAAATATCCCGATGCATCAGTTCTTACAAGAGATAGTAAAAATCAAGTACTTATTTCTCATGACGGAGTTTTAATGAGCTGCAATCAAGCTTTTTTTTACGAAGAAAAGAACTTCATTGAGGCTTATGGTGATGTCGTCTTAAAACAAGGAGATACATTAGACCTTGAGGCTAATTTTATAGAATATAATGGAGATTCCAGAATAATATTAGCCAAAGGAAATGTTATTCTAAATGAACCAGAGTCTAAATTATACACAGAATCTTTATCATTTGACAGAAATAAACAAGAGGGATATTACACAAACAATGGCAAACTTATTAGAAACTTAACGGATACTATTATCAGTGTAATTGGAACTTTTTATGCTGAAGAAAAAAAATACAGATTTAAAAAAAATGTTGATTTAAAGACCCCTAAATATAAAATCTATTCAGATCTATTAAATTATTATACAGAAAGTGGTAAATCATATTTTTATGGTCCAACTGATATATATACCGATGATTCAAAAATATATTGTGAAATAGGTTTTTATGATACAACAAATGATAACGGATATTTTATCAAAAATTCAGAGATTGATTTTGAGGAATATAAAATAAACGGAGACAGTATTTATTTTAATAAGCTTACAAATTATGCCTCTGCAACTAATAATATTAAAATTTTAGATACAATAAACAAAACTCTAACTACTGGGCATTACGCAGAAATCTACAGAAAATTAGATTCAATGCATATTAAAAAAAGAGCTTTAATATCTTCTTTCAAAGAAAAAGACACAACACATATACATGGAGAATCTATTATCATCACTGGAAAAGAAGGAGAACAAATTATAAGAGCATTTAATAACGGCAAAATATTAAGGAATACACTCAGTGGAAAATGTGATTCTATTCACTATGATCAGGTTTCTGGAATTGCACAATTGATAAATAATAAAAATAATTTATTAAAAAAATCAAGAAAAATTAAAAAACCTATTTTATGGAATAATAAAAGTCAAATTACCGGTGATTCAATTCATATTAAATTTGATACAGAAAATAATATAATTGATTCTTTATATGTATTTGATAATGCATTTATAATAGAGAAAGACACTTTGGATCTTGGTTATAATCAAATTTCTGGGAAAAAGCTATTTGGTAATTTTATAGAAGGTAAATTAAAATTTATCGATATAATTAAAAATGCAGAATCAGTTTATTATTTAAGAAATTCTAAAAATGAGCTAATTGGAATAGACAAGTCAAAATCTGCCAAAATAAATATTCTTATTGAGCAACAAGAAATTGAAACCTTTACAAAAATTAATCAGATAGACGGAAAGGTTTTTCCAGAAGAAGATTTTAACGAAAATGATAAATTTTTAAAAGGATTTTATTTTAGAGAAGATGAAAGAATTGAAACCTTAGAAGACTTATTTAAGGAGGATCTAAAATACGAATTAATCAAAATCAATCAACTGCAAAATTAAAATATCATCACTTCAGATTTTAAAAAATATCAAGCTCAAACAACACCTGAACCATTATTGATCGAAGTTTCAAAAGCTACTGGAAGCTATATTTATGATACTAACGGAAAAAAGTATTTAGATTTTGTTGCAGGAGTCTCTGCGTGTAGCGTGGGACATTCAAATAATAAAATAATAAATGCTATAAAAAAGCAGTCTGAAAAGTATCTTCATGTTATGGTATACGGGGAATTTATTACTGAACCCACCTTGAAATTGGCTAAACTATTAGCAAAACATTTACCAAAGGATTTAAACTCAACCTATTTTACAAATTCTGGAACGGAAGCTCTTGAAGGAGCAATAAAGCTAGCACGTAGGTTTACGGGGAGAAGAAAAATTATTGGAGCAAAAAATGCATATCATGGAAGTACCATGGGTGCTCTTACTTTAATGGGGCTAGAAGAACGTAAAAGACCATTTGAACCCTTAATTCCAGAAGTCAGTTTTATTGAATTCAACAATTTTGATGATCTTTCAAAAATTGACAATAATACTTCATGTGTAATCCTCGAAACAATTCAAGGTAGTGCGGGATTTATCGTACCAAAGCATGACTATTTACATCTAGTGGAAAAAAGATGTAAGGAAGTCGGTGCATTACTAATATTAGACGAAATTCAAACCGGAATAGGAAGAACTGGAAAGCTTTTCGGATTTGAAAACTATAATTGCAATCCAGATATAATTGTTTATGGTAAAGGTTTAGGAGGTGGTGTTCCAATAGGAGCTTTTACGAGTTCAAAGGATAAAATGGATGTACTTCATATTAATCCAATCCTTGGACATATTACAACTTTTGGTGGCAATCCTCTAATATCAGCTGCTGCTCTTGCTACACTCAAAATTATTTTGAATACAAAAATCATGAAGAACGTGGTTTCTAATGAAAAATATATTCGTTCAAAATTAGTACATGAAAAAATCAAAGAAATTAGAGGGGTTGGCTTAATGCTTTGCCTTATTATGAAAGATGAAGAAATAACAAATAAATTA
>CACEKJ010000006.1 GCA_902560045.1 uncultured Bacteroidota bacterium | reverse complement strand
CAGACTTAGAAATAGCTTTACCTAATGAGCCAGCATCGTTTAGTTCAACTTTTTCTAGAATAATATTTTTTTTTCTTTTGCGGCCCAATTTTTTATTTGTTAAATATGAAACGAAATATAATTCATAAATTTGGGCTAAAATAAAGTATAAATAACACAAATCATTATGTTGACATCTAAAAATATTATTGAACTTGAATATAGGTACGGGGCGCATAATTACCATCCTTTACCTGTTGTTTTGGAAAAAGGAAGTGGTATTTTTTTATGGGATGTTGAGGGTAAAAAATATTTTGACTTTTTGTCTGCATATTCTGCTGTTAATCAAGGACATTGTCATCCAAAGATTATCTCAGCTCTTGTAAATCAATCTCAAAAGCTTACCCTTACATCTAGAGCTTTTCATAATAATATTCTTGGTCAATATGAGAAATTTATAACCCAATTTTTTGGTTATGATAAGGTGTTGCCTATGAATACTGGAGTAGAAGGAGGTGAAACTGCTGTAAAATTGGCTAGAAAATGGGGTTATGAAGTGAAAAAGATCCCAAAAGATTCTGCAAAAATTGTATTTGTTGAAGGTAATTTCTGGGGTAGAACCTTAGGAGCTATCTCTTCCTCAACAGATCCCTCTAGTACAAATGGATTTGGACCTTTTATGCCTGGTTATGAAATTATTCCATATAATGATTTAGAAGCATTAAAAAATTCTTTAAAAGACCCAAATGTTGCTGCTTTCATGGTTGAGCCAATTCAAGGAGAAGCTGGAGTTGTTGTACCTGATGAAAATTATCTTCTAAACGCCTATAATATGTGTAAAAGCAAAAATGTTTTATTTATTGCTGATGAAGTTCAAACGGGTATTGGAAGGACAGGTAAAATGCTTTGTTGTGATCATCATGGTTTTAAGCCAGATATTCTAATATTAGGAAAGGCTCTGTCTGGAGGAGTGTTTCCAGTTTCGGCGATATTAGCTTCCGATGAAGTTATGTTAACGATTAAGCCTGGAGAGCACGGCTCTACGTTTGGAGGTAACCCCGTTGCTTGCCAAGTTGCAATTTCTGCATTAAATGTTATAAAAGAAGAAAAATTAGCCGAAAATGCCCAATTAATGGGGGAGGTTTTTAGAGCTAGGCTTCAAGATTTTGCAGATAATAATAATATTGTGACAAAGGTTAGGGGTAAAGGGTTATTGAATGCTATTGTTATTAATGATAAAGAGGGTAGTGATATTGCATGGAATATCTGTTTAAATATGGCTGAAAAAGGTTTATTAGCAAAACCTACCCATGGTAATATTATTAGATTTGCGCCTCCTTTAATTATTAACAGGAAAGAGCTTGATGATTGTATTGATATAATTATATCATCATTAAAGGAATTTGAGGTATAAATTTATAAATTAGCAATACTAACCAAATTGTATGTCGAAAGTATATCTTGATAATGCTGCTACTACAAAAGTAAGGGATGAAGTAATTAATGCAATTACTGAGGTAATTAAAAAAGACTACGGAAACCCTTCATCTACACACAGTTATGGCCGATCATCTAAAGCTATAATTGAGAATTCTAGAAAAGAGATAGCAGGCCTATTAAACGTTTCTTCATCCGAAATTATTTTTACCTCTGGTGGAACAGAGGGTGATAATATGATCTTAAGGAATTGTGTTAAAAACTTAGGAATTAAGCATATTGTTTCATCTAAAATTGAACACCATGCAGTAACCCATACACTAGATTATCTATCTACTTTAGACAATTTGAAAATTAGTTATGTAAAAACGCTTAATAACGGTGATATTGACTACACTGACCTTGAAAACATTTTATCAAATTCTAAGGTAAAAACGCTGGTTAGTTTAATGCATATAAATAATGAATTAGGAAATATTTCTGACATTAAACTAATTTCAAAAATATGCAAAAAATACCATGCCTTATTTCATAGTGATACGGTCCAATCTGTTGGTCATTATGATTTAGATTTTAATGAACTTGGTTTAGACTTCTTTGTAGCTAGTGCCCACAAATTTCATGGTCCTAAGGGAGTAGGTTTTGCATTTGTTAAAAAGAATACCCAATTAGGATCATTTATCACTGGTGGTATGCAGGAAAAAGGTTTTAGGGCTGGAACTGAATCTGTTCATAACATATATGGAATGTCTGAGGCATTAAAAATTTCATTAAATAATTTATCTAAAGAAAAACAATATGTGTCAGAAATTAAGTCATATTTTATTTCTAAAATTTCAAATGAAATTGAAAACATAAAATTTAATGGAAATTCTGCTGATTTATCCAAGTCTACATATACTTTGGTTAATGTTTTATTACCTGTTGATAAAAAAACAGGGGGTTTATTTATGTTTAAATTAGATATGAAAGGCATTGCTTGTTCTAAAGGAAGCGCTTGTCAAAGCGGCAGTGACAACGGATCACATGTTTTAAATGAGATACAAAACAAAGAGGATAATTGTAAAATTTCATTAAGATTTTCATTTAGTATTTACAATACCAAAGATGAAATTGATTACACCGTTAAAGAGATTAAAAATTTACTTGCTTAAAAATCAATATCTAAATTCAGATTAAATATTCTTGGTGTTAGATAATTTGGGATGCTAAATTGTCTTTTGGTGTAAACATCTCTTACCCAAGTATTAGTAATGGAGTTTTGCATGTTAAACATATTGAAAATCTCAAAACCAATAGAAATTTTATCGATTTTATTCATGAAGTTTTGATTACTGTTATTAATTGTTTTATTTGAGATTTCATAAGAAATACCCATATCAGCTCTTTTGTAATCAGGCAGTCTGTTTAAATACTCATAAGGATCTGAATAACTAGGCGACCCGCCAGGTAATCCAGTATTATAAATTAGATTTATAAACATTTTAAGTTTAGGTATGTTTGGTACATAATCTTGAAAAAGAACACCAAACTTTAATCTTTGATCAGTTGGTCTAGAGATGAAGCCTCTGTTGTTAATATTTTCCTCTGTTTTTAAATACCCAAAACTAAACCATGACTCTGTACCCTTAACAAACTCTCCATTAATCCTAAAATCCAAACCATATGCATAGGCTTCAGCATTATTAGTGGCTGAATATCTAATTCTAACATTCTCTAGAGTGTATGGGTTTACATTTTCTAAGTCTTTATAATATATTTCGGATGTTAGTTTAAATGATCTATTCCACATATCAAAATTATATTCATTTGACAACACATAATGAGTTGACTTTTGAGCTTCAACATTTGAGTTTAAAGAGCCATCATTTGCTCTTAATTCTTTATAAAATGGCGGCTGGTTATAAATCCCATACTTTAATCTGTATATCATATTTGGATTATTTTTTGGGATTAAACTTATCTGTAGTCTAGGGCTAAAAATTGATTTAAATCGGTTTGAGTTAACTCTCCATGCATGATATCTTAGACCAAGATTATAAAAGATCTTATTGTCACTTAAATAACTTTCATTTTCCCATTGAATATAGGATTGAAATCTATTAATTTTTGTATTAGTTGTTGATCTAATATTTTGAAATGGAACTATAGGGCCTTCGTTGGCATCATAAGGTTGTTCAGATAGATTTATGATGAATGGAGGATCTATTAAATAACCTGCAGAATCAATAACTTCCCATTCAACTATTCTATCATTTATCTTTTCGTCAGAATATTTAAAAGATATATTAAATTCATTTTTTTCTCTGATCAGTTTAATTTTAGATTCTATATTGAATATTTGAGCATTTAAATCATTTCTTGCATGATTAAGTTGACTTCCGACGCCTTGACTAAATTCAATTTCCCCTAAATCTTCACTTCCGATATTATTGTTTACTTCAGCCAAATTATATTGGGCGAGAATATCATAATATTCTTTCTCGTTTGAATTATAATAAGAAGATGTTAAATTTATTGTAGTTAATGGGTTTAACTTATAATCAACAAAAATTGAATTAAAATAACTTATATAATTATCTTTTTCTTCACCTTGATAAAAAATAACTAAGGCTAAGGGATCTTCTAATGTACCAAAATTAGTTTGTCTGTTTACGGGTTTAAAATTATATATGTTATTAGAATAATTTAAAATACTTCCAATATTTAATTTTTCATTAATATTAAAATTTAGGTAATTTTGGACATCAAAGAAAGAAGGTCTAAAATTTGAATTAGTTTCCTTTGAATTAACCAGCAAACTATTATTTCTGTACCTTATTCCTAACATATTGGTTATTTTACCATCCTTCATCACATTATCTGAAACAATACTTGCACCAAGTAAGCTAGAATTTAATCTGAGATCATTATTCTTTGGTACCCTATATTTAATATCCAAGACTGATGACATTTTATCTCCGTATTTTGATTCAAAACCACCAGATGAAAAATTTACATTTTCAGTCATTTCAGAATTCACAAAGCTTAATCCTTCCTGTTGCCCTGATCTTACCAATAAAGGCCTGTATATTTCGATTCCATTAACGTATATGAGATTTTCATCAAAATTACCTCCTCTAACAGAGTATTGAGAACTCATTTCATTATTTATACTAACACCTGGTAAGGTTTTTAATATATTTTCAATTCCAGGTTGAACTCCTTTGATATTTCTTAATTTTTTAGGTGAGAGGTTTAATATTGATTTTATTCTGGTCCTGGAATTACTATTTATAACAACTTCAGAAATTTGTTCAAATTTTTGACTTAACACAGGGTTGAATTCAAACACTTCTTTATCGTCTAACTGAACTGATATTTTTACTTTTTCAAAGTTTATATGGGTAAATATTACTTCATGTATTTTATCAGAACTTATTTTAAGTTTATAATATCCATTTTCATCACTTACCGAACCAATATTTTCACCAAGAGAAATATTTACACTCTGTATAGGTAAATCATTTTCATCTAAAATCAACCCTGTAATAATAGATTCTTGACTATAAACTATGGTTGATAGTAGAAAATAAATTAATGTAAGACAATATTTTATCATTTGATTTCTCTGTAAAAAACTTTATTTAACTCTGAAATATTTCCTGCATTATCTTCGATTTTTATAGATAAATCATTTCTAGTATTTGATGAATTTATATTGTCGTTAAAATCATATGTAAGCAATCCTTTTGAGGGATTATATTCTAATAGAATCCATTGGTCGTTAATCCATCCGTTATATGAATTAATTCCAGAAGATTTATCAGAAATATAAACTTTTAATTTTTTTAAGTTTGACACCCATTGATTGTCTTCTAAATTTAAAATTTTAATTGATGGAGGTATGGTGTCCAATTTAATTTTATAGTCGCCTAAAGTTTTAATTTTTGCGATAATTTTATCATTATCTCTTTTATTTGAAATAAATGAATAATTATTTTCCTTACCAATTTTTGCTACAAACATTCTGTCTTTCATTGATTCACTATAACGTTTTACATCAAATTTAATTGTAATTGGTTTTAGTAAAGGAATAGTATCTTGATCTACATGTAAAATTTCTTCTTTATTGTAAATTTCAATAGCAGTGTTATGATAAAATGTGTTTTTTGAAATATGTATCGATGAATTATTTAAATCAAATTTATAAGTACTATCATTATTAATTTTAACTATATCTTTTAAACCAATTTTTTTACCTTCATCATAACTTTTTTCAATTGCAGTAATTGGGATTAAAACTTCGGTTAAATTATCATTATAATCATACAACTTAATATTATAGATAGATGTTAAGTTCTCATTTTTAATTTCTATGATTCCATTGCCTAAATCCCTTTTATACATGCTTAAAGGGTTAGAGTCTTCGATGAACAACTTTTGAATTCTAAAGTTTGATTTTTTATAAGTAGAGTAATCAATGAAATTATTTATATGATGCCATTCGTCAAAAGAGAATTTATTAAAATCAATTTCAAATATAATTTTTCCGTTATTTTTTGATATGATTTTTGATAACCCCATTTTATTTTGAGTATTATTCATTTTATCATAACTATTGACACCAAAACTAATAAATCCATTAGTTTTTAAAGTATCAGCTATATATAATGAGGAGTTAATTTTTTTAATTTTTAATTTTGAAAAACCTGATTGATCATATTGAAAAGCACCTTTGTTGTCAATTCTAAAATTTTTATAAAAAACTCCCAATAGAATTGGCGATATAGTGTCATTAACAGAGTATGACTTAAACTTCATGGGGTTTATTGGTCTATCCTTTTCATCTCTTAGCTCATAATGAAGATGAGGTGCAGTGCTCCTGCCGGTATTTCCTGTTAGCCCAATCATTTCTTTACTAGAAATTCTAAACTCATTTTTTTTTGGATACTTTCTAAAAGTATATGATTGATTAGTATATTGAATTTCCTTAACTATCTTTTCAATTCTAGGGGAAAATTTTTGAAGATGTGCATAAACACTAGACTGACCATTATCGTGTTTGATGTATATAGCTTTTCCGTTACCTCCATGTGTAATTTGAAGTCTACTTATGTATCCATCACCAATGGAATAGATTTTAAAGCCTTCAATTCCTTTTGTTTTTATATCGATTCCTGCATGAAAATGATTAGGTCTTAATTCTCCAAAACTACTTGACAAAATAATTGGAATATCAAGAGGGTAGTCACCAGAATTTTGTGACCAAATGTTCAAATTTATTAAAACGGCAATCAGAAATAAACCAACTCTCATTACAAACTAAAATAATATTATTATAGAATTATTAAATGAAAAACTCTGAAAATTTAATTTTGAATGTTAAATTTGTTACATAGTGTTTTGCTATGGATAAAATTAATGCTCTTTTAGCGGATTTAGAAAACAAAATCAAAGAAAATATCTTAGAAATATCAAACCTAAGAAATATGAATGATAAGTTAAGAGCTCAAAATGTAATATTATCTGATGAAAAAGATGACGCCGTGAACAATTTTAAACTACTAGATGAAAGGTTTAAAGCACTGAAAGTAGCTAACACTATCTCGGGCAGTAAAAATAATATTAATGAGACAAGAAATGAGATAAATCTATTAATTAAAGAGATAGATTTATGCATTTCTCAATTATCAGACTAATTTATGAGCAATAAGTTAAAAATTAAACTATCTGTTGCTAATAGGGTTTATCCTTTGACAATAAGCCCTTCACAAGAAGAAGGTTTAAGGCTGGCAGCTCAACAAATAAATAATTTGATTAAAAAATTTGAACAGAATTATTCTGTTCAGGACAAACAAGATGCATTGGCTATGTGTGCATTGCAAATAGCATCTAGTAAAAAACAAGAAAGTTTAGACGAAAAAAATATTTTAAATGATGTGGAAGTTAAAATTTCTGAATTAATTAAATCTTTTGATCAAACTGACTAGTTTTATATTGTAGTATAATAAACTGCCTACATTAGTTATTTTTGTAAACTCAACGCTAATCAATTAAGAAGGGTGAGTTTAGATTGTTAAATCGTGCTGATTTACTCAGATTTTTGATCAGTCTTGTAGCCCTAAACCTGTTAAAATGGAGTTTAAATAAAATGACTTTTGTGGGTTTTTTATTTAATAAATTTTAATATGGATATAACAACAAATGTGATTATTTCATTACTAATAGGTTTTGTGCTGGGTTTGGCATTTTTAAAATTACTTAACAAAAACAAATCTTTAGGGCTAATTAACAAAGCAAAAAAAGATGCTCAACGAATTATTGATGATGCTAATGAAAAAGGAGAGAGTGTCAAAAAGAACAAGATTATTCAAGCAAAGGAAAAATTTTTAGAATTAAAATCTGAACATGAAAAAATCATCTTTTCAAGAGAAGATAAAATTAAGATAGTTGAAAGAGAGATTTCTTTAAAAGAATCAAAGATTGAAACCGTACTTAATAAACAGGAGCTTTTAAATTCTGAACTAGAGCAAAAGTCAAAAAGCCTTGATACTAAAATATCTGCTCTGAATAAAAAAGAGGATGAGTTGGAAATAGTTAGAAAAAAGCAAATAAAGCAACTTGAAGTTATCTCTGGCTTAACCGAGTCAGAAGCAAAGGAAAGTATTTTAGAATCATTAAAAAAAGATGCAGAAAACGATGCCCTATTATATGCAAAGGAGAAAATGGAAGAAGCTGAATTATCTGTTAAACAAGATGCTAAAAAAATTATCTTAAATACAATTCAAAGAATTGGGGCAGAAGAAGCAATCGACAATACGGTTTCAGTTTTTAATATTGAATCGGATGATTTAAAAGGAAGAATAATAGGAAGGGAAGGAAGAAATATTAGAGCATTAGAAGCAGCCACTGGAGTAGAAATTATTGTTGATGATACCCCAGAAGCAATTATTCTTTCCTGTTTTGATTCTATTAGAAGAGAAATTGCAAGAATGTCTTTACATAAATTAGTAAAAGATGGAAGAATTCATCCTGCAAGAATAGAAGAAGTTGTTAAAAAAACAAAAAAAGAGATTGATCAAGAAATTATTGATGTTGGTAAAAGAACAGTTATTGATCTCGGTATAAACGGATTACATCCGGAATTAATTAAATATGTGGGAAGAATGAAATACAGATCTTCCTATGGTCAAAATTTATTACAACATTCTAAAGAGGTTGCTAAGCTATGTGCAATAATGTCTTCTGAGATGGGTATAGATCCTAAATCAGCTAAAAGAGCAGGTCTACTTCATGATATAGGTAAAGTCCCAAGTATTGAAAAAGATATTGAGACTCCTCATGCTATTTTAGGAATGCAATGGGCCGAAAAATTTGGAGAGACCCCTGATGTTTGTAATGCAATTGGCGCACATCATGATGAAATTGAAATGAACTGTTTGATATCACCAATTGTTCAGGTTTGTGATGCAATGTCAGGAGCTAGGCCTGGCGCAAGAAGACAGGTTCTAGATTCATATATAGAGAGATTAAAAAATCTAGAGGAAATTGCATTGGAATTTGATGGTGTTGAAAAAGCTTACGCAATACAGGCCGGAAGAGAACTTAGAGTGATGGTAGAGAGTGATAAAGTAAATGATAATCAGTCATCAGAATTGTCATTTAAGATTTCTCAGAAGATTCAAACTGATATGACTTACCCAGGCCAAGTAAAAGTTACTGTAATAAGGGAAACAAGATCTGTAAATATTGCTAAGTAGTTTTAGATCTTGGATGAAATTTACTCATTACTTTTATCAATGCTTTGTTATCCAGGTGCATGTATATTTCGGTTGTTGTAATACTTTCATGACCCAATAATTGTTGAATTGTTTTTAAATCTGCTCCGTTTTCAAGTAAATGTGTTGCAAATGAATGCCTAAAGGTATGAGGTGAAATATTCTTTTTAATTCCTGAAATTTTAGCAAGACCCTTAATAATTGTAAAAATCATAGCACGTGTTAAAGACTTACCTCTTCGATTTAAAAATAAAATATCGGAAAACAACGAATCAATTTTTATTTTTTTTCTTGAATTATTAAGATAATTGTTGATATAGATCTTATTTACAGGACTTACAGGCACCAATCTTTGTTTGTTTCCTTTACCAGTTACTTTAATAAAATCTTCGTCAAAAAACAAATCTGAAATTTTCAATCCAATTAGTTCGCTAACTCTCAAACCACAACCATATAATGTTTCAATAATAGCAATATTTCTTTCAGATTCATTTTTATTTTTATCAATGTTTTTAATTAAGATATTTATCTCATTTTCTGAAAGTGTACTTGGTAATTTTCTGCTCAATTTTGGGGACTCAATATTGATTACAGGATTTGATTCAATTAATCCTTCAAATAATAGATAGTCAAAAAAACTTCTAATACCGGATATTACTCTAGATTGAGAATTAGATTTTATTTCTTTTGAAACATTGTATATAAATTCTTTAATTAAATCTGAATTTACGTCAACAGGTTTTATTTCTTCTCCTTTACTATTTAAAAAAGTACTTAACTTTTTTAAATCATTTTCATAACTTAAAACAGAGTTGTTGCTTAAACCTCTTTCGATTCTTAAATAATCTTTAAAATCATTAATTGAATCTTTCCAGTTCATATTGTATTAATATATTCTAATTTTAATAAATTTACGAAATGAAAAATATTATCATCATAAACGGACCAAATTTAAATCTTTTAGGTAAAAGAGAAACCAGTATTTATGGCGAGGTATCTTTCGAAAACTATCTTGTTGAGCTTAAAAAGTCATATCCTGCTTTTCAAATTGATTACTATCAATCCAATATTGAAGGTGAAATAATTGATAAGTTACAGGAAGTTGGCTTTTCATATTCGGGGATAATTTTAAATGCAGCGGCTTACACACATACATCTGTTGGAATTGCAGATGCAATATCTGCAATTGAAACCCCAGTGATTGAGGTTCATATCTCCAATATTTACTCCAGGGAAGAAATAAGACATAAGTCTCTAATTTCTAAGAATGTTCAGGGGGTTATTTGTGGTTTTGGACTTAAATCTTATGATTTAGCAATTCAATCATTTACTAAAGATGAATAACCTCATCATATGCATCTGCAACAGCTTCCATTACAGCCTCTGACATTGTCGGATGTGGATGAATAGCTTTTAAGACTTCCGTTCCTGTTGTTTCAAGTTTTCTACCTAATACTGCTTCAGCTATCATATCTGTAACACCAGCTCCAATCATATGACATCCAAGCCATTCACCGTATTTTTCGTCAAATATTACCTTGACAAATCCTTCTTTTGTTCCTGAAGCGCTAGCTTTACCAGAAGCAGAAAACGGAAATTTTCCAACTTTAATTTTATAACCTTTTTCAATTGCTTGTTTCTCGGTTAATCCAACACTTGATATTTCAGGACTACAATATGTGCATCCAGGGATATTTCCATAATCAATAGGAGTAACATTATGACCAGCAATTTTTTCAACACATAGTATTCCCTCAGCAGAAGCAACATGAGCCAAAGCTGGACCTGCTACTACATCCCCAATCGCATAGTATCCAGGTATATTAGTAGAATAATATTTATCAACTAGGATTTTATCCTTATCTGTTGCAATCCCAACTTCTTCTAATCCAATATTTTCTATGTTAGATTTAATTCCAACTGCTGAAAGGAGAATTTCAGATTCAATCTTTATTTCTTCTCCATTATTTTTAACCAGTGCAATCACTTTATTTTTGGTTTTTTCAACAGACATTACTTCAGATGATGTCATAATTTTTATACCCTTCTTTTTGAACGATTTTTCTAATTCTTTTGAAATATCACTGTCTTCTAAGGGGACAATGTTTGGCAAGTATTCAACAACAGTTACATCAGTACCTATACTGTTATAGAAATATGCAAATTCAATTCCAATTGCACCAGAGCCAACAATTGTAATGCTCTTTGGTTGTTTTTCTAAAGTCATTGCTTCACGGTAACCGATAATTTGTTTTCCATCCTGCTCAATCGAGGGTAGGACCCTAGATCTTGCACCAGTTGCTATAATTATATGTTTAGCAGTATATTCATTGCCATCCACCGAAACGATATTGTTTTTTTTCACTTTGCCGAATCCTTTAAGTACATCAATTTTATTTTTCTTCATTAAAAAAGTAACACCTTTACTCATTCCAGATGCGACATTTCTGCTTCTTCCAATAATTTTTTTAAAATCTTGAGTTACATTGTCAGCGGATAACCCATAATCATCAGCGTGATTTAAGTATTCAAATACCTGTGCTGATTTCAATAAAGCTTTTGTAGGAATACAGCCCCAATTCAAACAAACACCACCTAAACTCTCTTTTTCTACAACTGCAGTTTTTAAGCCTAATTGAGAAGCTCTAATTGCAGTAACATATCCCCCCGGACCACTTCCTAAAACTATTACATCATAATTACTCATATATTATTTTTTATTTGGGTTTTTATTAAAATCTATACTGATTGAATTTACACAATACCTTTTACCTGTATCCGTGGGTCCATCATCAAAAACATGACCTAAATGACCGTCACATCTAACACATACAATTTCTGTTCTTACCATGTTATGAGAAAAATCATCAACATATTTCACAGCACCCTCTATTGCATCGTCAAAACTTGGCCAACCACAATCAGATTCAAATTTTTGATCACTTTCAAATAATGGAGTATTGCAGCCATTACAATTATAAACACCATTTTCAAAATGAAGGTTGTATTTTCCTGTATGCGGGTATTCTGTCCCTTTATTTCTTAAAATATGAAATTCTTCTTCGCTTAGAATTTCTTTCCATTCCTTATCAGATTTAATTATTTTTTTTTCACTCATTATTTTGTCTTTTGAATATGATTTATTTTGAGATATAAGTTTAGTTGTAGCTGTAAAAAGTAAAATAAATGACAGTAAGTAATTTTTCATCATAATTAAGTTAAATAAATGATTAAAATATTATTATATTAATAACTCTTTATAACACTGCAAATTTATTTTAATTAAATGAGACTTTATAAAAAAGGAGATAAAAAATTATTAAATGCTTGGGCCTTTTATGACTGGGCAAACTCTGTGTATCCACTTGTTATTTCTACAGCAATTTTTCCTATCTACTTCAAAAGTATTACAAAGGGTGAACCAGTTGATTTCCTTTGGCTCAATTCAATTGAAAACGACGCATTTATTGGCTATGTGTCTTCATTTACTTTTATAATTTTAGCAGTAATTTCTCCAATATTATCTGGTATTGCAGATCATACAGGTTATAAAAAATTATTTATGCAGATTTTCTGCTACATCGGAGCAATTTCATGCATTTTACTATACACTTTTGATTTAGATAATTTTGATCTGGGAATGATTTATTATTTCTTCGCAGTTGTGGGTTTTTGGGGTAGCTTGGTTTTTTACAATTCTTATTTACCTGATATTGCAAATGTAGATGAACAAGATATTACTAGTGCAAAGGGATATTCTTTAGGTTATCTTGGGAGTATCATACTTCTAATTTTCTGCCTATTATTAACTCAATTTCCTGATTATTTCAATATTGATGGAAAAACCCAAGCTGTTAAAATTTCATTTGTTTTGGTGGGTATTTGGTGGCTAGTTTTTAGTCAATATTCCTTTTACTATTTACCTGGAAAAAGTTACTATAATATAAAAAAGACAAACTTATACTCGTCCAAAACGTTATTGAGTGGATTTAATCAGTTAATTGATGTTTTAAATCAGTTAAAATCAAATAAAAAACTTAGAATATTTTTGCTCTCATTTTTCATTTTCACCATACCTACTCAAACTATTATTCTGCTGGCAAGTTATTTTGGCGCAGATTTAAATGAAATTAGTTGGTCTAATGAGGAAACTATGCAATCAGGTCTAATAATAGCCATTATAGTTATTCAAATATTGGCAGCTGCAGGTGCTTATCTCGGAGCTAAATTATCTAATCGATTTGGAAACATTAATACGTTAATAGTGATAAATGTTTTGTGGGCTGTAATTTGTTTGTTTGGTTATTTTGTTTCTACACCATTTGAATTCTATTGCGCTGCAGGATTTATAGGTTTAGGGATGGGAGGAATACAATCTCTTTCTAGATCTACATATTCTAAATTGATTGATGAAAAATATTCAACTTCCTACTTTAGTTTTTACGATGTTTCACAAAAACTAAGTATTGTTATCGGAACATCATTATATGCAACTATGGATATATTTACGGGAAGTATAAGGCTTGCTATTTTACTTTTTGCCTTATTGTTTATTCCATCAATATATTTACTGTTTAAAATGTCAAAAAGCTAATTATTTTAATGGCATAGTAGTTGAAATATATATATTATAAATGATGATTTTAATTTCTAATTCCAGATAAGATATCACTCATTTTGTAATATTTATTTAATATGTCTAAAAAAAATCTATTTAATATTGACAATTTGTCAGCTCAAGATATCGATGAAAACTCAGAGTTGATTCCTTTAATGACGCCGGAAGATGAAATTGAGATTAGTAAAGAAGAATTACCCTCTACGTTACCTATTTTGTCCCTTAGAAACACAGTTTTATTTCCGGGTGTTGTAATTCCAATAACAGCCTCAAGAGATAAGTCTATTAAACTTATAAAAGACGCTAATAATTTTAATAAATTAATTGGAGTAGTTGCACAAAAAGATGAAAGTGTTGAAGATCCAAAAGTAAATGATATTTATACTATTGGTACAGTTGCAAAGATTTTAAAAGTTCTTCAGATGCCGGACGGTAATACTACAGTTATTATTCAAGGAAAGAAGAGATTTGAGATTGAGAGAGTTATTTCAGATTCTCCCTATATTACATCTAATATAAAGGATTACCCTGAAGAAAATCCAGGAAATACTAACTCAAAGTTTAGTGCTACTATTGACTCTATAAAAGACTTATCACTAGAAATAATTAAAAGAAATCCAAATATTCCATCTGAAGCTTCATTTGCCATTAAAAACATAGAAAGCAAATCGTTCTTAATAAACTTTGTGTCATCTAATTTAAATCTCCCTGTTAAAGAAAAACAAGCTATACTAGAGATAAATGACTTACAAAAAAGAGCTTTAAAAACATTAAAGCATATGAATGTTGAGTTTAAAAAATTAAAAATTAAAAATGACATTCAATCTAAAGTTCAAAATGATTTAAGTCAACAACAAAGAGAATATTTCCTTCATCAACAAATGAAAACCATTCAAGAAGAACTTGGCGGGGTCAGTCATGATTCTGAAATTGATGAAATGAAAAAGAGAGCTAAAGGAAAAAAGTGGAATAAAGAAATTAAAAATCATTTTGAAAAAGAACTATCAAAGCTCCAGAGAATGAACCCTCAGGTTTCTGAGTATTCTGTTCAAAGAAATTATTTGGATCTATTACTAGATCTTCCCTGGAATGAATTTTCAAAGGATAAGTTTGATTTGATTAAAGCAAACAAAATCTTAAATAGAGATCATTTCGGTCTAGAAGATGTTAAAAAAAGAATTATTGAATATCTAGCGGTATTAAAGTTACGTAAAGACATGAAGTCTCCGATTTTATGCCTTCAAGGACCCCCTGGGGTTGGAAAAACCTCACTTGGTAAATCAATCGCAGAAGCTATCGGAAGAAAGTATGTAAGGATATCCCTAGGTGGATTAAGAGATGAAGCGGAGATTAGAGGACATAGAAAAACATACATAGGCGCAATGCCAGGAAGAATTATTCAAAATATAAAGAAGGCAAACACTTCAAATCCTGTGTTTGTTCTTGACGAAATTGATAAATTAACATCTTCAAATGTAGGAGATCCGTCGTCGGCAATGCTAGAAGTTTTGGACCCAGAACAAAATAATGAATTTTATGATAATTATTTAGAAAAGGGTTTCGATCTATCTAAGGTAATGTTTGTAGCTACCTCCAATAATCTTTCTAATATTCAGCCCGCTCTGCTAGATAGAATGGAAATTATAAATGTTAGTGGTTATACAACCGAGGATAAAATTCAAATTGGAAAAAGATTTTTATTACCTAAACAGATAAAAGAACACGGTTTAATTCCAAACCAAATAAAAATTAGCAATAAGGTTATGGAGAAACTAATCGAAGGTTACACAAGAGAATCCGGAGTAAGAGGATTGGAAAAAAATATAGCTAAAATCGTTAGAAATTGCGCTAAAAATATTGCGACTGATGTAAAATACGATCCCAATATAAATTTAGAAGATATGACTACTATACTTGGTCCTTCAAAGCTTCTAAGGGATGAGTATGAGTCTAACGAAATTGCTGGAGTTGTTACAGGATTAGCTTGGACCAGAGTAGGAGGTGACATATTATTTATAGAATCAATTTTAACAGAAGGAAAGGGAAAGTTGTCAATCACTGGTAACCTTGGTAAAGTCATGACAGAATCTGCCAAAATTGCTTTGGAATATATTAAATCATACTCTACTAAATTTAATATAAATTCAGAAATTTTTAACAAATACAATATTCACATTCATGTTCCCGAAGGAGCAACCCCCAAAGATGGTCCTAGTGCTGGAATTGCCATGTTAACTTCATTAGTTTCTTTATTTACCCAAAAAAGGATCAAGTCGAGGATGGCAATGACGGGTGAAATTACATTAAGAGGAAAGGTGCTCCCAGTAGGTGGGATTAAAGAAAAAATACTAGCTGCAAAAAGAGCTAAAATTAAAGAGATTATCTTGTGTAAACAGAATAAACCTGATGTAAATGAGATTAATAAAAAATATATTAAAGGGCTAAAATTCCATTATGTTTCAGAAATGAGTGAAGTAATTAGATTAGCGCTGACCAACCAAAAGGTTAAAAATCATAAAAATTTATAATAAATTAGTTTTATTGTAGTTTTGAATTTATGTATTTAAAAAGAACAGTTTTATTAATTTTAATTTTAATTACAGTTTTTTTAGATAATGTCTACAGTCAATCAGCAGGAGAATCTACTTATCAATTTTTAAATATATCAACCTCACCAAGACAATTAGCACTCGGAGGAAAAACGATTACTAATTTTGGCTCTGATGTTACTTCAGGTTTATATAATCCATCGACAATTAACCCTGAAATGGATAATATTTTAAGTGTAAACTATTTCAGCTATTTTTCTGATATTTCTTTCGGTTCACTCTCCTATGCATACACTCTTGATAATAGAGGAAATACAATTCATTTTGGTTTTTCATATATAAATTACGGAGATTTTATGGGATACGATGAGTATGGGAATTTCACCTCAGAATTTACAGGAAATGAATCTGTTCTTTCTGTTGGATATGCAAATAACATAAATAATTTACCCATTCGAATTGGAGCAAATTTAAAATTTATAACCTCAACCTTTGAACAATATAATTCTTACGGTTTGGCTGCTGATTTTGGTCTATTCTATACAGATGAAAATGATATTAATATGTCCTTAGTTTTTAGAAATATTGGTTTTCAAATTAAGGCATATGATGAAGTAAGAGAATCATTACCTTTTGAAGTTAACCTTGGATTTTCTCAAAGACTTGATAATGCACCTATTAAATGGCATTTAACCCTGGAAAATATACAAAAGTGGCCAATAGGCTTATCAAACCCTTCAAGAATAATAACTGATCTAGATGGAAATGTTACGGAAGAGAATATATCGTTCATTAATGAACTATTGAGGCACGCAATCATCGGTGTGGAAATATTCCCAGAATCCATATTTTCGGTTCAGTTAGGATACAGTTTTAGAAGGTCTGAAGAACTTAAAATTCTTGAACAAAGAAACTTTTCCGGAGTATCTTTTGGATTTGGAATGAAATTTAATAAACTTCGTTTCAATTATAGTCATGCAAGATACTCTAGTGCGTCAAATGTTAATTATGTAGGACTTCAAATTGATTTAAACTAATGAAAAAACTAACTATAGCTATTGACGGACATGCATCAACTGGAAAGAGTTCTATTGCTAAGGAATTGGCGGTTTCATTAGGTTATACATATATAAATTCAGGTTCAATGTACAGAGCAGTTACATTATATGCTGTGGAAAATAATTTAATGGAGTTAATTGATAATAATATAGATCAGTTTATCAACCTATTAAATAATAACAAAATTCATTTTAAGTTTAATAAAAATTTAATTTCCGAAATATTTTTAAATGATCGAAATATTGAGAATGAAATTAAAAGCTTAAAGGTGTCTCAAAAAGTAAGTCTTGTAGCGGCAATTCCTAAAATTAGAAAGGAAATGGTAAAACTTCAGAGAAATATTGACAGAAATAAGGGTATAGTAATGGATGGTAGAGACATTGGCTCTGTTGTTTTTCCAGATGCTGATCTTAAGCTTTTCTTAACAGCTTCCCCTGAGGTTCGAGCGAAAAGAAGATACAATGAAATGGTTGATTCTGGTGAAAAAGTAGAATTTCATGAAGTATTAGAAAATATAACATATAGAGACAACCTAGACTCCACTAGAAAAGATTCCCCTTTGATTATCCAAAAAGATGCGGTTGTGATAGATAACAGTTTTTTAAGTATTGAAGATCAATTACTTAAAATCTCTTCCTTAATTAAAGAAAAATTAAATAATTAATATTTAACGTAAGGTTTTTATCATAATATTTTTTATTTTCGCGTGCATTTTGTCACCTAATACTGAAGCAAATGCTTAATTTAATGTAAATGCCTTCCAAGGTTTGTGTGTTAAATCAGTAGAAAATTTTGGAATACAAATTTTTTATCATGCCAAAAAAAGCAGAAAAAAAAGAATCTACTTTAGAAACTACAAACGAACAAGTAGATGTGAAAGTTACAAACGAAGAAACTACTGAAATTGTAACTGAAATTCAAGAAGAAACTATATCAACTGAAAAAGCTGAGTCAACTGAAGAAAAAGTTGATCTATCAAAATTTGATTGGCACAATTACGAAGAGGGAATTGACCAGGTTGATGATAAGCAAATAAAAGAATTTGAAAAATTAGTTGAAGAAAATTTTGTAGAAACTCTTACTAACAATGTTGTTGAAGGTACTGTTGTTCATATGACAGAAAGAGAAGCTATTATAGATATCAATGCAAAATCGGAAGGAGTCATCTCTCTAAATGAATTTAGATACAACCCAAATTTATCTGTTGGAGATAAGGTTGAAGTTTTAATTGATATTAGAGAAGATGCCACTGGTCAGCTAATTTTATCACATAGAAAAGCAAGAGTAATTAAAGCTTGGGAAAGAGTTAATAATGCTCACGATACTGGTGAAATTGTTAATGGTTTTGTAAAATGTAGAACAAAAGGGGGAATGATTGTTGATGTTTTTGGAATCGAAGCATTCTTACCTGGCTCACAGATTGATGTAAAACCAATTAGAGATTACGATCAGTATGTAAATAAGACAATGGAATTTAAAGTTGTTAAGATTAATCATGAATTTAAAAACGTGGTTGTTTCACATAAAGCACTTATTGAAGCTGATATCGAGCTGCAGAAAAAAGAAATTATAAAGCAACTTGAAAAAGGTCAAATTTTAGAAGGAGTTGTTAAAAACATAACTTCATATGGTGTATTTATGGATTTAGGTGGAGTTGATGGGTTGATTCACATTACAGATTTATCATGGTCAAGAATTAATCATCCAAATGAAATAGTCGAGCTGGATGAGCAAATAAAAGTTGTTATTCTTGATTTTGATGAAGATAAATCAAGAATTCAGCTGGGATTAAAACAATTAAGCAAACATCCATGGGAGGCCTTAGCTGACGACGTAAAAGTTGGAGATGTTGTAAAAGGAAAGGTTGTTGTTATTGCTGATTACGGAGCTTTTGTAGAAATTTCTGAAGGAGTAGAAGGTCTTATACATGTGTCAGAAATGTCATGGTCTACTCATTTAAGATCTGCTCAAGACTTCTTTAATGTAGGTGATCAAATTGAAGCAAAAATTTTAACCTTCGACAGAGAAGATAGAAAAATGTCTCTTGGTGTTAAGCAGTTAACACCTGATCCATGGACTGACATAACTAAAAAATACCCTGTTGATTCAAAACACAAAGGTATAGTTAGAAACTTCACTAACTTTGGTGTGTTTGTTGAACTTGAAGAAGGTGTTGATGGATTAATCTATATTTCTGATCTTTCATGGACTAAGAAAATCAAACACCCAAGGGAATTCTGTAATACTGGAGAGAACATTGAAGTGGTGGTGCTAGAATTAGATGTAGACAACAGAAAGTTAAGTCTAGGACATAAACAGTTATCTGAAAATCCATGGAACAAATACGAATCTGAATTCTCTTTAGATTCTATTCATAACTCAGAAGTTACAGAGATTGTACCTAAAGGTGCTACAGTTCAATTTAATGAGGATGTAATTGCATTTATTCCTTCTAGACATATGATAAAGGATGATGGTAGTAAACTTCAGAAAGGTGAAGTTGTTGACCTAAAAGTTATAGAGTTTAACAAAGACACCAAAAGAGTTGTATTATCTCATACTCAAACCTTCAGAGATGTTGAAGAAATGAATAAGAAAGTAATGACTAAAAAAATGAAGGAGGGTAAAGAATCATCTAAAAATACACTTGGAGATGCAAATGAGCAATTGCAGGAACTCAAGGATAAAATGGATGGAAAATAATAATAAAAGCCTTTCAATTGAAAGGCTTTTTTTTTAAATTAAATGTATTATTAAATACATAATGGGTAAAAGTATACTACTAAACGAAAAACAGTTAGAGATTTCTCTAGATAGACTTGCTTGCCAACTTACCGAAAATCACAGTGATTTTAAAAATACAGTTCTAGTTGGACTACAGCCTAGAGGAGTAGAGTTATGTGATAAAATCGTTAATATTCTAAGTGAAAAATACAATTTATCAAATATTAACTTTGGATATCTTGATATAACTTTTTTTAGAGATGACTTTAGAAGAAGTGAAGATGTTTTAATTCCAAATAAAACCGAATTTAAATTACTAGTTGAGGATAAACACGTTGTATTTATTGATGATGTTTTGTATACTGGAAGAACAATTAGAGCGGCTTTAACCGCCATTGAAACTTTCGGAAGACCAAAAACTATAGAATTATTAGTTTTAGTTGATAGAAGATTCAGTAGGGAGTTACCCATTCAACCAGATTATAAAGGTATTCAGGTAGACGTATATGAAGATCAAAAAGTGAATGTTGGCTGGAATAATAAGAAATTTGGGAATTATATTTATTTAGAAAATATAGAAAATGGATAGCTTAAGCGTTGATCATTTATTAGGAATTAAATATCTAAATCTAAACGATTTAGAACTCATTTTTAAGACCGCAGATAATTTCAAAGAAGTAATTAATAGGCCAATTAAAAAAGTTCCTTCGTTAAGAGATATTACAATTGCTAATTTATTTTTTGAAAATTCAACAAGAACAAAATTATCATTTGAACTCGCTCAAAAAAGATTATCCGCTGATGTATTAAATTTTTCATCATCTCAATCATCATTAAAAAAGGGTGAATCACTGATTGATACAGTAAATAATATCCTAGCCATGAAAGTCGATATGATTGTGATAAGGCATTCAAATCCAGGTGCACCTCATTTATTATCTAAAAAGGTAAATTCTACAATCATAAATGCTGGTGATGGAGCCCATGAACATCCCACTCAAGCTTTACTTGATTCTTACTCAATACGGGAGAACTTAGGTGATTTAAAAAATAGAAATATACTTATAGTTGGTGATATTCTTCACAGTAGAGTAGCCTTGTCAAATATTTTTGCACTCCAATTACAAGGGGCCAATGTTTCTGTCTGTGGACCTAACACCTTACTTCCTAAATATATTAAAGAATTAGGTGTAAAAGTTGAAAATAATCTTGATAAAGCTCTAGAATGGTGTGACGTTGCAAATATGTTAAGACTTCAAAATGAAAGAATGTCTGAAAGTTACTTTCCGTCGGTTAGAGAATATAAGAGGTATTATGGTCTTTCGAAGGAGAGATTAAATAAATTAAACAAGAAAATTATAATAATGCATCCAGGGCCGATTAACAGAGGTGTGGAAATAACTAGCGAAGTAGCAGATTCTGATAATTCTATTATTTTAAATCAAGTAGAGAATGGAGTAGCGATTAGAATGGCAGTTATATATCTATTGGCAAAAAAAAATATAAATCATTGAATTTAACAATACTTGGTTCGCAAGGTGCAATCCCAAAGCTTAACCAATTTTCCTCCTCACATGTATTGCAGGTGGGAAATAAAAATATTTTAATTGATTGTTGTGAAGGAGTACAGTTTCAACTAAGAAGAAATAAAATAAAACTCTCAAATATTGAAATTATATTAATATCACATGCTCATGGAGACCATTTCTTTGGGTTGATGGGCTTGCTAACTACCTTATCGTTACTAAAGAGAGATAAAAAGTTAGAAATATTTTGTCCTGTTTCGGTTTTAAGAATTGTTCAAGCTCATATAAAGCATGCAAAAATGAAATTTAGTTATGAATTAAATTTAAATGGGCTAAAATCAGAAAAATCAACAAGAATATTTGAATGCTCATCATATATCGTTCAAACTATCCCATTAAAACATTCAATTTATACTAACGGTTTTCTGATTAAAGAGCAACCAAAGAAAAGAAAACTTTTAATAGATAAATTAAAGGATAAAAAAATTGATAAAATTTACTATAATAAATTTACAAAAGGTTTAAATGTCATTGACGAAAACGGGAATGAGGTGAGTTATCTTGATGTCACAAAAGAGGGAGATAAATCAAAATCATACGCATATTGTAGTGATACTTCTTTTTGTGAATCTATAATTGATACAATCAAGGGAGTTGATTTATTATATTGTGAAACCACTTTTTTACAAAGACATCAGGATAAGGCCATATCAACATTTCATTCAACTACTAAAGATGCTGGAATATTAGCGCAAAAAGCACAAGTAAAAAAATTATTAATTGGTCACTTTTCATCCAGATATGATGATATTCAAGAATTTTTTAATGAAACAAAAGAATTTTTTAATGACGTAATGCTTTCGGAGGAAGGTAAAAAGATAGTTATTTAATAAAGTAGGTTATTTATTTTTTAAATTTGAACCATGCAAAGAGATATTAGTAATTTTAGAAAATCATATTCAAAAAATATTATTAATGATGATTCTGTTCCAGAATCTCCTATGAATTTGTTTGATAATTGGTTTAATGATGCGACTTCTATTAAAGGTGATTTCGAACCAAATGCAATGACATTATCAACAATAGATAACAAAGGGTTCCCTAAAGGAAGAGTTGTATTACTTAAATTCTACTCTGATGAAGGTTTTATTTTTTTTACAAACTACAACAGTGAAAAATCTGTTTCTATTTCTGATAATAATAAAGTTTCTATATCTTTTTTTTGGGAACAATTAGAGAGGCAGGTTATTATTAAAGGTTACGCAGATAAAACATCAAATAAAATTAGTGATGAATATTTTAACTCACGACCAAAAGGGAGTAAGATTGGTGCCCTTGTTTCTTCAAATCAAAGCTCTGTAATTGACTCTAGAGTTATTTTAGAGCAAAGATTTAAAAAACTTACTAAAGAATTTTCAAACAAAGAAATCAAGAGACCAGTTAATTGGGGAGGTTTTCTTGTAAAACCCATTGAATATGAATTTTGGCAAGGAGGAGATAATAGATTACATGATAGAATCCGTTACAGTTTAATTGATAAAAAATGGAAAATTGATCGATTAAGCCCATAATTATGAATACTATTAGAAAGCTTGCTGCCATTGATATCGGTTCAAATGCTGTTAGGCTATTAATTTCGAGTGTTATAAAAAGGCCTAATGATATATTATATAAGAAAATTAGCCTTGTAAGAGTTCCTCTAAGACTTGGAGAAGATGTTTTTTCAAAGGGCAAACTATCAAAGAAAAGTATAAAAAAACTCGGTGAAGCTTTAAAAGCCTTTAAATTACTAATGATTTTACATAAAGTAGATGCCTTTAAGGCAGTAGCAACTTCCGCTATGCGTGAGGCTTTAAATTCATCTAAAATTATTGATGATATTTTTAAAAGTCATGATATTTTAATTGACATAATTTCTGGAAAGGATGAAGCAACTATAATAGCTAATGTTTTTCTTAATTCTAAACTAAACTTTTCAAATCATTACTTATATGTTGATGTGGGAGGAGGTAGTACTGAATTGAATATTATTATTGATGATAAAATTGTTAAATCTAAATCTTTTAAAATTGGAACTGTTAGAGCTTTAAAAAATAATATTGATAAAAATGAATGGATTTCTTTTGAAAACTGGATAGTTGAAAACACAGTTGGTAAACAAAATATTATTGTTATTGGATCGGGTGGGAATGCAAGTAAAATATTAAAAATATCTAATAAGAAGACGACCGAAATAATAGATTACAATGAGCTTACAGGAATTGAAAATTTAATTAAAAATTTAAATTTTAACCAAAGAGTTGCTGATCTTCAGCTTAACCCTGATAGAGCAGATGTAATTATTCCTGCAATTAAAATTTACTTATTAGCCATGTCAAAATGCAAATCTAAAAGTTTTATTGTCCCGAGAATTGGTTTAGCTGATGGGATTATTAGAAATATAGACACAATTAATGATTATGGTCAATTATTAAATGGATAATTTAAAGGTGTTCTTTAATTCCTCAATCAAAGGATTCTTTTCTTTTAAAAGATTGTATTTGTCTTTATTTGTATAGGTTAGCTTTTTGTCAATAGTTTTATCAGTAGTCAGTATTAATTCAATTTTAGCTTTTAATCTATTTCTTAAAAACTGAACTAATTGATGTTTTTCTAAATCAATTTCAAGTGCAGAAGTATTATTAGAAACTTTATAATGAATATGATTTTCCTTTAGAGTAGGGGTAGAAATTCGAAGAATAGAGGCGATATTGTATCTACCCTTATCTTCTTGAATCTGTATATATTCATCCCATAATTCTAGAACATCTTCAATTGTAACCAATTTTTCCTCAAAATGATCATCTTGAACTTCAGATTCTGATTCAATTTCTTTATTTTTTTGAATACTTTTTAGAGAAAGAGTTGATGTTTTAAAATTTTCAATTTTAATATTTGCAAGAGGGGGTTTCTTCTTTTGTTCTTGAGCATTATTGCTGTCTTGTAGAAAAACTTGTTCTTGAAAACGAAATGTCGGTATTAGTTTATATTTAAACTTTTTTTTTTCCTCATTATATTCTAATGAGACGATTTTTAGCATTGTTAATTCAATTAAAAGCTTCTGATTTATGCTTTTTTGAAAGTTTATTTCAGCATCATTCAAAATATTCATGTATTCAATTAAATAATTGTAATCAACTTTACTCGAAATATCTAACAGTAACTTAAAATTAGCTTCATCGTAATTCACTAGATTTTGCGATAGTTTATTTTTACAAACTAGTACATCTCTGAAAAAAGAGGATAAGCCTGAAATAAAGATATCTCCTGAAATGCCATTATCTAGAACACTATTAATTTCAACAATTAAATTAGGAATGTCATTGTTGTTAATGAATTCAAATAATTTGATATATGTTTCAAAATCAACGGTATTCAAGTTCTCACTTACTAATTTGGAAGTCAATTCTTTATTAACCCCAACAACTTTATCAAATAATTGCAATGCATCTCTCATAGCTCCATCACTTTTATTTGCGATTTGTATGAGAGCATTATCTTCAAACTTTATTTTTTCAAGTTTACATATGTTTTTTAAATGATCTACAATCCCTTCATTTGTTATTCTTTTGAAATTATAAATTTGACATCTTGATAAAATTGTTGGAATAATTTTATGTTTTTCTGTTGTAGCCAATATAAACACACAATGTGCAGGTGGTTCTTCTAAAGTTTTTAAAAAAGCATTAAAAGCACCAGATGACAGCATATGAACCTCATCAATGATGTAAACTTTAAATTTACCTGTTTGTGGAGGAATTCTGGTTTGTTCAATTAAATTTCGTATTCCTTCAACACCATTGTTTGATGCAGCATCTAGTTCAAAAATATTATAAGAATTATCATCACTAATCTCAAAATTGTTTAGTTCTCTAGCAACTATTCTCGCACAACTTGTTTTACCGACACCTCTTGGACCCGTAAATAATAATGCCTGAGCCAATTTATTGTTTTTTATAGCTTCCTTCAAGGTATTAGTGATTACCTTTTGACCGATTACATCATCAAAGTTTACAGGTCTGTATTTTCTTGCAGAAATTATAAAATTACTCATATGATAAAACCAAATATCGTTAAATAGATAGATTATTAAATATAGGAAATTGATAAGATTAAATAATCAATAAAATTGCATTATTATAGATTTATATTAACAATTATCTATTTTTGCTAATTGAATCGTCTTGTCGCTATTAATAGAGGAAAGTCCGAACACCATAGTACAACACAGTGGCTAACAGCCATCGGCCGAAAGGTTAGGAAAAGTGCAACAGAAAGAATGTACAGGTAATGCTGTAGTGAAATCAGGTAAACTCTGTGTGGTGAAATGCCATGTAAACCAGCTTTTGAGAATTGTACGTTCAATGTTGGAGGGTAGGCAGCTAGAATATATGAGCAATCATATATCAAGATAAATGACAAGAACTCTTAATGAGTACAGAATTCGGCTTATAGATTCACTTAAAAGCGGGTTTTACCCGCTTTTTTGATTTATAAAGCTAAATGAACAATCTCCATAATTTTTTAAAAACATAAACCCTTGAATTTCCATAAATGTTTTCTTTTTAAAATGTTCTAACACCAAAATACTTTCTTGATTTCTTAAAATATTTTTCTGAATCTCTTTAATCAATAAAAGATAATCTTGTTCACTTAAATCATATGGTGGATCGGCAAAAACTAAATCAAACTTCTTGGATGTTTTTCTGATGTATTTAAAAACATCATTTAAAATTATCTCAGCACGAATATTAAGAGATTTAGTTGTGCTGTATAGTTGCTTGATGCACTTTTTATTCTTTTCAACAAAAGTGATATTTTTAGAGCCTCTTGAGTAACATTCTAAACCTAATGATCCTGAACCTGAAAATAAATCCAATACATTTGTCGATTCTAAATTGATTAAGTTATTTAAAGTATTAAAAACACCCTCCTTAGCTATGTCAGTAGTTGGGCGAATGGGTAAGTTTTTAGAAATATTTATTCTTAATCCACCAAATTCTCCTGAAATAATTCTCATTTATAGAGATTTAATAAAATGTTTGAGTTCAGTATTTTATTGTATTGATCATTATCGCTCAACTCAAAATCCAAAATTTCTATATTTTGTATATATGTGTATAAAAGCTCATACAAAGCGGATTCAATTGTTATTTGCCCCGTACATGAAACTAATATTTTTTTTGTATCTAAATTTAGTTCATTTAAAAAGAAAAGAAGATAATATAAAACATCCTCGTTATTCGAAAATTCAAAGGAGTTATAAAATATAATCTTACCTTTATTAAAATGAGTAATATCGATATTTTCATCTCCTATATTTAAAAACACTGCATTACTAAAGTTACTGTTAAGTCTCTTCCTAAGTTCTTCAATTAATATTGTAGAGTAGTGGTGGTATTCAAAGGAATTAAATTTTTCAAATATGTAATTATTTATATTAACATACGGCACATAAATGTTTTTAATTTCATTATCGATTAGTGAATCATTAGCTGTAAAATCATCAACTTGAATTTTTGCATTAAATTTTAAGAAATTAAGTGAATTTTTTTCATCAAAAAGATCTGTTGGAACTAATGTAGAATTTGTATTGTAGTACACCAATTTAACATTTTCCAAAACAGACAGTTTCTCCGAAGAATTTTTAAAATACTTTTTAATACTTTTTAATAAAAAGGTCGGGGATTTTTTTTCTAAAAAATTAATCTTATTTAATTCAATTAATTTATTTTCTGAAAACATACAAAATACTAACCAGTTATCATTAATGTGAATGGTAAGCATATTGTTAAAATTAAAATTGGGGTTTATTTGTCTTTAGAGTAGTTTTTTGGCCAATTTCCATTAGTATTAACCTCGCTCATGGATCCAATCTTCAAAAAGGAACCATTAACCCCATCAACTGATTGAACTTGATTTTCTTTTAATACAAGATTTATTGCTTGATCATATAATATAACTCTCTTTTTTACTTTGGCTTCAAAAACAGGAATATTAATACCATTTTGATTTAAAAAGCCAGCATTTAAGTCAAATTTTGAATCCTTATCTTCTGAAAATGGAACAAACATCATATTTTCATACCTATTGTCAAAACCAAATAACGAATCCTTAACTGAAACAAATCCTAAAGTGTCAACAATTACGATGTCTTTATAAGTTTTAACGCCTCCGTATCTTTTAGTCATTTCTTTATCCAGAACACTAGAATCTCTTCTTTGGGTTATTGTAAAAGAGTCAACTTCAACGAACTTTACAAGACTGTCCCAGTTATTTTGAAATATTCCCTTAACATTTCTGTGAGCTAACTGAGAATCTCTTATATCTTTTAGATTTTTTATTACTAACTGATATCTGTCGTTTTTAATCTGATCAAATTTAATTTCACTATTAATTGATGAAAATAACAAATAACTAAAAATCAATATAAAAAACCATAATACTCCCAACACATAGGGTTTGTGTTTATCTTGCATATATGTTCTAATATAAATAACAATTCCTATTGCTATTGGAATAGAAAGAAAAAGGAGAATTTTCATCATCATGGAGATTTTAATTATAAGATAAACAAAACTACAATTTTTTTTTATTTGTAAAAATCTATGAGAACAAAAACATTTATATATTTGATATTCAATTATTTTAGGTTAAATGGAGGAATCTCTACGCTCAATCATTATTAATACTCCCTCCAATACTTTAAACAGTAATCAAGAAACAGCTGTAAAGGAAATATGTTTGTTTATTTCTGATAAAAAAAATGAATCAATTTTTGTTTTAAGAGGTTATGCTGGAACGGGAAAAACATTTATAATATCGAATGTTGTAAAAAACTTATGGAAAATTAAAAAATCTGTAATATTACTTGCACCAACAGGTAGATCTGCAAAAGTTCTTTCTGGATATTGTGAAAAGGAAGCATTTACAATTCACAAAGAAATATTTTACGCGAAAAGTAATTTTTCCGGCAACCTTGACTTTTCATTAAAGGTTAATAAACATAAAAACACTTTATTTATTGTTGACGAAGCCTCCATGATTGGAACTAATAGATCTGAGGGGATTGGTCTTTTTTCCCAGTCTCTTTTAGATAATATTATTCAATATGTTTATTCCGGATTTAAGTGTAAGCTTTTGATTGTTGGAGATTCCGCACAATTACCCCCAATAAAATCTAACATTTCATACTCCCTAAATGATGAATACCTTGAAAAAGAGTATGATAAAAAGATAGAATCTGTGGAGCTTACAGATGTAGTAAGACAAGATTTAAATTCCGGGATTCTTTCTTACGCTACATTAATTAGAAATAAAATTGAATCAAATCTATTTGATAATATAAATTTTAAAATCTCAAGCTTTAAAGATCTTATTAGAGTAGAGGATGGAGAAGATCTAATGAATTTACTTAATGACTCATATAATTCATTTGGAATAGATGAAACAGCAGTTATAGTAAGATCAAATAAAAGAGCTAATATCTACAATAAAAACATCAGGGAAAGAATTCTAATGAACGAAAATATAATTACCGTTGGAGATCTATTAATGGTAGTAAAAAACAATTATCATTGGTTAAATAATAAAAGGGATTTAGGTTTTATTGCAAATGGAGATATCATTAAAATTGAAGAAATTTACAGTATCAAGAAATTGTATGGATATCGTTTTGCGGAGGTTAAAATAACAATGGTTGACTATCCAAAAATAAAGTCGTTTGAAACAGTATTAATTCTAGATACATTAGATATCAAAACCTCTTCTTTAGAATATTCAGAAACCACCAACTTATATCAAGAAATACTCAAAGATTATATGGATATAAAAACAAAATATAAAAGACATTTAAGTGTTAAAAAAAATAAGTACTTTAATGCTTTACAGGTTAAATTTGCATATTCGTTTACATGTCATAAGTCCCAAGGTGGTCAATGGGATTCAATTTTTTTAGAATTTCCTTATTTGCCAAATGGGATGGATGAGGATTTTTTCAGGTGGTTATATACAGCAATGACTAGGGCAAAAAATAAATTACATTTAATTGGATTTAGTGAAGAATTTTTTGATTTATAAAAATTAACCCCCTACATTTAATTTATGAATATAACAGCAGTTATTCCGGCAAGACTTGATTCAAGTAGGCTTCCCAATAAATTACTAATGGATATTTGCGGTAAATCTCTAATAATTAGGACTTATGAGTCTGCGTTGAAATCAAATTTATTTAATGATGTAATCGTAGTTACTAATAGTGAACTAATTAAAGAAGAATTAAATAAAAACGATGTTAATTACATATTTAAAAACAAGGAATATGAAACTGGTACGGATAGGATAGCAGATGTTTCTGACGAAATTAATTCAGAAATTATTATCAATATTCAAGGTGACGAACCCTTTATAAATTCAAAAACATTAAAATTAATTATAGATAAATTCCTTGAGGATAATGAGAAATCAATAAATGTTGTTTCTGTAATGTCAAGGTTTAAAAGTAATTATGATGTAGAAAATCCCAATAATGTTAAAGTAATAACAGACGAAAATCAAAATGCAATATATTTTTCTAGAAGTATAATTCCATTTAAAAGAAATGATTCTTCGATAAATTACTTCAAGCATGTTGGTGTTTATGCTTTTAGAAAAAGTTTTTTAACAAAATTTTCAAGTTTAAAAATTGGAGACTTGGAAACTGCAGAAAAGATTGAAGCACTTCGTATGGTTGAAAACGGGATAGCTATAAAAATGATTGAATCTGACGAAAAATTTATCGGTATTGATACATTAGAAGATTTAGAAATGGCAAGAAAAATGATAAATGAAAAAGGCTCTATCTAAATTAATCTTGATCTATCTATTAGGTTGGAAGATTACGGGTAATAAAAACCTTTCAAAGGAAAAGGTTAAAAAGGCAGTGTTAATCTCTGCTCCCCATACACATTGGTTTGATCTTTTTTTAGGTTTATTCGTAAAGGGTGCAATTGGGTTTAAGTCAAATTTTTTAGCGAAAGAAGAGTTATTTGTTTTTCCAACCTCTCTTTTTTTAAAATATTATGGCGGAATTCCTGTTAACAGATCTTCAAAAAACAATCTTGTTCAGTACATTGCAAACCTATTTGATACAAATAAAGAGTTTAGAATATCCTTATCTCCAGAAGGAACTAGAGCTAGTGTTGAAAAATTTAAAACAGGTTTTTATTATATAGCTAAAACCGCAGAAGTCCCGATCATAATGATTACTATGGACTATAAAAACAAAAAAAGTTTTATTTCTGACCCCTTTTACCCAAGTGAAGATATTAAGAAGGACTTTGAATACATAGAAGGATTTTTTAGTGGGGTAGTAGGTAAAGTTGAAAAAAATAGCTTTCGGGTAGACTAGGCTATTTCATATTGTGAAATACATTTTGAACGTCATCATCATTTTCGATTTTTTCCAGTAGTTTATCAATTTCTAACTTTTGATTCTCAGAAACTTCTTTAAAATTGTTTGGTATCCTATCAAAACTAGATGAAATTATTTCATGATTTAACTCCTCAAGTATTTTTTGCATTTCTCCAAAACAATCAAACGACGCATAAATTAAAATCGACTTATCATCAGTGAATAATTCCTCAGCTCCATAATCAATTAATTCTAATTCTAATTCTTCAATATCTATATTTAGTTTATTTATTTTAAAGCTACATGTATGATCAAACATAAAAGATACCGATCCTGAAGTGCCTAAATTTCCATTGTGTTTGTTAAAATAACTTCTAATATTTGCAACTGTTCGTGTATTATTATCTGTTGCTGTTTCAACCAATACAGCAACACCATGTGGAGCATATCCTTCAAATAAAACTTCTTTATATTCCCCAAGTGATTTGTCAGATGCTCTTTTAATTGCACGCTCAACATTATCTTTGGGCATATTAATAGACTTGGCATTTTGAATTACTGCACGCAATTTTGAATTTGTGTCGGGGTCAGGACCACCATCCTTAACAGCCATAACTATATCTTTACCAATTCTCGTGAATGCCTTACTCATGGCAGACCATCGTTTCATTTTTCTAGCCTTTCTAAATTCAAATGCTCGTCCCATAATTATTTGAATGGAGTTTTAACTATTATAGCTTTTTTTATGTTCTTTCTAATTTTTATAAAAATCTCGGTATCAATTTCTTCAAAGCCACTTTTAACATAACCAAGACCTATTCCAAAGTTTAATGAAGGTGACATGGTTCCAGAAGTAACTATCCCAATTATTTTATGATCAGAATTTAAAATTTCATAATCTTTTCTTGGAATGGATTTTTCAAGCATCTTGAAACCGATTAATTTTTTATTAACTCCTTTTTCTTTTTGATTTTTAAATATATCGGAGGAGGTAAATATTTTATTGGTTTTGGTTATCCATGACAATCCTGCTTCAATAGGGGATGTATTATCGTTAATATCGTTTCCATAGAGACAAAAACCCATCTCTAATCTCAATGTATCTCTAGCCGCTAATCCAATAGGTTTGATTTTATAATCTTTTCCAGCCTTAAAAATTTTATCCCATAAATCTGATGCAAATTCGTTTTTACAATATATTTCAAAACCTCCACATCCAGTATATCCAGTGTTAGAGATAATAAGACCGTCTAAAAAAACAAAATGATAATAGCCAACACTTTCTAAATCAAAATCAAATATTGATTGTAAAACATTTTTTGATTTGGGCCCTTGAACAGAAATGAGGGAGTAATCATCTGAAACATTAATCATTTGGATACCAAATACATTTTTATTCGCTAAAAACTCCCAGTCTTTATTGATATTTGAAGCATTAACAACAAGCATATATCTGTTGGTTTCAAATTTATAGAGTATTAAATCATCAACAATACCTCCAGACTCGTTTGGAATACAGTTGTACTGTGCTTGACCATTTTTAAGAATACTAATATCATTACTAAGAACACTTTGTAGAAACTCTTCAGCCTTATCACCGTGAATGTAAAATTCCCCCATATGAGACACATCAAATACACCTACATCTCTCTTCACAGAAATATGTTCTGCAACAACACCTTCATATTGTACTGGCATCAGGTATCCAGCAAAATCAATCATTTTAGCATTTAATTCTAAATGCTTTTCATACAATGCGGTTTTCTTCATCACAATTACTATGTTTTAGAGAATTAATTTTTAGTGTGAAACAAATTTAACTATTTTTAGTTCATAATATATTTTTAATGACCAACTACACAATAAAAAATAAAAATATTTCAATAGATGAAATATATAATATAGTTTTTAAGGATAAAAAACTATCTCTGTCAAAAACGGTTATTTCAAATATTAACAAGTCGAGGTCTTATTTAGAGAAAAAAATTAGAGATGAAAACAAACCATTTTATGGAATAAATACAGGTTTTGGAGATCTTCATAATGTAAAAATAGATAATGACAATTTAGAAATTCTGCAAAGTAATTTACTTAGGTCACACGCTTGTGGAACAGGTGAAAAAGTAGAGTCTAACATTGTTAAGCTGATGATGTTACTAAAAATAATTTCATTATCTAAAGGTTTTAGTGGAATCAAATTAGAAACTGTTGAAAGATTATTGTTTTTTTACAATAACAATATATTTCCTGTGGTATATAAGTATGGCTCATTGGGTGCTTCCGGGGATCTATCCCCTTTATCTCATATGTCATTGCCAATAATAGGGGAAGGCGAGGTTGAATATAAAGGGAAAATTAATAATTCCAAAAAAGTTCTTAAGAAATACTCTCTAAAAAAAATAAGTCTTGGTTCAAAAGAAGGCTTAGCATTAATTAACGGAACACAGTTTATGCTATCTTCTTTATTATATTCATTGTTTGATGCATACAGAATTTCTTATTTAGCAGATAAAATTTCTTGCATATCATTAGAGGCATTTAATTGCGATCTGTCGCCCTTTGATAAACTTATCTCGCAGATTAGACCACAAAAAGGCCAAATTGATGTATCAAAGAGGGTTTTAAGCTTTTTGAAAGGTAGCAGTATAGGTTCAATCTCTAAAGAAGATGTTCAGGATCCTTATTCGTTTAGATGTATACCACAAGTTCATGGAGCAACATTAGATTCAATAAATTACTGCTCTAAGGTTATTGAAATAGAAGTAAACTCTGTAACTGATAACCCATTAATCTTTCCAAATGAAAATAAAATAATTTCAGGTGGTAATTTTCACGGACAACCTTTGGCATTAATAATTGATTTTTTAAAAATTTCTCTTTCAGAATTAGGAAATATTTCTGAACGAAGAACTTTTAATCTAATGTCAGGTAAAAGAAACTTACCTTCTTTTTTAACAAAGAATCCGGGGTTAAATTCCGGTCTTATGATTATTCAATATACTGCAGCAAGTTTGGTTAGTGCTAATAAACAATTTTCAACTCCTTCAAGCATAGATTCGATTACTTCCTCAAACGGACAAGAGGATCACGTAAGTATGGGTGCTAACGGAGCAAATCAATTAAGAGAAATATGTTCCAATCTTTATGATATTCTAGCTGTTGAATTGATTTCTGCAGCACAAGCTAAAGACTTTAATATTATTAAATCCTCTAAAATAATCAGTGAATTTTTAAAAAAACTAAGGGTTGTTTCTCCTAAAATTTCAAATGATAAGATAATGTACATTGAAATTAAAAAAGTAAATAATTTTATTAAAAATTATAAAATCAAAAACTTATTTCTTTGATGTTTTTGTTTCTTTAGAGTTTTTTATCTTGATAGATAGTTCAGATTTTTTAGAAACATGGTCGATTGTAATTGTATCTCCGTCATTTATAGAAGAATTTAATATCTCTGCCGCTATTAGGTCCTCAACATGCTTTTGGATGGTTCTTTTTAAGGGTCTTGCTCCATATTTTTTATCGTAACCTTTTTTACATAAAAAATCTTTAGCCTTTTTTGATAGTTTAATTTTATAACCTAATTCATTAATCCTTTCGTATAATTTTTCTAATTCAATTTCAATAATTGAATGAATGTTTTGTTCAGATAATGAATTAAAAATTATGACTTCATCGATTCTATTTAAAAATTCTGGAGCAAACTTTTTTTGTAGTGAATTCATAATAGTCTTTTGGGTAAACGAATCTTCTTGAGATTTTTTTGCTGTTGTTCCAAATCCAACTCCAGATCCAAAATCTTGAATCTTTTTAACTCCAATATTTGATGTCATTATAATCACACAATTAGTGAAATCAATTTTTCTTCCAAGACTATCTGTCAAAAACCCATCATCCAAAACCTGTAAAAGCATATTGAATACATCTGGATGTGCCTTTTCTATTTCATCTAACAAAACTACTGCGTAAGGTTTTCTTCTAATCTTTTCAGTAAGCTGACCACCATCTTCATAACCAACGTACCCTGGAGGAGCACCTATTAATCTAGAAATTGCAAATTTCTCCATGTATTCACTCATATCCACACGAATTAACGCATCTTCAGAGTCAAATAATTCTTTTGCAAGGATCTTTGCTAACTGAGTTTTTCCTACACCTGTTTGTCCCAAAAATATAAATGAGCCAATTGGTTTCTTTGGATCCTTTAATCCCGCTCTGTTTCTTTGAATTGATTTTACTACCTTTTCAATAGCTTTATCTTGTCCAATAATACTTTTCTTTACTATTGATGAAAGATTAGATAATTTATTACTCTCTGATTGTTTCAATTTGTTTAAAGGAATACCTGTCATCATTGAAACTACATCAGCAATACTTTCTTCGTTTACAATCTCTTTATTTTTTTTACACTCTTCTTCCCAAAGAATTTGTGCACTATTTAATTTTTTTTCAATAATTTTCTCCTTATCTCTAAAACTTGCTGCTTGTTCATACTTTTGATTTTTTACAGCTTGATTTTTATCATTTTTAACATTGTCTAATTCCGATTCAAGATCAGTGATATGCAAAGGAACATCAAGATTCGTTAAATGAACTCTTGACCCAGCTTCATCTAGAGCATCAATGGCTTTATCAGGAAGATGTCTATCTGTCATGTATCTAGATGTAAGTTTAACACAAGCAAGCAAAGCCTCGTCTGTATAGATTACATTATGATGGTCTTCATACTTGTCTTTAATATTTTTGAGAATCTCTAAAGTTTCTTCTTCATTGGTTTGTTCTACTATAATTTTTTGAAATCTTCTTTCAAGTGCGCCATCTTTTTCAATAGAGTTTCTATACTCATCAAGTGTCGTGGCGCCTATACATTGAATCGTGCCTCTTGCAAGAGCAGGCTTAAACATATTTGAAGCGTCAAGACTTCCTGTTGCGCCACCAGCACCAACAATTGTATGAATTTCATCTATAAAAAGAATAACATCAGAATTTTTTTCAAGCTCATTCATTACAGCCTTCATTCTTTCTTCAAATTGACCTCTGTATTTAGTTCCTGCAACTAAACTGGCAAGATCTAAGGAGATTATTCTTTTATTAAATAAAACTCTAGAAACTTTTTTCTTAATAATTCTAATTGCTAATCCTTCAGCAATAGCGGATTTACCTACACCTGGTTCACCAATTAATAAGGGATTATTCTTCTTTCTTCTACTTAGAATTTGTGAAACTCTTTGAATTTCAACTTCCCTTCCAATTATTGGGTCTAATTCGTTATTTTCAGCCATTAAAGTAAGATCCTTTCCAAAATTGTCTAAAACCGGAGTTTTTGATTTTTTTGAAGATTTTGATTTCGTACTTGATTTTGAAGACTTTAAATCCTCAATTTCACCGGTTTCAGAGTGATCAGCTTCGCTTTCTTCAGAAAAGTCATCTTTTCCTATGATAGACTTATACTCATCTTTAACAACATTATAATTAACTTCCATGTTATTGAAAATTTTCGCCGTAGGATCATTCTCGTTTCTTAAGATGCATAAGAGTAGGTGAGCAGTATTGATTAACGAACTTTGAAATAGCTTAGCTTCTAAAAATGTAGTTTTTAAAGCACGCTCAGCTTGTCTTGTAAGATGAAGATTTTTTTTAGACGATTCTTTAACATCGTTATCAAAATTTATTGGATTTAAAGATTCAACTTTTCTTCTTAATTCATTTAAATCAATACCTAAAAAATTTAATATATCAATTGCCTTTCCTTCACCATTTCTTATAATACCAAGTACTAAATGCTCAGTCCCTATGAAATCATGTCCAAGTCTTAAAGCCTCTTCTTTACTAAAGGTAATAACGTCTTTTACTCTAGGTGAAAAATTATCATCCATAACAAAAACAATTTGTATAAAAATAATCATAAAGATTTTTTAAAACAACACTATTACTATTTAAAATTTATGGATGGTAAATTGTTAATAAATTATCAATTTTAACAATCAATTAAGCGAACAATAATTTGGCTAAATTATTATATTTGTTAACTACTATTTATATGATATAATTAAACTAATTTTTTATTATGAATGACGGCGAAAAATTAATACCTATTAATATTGAAGATGAAATGAAATCCGCATACATTGATTACTCAATGTCTGTTATAGTTTCAAGAGCACTCCCTGATGTTAGAGATGGGTTAAAACCTGTTCACAGAAGAGTTTTATATGGAATGCACGATTTAGGAGTTAGGGCTTCAACAGCTCATAAAAAATCTGCAAGAATTGTTGGTGAAGTAATGGGTAAATATCATCCACACGGTGATTCAGCAATCTACGACACCATGGTTAGGATGGCTCAGGAATGGAGTTTAAGATACATGCTAGTAGATGGTCAAGGAAATTTTGGTTCCGTTGACGGTGACAGTCCTGCAGCAATGAGGTATACAGAGGCTAGAATGCAGAAGATTTCAGAAGAAATGCTTTCTGACATAGAAAAAGATACAGTTGATTATAAATTAAATTTTGATGATACTTTAAAAGAACCAACTGTTTTGCCTACAAAGATTCCAGCGCTACTTGTAAATGGTGCTTCTGGAATTGCAGTGGGTATGGCGACCAATATACCACCACACAATCTTACAGAAGTAATAAACGGTACTTTAGAATATATTAAAGATAATTCAATTGATATTGATGGTTTAATGCAATATGTTAAAGCCCCTGATTTTCCTACGGGTGGAATTATTCACGGTTATGATGGTGTTAAAGATGCATTTCATTCCGGAAGAGGTAAGGTAGTAATCCGAGGGAAAGCAGAAATTGAAGAAGTTAACGGCAGAGAATCTATTATAGTTACTGAAATTCCATATCAGGTCAATAAAGCTGATATGATTAAAAAAATTGCGGACTTAGTTAATGATAAAAAATTAGACGGAATATCTACAATAAGGGATGAATCTGACCGGAATGGAATGAGGATTGTTTTTGTTTTAAAAAGAGATGCAATCCCTAATATCGTTCTAAATAAATTATATAAATATAGTCCACTTCAGTCTTCTTTTAGTGTAAATACTATTGCTCTTGTAAAAGGTCGCCCTCAGATGCTAAATCTAAAGGAAATGATCAAGCATTTTGTTGATCACAGACATGATGTAGTAGTTAGAAGGACCAAGTTTGAATTAAAAAAAGCAGAAGACAGATGTCATATACTCGAAGGTTTAATAATTGCTTCAGACAATATTGATGATGTAATAGCTTTAATAAAGGCTTCAAAAAATGCTGAGGATGCTAGAAATAACTTAATCAAGAAGTTTAAGCTTTCCGAAGTCCAAGCAAAGGCAATTGTGGAGATGAGGTTAAGACAATTAACCGGATTAGAACAAGATAAACTTAGATCTGAATATGAAGAAATTAAAAAGCTCATTGAAGATTTAAAGGATATTCTTGAAAATGAGAACAGAAGAATGAATATTATTTCAGATGAATTAAATGAAATCAAGGACAAGTATGGTGATGAAAGAAGATCTGTGATAGAATATGCTGGTGGCGATCTTTCAATTGAGGATATGATACCTGATGAGAAAGTTGTCATTACAATTTCACATGCAGGATATATTAAAAGAACTTCATTAGACGAATATAAAATTCAAAATAGAGGTGGGGTTGGCCAAAAGGCATCAACGACTAGAAATGAAGATTTTCTTGAAGATATTTTTATTGGAACCAATCACCAATACATGTTATTTTTTACCCAAAAAGGAAAATGCTTTTGGATGAGAGTTTATGAAATTCCAGAAGGTAGTAAGACTTCTAAGGGTAGAGCGATACAAAATTTAATTAATATTGAACAAGATGATAAAGTTAAAGCCTTTATATGTACAAAAGATTTGAAAGATGAAGATTATATAAATTCTCATTATGTGATAATGGCAACTAAAAAAGGTCAGGTTAAAAAAACTTCTTTAGAACAATATTCTAGACCCAGATCAAACGGAATAAATGCAATAACTATAAAAGAAAACGATGAACTACTTGAAGCAAAATTAACAGATGGTAATAGTCAGGTAATGCTTGCATTAAAATCAGGAAAAGCGATTAGGTTTGAAGAAGCTAAAACAAGACCAATGGGAAGGAATGCTTCTGGTGTTAGAGGTATTAGGTTGCAACATGATAATGATGAAGTAATCGGAATGGTTTCTGTAAATGACATGGAAAGTAATATACTTGTTGTTTCATCTAATGGTTATGGTAAAAGATCGAGACTTGAAGACTACAGAATAACTAATAGAGGTGGAAAAGGTGTAAAAACAATTTCCATCACAGAAAAAACAGGCGATTTAGTGGCTATTAAAAATGTTGATGACACTAATGGTCTTATGATTATAAATAAGTCCGGTATCGCAATTAGAATGGCTGTAAAGAACTTAAGAGTTATGGGTAGAGCAACTCAAGGAGTAAAATTGATAAATTTGAAGGAAAGTGACTCTATCGCTGCTGTTGCAAAAGTTGTTCATGAAGAAGATGAGGAAAATCATGAAGAAAATATTGAAATAATTGAAGAAAATAATTCAAACAAAGAATAATGAAAAAATTAATTTTAATTCTGATAACTATTAGTTTTACACATTTTAGTTTTAGTCAAAAAAAAGAACTAAAAACTGTAGAAAAGCTAATAAAATCTAATAATTATACTGAAGCAATAAATATGCTTGGATCATTAAATGATTTAATAAATTCTGCTGATGACAAAACCAAAGCAAAATTTTATTACTTAAGCGGTCTTGCTAATTATCAAAATGGAGAAAGCTCTTTTGAAAATAAATTATCAAGTATTGAAAATTTTAATAATGCAAAAGACATAGAAGAAGAAGGTTCAAAAATATATTCTACAAAAATCGATGATATCCTAACTAATTTATTTAATTCGTTTGTTAATGATTCGAGATCTGCTCTTGAAAATAAAGATTATGAGTTGTCATATAAAAGTTTAGAAGCAGCTTATAATGTTTCTAAAAGAGATACTCTTTACTTATACAACGCAGCCCTTGTAGCAACCGAAGCAAAATCTTATGATGTAGCTTTAAGCTTTTATGAAAAATTGATTGATTTAGGTTATACAGGTATTTCAATAAATTACTATGCTACTGAGAAGGAATCTGGAAAAGAGCAGGTTTTTCAGGATATGAAATCACGTGACTTTTCAGTAGACGTTCTAACAACACATATTTCACCAAGAGATGAAATGGCTAAATCTGTAGAAATTGATATTTTAAGATCTATAGCTGCGATTTACAGAACCAAAGAAGATTTTGATAATTCACTGAAATTTTTGGAAAAAGCCAAATCAATAGACCCACTTGACATAAATTTGATTTTACTTGAATCTAACATTAGATGGGAGATGGGTGAAGTTGATATGTATCAAAGTTTAATTACTAAAGCACTAGAAATTGAACCAAATAATGTTGATTTAATTTTTAATCTTGGAGTAGTAAACGCAGACAAAGGGGATCATGAAAAAGCTGTTGATTATTATAATAAAGCAATAGCTATGGATCCATCATACACTAAAGCTTATTTAAATGCTGCAGCACTTACTTTAGAAAAAGAAGGTGCGATAATCGAAGAAATGAATTCCTTAGGAATGAGCACGGCAGATTACAACAGATATGATGAGCTAAAAATAGAAAGGGAAAATCTGTATCGAAGTGCCATTCCTTATTTGGAAAAAGTTTATGAACTTGAAAATGATAATCTTAATGCTGCTAGAACTTTAAAAAATATTTTTTCAGCACTAGGGGATGTTGAGTCCGAAAACAAGTACAAAACTATAGTTGCCGGTTTAGAAAATAAATAGTTATATGATTTTCTTAATATAACGTAAAGAGTGAGTATGCTTATTTAGATCATTATTGTAAATACCACTGTGATCTATTCTATCAATCCTAACTTTTCCGCTTGCATGTATTATGTGATTGTTTTGTAATATAATTCCTACATGGATAATATCACCTTGATCATTGTTAAAAAATGCTAAATCACCAGCTTCTGATTCCTCAATAAAGCTTAAAGTTTCCCCTTGATTCGCTTGATCTTTAGCATCTCTTGAAAGCTTATATCCATTTATTTTATAAACCATCTGGGTAAAACCAGAACAGTCAATACCAAAAGGTGTTTTACCTCCCCAAAGATAAGGCGAGTTTAAAAACAATAAAGCTGTATTTACAATAGAATTTCGATTGTTTTTACCAGAAATAGTTTTTCCCTCAAATTTATGGTTCATTAATGAAATATTTGATATATCTGAGCCAATCGGAATTGTAACTAATTCATTGTTATTGTTTTCGATAAATTCAACCAAATCTATGCAATAAACAGGGTTTTTTAGATCTACGGTAATATTATCATCAATTTTAAAATATTGTTTTTTATCAATCCATCCGATATAATCATCGAATACTGACTTTATTTTTACCCATTTTTCTTTTTCCTCTATAATTTCGATTATATCTCCATAAATTAATTGATTGATCATTTCTGATTTATCAGAATCTACAATTCGCACAGGAACAATACTAAGGTTACAAATTCCAAGTATCATAGAAAATTAAATTTTAATCTGGACTGAAGAAGCACCTCCACCGCCGTTACAAATGGCAGCAATTCCCTTTTTCTTTTTGAGCCTGTGTAAGTTATGAATTAAAGTAGTAAGTATTCTAGCTCCAGAACAACCAAGGGGGTGACCTAAAGAAACGGCGCCTCCATTGATATTTACCTTTTTATCATCTAAACCTAAAATATTCGTATTAACAATTGGAACCATGGAAAAAGCCTCATTAATTTCAAATAAATCAATATCCTCTAAATTACTATCAGTTTTAAGAGCTAATTCCTTTATGGCCTTTGAAGGAGCTATAGTAAAGCTGTTAGGCTCAATTGCTGCGTCATGAAAATCAATAATTTTAGCCAAAGGTTTTAGATCCATTTCTTTTGCTTTTTTTGAACTCATTAAAACTAAAATTGAAGCACCGTCACTAATAGGAGAAGAATTAGCAGCTGTAACCGATCCATTTTTAACGAATGCAGGTGAGAGTTTAGGTATCTTATCAAATTTTACTTTTGAAATTTGCTCATCTTTCTCAATTACAATTTCATTTCCTCTTTTGTCTTTATAAAAAACAGGGATGATTTCATCTGAAAAATAATTATTTTCTGTTGATTTTATTGATTTCACATATGAGTTAATAGCATACTCATCCTGAGATTCTCTAGAAATAGAATAATCACTAGCACAATTATCTGCTAATACACCCATAGAGCTTTTACTGTAAACATCTGTTAAACCATCATTCATCATACCGTCAATTGATGAGGAATTGCCAAACTTAGTAGCCTTTCTTAAATTTAAATAATGAGGAGAATTACTCATACTTTCAACTCCTCCAGCAATAACTATTTCATTTTTACCTAGGGCTATGGACTGAAAAGCTAAATCAACAGCTTTTAATCCTGATGAACAAACCTTATTTACACTGAAACAGGGTATTTGAGATTTTAAACCAGCCCCAACAGCAATTTGTCTTGCCGGAGCTTGACCACATCCAGCTTGTAAAACATGTCCGATTATTAGCTCATCAATAAATGACTTCTCTAGATTTATCTTTCTTAATGCACCTTCAACAGCCTGAATACCTAAATCTACCGCTGACAAACGAGACAAAGATCCCATAAAACATCCAAGAGGTGTTCTTACAGCGCTTACAATAACTACTTCGTTCATCATAAATTTCTTTCAATAAAGTTAATAAATTAAAAATTGTACTAAACCCTTAAATATTTAGTAAATTTATTAAATCAATATTATGGGAAAACTATTTAATAAAATAAATAAAGGATTTTCTAGACTTTTTCGAATACTCCTTTTTATTCTTTCTGCATTTTTAATTATTTATTTCTTTCCAAAAAGCGGAAAATTTAAATATAGCTTTGAGAACGGAAGACCTTGGCAATCAGAGAATCTGTATGCTCCTTTTGATTTTGCTATTAAAAAATCTTACGATGAAATAAATAGTGAGATTGAAGATGTAAAATTAAATACTCCACTTTTTTTTGAAATTGATACAACATCAGAAACTAATTCTAAAAGGGGAATTACCAAAAGATTTAGAGAATTAAACGATGATACTCTTTTTATAAATTATAAAAATGTTGATCTAGAAATAATTAAAAATTATTCTATAAAAATTATAAATGATGTTTATAATACTGGCTTGTTAGATGAGAATTTTGATTTTAATAAAAATCAAATAATTTCAATTCTTTTAGATAACAAACAGATTGAATTAACCGATTTTGATCTTCTTATTAAACCCGAGAGTTTACTTTTATTTGTAAATAATAAAATTCTAGAATACGATACAGAAACATATAAATCTGAAATAATATCAGTCGTGTTTGATTTGATATCTCCGAATCTTAGTTTTAACGAGTCATTATCTGTAAAAGCATTGGAGGAATCTAAAAGTAAAATATCTCCTAATAGAGGTTTTATTGAAAAAGAAACGTTAATTATTTCCAAAGGGGAAATTGTTGAAGGGGAGAAGCTAAACATACTAGAATCCTTAAAAAAAGAATATGAAGTTAATGATGGATCATTTTCTGATGTTTATTTAATTGTCACCGCATACTCGCTGTTGGTTATATTATCATTACTAATGATTGTGCTATTCATAAGAAAATTTGAAAAAGAAATTTATGAGAATAATAACCGAATAGCTTTTGTTTATTTTAATATCACTTTAATCATACTAATTACAACTTGGGTAATAGACTTTAACTCCAATTATGTTTATATTATACCTCTTTGTATTATTCCTCTGTTATTTAAAGCCTTTTTTGATTCTAGGATAGCTTTTTTTATTCATTCAGTAACAATCATGTTATTAGGTTTTGTGGTGCCTAATAGTTATGAGTTTATATTCCTTAATATTATCGCTGGTGTTGTAACCATTTTAACCTCAGACAATATATATAAAAGAGCAAATCTGTTTATAGCTGTAGCTCAGATAACGTTTGTCTACATGTTAGCTTATTTTTCATTTTATGTGATACATGAAGGAAGTATTGAAAACTTACCAATGTTTAATTTCTTACTATTTATATTATGTGGTTTGTTAACGTTATTCATCTATCCTTTAATTTATATATATGAAAAATTATTTGGTTTAGTATCTGACGTTTCTCTTTTAGAATTATCTGATACAAATTCAAAACTAATGAAAGAATTATCTGACAAAGCACCTGGGACTTTTCATCATTCTTTAAATGTTGCAAACCTTGCTGAAGCTTGCGCAAATAAAATTAACGCAAACGCATTATTATCACGTGTTGGCGCATTACATCATGACATAGGAAAAATAAACAATCCATCATACTTTATAGAAAACCAACTTTCAGAACAAAATCCTCATGATAAACTAAATTCCGAAAAAAGTGTAAGCATTATAAAAGATCATGTAAAAGAAGGCGTTAATATTGCTAAAAATGCAGGATTACCTGATAGGATAATTGATTTTATAAGAACTCATCACGGGACTAATTTAATATCATATTTTTATTCTAAACATCTTAGTGAGGATGGGGTAAAAAGTAAAGATGATTTCTGTTATGATGGACCTAAACCATATAGTATCGAAATGGCTCTTGTAATGATGTGTGACTCAGTAGAAGCTGCAACTAAAAGTTTAGACAAACCTGATAATTCAAAGATTGATAATTTTGTTGAAACTATTATTGATAAGCAAATTGAAGAAGGTCAGTTTGTTGATTGTGAATTAACTTTTAAGAATATTTCAATCATAAAAAGTGTTTTAAAAGAAAAATTAAAAAACATTTATCACGTCAGAATTGAATACCCAGAAAATAGTAATTAAAAAAATATTGTTTATAGTTGCGTTGTTAGTAATGAAAAACTATTTTTGCAACCGCATTTTATAAATACTATCATAGAGTATTGGAGAGGTGCCAGAGTGGTAATGGAGCAGATTGCTAATCTGTCGACGTGCAAACGTCGCCAGGGTTCGAATCCCTGTCTCTCCGCCATCTCGGGGTGTAGCGTAGCCCGGTTATCGCGCCGCGTTTGGGACGCGGAGGTCGCAGGTTCGAATCCTGCCACCCCGACATTTTTTAGTAAGGTCGCGTAGCTCAGCTGGATAGAGCATCTGCCTTCTAAGCAGACGGTCAAAGGTTCGAATCCTTTCGCGATCACAGATCAATCCTCACTTTCAAAAGTGGGGATTTTTATTGAATTTTTCTTGCAATTAATAAACCGTTAACCTCTAAACAAGAACCAGGAAAGGGTAGTCCACCCCAAGATTCAAAGTTAAATGCCATTACATAAGGAAAATACCCCTCTTTAGTGGAGGACCAATAAATCAGTGATTCGTCAAAATCTCCTAATCCTATTGAGTGAACATTTAAATAAATAGCAGCCATAGAATCACTTGTTGGTATAAACCAATCATTGTATCCAGAGTGAGTTATATTAGAAACAATTTTAAATGCATAATCGTCACTACCAAACTCGGTACCATTTGAACTGTTATCAATTTCATTTCCTTGTATAATTAATTCTGTATTAATATCACCATCGCCAACTAAAAAGCTAGTGTCAAGTTCAAAAACATCACCCCAAGCTACATTTCCAATTTCAGAATAATCTGTTGCGACAATTAACTCACCTGAGGATTCATTCACGTGAAAAATATATCCACCAGCATAATAAACTCCGTAAAAAGAGTTTATATCATTATCTTGAAGTATTTCTAATACTTGAACTCCATTATTAAGATTTTGACTAATTGTAAGATCAGGATTATATAAAACAGGATTAAAAACAGGCTCATTTTCACAAGAAAAGAGAAATAAAATAAGATGCGTAAGAATAAATGTTTTTTTCATTGGTTAGTTTTAAATAAAAGTACAAAATTGAAATAATAAATTATTTCACAAGATTTGATATTATTTTCCTAATATCAAAAAAGCTTACAAAAATTACCTTCAATGTTGTGTATAGAGGTATTGCTATAATCAAACCGAAAATACCAAAAAGAATTCCAGAAAATATAATAACAATAAAAACTTCGAGAGGATGTGATTTTACCGAAGATGAAAATATATAAGGTTGAAGAAAAAAATTGTCGACAAATTGAATAATTGAAAAACCAACAAAAATAAATACGGAATTAAATATATAATTATCTAAAACAATATTATCTAAATTACTTGTTATGGATAAAACCATCATTAAGATTACACTTATTAGCGGGCCCAAGTATGGAATAATATTTAGGATAGCACAAATAAAGGCGATAACAAATGAATTCTCAACACCTAGAATGAGAAGAAGCGTATAGTAGAAAACAAAAAGAATTACAACCTGTATCAAAACACCAGTGAAATATCTGGTTAAAAGGATATTTATTGTATCAAAAGAGGCTTTTAATTTAGCACTTTGTTTTCTAGGAAAAAAATCTATAAAGTTTTCAAAGATTTTATTTCCGTCTTTTAAGAAGAAAAAAGTAATAAATAAGACAGAAAGAATGCCGATACTCAAGCTTCCTATTTGTGAAATAATAGAATTGAAAAGTTGAGTAACAAAACTAAAATCAATATCTGAGATAATATTTAAGTCTGTGAAAAAATCAAAAATACTTAATTGTTGATTTTCAAAATAATTATTTATCGTTGTAATGGTTGAATCAAAATTTGCCCTAAACTCCTTATTATTCAAGAGTGAAAGGTTTTGACCCTGTTTGGTTAAAACTGGCACAATTAATCCAATAATCATAGCAAAAAATGAAATCAGGAAAGTAATTGAAATAACAGATGAAAAAGTTTTACCAAGCTTGAGTTTTTTAAAAAATAGTTTGTTTAAAGGGTTGACAATTAGGGTTAAAATTAAGGCTATAAATACGTATAATAAACCTAATTTCAATTTATATAGAACAAATATTAAAAGTGCAATTAATGATAATTTAATCACTGACTTAACTAGGTTTCCTGAATTCATATTCTTCTTTATTAATTAGTGAAAAAATCATACATACGCTAATTCCAGCTGTTTCGGTTCTAAATCTATAGCTTCCAAGTGATATTGGCATAAAGTTAGTGTTTTTTGCAAAATTCAATTCATTGTTTGAAAATCCACCCTCAGGACCAATTAAAACATTAGCAGGGCAACCTTTGATCAATTTTTCTTCAAATAATGAGTAATTATTTTTTTTACATGTGGCAATAAAATTATTTTCTGCGCATTTTTTCTTACTTACATAATCCTGAAAACTTGTTGGTGTGTTTAATATTGGCAATCTAGATCGTAAGGATTGCTTCATTGCAGAAATTAATAATTTATTTGACCTATCAATATTTAAATTAGATTTTTCTGTATGCTCAGAAATTATGGGTGTAATCTCATGAATCCCTATTTCAGTAGCTTTTTCCAAAAACCATTCAAAACGATTTGTTTTTTTTGTTAGAGAAATAGCTATACTGAGCTTGGGGAAAATTGAATCATTTTTATCATTATTGATAATCGAAAGGGTAGACGAGATTTTATCAGTATTAATTATTTTACACTTGTATATATTCCCGATGCCATCTGTTACACTTATTACTTCACCAATTGATTTTCTTAAAACTTTTACTAAATGTCTATTCTCCTGATCAGTAAGAGAAATTTCTCCTTTATCGTTATCAATATTATTAGAATAAAATAAATTCATTAAACAGGGTATCTAGATATACTTTGATCACTTAGTTCACCAAAAATAGAATGCTTAAACTTATAATAAGCATTTACTCCAATCATGGCCGCATTATCAGTCGAATAGCATACATTAGGAAGGTGAGATTTTATATCATGCGAATCTTTTAAACCCAAAAGTTTTTGTCTTAAATATGAATTTGCAGAAACTCCTCCACAAACAACAAAATCATTAATTACATGTATTTTTTGGGCTTTTAAAATTTTCTCAATCAAAATTTCAACAATAGTATTTTGTAATGATGCACAAAGATGGTTTATATTGTTTTTAATAAAATCTTCTGATTTTGAATTGATAAAATTTTTAAAATTAGTTTTTAGTCCAGAAAAACTAAAATTTAAACCTTTTACCTTTGGTTTTGTAAAAACAAATCTATTTGGATCACCTTTTTTAGCCAATTTATCAATAGTAGGTCCAGCAGGGTAATCCAAACCAAGAATTTTTCCTGACTTATCAAATGCTTCCCCAGCAGCATCGTCCAGAGTTGTTCCAATTTCAGTAAATTTTATCGGGCTCTCAACAAGAACTAATTGGGTGTGACCACCAGACACTGTTAATGCTATAAAAGGAAATTCAGGCTTGTCTACATTATCCTCAATAAATATTGATAAAATATGAGCATGCATATGATTTATTTCAACTAAGGGAATATTTAAAGAAAGAGATAAAGATTTTGCAAATGAGCTTCCAACTAGCAATGAACCAAGTAACCCCGGACCTCTTGTGTATGCTATAACATCGATTTGATTTAGAGATATTTTAGATTTATGTAAGGACTCTCTTAGAACAGGTACAATTAATTTGTCATGCTCTCTTGATGCTAATTCTGGGACTACACCCCCAAAAAGTTCATGAATTTGCTGACTAGAGACAATATTTGATAAGACTGCATTATTCCTCATTATTGCTATGGATGTGTCATCACATGACGTTTCAATTGCCAAAATATAAATCTCATCATTCATACTCCAAATTTATAGTTACTTTTTTAATTAAAAAAAGATTTAAAAAAATGCTTATGATTAATCTAATAGATTATTATATTTACAGGGATGGAAAAATCCCTTAAAAAAATCGCTATTATCACGTCTGGTGGAGATGCACCGGGGATGAATGCTGCCATTAGATCGGTTGTTCGTACATGTGTTTACAAAGGTATAACCCCGATGGGTTTTTATAAAGGATACGATGGCTTAATCAATGGTAAAATGATTGAGCTTAATGCAAGAAGTGTTAAGGGTATAATTAATAAGGGTGGAACAATCTTAAAAACGGCTAGATCCAAAGATTTCAGATCTAAAGAAGGGAGAGATAAGGCTTATAAAACTTTAAAATCTAATAATATTGATGGTTTAATTGCAATTGGCGGTGACGGAACATTTACTGGTGGTTTGATTTTTGGTAAAGAAAATAACTTTCCTGTCATCGGTATTCCTGCAACAATTGACAATGATATTTTTGGAACATCTCATACCATTGGTTTTGATTCTGCTTGTAATACAGTGATGAGCGCTATTGATAAGATAAGAGATACGGCGAGTTCACATAACCGATTATTCTTTATTGAAGTAATGGGTAGAGATGCGGGTCACATAGCTCTTAACACAGGTGTTGCTTCGGGTGCTGAAGAAATATTAATTCCAGAAGAAAATTTGGGTGAGGAAAGGTTAATCCAATCTTTAAAGAGAAGTAAAAAAACAGGAAAATCATCTAGCATAGTAGTTGTTGCTGAAGGAGATGATACGGGGGAAAATGTATATGAATTAAAAAAATATGTTGAAAAACATTTACCTGATTATGATGCAAGAGTTTCTGTACTTGGTCATATGCAAAGAGGTGGTTCTCCCACATGCTTTGATAGAGTTTTAGCTAGTAGGTTAGGAGTCAAAGCCGTTGAACTGATGATTAAGGGAGAAAGTAATATTATGGTTGGTTTACAAAATAATGTTGTTACAGTAACCCCCTTCAAAAAAGCAATAAAAGGAATTACAAAAATAAATACTGAGCTTTTAAAAGTCAGTGATATAATGTCAATATAAATTAAATTAAGAAAATGAGTAGTATTAGAGTAGGAATTAATGGTTTTGGTAGAATTGGAAGAATAACATTCAGAGCAATACTAAAGAGAGATGATATAGAGGTTGTTGCTATAAATGATCTATTAGATGTAGAACACCTAGCTTATCTCTTGAAATATGATTCAGTTCATGGCAAATTAAATGACCAAATTTCGACAAAAGAAAATTGTTTAATTGTTAACGGAAATGAAATTAGAGTCACAGCAGAAAAAAACCCATTGGATATTAACTGGGGAGCATTAAATGTTGATGTTGTTGCTGAATGTACTGGAATATTTACTACTATGGATAAAGCTCAGCTTCATATTGATGCTGGAGCAAAAAAAGTTGCAGTATCCGCCCCTTCAAAAGACATCCCAATGTTTGTTATGGGTGTTAATAGTGATGATATCACAAAAGATCATAAAATAGTTTCTAATGCATCTTGTACAACAAATTGTCTTGCTCCAGTGGCAAAAATCTTACATGACAACTTTACCATCAAAGAAGGTTTAATGACAACAGTCCATGCAGCTACAGCAACTCAAATGACTGTAGATGGACCAGCAAAAAATTATAGACTAGGTAGATCTGCATTAAATAATATTATACCTTCTTCAACTGGTGCGGCAGTAGCCGTTGGAAAGGTAATTCCAGAATTAAACGGAAAACTAACTGGAATGGCCTTTAGAATTCCAACAGCTAATGTTTCTGTTATTGATTTAACTGTTGTTTTAGAAAAAAGTACCTCTTATGATGAAATTAAAGAGAAATTTAAAAATGCTAGTGAAAATGAACTAAAAGGTGTATTAGGCTATACTGAAGAAGCAGTTGTTTCACAAGATTATGTTGGTTCACCATTTACTAGCAATTTTGACGCAAATGCAGGTATAGAATTAAGTTCTACATTTTTTAAAATAATTTCTTGGTATGATAATGAATTTGGATATTCAACAAAACTTGTTGAACTTATTCATAAAATTCATAACCAAGGATAATTATATTAAACAAACTAACCACCAATAAGCTATCAATATGATTTTAATTGTAGACAGCGGTTCAACCAAAACCGATTGGATTTCAATAAATAAAAGCGGAGAAACGTTATTTGAAACACAAACTCTCGGACTTAACCCACAGGTGTTAACTAATCATATACTCAAAGAAAGGATTGTAAATAACTTTGAATTATACAAGTTTAGAAAAGATGTAAAAGAAATACATTTTTACGGAGCAGGTTGTGGAACAGAACCTCCAAGGGTTTTAATTAAAAACGTATTTGAAGATATATTTATAAACTGTGAATATTATTCTATAAAAGAAGATACATATGCAGCTATATATTCAACAGCAGAAATAAAATCAAAATCAATTGTTTGTATTTTAGGTACAGGATCAAATTGTACATATTTTGACGGAGAAAATATTGATCAAAGGGTTATATCCTTAGGATATATATTAATGGATGATGCAAGTGGGAATTATTTTGGAAGACAAATGTTAAGAGACTATTATTTTAACAGAATTCCTGAAGAGACAGCAAAAAAATTTAATAATGAGTTTAATTTGGATGCGGAGACAATTAAAGATAATCTTTACAAGCAACCTAACCCAAACACATATCTAGCAACATTTGCTAAATTTTTAATTCAAAATAAAGATTCAGATTACGGACAATCACTAATTAAAAGAGGTTTTAATTTATTTATCGAAAGACAAATTTTACAATTTTCGGACGCAAAAAATATCCCTATACATTTTGTTGGCTCGATTTCATTTTATTTGAAGGATGAACTTCAAAAATGCTTAGAAGAATATGATTTGAAACCTGGTAATATAATTAGAAAACCAATTGATGGATTACTAGATTTTCACAAAAGACAACTACAGAATAGCGATCATTGATATTTCAACATTAACTCCTACTGGTAATTTACTGACTTCAACTGTTTCACGTGCTGGTGCAGTCTCATCCTTTAAATAAGAACCATAGATTTCATTTACAGATTTAAAATTATCCATACTAGAAAGGAATATTGTTGTTTTAACAACATTCTCAAATGTTAATGAGGCTTCTGTTAAAATAGCTTTTAAATTTTCCATCACTTGTTTTGTTTCATCTTCAATGCAATTAATAATTAAATCCCCTGATTTTGGATTTAAAGCAATCTGTCCAGAAATAAATAAATAATTTCCGGCAATTACAGCTTGATTGTAAGGTCCTATTGGTTTTGGAGCATTGTCCGTTTTTATTATTTTTTTCATAGTATAAATTTATAATATTTTATCTCTTTGTCTTCTTTTATCGTATTTAATATCACTAAGCATACCACTTTTTATTCCGATGAAGAAATTCCATGATTTATTTGCGCTAAAAGGTATCCAGCTAAAGTTCATCCTCCAACTTAGTAAGTCTCTCTCAAATCTTAATTGAGTGTATGTGATACCCTGATTTTTAAAATCATAACCTGATGATATACCTGCATTCCATTTTGGAGATAACTCTACATCTCCTGAAAACATCAACGAATGAGAAGAAATTTCATTTTGACCTATGGAGTTATTGTAATTTACTGCATATGCTAGCCTTAATGACCATGGTATCTTATATGAATACAAATCACTTAACACTTCTTCTTCATCGTCCTCAGTTTGCATAAAATCTGAGGATGAAGTATCCATGGATCTTCCAAATAAATCATCATCTCTTCCTCCGTTTCTTAATGATTCATTTGTTGATGAATTTCTGTTTTTATCTTCTTTATCAGAACCACTACTATTTAAGGAGTAATTAAATGTTAAATTAGCACTTGTAAGCCTAAATAAACCTCCATCATTATTTATATGAAATTTGTTAATTCTAACATTATTTTCATCGATTGTGTATGGGTCTAGTGTTGCCCCAAAATTTACACTCATTTTATTTTTAAATAACTGAGTTCCTCCAGTCATTCTGACAGGGGATAGGTTCAAAGAATCGGCAGCTAAGTTATAAGCAGTAGAAAAATTTAAATTATTTAACAGAACTATTTTTTTTAACTCATTATCTTCACTTTCCTTATCTATTACTTTGGCTTCAATATTATTATTTAAAGATAAAGACATTGAGCTTGCATAATTTTTATTTGGCATTCCAAAAATTGATTCTTCAAATCTTGAATAATCAACATCAGATGTAGTTACACCATCTGCAGAAATAACCTCGTAAGTATCATAATATTGATTGAAAGCAGGAGAAATTCCATAACTAACCGAAGGTCTCATAACATGCCTAATAGCTTTAATTTTACTTTCTTCAGAAAAATTATACATTCCATAAACGGTTGTCCCTAATGAGGTTGAGAAATTATATGTTCTAAAAGAATCAAATCCTCTATTCTCGGTTGTTTCCACTTCTTGAAGTTGTAAATTATATTCTTTATCAATTGTTTTAAAAACCCATGTTTCCTGAAAGTTTGCACTAGTGGAAAAACTTAAGTATTTAAATAATTTAAAATTTGTGCTAATCGGAATTGAATGCTGAAAACCTGATTTAGCAGACTCAAACATTTCTTTCTTAAAAAATAAAGAATCAGTGGTTAATATTCTGTTTTCACCACGTACATTATATTGAAAGTTAATATTTTGAATTATACCTCTTTTACTACCCCCTTTAGGGGCAAAAGGGTATATTCTAGAAATACTTCCTTGAAATGTAGGTAAAGTCATATTAATAGTCTGTGTATTTGTATTTTGTGAATGAGTTGCAGATAGACTAATATTTACCTGAGGTTCACCTGGAAAAGTTTTTGAATAAGAAACTGATGATGATAAACTATTATTTAAAAAATTAGCCGCATTCATCTGATTAACAGATTGTTGATAATATTTACTACTTCCTAAATTGACGGAGGCTGAAAATCTTGAATTTGGATTTGATTTTGAATCTTGACTATGTGACCATCTCAAATTATATATTGAACTTTTGGAATAGTCTGGAAAACCTCTTTCACTACGAATTAAGTTTTCAAATCTAAAACTTAAATTACCTCTAAATTTATATCTGTAGAAATAGGTGTTTTCAAGTCTAAATCCATAACTTCCGTTGGTATAATAATCACCAAGTAATGTCAAATCTAAGTTGTCATTTATTGGTAGATAATAACCTCCATTTTGAATAAAATAACCTCGGGAATTTTGTTCTCCAAAAGAGGGAAAAATTATACCAGAGCTTCTTTTATTAGAAATAGGAAAATAAGCAAATGGCAGACCAATTGGGGTAGGCACGTCTGCAATATACATATTGGTGGGTCCTGTAATAATTTTTTTTCCAGGAATTACCTTGGCCTTTCTAAGCAAAAAATAATATTCTGGATTATCAATGTCTGCAGAGGTTGTAAATTTAGCCCTATTCATAAAATATACGGAATCATTTTCTTTTTTAGTTTTGTCTGAAAGTATATTCAAACCCGCTTCTTCTGTTCTAGAATTAAAAATAATTGCCTTTTTAGTATCCATGTTAAATTTTAATGAATCTGGCCTTATTTCATCTTGACCTTGTTTAAATATTGGCAATTGAGTATACTCACCAAGAGAGTCTTTAATTCTTCCAGCGTAAATTTCATTTTTTTCATAATCTACAAGAATGATTCCGGATGTTATCTCCATATCCCCGTAGGTAATTTTAGCATTATTATATAATCTAATTAATTTATCTTTTGGGCTTATCGCAGTTGTGTCGGTAGCTTCATAGGTGATTTTGCTTAAAAGCAGCTTATCTTTTTGATTAATTGAATCATTTTTAACAATTGTATCAATAGAATAATTACGTGTGAATGCATAATTATTCATGTTTATAAACAATGTATAACTTAACAATAAAATTAATTTGAAAAAGTTTGATTTCAACCTATTGAATGTATATTAGTATAACTGAAAAACAGCTATAAATTTACGTATATTTTAAGGCTATAATACATAATTTATGACTAAAGTTTACTTAAACTCCCTTTTTTTTAACCTTAGTTTAACAGCGAAAGGGATAATTATGTTCTTTGCTTTAAGTCTTTCAAACATAAACGAACTTGATTCTCAAAACAAATTTAAAGTAGTAATTGACGCAGGACATGGTGGAAAAGACCCTGGAAGACCGAATCAAAGTGGAATTAAAGAAAAAGACATCGTATTAAAAATAGCTTTGGATTTAGGAAACAAGTTAGAAAATAGTGGTGATGAGGTTATTTATACAAGGGATAAAGATGTTTTTTTAACACTAAGACAAAGGGCTAAAATTGCAAATGATGTTGATGCTGACCTTTTTATTTCAATACATTGTAATGCATTTCATGATAGTTCAGTTCATGGTTCTGAAACTTTTGTATACGGATTACACGTTAGTAATGCTAATTTTAATGTTGCTAAAAAGGAAAACGAAATTATCTTTTTGGATGATCATTATCAAATGGATAAGGAAAACTATAGTCCAACATCAACTGAATTTCTAATTGGAACTACTTTAATGCAAGAAGAATATCTAGATCAAAGTATTTTACTTGCGAGTTTTGTTCAAGAAAATTTTACAAAAGATTTAAAAATCAAAAACAGAGGAGTAAAACAATCAGGTTTTTGGGTGCTTCATAACACATATATGCCTAGTATTTTAATTGAAGCTGGTTTTATGACTAACAAAAAAGAAGGTGACTATTTAAACTCAAAAAAAGGACAGGCTGAAATATCAAATAGCATTTACAAAGCCATCAAAAAATACAAAAAAGCCATTAATTATTATGAAAATAACATAGCTCAATCGCAAAATTCTGATATAGTTATATACAAGGTTCAAATAGCTGCAGGTAAAAGAAAACTGGAATTAAAATCTTATAACTTTAAGGGTCTAAATGACTTATCTAGGATAAAACAAGGTTCTTTGTATAAGTACTTCTATTCAAGTTCAAAAAATCTTACAGATATTAAAAAGAAGAAAAAATTTGCAAGACGCAACGGATATCCAAATGCATATATCGTTGGATTTAAAAATGGTAAACTATTTGAAGTTGATTAGTAAATAAGTAAATTTATATAAACAGATGATTATTAAATGAAATTTAATAAAGAAATAAAAATTGGTTTTTTGGCTATTATCGGAATAATGATGAGTGTTTTTTCTTATAATTATTTGAAGGGAATAAATTTATTTGAAAAAAATAGAAAATTTAAGGTTACTTATTCTAAAGTTGATGGATTATCAATGTCAAATCCAGTAACACTCAATGGATTTAAAATAGGTAAGGTTCATAAAATAAATTTTAACCCAGAAAATACTCGAGAACTCATAGTTGACATAATTATTGAAAATGATGTTATTTTCCCAAAAACTAGCACAGCTGAACTTTATGAGACAGGGTTGATTGGGGGAAAGGCAATAGCAATAATACCTGATTATAAAAATGATTCAACAATTGCCTTAGATGGAGATTTTTTAAAGGGGGTTTTAAAACCTGGGCTGACAGAATTGGTAAATCAAATTTTACCACAGGTTCAGTTACAACTCGAGTCTGTAATGCAAAGTGCTGAAGTAGTTTTTGAAAACGTCAACAAGTTATTTGATGAGGAAACTAAGACTGAACTTAAGTCGAGTATTAAGGAATTCTCTTTACTAACTCAGAATCTCTCAAATACCTCACAAAAAGTTTCAAATTTGATCGAAAAAAGTGCACCAGGCATTGAGCTTACTATTAATGATTTAAAAGATACAAGTAATAACCTGAAATCCATAACTGATTCTGTTTCCAAAAAAGATATTAGTGATTTAACCAATAATTTGAATGAACTTGTCAAAAATCTTAACAAAGTGTCTAAAAATTTAAATAATTCTAACGGTACTATGGGAATGCTAATTCAAGACAAGTCTATATATGAAAATCTTGAAAAAGCCACTAATGAGCTTAATATATTAATCGAGGACGTAAAACTAAATCCAAGTAGATATATTAATTTTTCGGTATTCGGAAAAAAAAATAAAGACTTTAAAAAGAATAACTAATTGCAATATATTCCAAACATAATTTTTTCTGCTCTTTTGATATTATCATTAGCTGTTTTCATTAGAAATCTAAAAAGATTAAGAAGAAATATAAATTTAGGCAAGGGTAAAACAGATCCAATAACTAATAAGCCTCAGAGGTGGAAAAATATGGCTAGAATAGCTCTGGGTCAATCCAAAATGGTAAGTAGACCTATTGCTGGATTACTTCACATAATTGTTTATCTAGGTTTTATTATAATAAATATTGAACTTATAGAAATAGTAATAGATGGAGTTTTTGGGACACATAGAATATTTTCATCCATAGGTTTCTTATACGGAGTTTTAATCGGTTTATTTGAAATTTTTGCTGTGCTTGTTTTGATCGCAGTAATTATTTTTTGGACCAGAAGAAATATTGTAAAAATCAAAAGATTTTTTGAAAATAAAATGATGGGGTGGCCAAAGCTTGATGCCGATTTAATCTTATATTTTGAAATAATATTGATGAGTTTATTTCTGTTAATGAATGCTACAGATGTTGAGTTTCAAATGATGAACAATGGAAATATTGTAAGCGGTCTTATATTTCCATTTTTTGAGGGTTTTTCTGATCAAACATTACATTATCTAGAAAGATCCTTTTGGTGGTTCCATATTATTGGTATATTAATTTTTCTCAACTATTTATATTATTCAAAACATCTGCACATTATTCTTGCCTTTCCAAACACTTTTTACGGATCTATATCAAATTCAGGAAAACTAAATAATATGAAAACCGTTACAAATGAGGTTAATATTATGATGGGTAAAGCTGTCGAACCAGAAACTAATGAGGATATAAAGTTTGGAGTTTCTGATGTTACGGATTTATCATGGTTACAGATTTTAAATGCTTATTCATGTACAGAGTGTGGTAGATGTACAAGTGTTTGCCCTGCAAATATTACTGGAAAAAAATTGTCTCCCAGAAAGATTATGATGGAAACCAGAGACAGAGTTGAAGAATTTGGTAAAAATATAGACAGGAATGGCTCCTATATTGAGGATAATAAAAAACTATTAGGAGACTACATTTCTAAAGAAGAATTGTGGGCTTGCACATCATGTAATGCGTGTGTTGAAGAATGCCCAATCAGTATAAATCCCTTGTCAATAATTATGGATATGAGAAGGAATTTAATAATGGAGGAATCATCGGCTCCAGTTGAGTTAAATAATATGATGAACAATATTGAGAATAATGGAGCCCCATGGCCCTATAATCAACAAGACAGATTAAATTGGAATGAATAAATAATTATGAATAGAGAAGAGATAGACAAAATTTTACATGAAAAAGTTGAATCAGGTCAAAAAATTAGTCCTGTTCTGCCTGAGGGAGTTAAAAATTATTTGATTGACATTGATGGAACAATAACAGAAGATGTGCCAAATGAGGAACCGGAAAGAATGGCTACTTGCTTACCCTTTGATGATGCTCTAGAGACTTGTAATAGATGGTATAATGAGGGGCATATGATATGTTTCTTCACCTCTAGGGTAGAGGAACACAGAATAGTCACTGAAAATTGGTTAAGAGAACACGGATTTAAATACCATTCTTTACTAATGGGTAAACCAAGAGGTGGAAATTATCATTGGATAGACAATCACTTAGTTAAAGCTACTAGATATAATGGAACATTTGGAGATTTAATAAAGAAAGAAGTCACAATCGAAGTTTTTAAAGATGAGTGAGTTAAATATTAAAACAATTGAAGAATTTCAAAATGAGGGTACTTCCCCTGAAATTTTATTTTGGGTTGGATGTGCCGGTAGTTTTGACGACAGAGCTAAAAGGATTACAAAAGCATTTGTGAAAATTCTGAATTCTGCAAATATTAGTTTTGGAGTATTAGGCAAAGATGAGTCATGTACGGGAGATCCAGCCAAGAGAGCAGGGAATGAATTTCTTTTTCAAATGCAAGCCATGTCAAATATTGAAATTCTAAATTCTTTTGATATTAAAACAATAGTAACAACATGTCCTCACTGTTTTAACACTCTAAAAAATGAATATCCAGACTTAGGCGGAAGTTATGAGGTTTATCACCACACACAATTTATTAATAAACTATTGGATGATAATAGATTCTCTATAGAAGGGGGATCCTATAAAGGAAAAAAAATAACATATCATGATCCTTGTTTTTTAGGAAGAGCAAATAATGAGTATAATGCGCCTAGAAATCTTATAAAAAAAATTGATGCTGAATTATCTGAACTAAAAAGATGTAAATCAAAAGCATTATGCTGTGGTGCTGGAGGAGCACAAATGTTCAAGGAATCTGAAAAAGGAGAAAAAGAAATTAATATAGAACGGGCAGAAGAAATAAAAAATAATTCTGCAAAAATTGTTGCCACCGGATGTCCTTTTTGTAATACAATGTTAACAGATGGTGCCAAATCATTTGAAAATGAGGATAAAGTTGAAGTTATGGATATTGCGGAACTAATCGTTAAGGCAAAGGATTTATAGATGTTTGTTGATTTTAAATCGTTAAGTAAGGATTCAAGAGTCTGGATTTTTCAGTCAATACAAATGATTGATAACACAACTATTGAAAAGATCAAATCCAAATTAAAATTGTTTCTAGATAATTGGAAATCACACCAAATGAATTTCAAATCTTCATTTGAAATTAGAAATAATACATTTATTATAATAGCTGCTGATGAAAGTAATTTGGTTTCTGGGTGCTCAATTGATTCTCTTATTAAATTTATTAAGGAACTTGAATGTTTATTTGACTTACAGTTGATGGATAAACTACACGTTAAATATATTTTAAATGATGAAATTCAAACAAAGCATCTTAATGATTTTAAAATCCTTTGTAAAAGTCTAGAAAATAATCAAGAATTAATGGTTTTTAACAACTTGGTTAAAAATATCTTTGAATTAAATCATAATTGGAATGTTGATGTCAGAGAAAGTTGGCACAAAAAATACTTGAAATGAATCGTTTGTTAGTTTTTATTATTTGTTTAGTTTTTTTTAAGCTTGAATCTCAGACTTTAGACCCTCTAATGTCAAAAGATTTTTTAGATCAAAGTAAATGGGTGGATTCAATTTATAACAACCTATCAATAGATGAGAAAATTGGACAACTGTTTTTTGTTCAAGCCACATCAAAGAAAGAAAATAATTCAAAAAAGATATTAGACGATATAAATAATCACAAGATAGGAGGTATAATCTTCTCTACAGGAAATCCATCTAGTCAGGTAAATCTTACAAATAAATTTCAAAAATCCTCCGATATACCTTTAATGATTAGTATCGATGGCGAGTGGGGTACAGGGATGAGATTAGATTCTGTCCCAAATTTCCCTTGGAATATGAGTTTAGGTGCAATTAAAAATGATTTGATTTTAGAAAAAATAGGCGAAGAGATCGGTCAACAATTTAACAGATTGGGTATTCATATGAATTTTGCACCTGTTGTAGATATTAACACTAATCCAAAAAACCCTATCATCGGAAATCGTTCTTACGGAGAAAATAAAATAAACGTTTCTAAAAAAGGAATAAGTTTTACAAAGGGTATTCAATTAAAAAACATTTTAGCCACAGCAAAACACTTTCCAGGGCATGGAGACACATCAAAAGATTCACATTTAACTCTTCCAACCATTGATTTTAGTAAAAAAAGAATCAATGAAGTTGAATTGTACCCCTACAAACAATTAATTAAAAATGGATTGTCAGCAATTATGGTAGCCCATCTTAACGTTCCTTCACTTGAAAAGGAGAAAATGCTACCATCAACATTATCAAAAAATATTATCGAGAAAATATTGATTAAAAAACTAAAGTTTAAAGGGCTTATTATAACGGATGCATTAGAGATGAAGGGTGTATCAAATTTCACAAAGAAGAATGTTGATCTTTTGGCATTTTTAGCTGGAAATGATATTCTTTTGATGTCTTCAGACATAAGTAAAGGTATAAAATCAATCAAGAAGGCTTATAAAAAAGGTGCTATAAGCGAACAGAGGCTCTCAAGATCTGTAAGAAAAATATTAATGGCAAAATACAAAGTAGGGTTAAACAATTATCAACCCATAGAAGAATTTAATCTTGTAAATGATCTTAATAAGTTTTCCTCTAGAAATTTAATAAGTACTTCTATAGAAAATATCCCTGTACTAATAAAAAATCAAAATAATTTACTTCCGTTAAAATCAAAATCTAATAAAGTAATAAACCTGCAGTTTGGTAATGATAAGGGTAGTGTGTTTAACAATTACCTAAATAAATATAAGGATGTAAATAGTGTAAAAATACAAGATATTGATGAAAATGAATTAAATGATATAGTCAATAATTATGAAACGATAATTGTTAGTATACACATGAAATCAAATACTCCGTGGGAGAATATGAATAAAAAGTTTACTTCAATTGATTTGGAAATGCTTAAAATCATTAATAAGCATAATAAAAAGATACTAGTATCTTTTACTAATCCCTATATGTTAAATCAGCTTAATTTAAATTCATACAATTCAATTTTAGTAGGTTTTCAAAATAATCAAGAATTTCAAAAGACAATAGCTCAGCAAATTTATGGTGCAAAATCAGTACAAGGAATTTTACCAGTAACGATTAACGAATCATTTAGAGAAGGGGATGGCATAATACTGGATAATATTAATATATTAAGTTATGGAAATCCAAAATCGGTAGGGGTTGATGCAATAAAACTGTCAAAAATAGATTCTATAATTGAGTATGCAATTGATAATGAAATGACACCAGGTGCTCAGATTTTGGTTGCTAAAAACTCGAAAATTATTTATGAAAAATCATTTGGCAAACTCAGATATAATGAAAATTTGAATGTAAATAATAACACTATTTATGATTTAGCCTCACTTACAAAGATTCTTGTAACTACTCCGATTGTCATGAAATTGGTTGAAGAAGGAGTGATTTCCCTTGAAACAAGACTTAAAGAAATTATTCCAAGATATAAAGATTCTAATAAAGCGGAAATTTCAATAAAAGAACTTTTGTCTGGAAACGCCTCACTTCAAGCTTGGATACCATTTTATAAGCTGACGTTAGATGAAAATTTAAAACCTTCCAGTGAATATTATACATTCAAAAAAACAAAAATAAATTCGGTTAAAGTTGCACCAGATTTATTCTTGAGATCCGATTATACTGATACTATAAGAAATATAATTAAAGACAGTGATTTATTAAGTAAAAAATACAAGTATAGTGACTTATCATACTTAATAATACAAGAATTCATAGAAAATCATTATTCGCAGAGTTTAGATAAAATAATTGACAATTTAATATTTGAAAAACTTGGAATTAAATTAGATTATAATCCAACTTTAAAATATTCATCAAAAAATATAGCTCCCACCGAAATTGACGAATATTTTAGATATAAAGAAATTAGCGGATATGTTCATGATATGGCTGCAGCTATGTTTGGAGGTATTTCATCTCACGCAGGCCTTTTTGGGAATGCTAATAATGTTGCTAAAGTAATGCAAATGTATTTACAGAATGGTAATTATGCTGATCAGCAAATTTTAAAACCTGAAACTATTAATTTGTTTAATAATTGTTATTATTGTGATAAGGATAATAGAAGAGGAGTAGGATTTGATAAACCCCAATTAGAGGACGATGGTCCAACCTGTGGTTGTGTATCAATGAGTAGCTTTGGTCATTCTGGATGGACAGGTACATTTGCTTGGGCAGATCCAGAAAAAGAAATTGTTTATGTATTCCTATCAAACAGATCGTATCCAGGTGGTGAAACAGCTAGTCAATCAAAGCTTGTTAAAGAAAATATTAGAAGTGAAATACAAAGAATCATATATAACTCAATAATTGAATAAATATGGTAATAGGAATAGTTTGCTATCCTACATTTGGAGGTAGCGGAGTTTTAGCGACGGAATTAGGAATTGAACTTTCTAAAAAAGGTTATGAAATTCATTTTATAACTTATAATCAACCAGTTAAGCTTGAATTACTTGATAATAATGTACATTATCACGAAGTTAATGTGCCAGATTATCCTTTATTTCATTACCCTCCTTATGAATTAGCGTTATCATCAAAGCTAGTTGAAATGGTTAAGAAATATGAGATAGATATATTGCATGTTCATTATGCAATACCACATGCCTATGCTGCCTATATGGCAAAAAAGATGCTTAAAGATCAAAATATTGAAATACCAATCGTTACAACATTACACGGTACAGACATTACTCTTGTCGGTAGCCATCCTTCATACAAAACTGCGGTAGAATTTAGTATTAATAATTCTGATTTTGTAACAGCTGTTTCAAAAAGTTTAAAGGAAGACACATTAAAACTATTTAATATTTCAAACGACATAAAAGTCATTCCAAACTTTGTCAACTTAGATAAATACACATATAAAAATTCAAAAAAAAATTTGATAAGTTCAACCGATAAAATAATTACACATGTAAGTAATTTTAGAAAGGTTAAGAGAATTAATGATGTTATTGATATATTTTATGGGATTAATAAAAAAATCAAATCAAAATTATTTATGATTGGGGATGGGCCTGAAAAAAAGAAAGCTGAAAAAAAAGTAAAATCTTTGGGAATTAAGGAAAAGGTGGTGTTTTTCGGAAAAAGTAATGAAATAAATAAAATTTTGTCATTCAGTGATTTATTTTTACTTCCTTCAGAAATTGAAAGTTTCGGTCTATCTGCACTAGAAGCAATGGCTGCAGGGGTGCCTGTAATTTCATCAGATACTGGAGGAATTCCGGAAGTCAACAAACATAATTTTTCAGGTTTATTAAGTAAAGTAGGTGATACAGAAAAAATGATAAATGATGCTATAAATCTACTTTCTGATGAACAAATACTAAACGATTTCAAAAAAAATTCAAGAAAAAGAGCTGAGGAGTTTGACATACACAATATAGTCCCCAATTATGAGAATATTTATAAAAATCTAATTAAACAGTAATAAAATGAAAAGAAAAGATTTTTTAAAATTAAGTTCAGCATCTGCTTTATTATTAGGATTAAAATCCAATGCGGTAAACCTATATGACTCTATTGAATCTTATGATTATAAAAAAAACAATTCACAATATATGGGTGACTTTTCTGCGCCAAAATTAGATGTAGTTAGGGTTGCTTTTATTGGAGTTGGGGCAAGAGGTAGTGGACATGCTAAACAGATTGCTGCAATTGAAGGAACTGAAGTTGTGGGAATAAGTGATCTTTACAAAGATTTAGCTGAAAAATCATCTATCATCTGCCAAGGGATTGGAAACGGTAAAAGACATAAAAATATAGCCATTTATTCAGGTAATAAAGATAAATGGATAGATATGCTTAAGGAAGTTAAACCTGATGCAGTATTTATCTCAACAAATTGGGATAATCATGCCCCTATGGCAATTGAAACCATGAAAAGTGGAGCCCATGCGTTTGTTGAAGTACCTATGGCAACATCTATTGAAGACCTATGGGATATAGTTAACACATCAGAAAAAACAAGAAAGCATTGTATGATGATGGAAAATGTTAACTATGGTAGAGATGAGCTTATGTATTTAAATATGTGTAGAAAAGGAGTTATTGGTGATTTTCTTCATGCTGAAGCTGCGTATATACACGAACTCAGATTTCAAATGAAAGAAGAGGAAAGAGGAACTGGATCATGGAGAACACATCATTATGCAAAAAGTAAAGGAAATCTGTATCCAACTCACGGACTTGGTCCGGTAGCTCAGTATATGAATTTAGGTAGAGGTGAGGATAATTTTAATTCCTTAGTTTCTTATTCATCTCCATCTTTGGGGAGAAAATTATATGCGAAAAAAAATTATGAGAGTAATCATAAATGGAATAAACTAAATTATTCCAATGGGGATATGAATACCTCAATAATAAAAACCAATCTGGGAAGAACCATAATGATTCAATGGGATGAAACCAGTCCGAGACCATATACTAGACACAATTTAATTCAAGGGACAAAAGGAATTTTAGCTGGTTTTCCAACAAGGGTCGCACTTGAAAATGGAGTTGAGGGGATTACAAAAGATCATCATTCTTGGGTTCAAGGAGATAATTTAAAAATATTATATGAAAAATACGATCATCCCTTAAATAAACGTCTAGAGTTACTTATAGAAAAAATGGGTGGGAGAAATCATGTTGGTCATGGAGGTATGGATTTTGTTATGAGATATAGAATAATTGAATGCTTGAGAAATGGAGAACCACTTGATCAAAATGTCTACGAAGGATGTTTTTGGAGTGCTGTTACTCCTTTAAGTGCAAATTCAATAAATAGTGGGGGAGCTCCTCAAAAGTTTCCAGATTTTACAAGGGGTAATTGGAATAAAACAAAACCTTTAAAAATCATTAGCTAAAACTATTTCCAATTTTTTAATTTACTTGAAATTCCTATACCAGGGTTAAATGTGTTTGTTGGATCAAGAGATTTGTAAAAATTTATTAATGAAGTTTTGGCTAGATACTCATGCCCCACATTATGTTCAGCTGGATATTCTGCACCTCTGATATTATAACTTTCAAGGATTTCTTTTTTTAGTTTTTCGGAGTTAACTCCTTTTTTTAAAATATAATTTTGATGCTGGACATGGCAAAATAAATGACCGTAATAAAACTTTTTCTCTATTTGTTTATCAATTTCTACAGGTAATTGCTCAAACCATTCTTTTTCATTTCTAGGAAATGCAACATCTAAAGACATCATTTCACCAACTTCTTTATATTTTAAGGCATGATATCTTCCGATTGCACTAGCTGAAACAAATCTATGTAGTGATGCTTTTTTACCTTCTTTTTCATTGCATTCAAAGAAATCCCCAACATAATCTTTAAAGAATCTGTCAAAATATTCTCTTGCTTCATCGATTCCTTCATCTGACATTTCTACTATCCAATGATGTTCAAATCTATCTCTAAATTGCTCCATTCTCTTTGGAAGATGATTTGGAAAAAATAAGCTTAAAAATTGCATTAATCTATCAGAAAACTTGTCAGGTAAAAATTTCAACTTCGTTGCGATTATATCAACATTTCTTTTTAATTTGAATAGAGTTGGTAGGAAATTAGTACCTAGTTTTTCAATTACAATAAAATTATCCTTACTATATTTTTTTGCTGCGTCATAACAGTCTCTATGTAAATAATCTCCAAGTGTGGGTAAATTTTTGAATTTTGACAGAATATCTCTTCTTATTTTCCAAAAAACATCAGGATTATTGGTTCCTAAATAAAAAACTTTATTTTTTCTCGGTTTAGGATATGTATCCAATCTAACGGCAAAAACCACCAATTTACCACTACTACCTGATGCCCCATACAAAAGCCTTTTATCTGAATTATACCTAGCGGGAGTGGTTTCATCTATTCCTCTGACTATTTCAGAATACTTATCATCTGAAGCCAGTTTATCATTGTAAATAATATCTTCTTGTTTGTAGTTTTTGTTTTGTATGTTTCTTAGTATGGTTTCTGGATTTTCTCCTAGATTAATACCCAATTCATTTATTAACTCTAGGCTACCATCTTTATTTAGTTTGGCATAAAGGGCTAATTCAGTGTATGCAGGACCTCTTTTAACCAAAGATCCGCCAGAATTATTACAAACACCTCCAACTATAGAAGCACCAATTGAAGTTGAGCCAATTACAGAGTGTGGATCTCTGTTAAAAGGTTTTAATTTTTTTTCTAAATCATATAAGGTACTGCCTGAAAGGGCTATAATCTGTTTAGCATTATTTATAATTTGAATATCATTTATACGTAGAGTATTGATAATTACCACTGGCCTATCATAATCATTTCCATAAGGCGTAGAGCCACC
>CACEKJ010000005.1 GCA_902560045.1 uncultured Bacteroidota bacterium | reverse complement strand
GCTTCTATTGATTCAGATTTTTTTCCTCTTCTACTTCTTCTTGTAGTTTTTTTCTTCTTAGTAATGTAAGTGTCATTATAATCAACCAGCTCAATCATCGCCATTTCAGCATTATCTCCAAGTCGGTTTCCAAGTCTAATTATTCTTGTGTATCCACCAGGTCTATCTGCAACTTTTACAGCAACATCTCTAAAAAGCTCTGATACAGCATTTTTTTGCTTGATTCTAGAAAATACAATTCTTCTATTATGAGTTGTATCTGACTTTGATTTAGTTATCAAAGGCTCTACAAATTTCTTTAAAGCTTTAGCTTTAGCCAAAGTTGTATTAATTCTCTTATGTTCAATTAAGGAACAAGCCATATTGGCAAGCATTGCACTTCTATGTCCTTTTTTTCTCCCTAAATGATTAAACTTTTTTCGATGCCTCATTATTCTTTACTTTAACTTTAATTACTCTTTTTCAAGTTTATATTTCGAAAGGTCCATTCCAAAGTTAAGACCTTTAACCATCACCAATTCCTCTAACTCTGTTAAGGATTTCTTTCCAAAGTTTCTAAACTTCATTAAATCATTTTTATTGAATGATACTAAATCTCCAAGTGTATCAACTTCAGCAGCTTTCAAGCAATTAAGTGCTCTCACTGAAAGATCCATATCAATGAGCTTAGTTTTTAAAAGCTGTCTCATATGAAGAGACTCCTCATCATAAGTCTCAGTCTTAGCAATTTCATCAGCCTCAAGAGTAATTCTTTCATCAGAAAATAACATAAAGTGATGAATTAAAATTCTTGCTGCGTCCGTCAAAGCATCTTGCGGAGTTATTGAACCATCAGTAATTATATCAAATACTAATTTTTCAAAGTCTGTTTTTTGTTCAACTCTGAAATTTTCAACGTGGTATTTTACATTTTTTATCGGAGTAAATATTGAATCAACAAATACTGTCCCTAGTTGGGCGGTTTGATTCTTATTTTCCTCTGAGGTTACATAACCTCTACCTTTATCAATTGTAATTTCCATTTGAATATTAACCTTTGGATCAAGATTACATATTACTTGATCAGAGTTTAAAATCTGAAAACCAGATATAAATTTCTGAAAATCACCCGCTGTAATCTTGTCTTGTCCAGAAATTGAAATAGAAACCAATTCATTATCAACCTCGTCAATTTGTCTTTTAAATCTGATTTGCTTTAGATTTAAAACAATCTCTGTAACATCTTCCACAATTCCAGGAATCGTAGAAAATTCGTGATCAACACCTTCGATTTTAACTGAAGTAATTGCAAAACCTTCTAGTGAGGATAATAACACTCTTCTTAGTGCATTACCAACTGTTAATCCGTAACCAGGTTCAAGAGGTCTGAATTCAAATCTACCCTCATAATCTGAGGATTCAATCATTATTACTTTATCCGGTTTTTGAAAATTTAATATTGCCATAATCTTATTTGTAATTTTATTATTTAGAATATAATTCTACTATATATTGTTCGTTAATGTTTTCAGGGATTTGAACTCTTTCTGGAATTGAGACAAAAGTTCCCTGTTTTGTATCATCATTCCACGTAATCCATTCATAAACGTTTGACGAGTTAGTTAAAGAGTTATTTATGGATTCTAACGATTTAGATTTTTCTCTAACTGCAACAACATCTCCTGGTTTTAAGTTAAAAGATGGTATATTAACAATTTCACCATTAACAGTGATATGTCTGTGAGAAACAAGCTGTCTAGCTCCCCTTCTTGAATTTGACAACCCCATTCTAAACACAACATTGTCTAATCTAGATTCACATAATTGTAAAAGTACCTCACCGGTAATTCCTTTAGAAGCAGTTGCTCTTTTGAATAAATTTCTAAACTGTCTTTCTAAAATACCATAGGTGTACTTAGCTTTTTGCTTTTCCATAAGCTGGATAGCATATTCAGATTTTTTAGATCTTCTTTTATTATTTCCGTGTTGTCCAGGTGGATAATTTCTTTTTTCAAAAGATTTATCATCACCGAAAATAGGTTCTCCAAATTTTCTAGCGATTTTTGTTTTTGGACCAGTATATCTTGCCATTTTTAAATTTTTTTTAAGAGTGATTATGAATTAAGGTCAATCCTTCGATAATCAATAATCTCTTTTTGTTATACTTATATTAAACTCTTCTTCTTTTAGGTGGTCTACATCCATTATGAGGAGTAGGAGTAATATCAACAATTTCTGTTACCTCAATTCCACCATTATGTAAAGATCTGATGGCAGACTCTCTACCATTTCCAGGACCCTTAACATATACTTTTACTTTTCTGAGACCTGCATCTTTAGCAACGCCTAAAGCATCCTCTGCAGCCATCTGAGCAGCATAAGGAGTGTTTTTCTTGGTCCCTCTAAATCCCATTTTACCAGCTGAAGACCATGAAATAACATCACCGTTTTTGTTGGTTAGAGATATAATTATGTTGTTAAATGAAGCTACAATATGCGCTTCACCTGTAGATTCTACAACAACTTTTCTTTTTTTAGTACCTGATTTTGCCATATACTATAATTATTTAGTTACTTTTTTCTTGTTAGCAACAGTTTTTCTTTTTCCTTTTCTAGTTCTAGAATTATTTTTGGTTCTCTGGCCTCTAAGAGGTAATCCAGATCTATGTCTAATTCCACGGTAACAACCAATATCCATTAATCTTTTGATATTTAACTGTGTTTCCGATCTTAATTCACCTTCAATTGTGAACGAACCAACAGCATCTCTAATTTTACTTATTTCTTCATCTGACCATTCTGACACTTGTTTGCTGTGGTCTACACCTGCAATATCTAATATTTTAGAGGCTCTACTATTTCCAATTCCGAAAATGTATGTAAGTGATATTACTCCTCTCTTATTTTTTGGTATGTCTATTCCTGCTATTCTTGCCATAATATTAACCTTGTCTTTGTTTAAATCTAGGATTCTTTTTGTTTATAACATAAAGTCTCCCCTTTCTTCGTACGATTTTGCAATCCGCACTTCTTTTTTTTACTGAAGCTCTTACTTTCATCTTTTAAAATCTATAAGTTATTCTTGCCTTAGTCAAATCATAAGGACTCATTTCTAATTTTACTTTATCACCAGGTAATAATTTAATATAATGCAAACGCATTTTACCTGAAATGTGAGCAGTTACAACATGACCATTTTCTAATTCAACTCTAAACATTGCGTTAGATAATGATTCTATAATTGTTCCTTCTTGTTCTATTGGTGCCTGTTTTGCCATATTAATCTTATTATATTGCTGGTTTTCTGTCTCTTCCTGCCTTCATCAATCCATCATAATGTTTATTCAATAGATATGAATTTACTTGTTGCATTGTATCAATAGCAACACCAACCATAATTAATAATGAGGTTCCTCCAAAAAATAGAGCCCATCCAGCTTGAACATCCATGAATTTTACAACCACAGCAGGGAATACTGCAACTAATGCAAGAAATATAGACCCTGGTAAGGTAATATGAGACATAATTGCATCAAGTAAATTTGATGTATCAGTTCCTGGTCTAATTCCAGGGATAAAACCTCCACTTCTCTTCAAGTCATCTGCAATTTTATTAGTTGGAACCGTAATAGCTGTATAAAAATATGTGAAAATAATAATTAGTAAGCCAAATACGATATTATACCACAAACCAAAAATATCAGAAAACTGAATAACCATCCACTGACCAATTTCAGTATCTTTAATCACTCCTGCTTGACCAATTAAACTAGGGACAAACATTAAAGCCTGTGCAAATATAATTGGCATAACACCTGAAGCATTTAATCTAAGTGGTATATATTGTCTAGTTCCTGCAACATTTCTATCGAAACTACCTGAAGCAGTTCTTCTTGCATATTGAACAGCAATTTTTCTAACAGCCATAACCAACATAACTGAAGCCAAAATAATGGCTACCCAGATAACCAGTTCAATAGAAATCATGATTAAACCTCCGTTGGACTCTGTTACCCTTGAAACCCATTCCTGAACAAATGATTGAGGCATAGTAGCAATAATACCAACCATAATCAGTAAAGAAATACCGTTTCCAATTCCTTTATCTGTGATTTTTTCACCTAACCACATAGCAAAAATACAACCAGTAACCAGGATAATTATTGAAGAAAAATAAAACATTCCTCCTTGACCTAATAAAAAGGCATCTTGTGGAATACCTAATGCAGGTAAAGCAGTTAGATATGCAGGAGCTTGTAATAAACAAATGGCAATTGTAAGCCATCTTGTAATTTGAGTAATCTTTTTCTGACCACTAGCTCCTTCTTTTTGTAATTTTTGAAGATATGGAATTGCAATCCCCATTAATTGAACAACAATGGAAGCAGAAATGTAAGGCATAATACCAAGAGCAAAAACAGATGCATTTGCAAAAGCTCCACCTGTAAATGCATTTAAAAGTCCTAGAATACCTTGCTCAGTATTCTCAGCAATTTGACCCAATTTACTTGCATCAATTCCAGGAAGAACAACCTGTGCGCCAAATCTGTAAACGAGAAGCATAGTTAAGGTTAGCATGATTCTATCCTTAAGCTCGGTAATTTTCCAAATATTCTTTAAAACTTCAATTACTTTCATATTCTTTTTTAAATGTTAACAGCTTCCCCACCAACTGCTTCAATTGCAGATTTTGCGGATGCAGTAAACTTATGAGCCGAGATTTTTATTTTTCCTTTTAATTCACCTCTACCTAGTATTTTTACCAACTCATTTTTTCTAACCAATCTTAATTTAACCATAGATTCAAAATCAAGAGTAGCTTGAATTTTTTTATTATCAATAAGAGACTGAATGGTGTCAAGATTAACTCCTTGATATTCAACTCTATTAATATTCGTAAATCCAAACTTAGGAATCCTTCTTTGTAATGGCATTTGTCCACCTTCAAATCCTAATTTTTTTGAGTATCCTGATCTAGATTTTGCACCTTTGTGACCTCTTGTAGCTGTACCACCTTTTCCAGATCCTTGTCCTCTACCAACTCTTTTACTATTTTTATTAATTGAGCCTTTAGCAGGCTTTAAATTACTTAAATCCATTTTATTATTTTTCTACAGTTACTAAATGACTCACTTTATTAATCATTCCTAAAATATTAGGAGTACTTTCATGTTCAACAGTCATTCCTAACTTCCTCAAACCAAGGGCAGCTAGTGTTAACTTTTGTTTTTTAGTTCTATTAATTGAACTCCTTACCTGTGTAACTTTAATTTTTGCCATTTTATCCCTTATATAATTTTTCTAATGAAATACCTCTATTTTTTGCAATTGTATAGGCATTTTTCAATCTTAACAAAGCATCAAATGTAGCCTTGACAACATTGTGAGGATTGGATGAGCCTTGAGACTTAGATAAAACATCATTAACACCAACAGCTTCAAGAACAGTTCTCACAGCTCCACCAGCGATAACACCAGTACCAGGCGAAGCAGGAATAATATTTACTCTTGCTCCTCCAAATTTACCTTTTTGTTGATGAGGTAATGTTCCTTTTACAATAGGAATTCTCACGAGATTCTTTTTTGCATCTTCAACAGCTTTACCGATTGCACTAGAAACATCTTTAGATTTTCCTAATCCGTGACCTACAACTCCATTTTCATCTCCAACAACAACAATAGCTGAGAAACCAAATGTTCTACCACCTTTGGTAACTTTTGTTACTCTCTGAACTCCAACCAAGCTATCTTTTAATTCTAAACCTCCTGGCTTAACTCTTTCAACATTTTTATAGTTATGATACATAAATTAAAATTTTAATCCACCTTCTCTTGCTCCATCAGCTAAAGACTTTACTCTTCCATGATATAAATATCCTGATCGATCAAAAGAGACTTGTTTAATTCCCTTTGTCACTGCCTTTTCAGCAAGTTTTTTACCAACTAATGCAGCAGTTTCAATTTTATTCGATTTACTTTTAGAGATTTCCTTTTCAGATGAAGAGCACGCAGCTAAAGTACTACCTGTAACATCGTCAATCAACTGAGCATAAATCTCTTTATTACTTCTAAAAACAGACAGCCTAGGTTGTTTATCAGTACCTGAAACAATCTTCCTGATTCTATTTTTAATTCTTGTTCTTCTTTGTTTTTTTGTCAACTTCATAATATAAATATTAAGCTTGTTTACCAGCTTTTCTTCTAATTTGTTCACCTACAAATCTAATCCCTTTTCCTTTGTATGGTTCAGGTTTTCTAAAGGATCTAATTTTAGCAGCAACCTGTCCAACCAGTTGTTTATCAAAAGACGAAAGCTTAATAATAGGGTTTGCTCCTTTTTCAGAAACTGTTTCAACTTTAATTTCATTTGCTAAGCTCATAACAATACTATGAGAAAAGCCTAATGCCAATTCAAGTTTTTGTCCCTGTGCAGTTGCTCTATATCCCACACCCACTAGTTCTAATTCTTTTGTCCAGCCTTCTGAAACACCAATAACCATATTGTTAATAAGGGCTCTATATAAACCATGCTTAGACTTATGATCTTTAGCTTCTGATGGTCTTTCTAACGTTAAGATACCTTCATTAATATTTATAGATACATCAGAAAACTCTTGTTCAATTTCTCCTAACTTTCCCTTAACAATAATTTTATTGTCAGAAACTTCTACAGAAACTCCCTCAGGGATTGTGATTGGATTTTTTCCTACTCTAGACATTTTTTATTTTTTTCTAATTAACGTAACAGATTACTTCTCCACCTACATTCGCGCTTTTTGCTTGCTTAGCAGTCATAACTCCTTTAGATGTTGAAATTATTGCAATTCCTAAACCGTTTAAAACTCTTGGTAAATCAGTAGAATTTGAATATTTCCTTAGACCAGGTTTGCTGATTCTAGAAATATTGGTAATTACTGATTCATTATTTTCTTTAGTATATTTTAAAGCTATTTTAATACTACCCTGTGCAGAGTCATCCTCAAACTTATAACTTAAAATATAACCTTGATCAAATAATATTTTTGTGATTTCCTTTTTTAGGTTAGATGCTGGAATTGAAACAACCTTATGGTTTGCTCTAATTGCATTTCTAACTCTTGTTAAATAATCAGCTATTGGATCTGTATTCATTTTTTTATATTTATTTTGTTACCAGCTAGCTTTTTTAACTCCTGGAATTAAACCTTTGTTAGCCATTTCTCTAAAAAGAACTCTAGATATACCAAAATTCCTCATGTAACCTTTAGGTCTTCCTGTAAGTTTACATCTATTATGCATTCTTATTGGAGAAGCATTTTTTGGAAGCTTTTGTAATCCTTCATAATCACCAGCTTCTTTTAATGCCTTTCTTTTTTCAGCATATTTAGCTACAATTTTTGCCCTCTTTACTTCTCGAGCTTTCATTGATTCTTTAGCCATAGTATTCTTCTTTTTAAATTTTTATTATTTATTATCTTCTTTTGATTCTTCTTCTTCATTTTCAGAAGGTTCCTCTGCAACTTCCTCGACTGGAGCTTCCTCTGCAACTTCCTCGACTGGTGATTGCTCTACAACCTCAGCTAGTGGAGCTTCCTCTACAACTTCCTCAACTGGTGATTCCTCTACAACCTCAGCTGCTGGAGCTTGCTCTGCAACTTCCTCGACTGGTGATTCCTCTACAACCTCAGCTGCTGGAGCTTGCTCAATCACCGGCGGTTTTTTATCTTCAACCGTTGAATTATTGTCACTTGATTCTTTTTTCTTGAAAGGCAATCCTAATTCACTTAACAGTTGCATAGCCTCTTTATCAGAATTAGCACTAGTAACAAATGTTATATCCATACCAGAAATTTTATTGATTTTATCAATATTTATTTCAGGAAAGATAATTTGCTCAGTAACACCAAGATTATAGTTTCCTCTTCCGTCAAAACCTGTACTCTTTACACCACTGAAATCTCTTACTCTAGGTAATGCTGTTGTGACAAATCTATCTAAAAACTCATACATTTTTTCGCCTCTTAGAGTAACCTTAACTCCAACCGGCATACCTTTTCTTAATTTAAATGATGCGACATCTTTTTTAGACATAGTAGCTATAGCTTTTTGTCCAGAAATTTCGGTCACCTCGTTTAAGGCATGATCAATAAGTTTTTTATCGTTAACGGCTGCACCAACTCCTTTTGAAATAACAATTTTTTCAAGTTTTGGCACCTGCATAACGTTATCGTAACTAAATTCTTTAATCAATCTAGTAACAACATTACTTTTATATTCCTTTTTTAATCTTGGTATATAACTCATATCTATAATACTTCGTCAGACTTTTTAGCGTATCTGACTTTTTTATCTTTTTCAATTTTAAAACCAACTCTCGTAGGTTCACCTTCTGATGTAATCAATGATATATTTGAAATATCTATTGATAATTCTTTCTCTGTAATTCCTCCTTTAGGGTTATTTGCATTTGGCTTATTGTGTTTCTTTACAACATTAACACCTTCTACAATTGCTCTGTTTTTTTCAGCAAATACTCTTAGTACTTTACCCTGAGTACCCTTCTGATTTCCAGCAATTACCTTTACAATATCTCCCGTTCTAATTTTTAATTTTCTTCTCATATTATAATTTTATAGTACCTCAGGTGCTAATGAAACTATTTTCATAAATTGCTTATCTCTCAATTCTCTTGCCACAGGACCGAATACTCTGGTTCCTTTCATTTCACCAGATGCTTCTAATAATACACAAGCATTATCATCAAATCTAATATATGAACCATCTTTTCTTCTAACCTCTTTGGTAGTTCTAACCACTACAGCAGTTGATACAGCACCTTTTTTAACCATACCGTTTGGTGTAGCTGATTTTACAGAAACAACAATCTTATCTCCAATTGATGCATACCTTCTCTTAGTACCTCCTAAAACTCTAATCGTTAGGACTTCTTTGGCTCCTGTATTATCGGCAACTTTTAATCTTGATTCTTGTTGTAACATAATTATTTAGCTCTTTCAATTATTTCTACCAATCTCCAACATTTAGACCTACTAATTGGTCTTGTCTCCATTATTTTAACTCTATCACCTATATTGCAATCATTTTTTTCATCATGAGCAACATATTTTTTAGTTTTTAAAACAAACTTTCCGTACATAGGATGTTTAACCTTTTTAACCTCAGCAACAACAATTGACTTTTGCATTTTGTTACTGGTTACAACTCCTACTCTTTCTTTTCTTAAATTTCTTTTTTCCATATTCATATAGAATAAATTATTGACTATCTCTTTTAGTTAATTCTGTCATGATACGAGCTATTGATTTTCTAACAGCTTTAATCTGAATTGGATTTTCCAAAGGAGATACAGCATGAGCCATTTTTAACTCATTAAACTTCTTTTTATTTTCAATAAGCTGCTCTTTCAGCTCATCATTTGATAATTTTATTACTTCCTGTTGCTTCATATTAATATATTATGCTTCGTAATCTCTAGCAATTATAAATCTTGTTTTTACAGGTAACTTTTGTGCAGCTAGTCTTAGAGCCTCTTTTGCTACGTCAATTGGAACTCCACCAACTTCAAACAAAATTCTTCCAGGCTTAACTACAGCAGCCCAATATTCAACAGCACCTTTACCTTTACCCATACGAACCTCAAGAGGCTTTTTTGTTATAGGTTTGTCTGGAAAAATCTTGATCCACAATTGACCTTCTCTTTTCATATACCTTGTAGCAGCAATCCTTGCAGCTTCAATCTGTCTTGAGGTTAAAAAGTTAGAATCAAGAGACTTAATTCCAAACATTCCATTTGAAAGTCTATGGCCTCTTCCAGAGTTACCCTTCATTCTGCCTTTTTGAACCTTACGATATTTAGTTTTTTTCGGTTGTAACATCCTTGATTAATTTCTTTTTCTTCTGTTATTTTTTCCCTGTTTCTTTGAAAGACCAACAAGTGGATTTAAATCTCTTTTACCATATACTTCACCCTTCATAATCCAAACTTTTACTCCAATCCTTCCATAAGTTGTATGCGCTTCAACTAGTGCATAATCGATATCAGCTCTAAAAGTTGAAAGAGGAATTCTTCCTTCTTTATAATGCTCACTTCTAGCCATCTCCGCACCATTTAATCTACCACTTATCTGAATTTTAATACCTTCTGCATTCATTCTAATAGAAGCAGCAATAGCCATCTTAATTGCTCTCTTGTAGGATATTCTATTTTCAATTTGTCTAGCTACACTAGAGGCGACTAAAAATGCATCTAATTCTGGCCTTTTAATTTCGTAAATATTTAACTGGATATCTTTAGAAGTAATTTTCTTTAATTCTTCTTTTAACTTGTCAACTTCTTGACCGCCCTTACCAATTATAATACCAGGTCTAGCCGTGGTAATTGTAATAGTAACGATCTTAAGAGTTCTTTCGATAATAACCCTAGATATACTAGCTTTAGCTAATCTAGCATGAACATATTTTCTGATTTTATGATCTTCAGCTAACTTATCGCCATAATCATTACCACCATACCAGTTAGATTCCCAACCTCTGATGATTCCAATTCTATTTCCTATCGGATTTGTTTTTTGTCCCATTTAATTATTTACTTTGAGTATTATCTTTAGTATTTAATACGATTGTTACATGATTAGATCTTTTTCTAATTCTGTGAGCCCTTCCTTGAGGAGCAGGTCTAATCCTTTTTAACATAGACGCACTATCTACTCTGATTTCATGAATGTATAAATTTGCGTCTTCAACATTTGAATCTTTATTTTTAGCTTGCCAGTTTGAAATAGCTGACATTAATAATTTTTCTAATTTTCTAGAAGCTTCTTTTTGGCTAAACCTTAAAATATCTAACGCTTGGTCAGCATTTTTACCTCTAACCAAATCAGCAACAATTCTCATTTTTCTTGGAGAAGTTGGGCAGTTATTCAGTTTAGCAACAGCTAAATTCTTGTTCATATCTTTAGTTTTTTCCGCCATTTTATTTTTTTCCCTTATTTTTTGCTCCAGCATGACCTCTAAAAGATCTAGTTGGAGAAAATTCACCTAATTTATGTCCTACCATGTTCTCAGTTATATAAACAGGAATAAATTGTCTTCCGTTATGTACAGCAATTGTTTGACCAACAAAATCAGGTGTTATCATACTCGCTCTTGACCAAGTCTTAATAACAGTTTTTTTATTATCCTGTATATTTTTTTCAACTTTTCTGTTCAATTTAAAATGAACATAAGGTCCTTTTTTTAATGATCTAGACATAATTATTTTTTTCTTCTTTCAATAATAAACTTATTACTCTCTTTGGTTTTAGATCTAGTTCTAAATCCTTTTGCAGGAATTCCATTTCTAGATCTTGGATGTCCACCTGAAGCTCTACCTTCACCTCCACCCATTGGATGATCAACAGGGTTCATGGCTACTGGTCTAGTTCTTGGTCTTCTTCCTAACCATCTACTTCTTCCTGCTTTACCTGAAACAGTCAATTGATGATCAGAATTTGAAACAACTCCAATTGTTGCAAAACAATTACTTAATACCAACCTGGTTTCACCTGATGGCATTTTTATTGTTGCAAATTTACCTTCTCTAGCCATTAGCTGGGCATAAGAACCAGCACTTCTTGCAAGAGTTGCTCCTTTCCCAGGTCTCATTTCAATACATGAAATGACTGTTCCTAAAGGAATAGCACTTAAAGGCATCGAATTTCCAACATTAGGAGATACCGATTGACCAGATACAACTTTGTCACCAACTTTTAAATCTTTCTGAGCGATGATATATCTTTTTTCATTATCTGAATAAGTTACCAAAGCGATAAAAGCAGACCTGTTAGGATCATATTCAATAGATGAGATTTCACCCATCACATCAAATTTATCTCTCTTAAAGTCAATAACCCTATATCTTCTTTTGTGACCACCACCTTTATATCTCATAGTCATTCTACCCTGATTATTTCTTCCTCCGCTTCTTTTAAGGGGGGTAAGAAGTGACTTTTCAGGCTTAGAAGTAGTAATTTCAGAATATTCATTTACTATTCTAAATCTTTGCCCTGGCGTTACTGGTTTTAATTTTCTTAGTGACATTATCTTTTTTTTCTAAGCGTTAGCGTATAAATCGATTGATTCTCCATCAGCTAATTGAACGATTGCTTTTTTAATAGCGTTTGTTTTACCATATTGAATTCCTGCCTTGGTGTATCTAATACTTCTATTAGCACGAACATTAATTGTTCTAACTTTTTCAACTTTTACTCCATATGCAGATTCAACTGCCTTTTTAATTTCAACTTTATTAGCTGAGTTTTGTACGTGAAAAGTATAACAATTATTTAGCTCACTATCGTTAGTAGCTTTCTCTGTAATAATTGGTTTAATCAAAAGACTCATAATTATTTACTTAAATTTTCATTTATACTATTTAATGAGCTCTCAGACATAACTAACTGTTTTGCATTTAGTATTTTGTAAGTACTTACTTCAGAACTAGTTACAACATCTGAACCCTTAAAATTTCGCGATGACAAATATACATTATTATTTTTGCCAAAAATCAGTAATGATTTTTTGTCTTCTATCTTTAATGCTTTGAGTACGTCTATAAACTTCTTAGTCTTAGGAGTTTTAAAATCAAAGTCTTCAACAATAGTTATTGCCTTATCCTTAGCCTTAAGAGAAAGTGCTGATTTTCTAGCAAGTTTTTTAAGCTTCTTATTTAACTTAACATCATAATCTCTTGGTCTTGGACCAAATATTCTTCCACCACCTCTAAACACACCAGATTTAATACTACCAGCACGCGCTGTTCCGGTACCTTTTTGCTTTTTGATTTTTCTAGTACTTCCAGTGATATCTGCTCTTTCTTTCGCTTTGTGTGTTCCTTGACGCTGATTAGCCAAATACTGCTTTACATCAAGGTAAAGTGCATGTTCATTTGGCTCAATTGCATAAATATCTTTAGGAAGAGTAACTTCTCTTCCTGTAGATTTTCCTTTTGAATCTAATATTGATATTTTCATTACTTCTGAATTATTACATAAGAGTTATTATGTCCAGGAACGCATCCTTTAACTAATAAAATATTTTTATCAGCCATAACTTTTAAAACTCTTAAATTCAACACTTTAACTTTTTCACCGCCCATTCTACCGGCCATTCTCATTCCTTTGAAAACTCTTGCAGGATAAGAAGCTGCACCAATTGAACCAGGGGCTCTTAATCTATTATGCTGACCGTGAGTAGCTTGTCCCACTCCAGCAAATCCATGGCGTTTTACAACACCTTGAAAACCTTTTCCTTTTGAAATACCAGAAACATCAACAAATTCACCTTCTTCAAAGTGATCTACACTAACTGTATCTCCCAATTTCAGATCCTGATCAAAACCTTGAAACTCTACAACCTTAGTTTTTACTGCTGTGCCAGCTTTTTTTGCATGACCTTTAGCAGCCTTGGTTGTACTTTTCTCTGTCTTGTCATCGAAACCTAGTTGAATAGCACTATATCCATCAACTTCGTCAGTTCTGACTTGGGTAACTACACAAGGACCAGCCTCAATGACAGTACATGGAATATTCTTTCCACTTTCGTCGAAAATACTGGTCATTCCTATTTTTTTTCCTATTAACCCAGACATATTATTATTTTTTCATTTATTATTTAAAAAATTAGGGTCAAAATAATTTAACCCTAAATTATTTTTCTCCATTTTTCCTTCGCGAAACGCTCCGGACATGTTATACCAGAAAATTTCTGGCTAGTATAAATACTTATACCTTTATCTCAACTTCAACACCACTCGGCAATTCTAACTTCATTAACGCATCAATTGTTTTAGAAGAGGTACTGTATATATCCAGTAATCTCTTGTAAGAACTTAATTGAAACTGTTCTCTCGCTTTTTTGTTCACATGAGGTGATCTTAAAACAGTAAAAAGTTTCTTGTGAGTTGGCAAAGGAATAGGTCCTGTAACAACTGCACCAGTACTCTTTACAGTTTTAACAATCTTCTCAGCAGAATTATCTACTAAGCTATGATCATATGATTTTAATTTTATTCTAATTTTTTGACTCATTTTTTAATTTTATTAAGAATCAGCAGATCCATTAGCTTTTTTAATAACTTGTTCAGATATATTTGATGGTGTAGCTGCATAATGAGAGAACTCCATTGTAGAAGTAGCTCTACCAGATGATAACGTTCTCAAAGATGTTACATATCCAAACATTTCTGAAAGAGGAACATCAGCTTTAACCACTTTTGATCCAGCTCGATCTCCCATATCATTAACCTGACCTCTTCTTCTGTTTAAATCACCAACAATATCACCCATATTTTCTTCAGGTGTTAAAACTTCTAATTTCATAATTGGCTCCATAATAACAAAACGAGCAAGTTTTGCTGCATTCTTAAAACCAATTTTTGCTGCAAGCTCAAAAGACAACTGATCAGAATCAACATCATGATAGGATCCATCACTAAGTGTAACCTTAAGTGAATCAACTTCATATCCTGCTAAGGGTCCATTTTGCATTGCCATCTTGAATCCTTTTTCAACAGATGGAATAAATTCTTTAGGAACATTACCCCCCTTAATATTAGAAATAAACTCTAAACCTTGTTTCCCTTCTTCTGCAGGCTCAACAGTAAATACGATATCTGCAAACTTACCTCTACCACCAGATTGTTTTTTATAAACTTCACGATGATCAGCTTTAAGTGTAATAGCCTCTTTGTATTCAACCATAGGCTCACCTTCGTTTACTTCCACCTTAAATTCACGCTTTAATCTATCAACAATAATATCTAAGTGAAGTTCACCCATTCCTGAAATAATCGTTTGGCCTGAAGCTTCATCTGTCCTAACCGTAAATGTTGGATCCTCTTCTGAAAGTTTTCCCAGGGCCATTCCTAACTTATCAACATCAGCTTTAGTTTTAGCCTCAACAGCAATACCAATTACTGGGTCTGGGAAGTCCATACTTTCTAAAACAATAGGAGCTTTTTCAGCTGTTAAACTGTCTCCTGTTTTAATATCTTTAAAACCAACTGCAGCACCAATGTCTCCAGCCTCAATAACATCAATTGCATTTTGCTTATTCGAATGCATCTGATATATTCTTGAAATTCTTTCTTTCTTTCCAGATCTGTTGTTTAAAACATAAGATCCAGCGGGAAGCTTTCCAGAGTATACTCTAAAGAAAGCTAATCTACCAACAAAAGGGTCAGTAGCAATTTTAAATGCAAGGGCAGCAAAAGGCTCATCTACAGATGGCTTTCTAGAAATTTCTTCATCGTTATCAGGATTTGTTCCCACAATTGCTTCCTTATCAATAGGAGATGGTAAATATCTACAAACAGCGTCAAGAAGAAATTGAACCCCTTTGTTTTTAAATGCAGAACCGCAAATCATCGGAATAATTGCCATATCCATTACAGCAGCGCGTAATGCATTGTGAATTTCTTCTTCAGTGATGGATTCTTCATCTTCCATATACTTTTCTAAGAGATTATCATCATAAGAAGCTACCTCTTCGATTAATAAACCTCTATATTTCTTTGCTTCTTCCTTTAAGTTATCAGGAATATCGATGATATCAAAAGTTGACCCCATCGAATCTTCGTGCCATACAATAGCTCTGTTTTTAATCAGGTCAACTACACCTTTAAAGTCAGCCTCTTCACCAATTGGTAATACAATTTGAACAGCATTTGAACCCAACATTTCTTTTACCTGCTTACATACCATTTGAAAGTTGGAACCCTGTCTATCCATTTTATTAACAAATCCAATTCTTGGAACTTTATAATTGTCCGCAAGCCTCCAATTTGTTTCAGATTGTGGTTCAACTCCATCAACAGCACTAAATAAAAATACAAGCCCGTCAAGGACTCTCAAAGATCTATTTACTTCAACGGTAAAATCAACGTGACCTGGAGTATCAATTATATTAAAGTGATAACCCTTAGAGTCTGCAGTTTTCTTACCATTATCCGTTGGGAAATCCCAAGTACAGGTTGTAGCAGCAGAAGTAATAGTAATACCTCTCTCTTGTTCCTGCTCCATCCAATCCATAGTAGCCGCACCATCATGAACTTCACCAATCTTGTGAGATACTCCTGTATAGTAAAGTATTCTTTCAGTTGTCGTTGTCTTTCCTGCATCAATGTGAGCAGCAATACCGATATTTCTTGTGTATTTTAAATCTCTTGCCATTATATATTAAAATCTAAAATGTGAAAATGCTTTGTTAGCTTCTGCCATTTTGTGAGTATCCACTTTCTTTTTGACAGCAGCTCCTTCTTCTTTGGCGGCAGCTAAAGATTCAGCTGCAAGTTTTTGTGCCATTGATTTTTCATTTCTCTTTCTTGAGTAATTAATTAACCATTTCATGGCAATTGAAATCTTTCTATCAGATCTAATAGGACTTGGTATTTGAAATGTTGCACCACCCACTCTTCTACTTCTCACTTCAACGTGTGGCATTACATTAGACAATCCGTCTTTCCAAACTTCAAGTGCTGACTTTTCATCATCCGTTTTCTTTGAATCTATTATATCAATAGCATCATAAAATACCTTGAAAGCGACAGACTTTTTACCACTTAACATCATCATATTTACAAATCTTGTTACAAGCTTGTCATTGAATCTTGGATCTGGAAGTAATGGACGTTTTTTTGCCTGTTTTTTTCTCATATTATTCTAAACTATTTCTTAACTATTTCTTAGGTCTTTTAGCACCGTACTTAGATCTTCTTTGAGTTCTACCCTCAACACCTGCAGTATCAAGAGCTCCCCTAATAATGTGATATCTTACACCTGGTAGATCTTTTACCCTACCACCTCTAACTAGTACAATCGAGTGTTCTTGTAAATTGTGTCCTTCACCAGGGATGTAAGCATTAACTTCGTTTCCGTTAGTTAACCTAACCCTAGCCACTTTTCTCATTGCTGAGTTTGGCTTTTTTGGAGTGGTTGTGTATACACGAGTACATACACCTCTCCTCTGAGGACAAGAACTAAGAGCAGCAGACTTACTTTTCTTTGTAATTCTAGCTCTACCTTTTCTTACTAATTGCGATATAGTTGGCATATTGTAAAATATATTTTTATTAACCTCTCTTCTTAAGAGGCGCGCAAAGTTAGAAATTTAAATCAATTATTCAAATGTTATATCTTAAATTTTCACACTTTTTGAAAAAAAATTTTTTAAACATATTAAAATCAATTATTTAACGTTCATTACAGTGTAAATTATTTTATGGTTTTTATGAAGAAAATTATCATTTTTATCACTTTGGTATTTTTTTATATAAATAATGTCAATTCTCAAAATTTTTCACTTGATTTTACAAAAGAAGGAGAGTCTCAGAAAAAATTACAATATAAATCATACGAAAATTTGATTTTGAGTGTAGACGATAGTATAAATTCCTTGAAAGAAAAAGGATATATCGATGCATCTGTAAATAGATTTGTTCAAATCGACTCATTAAATTACAGAATTGAGCTAAATACAGGGTTAAAGTTAAAACATGTTGAAATCACAAACATTGAAAATCTTGAAGATGGTGTTCAGTTAATTTATAAAAAGAATAGTAAAAACGGATTGATAAGCTTTGAAAAGCTTCAGGAGTTGATCGATTCCTCTGTTAAATATTTTTCAAATAAAGGTTATCCATTTGCAAGTTTAAAACTGGATAAGGTAAGAAAAGTTGACTCCCTTACGCTAAAATCAGAATTGTTGATTGATTTAGGGTCAAAAAGAGAAATTTCAAAAGTGGTGGTTAAGGGATACGAAAATTTTCCAAAAAAATTCATTAAAAACTTAATGGGATTAAAGTCCGGATCGGAGTTGAAAATAGACGAAATTAGAAATCAAATGAGCTTAATTAACAGAACAAATTTTGCTAGGAGCATCAAAGATCCTGAAATCCTATTTACCAATGATTCCACAGAGGTTTTTCTGTATTTAAAAAAGGTTAAAAAAAATACATTTGACGGATTTATTGGCTTTAACACAAACGAGGAAAACGGAAAATTAGAAATACAGGGTTATGCAAAGATAAATTTGATCAACACCTTCAATCAAGGGGAAGAAATAAAAATAGATTTTTTATCTGAGGACAGTCAAGATAGATTTTTAAATTCACAGGTAAGAATGCCTTTCATTTTTAATTCACCTTTGAGCTTAAATACAGGCTTAAAACTTATCCAAAAAGACTCGATTTATAATTCAAGGGACTTTTTTGTTGATTTAGAGTTGTTGAAAAAACAATTTAGAGGCGGATTGGGTTATGAAAAAACCGAGTCTGTAAATGAAATACCTTTTCAAAATGTTGAAGCATTTAAAAAAAATATAATCAATCTGTTTATTAGTTATGAATTACTCGACCCTGATGATTCATTTGAATTTTACAACTTTAGATTTTTTTTAAAAGCAGGCATTGGTGAAAAAGATCAGATGGATGAGAAAAACAAGGTTGGAAAGTTTAAAATTGAAATGACGAAAAAATTTGAAATTTCAGAAAAATTAAAAATTAACTCGAGGTTTTTAAGTGAAAAATTAGATTCCCAAAATCTTGTAACAAATGAACTCTTAAGATTCGGAGGAATAGAGTCAATTAGAGGTTTCGATCAAAACAGCATATTTACGAATAATTATAAATTATTAAATACTAGTGTAAATTTTTATTTAAACGACACCATATATATATATACACTATTTGACATTGCAAATTATCAAAATAAAATACTTTCAATAGACGAATTCATTTACTCTGGAGGATTTGGATTTTCCTCTCTAACAAAGAATGGACTTATATCTGTAAATTATGCAAAAGGGACAACTTGGGGTAATAGTTTCAATCTTAAAAATGCCAAATTAAGTGTAAGTTTTGTTACTTTTTTCTGATTACCAACAGAGTAAATCTTAAAAAAATCTTAAAAAATCATAATTAATTGTTGTTTTATTAACATTAATTTATGATTTTTGTCTTTGGACTAATTCAAATATAATTAAAATGAAAACAAAGTTTAGTGGAATTTTGACGCTTATATTAGCGTTTGTTGTGCAGATTACTTTTGCACAAGACAAAGCGGTTTCGGGAACTATTTCTGATGATTCAGGAATGCCGATAGCCGGAGTAAACATTATTGTGCAAGGCACATCTTCTGGAACTCAGTCCGACTTTGATGGTAATTACAGCATCATGGTTGACGAGGGAGCAAGTTTGACATTTAGTTATGTTGGTTACACATCTGTTTCTCAAACAGTTGGTGGTTCCGACACAATTAATGTTACACTTTCTGAAGACGTAGCGCAATTAGAAGCAGTAGTTGTAACTGCACAGGGTATTTCAAGACAGAAAAAAGCTCTTGGTTATGCTGTGAGTGAAGTTGCTGGTGAAGAAATGGAACAAAGAACTGAAGGAGATGTTGCCAGAGTACTTTCTGGAAAAGCATCTGGTGTAAACATTACTAGTCAATCTGGTACTTCAGGATCTGCAACAAATGTTGTTATTAGAGGTTATACTTCTATTAATGGTAACAACCAAGCACTTTTTGTTGTTGATGGAGTTCCCTTCAGTACTGAAACAAATGCTCAAGGTGGTTACCTAGGTGGTAACTTAGGATCAAGTAGATTTTTAGATCTTGACCCTAACAACATTGAGAGTGTTAACGTACTTAAAGGTTTAGCGGCAGCTACATTATATGGTACTGCTGGTAAAAACGGTGTAATTGTAATCACAACAAAATCTGGATCTCTTCAAAATAAAGGTCCTAAGAAAACTGAAATTACAGTTAATCAATCATATTTTGTGAACGAGATGGCTTCTATGCCAGATTATCAGAACACATACGGTGGTGGATTTGACCAATCTTTCGGATGGTTCTTCAGTAACTGGGGTCCTGCTTTCGCAGCGAACGGTGTTGATGGTTACTTAAATGACCCTGCTGGAATTATTGACGCAGAAGGTACAGTTGAGCACCCATACGGATCATCATCTTTCTTAAATGCTTTTAACGGTGGTAACAACGTATTAAATCAGCAATATACTGGTGTAAGATACGATTGGAGACCATATGAAAGTGTTGAGAACTTCTTTAGATCTGGTAGTGTCTCAAACACATCGATAAATATTAGAGGAGCATCTGACGACGGGTCAATTTCTTATAATGTAAATTATGGAAACCTTGACGAAGAAGGATTTACTCCTGGAAATGGATTAAAAAGAAATAACTTATCAATTGGTGGACGTGCAAAACTTTCAAATAAGTTTACTGTTCAAGGTTCTATGAACTACAGCAATACTCAGTTTGTATCTCCTCCTGTTGCAGCATCTAGAGGTAACGGTACCCTAGGATGGTCAACATTTGGTAATGTATTCTTTACTCCTAGAAACGTTGACTTAATGGGCTTAGAATATACTATACCTGAAAATGGTGGTAGTATTTACTACAGAAACGGTAACGACATCATCAATCCAAGATGGTCTGTTGCTAACTCTCAAGGTGGTCAAAACGTTAATAGAGTTAATTCTACTGTAAGTTTAAGCTATGAGATTAATGATAATTTATCATTAACTTATAGATATGGACTTGACTGGTATAACGAAAGAAACAAAGACTACTCTAACAAAAACGGTGTTAACTTTACGGACGCTATTTTTGGATACTTACGTACATGGGACAACAATGTAGCTATACATAACCATTTCATGAGTTTAAATGGTAGTTATGACTTAACTGACGATATTGGTTTAACATTTAATGTTGGAGCAACATCTAATAGAAGAACTTACGATCGTGAGGGTACTTCTAGTACAGGTCAAATTGTTTACGGTGTAATTCAACACTTTAACTACGAAAACCAAACTCCTTTATCTTACCACGGTGCTAAGAATGAGTTAGGTGTATTTGGTAGTGCTGATTTAGATTATAAAGACTACTTATTTGTTACTCTTCAGGCAAGAAACGATTGGGTTTCTAACCTGCCAACTGAGAACAACAGTATGTTATATCCAAGTGCTAGTATTTCATTCTTACCGACATCTTTTGATGAAAACATTAAGTCTGAAAACTTATCTTATTTAAAGGTAAGAGCTAGTTTAGGATCTTCAGCTGGTTTCCCTGGTGGATACCCAACTGTAAATACAGTAGGTCAAAGTACAAACGTAAACGGTGGTCTTAACGGTGGAATTATTACAAACTCTGTTAGTAACTTCCAAGCGAACCCTGACCTTAAGCCTGAATTACTTAGTGAATTAGAATTCGGTCTTGACGCTAGAGTTTGGAAAAATAGAATTGGTATTAATGCTTCTTACTTTGAAAGAACAAGTCAGGACTTAATTGTATTTAAGCCACTTCCTACTTCAACTGGATTTACTTCAACACAAGACAACATTGGTAAAATCGAAGGTGATGGTATCGAAGTTGATCTTGACTTAGAAATGTTTGAAATTTTACCAGTAAACGTAGACGGTCTTAGCTGGAACACTAGAGTTAACTTTACGAAAAGTCAGTCTACTGTAACTGAACAAGCTGATGACCAGATTGTTTTTGCCGGTAATACTGCAACTTGGGTTGGAGGTAACGCTGCAATACAAGGACAACCATTAGGTGTAATTGTTGGATCTAGAGTAGAGCGTGATGACAACGGAAACATGGTTGTTAACGCATCTGGTAGCTACGGTACTCAAACTACAATGGCTATTGATGCTAACGGTAATGAAGTTCCAATTGGAACAGAAGGATCTAGACAGATTACTCCAATTATCGGTAATCCAGAACCAGACTACGTAATGAACTTTATCAACACTGTAAAGTATAAGAACTTTACTTTAGGATGGCAATTGAGTCATACTGCTGGTGGAGATATCGTTGCAAAAACAGTAGCTACGCTATTAGGTCGTGGTGGTATCGTTGAAGACAGAAAGAACACTTTTGTTCTTCCAGGTGTTAGACAAGATGGTACTCCAAATACCTTACAAATCAACAACTCTACTTACTACTTTAGTAATGTATTGTTTGGTCCACTTGAACTTAACGTTTATGATGGTTCAGTTGTAAGGCTACAAGAATTATCTTTATCATACGCATTCCCACAGAAGTTTTTAGATAAAACTCCATTTGGAGCATTATCTCTAACTGCTACAGGATTTAATTTATGGTATGATGCATATAATACTCCAGATGCTGCAAACTTCGATCCGAATGTTGCTGGTGTTGGTGTAGGTAATGCGAGAGGTTGGGATTTCCTTAACGGACCTAGCTCAAAAAGATATGGTATTAGCATAAAAGCATCATTTTAATAACATATAAAAAAATAAATTATGAAAAGAATTTTTAAATATTTAATGATGACAGTCATCGCGGCAGGTACGATGTTCTACTCTTGTGAAACTATGGAGTTAGAAGATCTTACTGATCCAAATGCACTGTCTCCAGATCTAGCTGATGCTGATCTGTTGTTAAACACTATTCAAGTGAATTATCTTGGTGCAATGCAAGACATGCAATTTAATGGCGCAGCACTAGGAAGAATATCACATATGGGTGGTAGAGTATATTATGAGAACTTCGGTGGTGGTACTGTTAGTGGTGCCTGGGGAGCTTTATATTCAGGAATACTTCCTGATATTGACGCGATCGAATTACAAAACGGTGAAGAAAACCTATTGGCTTTTCACCTTGGTATTTCAAAAGCAATGGCTGCTCACATCATGATGGGACTTGTTGATTCAGTTGGAGATATTCCATTTGAGCAAGCAAACAACCCTACTGAGTACCCTAATCCGGCTACAAGTGATGATGAGGTAGTGTACGCAGGTGCACTTGCTTTATTAGACGAAGCTAGTTCTTATTTAAGTGCTGCTGTTGCAGTAACAGATGACTTATATTACGGAGGTGATACAGGAAACTGGATGAAGTTTGTAAACACACTAAAAATGCGTGCAATGCTTACTACTGGTGATTATGCCGGAGCATTGGCGATGACTGGTGTTATTGACACTGCAGATGCAGACATGCAATTTAGCTATGGTACTCAAGAATTACAACCTGATACACGTCACCCTTGGTATGCATCTGATTACACAACTTCAGGAGCAAACATCTATCAATCTTCATGGTTAATGGATATAATGACAGGTGATATGAATGAATGGATGACTACTGCTGTAGCTTATCCAGGTACTGGAATGGAAGAAGATGGAGCTGCTCAAAGAGCAATTACTTCAGATGATCCAAGAAGAAGATATTACTTCTACAGACAAAACATGACTACGCCAGGTAACTCATCAATGTTATTCTTTAACGGAGATGGACCATTCAACTGGCCTATAAGTTTTGGTGGTGACTCTACTAGTACAGAAAATGGAGAAACATTATCATGTTCACTTATTGCTAATCCTCCTCACTTAGATTTCACAATTGATGGTGATGCAAACGGATTAAAAGGTAGATGGTGTGCAAACTTCTTAGGATACTGGGGAAGACATCATGGAAATGATGAAGGAACTCCTCCAGATAACTTTACAAGAACAGCTGTAGGTGTATATCCTTCAGGTGGTAGTTTTGACAACATGCCCGACATCGTAAATTACGACAACCATGGTACTTTAACTGCTTCTAACGAAGCGATTAAAGGTGCAGTATGGCAAGGTAATGGTGGTGGTGGAGCTGGTATATGGCCAATCTACTTGTCATCTTACGTTCACTTCATGAAAGCTGAAGCTGCAATGTGGTTAGGTGATACTGGTACTGCCAGAGCTATGATGGAAATTGGAATGCAACACTCATTTGATAAAGTATTATCTATGGGATCTGTAGATCCAGAAGCTGACTCTAATTACTTTGCGACAGGTACTGACGTAAGTGATTTTATCGCGATGAAGCTAGCTGAATTTGACGCTGCTGCTGGTGCTGACACTAGTTTAGATCAATTTGGATGGCCAGTTGCTAAAACACAATTAGACGTCTTAGCTGAGCAATACTTTGTTGCAATGTACGGTGGTGGATACGACGCTTGGAACTTCATTAGAAGAACAGGTGCTCCAAGACACTTATCAAGAGGTTTAATGGATAATGCAGAATCTGGGCCATTCCCAAGAACTGGACTATATCCATCAGGAGAAATTAGTGCTAACCCAAGTATCTTACAGAGACAGGACAATAATACGACTGTATTCTGGGATCAAGGTGCTGTTAATCCTGCTAACTAATAAAAATAGAAACTATGAAAAATATACTTAAATTATTATTTGTTTCATTAATTATTCTTCCATTTTCATGTCATGACAGCGAAAATGTGATAGACTTTGCAAATGAACCAATCAATGGCGCTGTTGTTAGAGGTGTTGAGGTTTACACGACTGAGGGTCAATCTCTAATTAACTCTAGTAACGACGAAAGTGCCTTTGTTGCTACAATTGAGGAACAAGATGTTGAAGATGGTGCACTGATGGCTGAAATCAGAATGTACGTTGACTTCGTTGACTATACACCAGATAACGGTGATGCATCTTTAAGAGCTTTAGCTGCTACTTATTTACCATCAGATATGTATGAAGGACCTCACGGACTTCCAAGAAAAGACATTGTGTTTACTTGGGGTCAAATGAAGGAAGCTTTAGGATTTACAGGTGGTGAAGCAACAGCTGGAGATTTATTAAAAATTCAGTTTGAATTAGAGTTAACTAATGGTGAAGTTTATGGACCAAACGATGCTGCAGGTAGTATCCTTGGTGGATTCTTCTCTTCTCCATACACATACAATGCATTATTAAGTTGTGATCCTGCTCCAGGAAACTACTTAGTTAAAATGTATGACTGTTGGGGTGATGGTTGGCAAACAACTAATGCTGGAGATGGAACTCCACAATCTCAAGGTTTAGAAGTTTATGTTGATGGTGACGTTAGAAATTACGCTATGTGTTCTCAATGGCAACCATGGGAAGGTACTCCAGACTGTACAGCAACAGCTGACGGTTACTACGCTGAGCAACTTGTAGATATTCCTGCTGGTTCTAGTGTTGTAACGTGGACATGGATTAATGATTACTATGCTGAAATTGCTATTGAAGTATTCGGTGTTGGTGAATTCGATGCAACTACTGGTGAGTGGACTGGTGATATGCTATATTCATCTGTTGGTATTGGTACTCAGGTACTAAATGACTGTACAGATGGTGGTTTAATACCTCCAGGATTACTTCCTATATCAGAATGTGCGCAGTAATTTTAAACTGTTAAATAAAAAAAAAGAGCTTTACTCACGTAAGGCTCTTTTTTTTTACCATTTCATTACATTTGTAAAATGAAAAGATTCCTATTCATAAAAGTAATATTATTGGCTATTTTATTTTCTGGTTGTTCAACTAAAAACAATGAAAATAAAATTGAAACAATTCCATTCGAAAAATTATCTTCTAAAGAAACAGGAATTGACTTTTCTAATACAATTACCCCTAATCTAGAAACTAAAGAAAATCTATTTGATTATGATTATTTCTACAACGGATCAGGAGTAGGTATAGCAGATATAAATAATGATGGGTTAAAAGATGTATTTTTTACTTCTAATCAGAGTAGAAATAAACTGTATTTAAACAAAGGTGAGTTGAAGTTTGAGGATATTACAGAGAAAAGCAATATTAATCAAAATAAAGGGTGGTCCAGTGGGGTTACTTTTGCTGATGTAAATAACGATGGCTGGTTAGATATTTATATTTCACAAGGAGGTCCCTTTAATCGAACTAAAAGAAAAAATACACTACTAATTAATAATAAAGATCTAACATTCACTGAAAATGCAAGTTTATATGGACTAGATGACCAAGGAATTAGTACGCAATCAGCTTTTTTTGATTTTGATAAAGATGGAGACTTAGATTGTGTTGTTATGAATGAAAATGAATTTTACGGATACGATCCCTTAACATTTTTTAAAAATTTTGAAAATAAATCTTTGTTAAGAAGAAACTCTTCACAGTTATATGAACAAGTTGATGGCAAATTTGTAAATATCACTGAAAAAGCTGGTCTTTTAAGCCCAACCTTTGGTCTAGGGCTTTGTATTAGTGATATAAATAACGACGGATGGCAAGATATTTATATTGCAAACGATTACTATGTAAAAGATGCAATGTATATTAATAACCAGGACGGAACCTTCTCAAATAAAATTAAAGAATCTACAAAACAAATATCCTTTTATGGGATGGGTGTAGATATTGAAGACATCAACGGGGATAACCTCAGTGATATTTTTGTATTAGATATGGCATCAAGTGATCATGTAAGATCAAAAACATTAATGGCATCAATGAATACATCAAATTTTGATTTAATTACAAATAAATTAGATCAGCATTATCAATACATGTTTAATTCACTGCAATTAAACATGGGCAATAACAAATATCATAATATTTCACATCAGCTAAATATTGCAAAAACAGATTGGAGTTGGGCAGGTTTAATATTTGATTATAATTTAGATGGAAACGAAGATATTTTTGTAACAAATGGATATAGAAAGTATGGTTCGGATAATGATTCAAGAATTAAAATAAACCAAACCAGAAAGGAATATAACAATACAGTGCCAATCAGTATGAAAAAGAAACTGTATGATGAACTCCCCTCAGAGAAGCTTCCAAATCTTCTTTACAAAAATGAAGGCAATTTAACCTTTAGAGAAGTTGGTTCTACATCAAGTCTAATGGAGCCAAGTTTCTCAAACGGTGCAGCATACGCTGATTTAGATAACGATGGAGACGCAGAAATAATCATAAATAATATTGATGAAAATGCATTTGTTTATAAGAATTTATCTGTAGAAAACAAGTTAGGGAACTTTCTTAAAATTAAAACCAAAGGGATATTATCAGAATCTTTTGCAAAAGCAACAATATATTTTGAAAATACATCCAGAACCAAAGAATCTAAGCGTGTTAGAGGCTATTTATCCTCTGTAAGTGATGAAATGCTCTTTGGCTTGGGAAAAACCTCTAAAATAGACTCTATTAGGGTTGAATGGAGCTCTGGAAACATTAAAACTTTGTATGATATTGATGTAAATACATCAGTTGTGGTAAATGAGGAAGAATCAAATGATAAATTACCCACAAACACTAAGACAAATTATTTATTTCAAAAGATAGATAGCGATATTAAATATACTCATACAGAAAATTATTACAATGATTTTTCTACTGAGATACTACTCCCCTACAAGCAATCTACATTGGGACCGTTTATCAATAAAGGAGATGTCAATAACGATGGAATGATTGATATTTTTATCGGTGGTGCTTATAATCAAGAACCTAAGCTATTTATTAACACAAGAAATGGTTATGTGAAGAAAAAGTTAGAATGTTTTGAAAAAGATGCTAATTATGAGGATATGGAATCAATTTTTGTTGATATAGACAACGATAATGATTTAGACTTATATGTTGTCAGTGGAGGAAATGAATTCAATAACAGATCAAATGAATTAATTGATAGAATTTATTTAAATGATGGAAAAGGAAATTTTGAAAAAGATACACAAGATGACCTTAAAAACTACACAATTAGCGGAAAGTCTGTTACTTCGATAGATTTTGACAATGACGGAGATAAAGACATCATAGTGGGAAATAGAATTCAAACAAAAAAATACCCCATACATGAACCCTCAATTATTTATGAAAATAGATCTGGTAAATTATACAATAACACCTATAAAATTGCACCTGATTTTGAAAACTTTGGTATAGTTAACAAGGTAATTTCAACCGACTTTAACAACGACGGATGGGAAGATTTTATAGCTGTTGGCGAGTGGACAAATATTGGTTTGTTTCTAAACGAAAAAGGGACCTTCAGAAACATAAATATCGAGAACAAACTAGACGATTTGTATGGATTATGGTTCAACATTCAAGAAACTGACGTAAACAATGATGGTTTTAAAGATTATATTATAGGTAACATTGGTAAAAATTCTAAATATAAAACCAGCAAAGACAAACCTCTAAAAATATTTGGAAATGACTTTGACGGAAACGGAACACATGACCTAGTTTTAAGCTATAAATATGAAGGAAACTATGTTCCTTTAAGAGGGAAAGAATGTTCGACTCAGCAAATGCCATTTATTTCAGAAAAACTACCAACATTTGAGGAATTTGCCAATGCGTCCATAGAAGATATCTACGGGGAAGAAATTATTGATTCTTACGAAAGAAAAGTAACATCATTTGAATCAATACTATTAATTAACAAAGGAAATAATGAATTTATAATAAACAAACTTCCCGCAATGGCTCAAACTATCCCATTAATAGCAAGTGATGTAATGGATTTGAATAAAGACGGATATGAAGATGTAATCATTGGAGGGAATATTTATAATACAGAAGTGGAAACTCCTAGGTTAGATAATCAATTTGTCTTGGCATTATTATCTAATAAGAATGACAATTATACTGTTTTAGGGCCAAAAGAATCTGGATTATACACCAAAGGAAATACCAAATCAATTAAAATTATAAACAAGAAAAGGTCTCAAATATTAATTGGTAATAACAATTCAGACTTAGAAATTTTTGAACTAAAGAACTAATGGATAAAACTGCAGAAATATACGGAATTAGATCAGTAATTGAAGCTATTAACTCATCGAAGGATATTGATAAAGTATTTATTCAAACAGGGCTAAAAGGTACCTTAATTGGAAAATTGGAATCTTTGATTAGAAAAAATAAAATAAACTTTTCTTATGTCCCTACTCAAAAACTTGATAGGTTATCAAAAAAAAATCATCAAGGAGTTATCGCAAGAATATCTCCCATAAAATTTCTTACAATGGATCAGTTTGGAGAAAAATTAGCAGCGATAAAAAATCCATTTGTTTTGATTTTAGACCAAGTAAATGATGTAAGAAATTTTGGTGCAATAATAAGAACCGCTGAGATAAGTGGTGTGGATGGAATTATCATACAAAATAGCTCATCGGCACCAATTAATTCAGACACAATAAAAACAAGTGCAGGAGCTATTTTTAACATCCCTATTTGTAAAGTAAATCATATTAAAGATGCAATATATCATCTAAAATCAATTGACATATCCATTGTCTCTGCATCTGAAAAAGCAAATAAAAATGTCTATGATGTAGATTTTACAAAACCTGTAGCGGTAATTATGGGTTCAGAGCAAAGAGGAATTAATAAATCTATTATAAATCTTTCTGATGAAGTTGTTAAGCTTCCAATGTATGGAAAAATCCAATCATTAAATGTTTCTGTAGCCTGTGGTGTTTTTCTTTACGAAGTTGTAAGACAAAGAATATAATTACAGTATTTCAAGAATTTCTTTCAGATCTTCAATGATAACAACATCTTCTTTTTGTTCTTCTTGGGTTTTATGAAAATTAAAATATATCGATTTCATACCAATATTATTTGCCCCTAATATATCAGCATTATAGTTGTCCCCTATCATAATAGAATTCTCGATTAAAGAATCAGATTTTTGTAATGCATGTTTAAAAATAATTTCGTCAGGTTTTTTTACCCCTACATCTTCTGAAATGGTGATTGTCCTAAAGTACTTTAATAAATCTGACTTCTCTAGTTTTCTTCTTTGAACTTCTTTGAAACCATTGGTTATAATATGCATATTGTATTTTAAATGTAGGTAATCTAATACCAAAATAGTATTGGGAATTAAGTGGTTAAAATCTGATAGATGCTCAATGTAATCTATCGCGAGTTTATTTATCATTTCATCGTCTACTTCAAATTTCAATTGTTCAAAGGTGTCGGAGAGTCTATAAAATCTCAAGTGTGGTTTCGTGACTTTATCTATTCTATATAAATTCCAATAATGTCTGTTAATAGGATGGTAGGCATCTAAAAATTTTGATATGTCAATATTAATATTATTTTTTTCAATTATTTTATGAAAAGTTAAATCAGAATTTTTGTCAAAATCCCATAGTGTATGATCTAAATCAAAAAAAATATTTTTTATATCCTCCATTTACAAATTTTTTAATTTATCAAAATTAAAACCTCCAAATTTACCAGAGCTCATCATAAGTAATACTGTATTTGATAAGTCAAATGATAAAACTTTGTTTTCAAATTTTTCATGATCATCAACTACAACCAGATTTTTGTGATTAAATGACTCAGAAATTAATTTAGAATCAATGGGTTTTAATCTTTTAATTCTCATATTTTTTTCAGAATAGCAAATAATACATTCATCAGCACTATCTAATGTGTCTTTATATTTTTTTAAAAATTTGGGGTTAAGGCTACTATATGTATGTAGCTCAAAACAAGCAATCAACTTTTTATTATTAAACTGTTCTCTAACAGCATTGGTTGTTGCCTGTACTTTACTAGGTGAATGTGCAAAATCTTTATAAATAACAAAATCAGAGGTCCTATGGATCAATTCGAGTCTATTGCTTGCGCCGTTAAATGATGTTAATGAATTGTAAAAATCTTCACTTTTAATTCCCATTAAATTACAAACATGAAGTGCCCCTGCTATATTTTGAAGATTGTGTTTGCCGAAAATTTTTAGCCTGTATAAGTTGCCCTGGAAATCAATAAATGATATCCCATCAATAATTTTATAATTAGGAGTTGAATAAGGAATGAATTCAATACTGTTATTATTAGATTTTACAAGGCTACTTAGCTCACTATCATCTGAATTATAAACTAATTTTCCCTGATCTAAAATCGAATCTATAAATATCTCAAATTGCTTAATGTAATCTTCAAACGTTTTGAATACATTAATATGATCCCAAGAAATACCACTTAGAAGTGCAATGTGTGGTTTGTAAAGATGAAACTTGGGTCTTAAATCCATTGCTGATGATAAATACTCGTCTCCTTCTAGCACAATAAATTTGTTTGACTCAGTAAGCTTTACCATTACATCAAATCCGTCAAGTTGTGCGCCAACCATATAATCAGCCTCAATATTCTGAGACCTTAAAACATGTAAAATTATGGAGGTAATTGATGTTTTTCCGTGACTCCCTCCAATAACAATTCTAATTTTATCTTTTGATTGATTAAATATAAATTCAGGATAGGAATAAATTTTTAATCCAATCTCTTTAGACTTCAATAATTCAGGATTATCATTTTTAGCATGCATACCTAGTACGATTGCATCAATATCATCAGTTATTTTTTCAGAAAACCAGCCTTCATTTTCAGGAAGCAAACCATAAGTATTTAGTCTAGATTTCGAAGGGTCATTTATAACATCATCGCTACCTGTGATATCATATCCCTTAAGTTTTAGAGCAATTGCCAGATTATGCATTGCTGAACCACCTATTGCAATAAAATGAATTCTCATAAATTCATCAATTTATTTAATTCTTCAATTTTACTCAACAAGTTATAATTTTTTTTCTGTGATTGTAAGGCGATTTCCCTTGATTTTTTTAAATGAGTGAGAGAATTATTGTTACCCAAATAAAAATTACAGTAAGCCAAATAATAATATACTTCCTCCAATGAAAAACGATCCGCAGAAGAGTAATTTAAAAGGTATCTGTTTAAGTACCTTAAAGCTAAATTGAATTGACTTGTATCTGTATTGATTAATAGTTTGCCAACAACAAAATTGAAATGATTAAATTCAAATAGTATAGGATTAGACAGAATTTCTGTAAATATTTTTACTTCTGTATCTAAAATTAAACCTTCATTTTTTTGAAAATTATATATGTAATAATAAGCTAATAATCCATGTATTTTAGAAATATCATAAATCTCTTTAGAATAATCTAATGCAGTTGTTTTATTACCCCCTAAGAATTTTGGTAATTCGGTTAAAATTTGAACAAGTGCCCATCTACTGTAGATATGGTTTGTATCTATAGATGCCGATTTAATTAAATTCTTTTTGGCGCTGTTGATAATTGATAAAACTCTGAATTTATTTACTACCTCAGAATATGCTGCTTGAGTTCCACCCAATCGATATAAATAATCAGAGTTCTCAGGATCTATATTTACTAATTTGTCGTAATAATATATTGCTTTTTCCCAATCTTTTTCAGCTGCATACTCTTCTCCAAGTTTAATTAATACTTCTTGATTTAAATTATTGGTTTTATGGATTTTTATCAATGAATCTTTTGAAACAGACTGCGAAAACATAAAGACGGGAAAAATTAAGAGGAAAAAGAGAGTATTATTCATGATTTACTTTAATTTAACATCTCCCATACTTTATCTTTTAGTTCTGATAAACCAATATTTGAAATAGACGAAATAAATATAAATTCAATATTTATTGATTTTTTGATATCTTTTTCAATCTCATTCATCAATTCTTCGTCTAGTAAATCACACTTAGTAATTGCAATTAATCTACTTTTATCCAGCATTTCTGGGTTGTATTTTTTCAATTCACCAAGAAGGATATTATATCTTTTTACAATATCATCAGAATCAGATGGAATTAAGAACAATAATGTTGAATTTCGCTCAATATGTCTTAAAAAATAATGACCAAGACCCTTTCCTTCTGAAGCTCCCTCAATAATTCCAGGGATATCTGCCATTATAAAAGATTTATAATCACGGTATTTAACAATACCTAAATTTGGCTTGAGTGTTGTAAACTCATAATCTGCAATTTTTGGTTTTGCATCAGTAACTACAGATAATAATGTAGATTTACCTGCATTTGGAAATCCAACCAAACCTACATCAGCTAATACCTTTAACTCTAATGTGATCTGCTTTTCTTCGTTCCCAAGACCAGGCTGTGCATATCTAGGTGTTTGATTGGTTGAAGATTTAAAGTGCCAATTTCCTCTACCCCCTTTTCCACCCTGACAAACTATTTTTTCTTCACCATCATCTGTGATTTCAAAAAGTGTTTTTTCATCCTCTGAACTCTTAACAACTGTTCCTAACGGAACTTGAATATAAATATCATTACCGTTAGCCCCGGTTAATCTGCTTTTGCCCCCATCATAACCATTTTCTGCCTTAAAATGTCTTTTAAACTTTAAATGGTACAAAGTCCAATAATTTGAATTTCCTTTTAAAATTATATGTCCTCCTCTACCGCCATCACCACCATCAGGACCTCCTTTTGCAACAAATTTTTCCCTTCTAAGGTGAGTAGAGCCTTTACCTCCTTTTCCGGAAGCTAAATTAATTTTAACATAATCAACAAAATTACCCTCAGTCATTTTATTAATTTATAGGTTATTAATAACGTTCGTAATCCTTGATGTTATCTCTTCAATTCCACCTACACCATCAACTCCGAAATAGCAATTTTTTCTTTGATAAAATGTTTTTAAGATTGCCGTTTTACTATAATATTCCTTAATTCTGTTTTTAATTATTAAGCTATTTGAGTCATCTGCCCTACCACTAACTTTTCCTCTTTCTAATAATCTATTAATTAGTATTTCATCATCAACTTCAAGTGCAATCATTCCTGAAATAGACGTGTTAAATTTGGTTAATAATTTATCCAATGCTTCAGCTTGACTTTGGGTTCTGGGAAAACCATCAAAAATAAATCCATTTACCGAAATATTTTTCTCAACTACATCACTTAACATATCTATAGTAACCTGATCTGGAACTAGATCTCCTTTATCCATATATTGTTTAGCTAAAACACCCAACTTCGTGTTGTTTTTAATATTATACCTAAATACATCGCCCGTTGAAATATGAAATAAATCATATTTTTCTTTAATTTTCTCTGCCTGTGTTCCTTTTCCTGCTCCAGGAGGGCCAAACAATACAATGTTTTTCATTTTGATTTAATTTAAAAGACAAATATAATCTTTGGTAAGATTAATATCTAATTGATTAAATATTAAAATGTATTTTTGCATCAAGATTGAAAGCTCATAAGTTTATGCAATTTTTTAGTTCGGATTTTAAACTTGGTATTCTCGGAGGTGGTCAGCTTGGCAAAATGCTTCTTTATGACGCAAAAAGATATGATCTTCATACCAAAGTAATGGATTCCAATAAGGATGCACCTTGTAACAAAATTGCTGATGATTTTATAATCGGTGACATAACTGATTATAATGATGTAATCAATTTTGGGAATTCGGTAGATTTGATTACGGTTGAAATTGAAAATGTAAATACAGATGCATTGGAATTTCTTGAAAAGTCAGGCAAAAAGGTTTATCCTTCTCCAAAAAATCTTAGGATTATTCAAAATAAATCTGATCAAAAAAAATTTTATAGCAAAAATAATTTACCAACTTCGAGATTTAAGAATTATTCAAATATTGAAGAGTTAAAAAGAAATTTTCTTCATGATAATTTTGAGTTTCCTTTTGTGTGGAAAAGCTCAAGGTTTGGATATGATGGTAAAGGGGTTAAAATCATAAAAAATATTGAGGATCTAGATTTTTCGTACGACCATCAATGTTTAATCGAAGAAAAGATTTCGATCAAAAAAGAATTATCGGTAATAGTTTCAAGAAATACTGATGGAGAAATAAAATGTTTTCCTGTTGTAGAAATGGAATTCAACGAAAAATCAAACTTAGTTGAATATGTTATGTGTCCCGCAAATATTTCAAAACAAACAGAAGAAAAGGCAATTATAATTGCTTCAGAAATTGCTAAGAAATTTGAAATGGTTGGTCTACTTGCTGTAGAATTATTTGTAACAAACAAAGATGAAATACTAATCAACGAAGTGGCGCCTAGACCTCATAATTCAGGGCACCACACAATCGAATGTTGTGTAACTTCACAATTTGACCAACACATAAGAAGTATTTTAAATCTTCCTTTAGGTGAAACCGGTATTCTGATCCCTGGCATAATGGTAAATTTAGTGGGAGAAAATATGGAAGAAGGAAATGTAAATTATAAAAATATAAATGATATTTTTGATATTCCTGGGGTATATATTCATATCTATGGAAAGAAAAAATCAAGATTAAATAGAAAAATGGGGCATATTACAATAGTTAATAAAGATATCAATAAGGCTATCGAAATTGGCAAATCAATAAAAAATAAAATTAAAGTTACGTCATGAAAAAAGTAGGAATAATTATGGGTAGTAAAAGCGACCTTCCAGTCATGCAGGATGCAATTGAAATTTTAAAAGAATTTGGAATTGAATCTGAAGTAAATATTGTTTCAGCTCACAGAACCCCAGAAAAAATGTTTAAGTATGCCAGTAGTGCAAAAAATAATGGTATTAAAGTTATTATTGCTGGAGCTGGTGGCGCTGCTCATCTTCCAGGAATGGTTGCCTCAATAACTACTCTTCCTGTTATTGGTGTTCCTGTAAAATCAAGAAATTCAATTGACGGATGGGATTCTGTGTTATCTATACTACAAATGCCAAATGGTGTCCCCGTAGCAACCGTAGCCTTAAATGGAGCTAAAAATGCAGGTATTTTAGCTGCCCAAATTATAGGTTTAAGTGATGAAGTTATTTCTCAAAAGCTGGTTAATTATAAAAATCAATTAGAAAAAAAAGTGATTGACTCAGAAAAAGAATTATAGTACTAAATCTATAATTAACCAATAAACAGGAATTGATTCCACCACTAAAGAGCTAAAATATTTAGATTGATTTTCAGTTGATTTCCTGATTAATACTGTCATAATAATTAATATTAATAGAGAAGAAAAATGAAGCTCAAAGCTATTATTAATTTGAATGTTTGTTATTTGAAAAACTAAAATTGATAACAATAAAATATATCCCACTATTTTTATCGTTTTTAATCCGTAAATGTTTACACTATTCTTTACATAATGAGCGTCTAATCTCGCATCCCTAATTTCAAATGGAACCATTTGAGCAGTAACCATTAGAAAAATAATAACAGAGTAATATATCAACTGAGAAGAATCAAGTATTTCGTAAAAAGGTAGTACTACTATTGATAATGTCCAAGAAATTGAAATTGTTAAGATTTTAATTATTGGGTAGGATCTCAGGTTATATTTTTTGTAAAATGGGATTGTATAAGCAACGGTGAAAAAAGTAATACAAACTACTAAAACTTGCTTAGTAAATGTGAAAACAAAAAAAATATAAATTAAAATGAAAAAGGATATTAACGCATGTAAAAAAAAAGTTATGCTAAAATCATGAATTGGTTTGTTTTTTGATACAGTGTGTTCATAATATTTTATAAAGTTATATGCAAAGTGAGTTGCAGTTAAAACGAACAGAATATCAAGTATAATATGGTCTGTTATTACAAAGCTTAATTTAGTTTGATTGTAGATCAGTAAAATATAGGAAATTGCACATAATGAAACGTGAAAATTGAAATCAATATAATAATCTAAAATAGACTTGATTTTTGTTGTTAATAAACCCATAAATCTTGTTCATTATTTATAATTTTTAATAATATAAAAATCTGTTTAATTATTTACTTTTAACCTCATCAAATTTTTATGAAAACCGAATTATTTTTAAATAGACATTTAGGTCCGAGAAAACAAGAAGTTGATTTAATGCTTCAAAAAATCGGAGTTGACTCTCTTGAAACTTTAATTAAAGAGACCATCCCTGAAAATATTAGATTAACCCAAGATATGAAACTTGATGATGCTATGAGCGAGTCAGATTATTTGATGCATTTAAAGAAGATTTCATCTAAAAATAAGGTTTTCAGAACCTACATGGGATTAGGCTATAATAGGTCGTATTTACCTGCAGTAATACAAAGAAATATTCTAGAAAATCCTGGTTGGTATACGGCATATACTCCTTATCAGGCAGAAATAGCTCAAGGCAGGTTAGAAGCACTTCTTAATTTTCAAACAATGGTTTCTGATTTAACTGGCATGGAACTCGCAAATGCGTCGTTATTAGATGAGGGAACTGCTGCCGCTGAAGCTATGTCCTTACTTTTTTCGGTTAGAAATAGAGACCAAAAGAAAAGTAATGCGATTAAATTTTATGTAAGTGAAGATATTTTTCCACAAACATTATCTCTTTTAAAATCTAGATCAAAACCACTTGGAATTGAGCTTATAATTGATGCAATTCAAAATGTGAATTTGGATAATTCCTTTTTTGGGGCTATTGTTCAGTATCCATCTTGTAGTGGAGTCATTAGTGATATCGAACCATTTATCGAAAAGTGTAAAAGTTTTGACATTAAAGTAGCCGTTGCAGCAGATATATTAAGTTTAACATTACTTAAAGAGCCTGGTTCAATGGGAGCTGATGTGGTAGTTGGAAGTACTCAGAGATTTGGAATTCCACTAGGATATGGTGGACCGCATGCAGGCTATTTTGCCACTAAAAAAGAATACAAAAGAAATATTCCTGGTAGAATTATAGGGGTTACAGTTGATACAGATGGTCAAAGAGCCTTAAGGATGGCCTTACAAACAAGAGAACAACACATTAAAAGAGATCGTGCTACATCTAATATTTGTACGGCTCAAGTTTTATTGGCAGTAATGGCTGGAATGTATGGTGTTTATCATGGGCCAGAAGGTATCAAGGAGATAGGAAATAAGGTTCATAGTCATGCCACATCTCTTTCTGAAGCATTGTCTAAGATTGGATTTGAAAATTTAAATGATAGTTTTTTTGACACAATTAGAGTCAAAGCAAAAAAGGAAGATATTATTTCAATAGCTGAACAAAATGAAATTAATTTTTATTACCCTGACAAGGACACAGTTTCTATTTCAATAAACGAAACGACTAATCTTGATGACTTAAATGATATATTTCAAGTATTTAAAACATATAATAAATCAGATTCAACAGAAAACATTACTCTTTCGAAATTAAATAATATCCCTAAAAAATACTCTAGAGAATCTTCTTTTATGGAAGATGAAGTATTTCAAAAATATCATTCCGAAACAAAACTAATGAGATACATAAAATCTCTTGAAAATAAAGATCTTGCCTTAAATAGATCAATGATTTCTTTAGGTTCTTGTACAATGAAATTAAATGCTGCATCTCAAATGCTGCCGCTTAGTTGGAACAGATGGGGTAATATTCATCCCTATGCTCCAATTAATCAAGCAGAGGGTTATACATATATCTTAAAAAAACTTGAGAAGCAGCTAGCTGAAATAACAGGTTTTGATTCTGTTTCATTACAGCCAAACTCTGGAGCTCAGGGAGAATTTGCCGGTTTGATGGTAATTAGAGCATATCATGCAAATAATAATGAAAAACATAGGAATATATGCTTAATTCCTTCGTCTGCACATGGTACAAACCCTGCAAGTGCTGTAATGGCAGGGATGAAAGTAATAGTGATTAAATCAACCGATAATGGTAATATTGATATTGAAGATTTAACAAATAAAACTATTGAACATAAAGATAATTTAGCTGCCTTAATGATTACATACCCTTCCACTCACGGGGTTTTTGAATCTGACATAAAAAAAATAACAAACACCATCCATGAAAATGGCGGATTGGTTTATATGGATGGAGCTAATATGAATGCTCAAGTAGGATTAACCAGCCCAATGGCTATTGGAGCAGATGTATGTCATTTAAATCTACACAAAACTTTTGCTATTCCTCACGGAGGTGGTGGGCCCGGAGTTGGACCAATATGTGTAGCCAAACATTTGACCCCATTTTTACCTGGAAACCCTTTAATTAAGGTTGGTGGTGAAAAAGCAATTGATTCAATTTCAGCAGCCCCTTACGGATCTGCAATGGCATGTTTAATTTCTTATGGTTACATTTCAATGCTTGGATCATTTGGTCTTAAAAAATCTACTGAAATCGCAATTTTAAACGCAAATTATATCAAAGAAAGATTAATTAATAAATATCCGATATTATACACTGGGGACAATGGTAGATCTGCACATGAAATGATTATTGATTGCCGTGAATTTAAGGTCAATGGAATTGAAGTTAGTGACATCGCAAAAAGATTGATGGATTATGGATTTCATGCACCAACAGTTTCGTTTCCTGTAGCTGGAACAATGATGATTGAACCAACAGAAAGCGAGGATCTTGATGAGCTTGATAGATTTTGTGATGCAATGATTTCTATAAGGGAAGAAATAGATAATTGTAATATTAATGATAAAAATAATTTGTTGAAGAATGCTCCTCACACATTACAAATGATCGCCAGTAATGAATGGAAATTTCCATATTCAAGAGAAGCCGCAGCATTTCCATTAGAATTTACCAAAGAAGATAAATTTTGGCCTTGTGTTAGAAGGGTAGATGATGCTTACGGAGATAGAAATTTAATTTGTAGTTGTGGCCCAGTAGAATTATATACTGATTAATTTTCTTTAAATTATATTAATTTAATAAGTTTACTAAACCAAAACACTATTCATAAATGAATATAAAAATAACCGGAACCGGATCCTATATTCCCGAAATTATACAAGACAACTCAAAGTTTTTAGATAAAGAATTTTACGATAATGAGGGTAACAAAATTGAAACCCCAAATGAAGAAATTATTGAGAAATTTCAGAAAATAACAGGAATAAGGGAAAGAAGATATGCAAAAGATGAATTAAATAACTCTGATATTGCTTTTCTAGCTGCTAAAAAAGCAATTGAAGATTCGAAAGTTGACCCCGAAACAATTGATTATATAATCTTAGCTCATAATTTTGGTAATGCAAGTAATCATACCACTCAGGTTGATGTTTTTCCAAGTTTAGCAGTTAGAGTCAAAAATTTATTAAAAATTAAAAATCCAAAATGTGTTGCATATGATATTTTATTTGGTTGTCCAGGATGGCTAGAAGGTATGATACAGGGTTACGCTTTTATTAAAGCTGGAATGGCAAAAAAATGTTTGGTTATTGGCGCTGATACTTTGTCAAGAGTGGTAGATGTAAGTGATAGAGATTCTATGATTTTTGCTGACGGTGCTGGTGCTACAATTATAGAGAAATCAGACAAAAAGGGTGGCGTTATTTCTCATAACACTGCCACTTACACTGATGATGAAGTTTTTTATCTTTTTTACGGTAAATCTTATAATCCTAATGCGGAACAAAAAACAAAATATATCAAAATGAGAGGGCGTAAAGTTTATGAATTTGCTCTAACTAATGTTCCTGCTGCCATGAAAGAATGTCTTGATATAGCAGGTACGGATATCTCTGAGATTAAAAAAATATTAATTCATCAAGCAAATGCTAAAATGGATGATGCAATAGTAAAAAGATTATTTAAACTCTATAATAAAGATGCACCTGAAAAAATTATGCCCTTAACCGTAGATCGATTTGGAAATAGTTCAGTAGCAACCGTGCCTACAATGTTTGATTTAATTGTAAAGGGAAAACTTTCTGATCATCATATTAAAGAGGGAGATAAAATTATCTTTGCTAGTGTTGGTGCGGGAATGCATATTAATGCAATGGTGTACCAATACTAATAAATGTATCAAAATAATTTTCCATTTAAAAGATATCAAATCACTGTTGATTTTATAAAAAAACACATTGGTAAGAACGAATTTATATTAGATCTAGGTGTTGAAAATCCTTTGTCAAAGATACTGAGAGATAATGGATTTAAAATTGATAATACCGGCGGTGAGGATTTAGATATTGATAGAACAAGCATACTACAAAGTAAAGCCAGTGTTGTTACTGCTTTTCAAATATTTGAGCATTTACTAAATCCTTTTCAGGTATTAAAAGAAATAAAATCTGAAAAGTTAGTTTGTAGTGTTCCCCTAAATCTATGGTTTTCATCAGCTTACAGAAATATTAATGATGAAAGAGATAATCATTTCCATGAATTTGAAGATTGGCAATTTAAGTTGTTACTTAAAAAAACAGGCTGGAAAATAATTGATGAAAAAAAATTTACCAATCCTGTAAAAAAAATTGGTTTTAGACCTTTATTGAGATTATTTACCAATAGATATTTAATTGTTTACGCTGAAAAAATAAAGGAATGAAGCTTTGTATTATTATTCCGGTTTTTAACGAAGAAGGTTTTATTGAAAAATCAATAAAATCAATCATAAATCAAACTGTTCGTCCTGACAGAGTCATTTATGTAAATGATAGCTCAACTGATAATACAAAAAAGTTAATTAATGATTTTTCTTCTGACTGTGACTGGATTCATATTATTGACAACGAATCAAAAGAGGAACACATTCCTGGAAGAAAGGTAATTGAGGCATTCAATTTTGGATTAAAAAATTTAAAAATTAACTATGATGTTATTTGCAAGTTTGATGGTGATATTGAGTTGCCAAAAAATTACATAGAAAAAATTAAAAATATATTTTTAGAAAATTCAAATGTTGGTATTGCAGGCGGTAACCTCTATGTTTCAAAAAAAGGTAAATGGGTGTATGAAAAAATTGCTACGAAATCACATGTCAGAGGCCCTATCAAAGCTTACAGACGTAAATGTTTTGAAGACATTAATGGTTTAAAATCCGCAATTGGGTGGGATACAGTAGATGTATTGCTTGCGCAGCGAAAGGGGTGGAAAATTTTCACTGATAAAGAATTAATAGTTAAGCATTTAAAGTCGACAGGGAAAAAATATTCGTTAAAATCAAAATTTTCTCAAGGTGAAGCTCTTTATACAATGAGATTTGGAGTTGTGTTAAGTATCCTGTCTATATTAAAGTCTTCCATTAACACTAATGATCCCTTAAAGATTATATTCGCCTCATTAGGATTTTTAATTTCATTAATAAAACAAAAACCCTTTATCGTTTCGAAGGAGGAAGGTATGTATATTAGAAATTTTAGATGGAATGTAGTGTATAATAAATACCTAAAATTTTAGATTATCAAAATCAATATTACCACCACACATTATAAGTCCAATATTTTTATTTTTAAATTTTGATTTATTCTTTATTAAGGCCGCAAGTACAACAGAGCTTGAGGGCTCAACAACTAGTTTTAGGTTATTTAATATAATATTTAAGGATTCAATAATTTCTTTTTCAGAAACTAATAATATTTCTTTTACGTGTTGTTGTATTATAGGAAAGTTTATTGTTCCAAGATTTGTTCTCAGTCCGTCAGCGACAGTATCTGTTGTTCTATTGGTTTCTATTTTTCCGGATATTAAAGATCGATATGCATCATCAACATTGGATGGCTCTGCTCCAATAATTTTACAATTATTAGTGAAATTTTTTATTGCAATAGCGGTTCCTGCGATCAAGCCACCGCCTCCTATTGGGGAGAAAACATAATCAAGATTTTGATAGTCTTCAATTAACTCTAAAGCACATGTTGAATTGCCTAATATAACATCCATGTTGTTTGACGGATGAATGAAGTATAATCTTTTTTCGTTTAATATTTTACTTGTTGTTAATTCTCTTGATTTTAAATTAGGTTCACACTCAATTATGTCCTTTGTATAATATTGAACGGCAGACTTTTTAAACTTAGGTGTATTACTTGGCATTACAATATGGCAAGGAATATTTAATTCTTTTGATGCTTTAGAAAGTGCATGAGCAAAGTTTCCTGAGGAGTGAGTTATTACGCCTCTGTTCTTAAATTGTGGAGGAATATTTTTAATTGCATTTATAGCTGCTCTGTATTTGAATGATCCTGTATACTGAAAGTTTTCACATTTAAAAAAAACATTACAACCACACAAACTGTCGATAAAATCAAATCTTAGTACTGGAGTTCGAATAACATATTTACTAATGTCATTTCTAACATCAGAAATATTTTGTTGAGAAAAATTCATTTTAAGAAATTAATTGCTTTTGGATTTCTGAGGCTGCTAGAATTAATTTATCTAATGCATCAGTGTTATCTCCAGCACAACTAGCGTAGAAAGGCTGCCCTCCTCCTCTACCATTAATAACCACTCCGAGCTTGGCAACTATTTCTGAAGCATTTAAAGCCCTCTCAGATACTAAGTTTTTTGAAATATAGCATGAACAATATACTTTGTCATTTTCTTGAGAAACCAATATTAAAAATACATTGTCAATTTCAGCACCAATAGAAAAGCATAAATCTTTAATTTTAGCTGGTTTTAATTCGATTAATGAACAATAAGTTTTTACTTCAGAAAGGCTTTTTAGATCCGTAATTATGTTATTCTTTATTGTTTTAACTTTTTCGTTATTTAAAACCTCTATTTCTTTTTTTAACAATAAATTTTCTTTGGTTAAAGAATTCACAGATTCAAGCAAATTTTTTGGGTTTTTAAGTAACGTTTTAATCTGGTTATATTCTTGAACTTTTGAATTATAAAAATTCTTGACAGAATCATAAGTAATTGCTTCAACTCTTCTAATGCCTGATGCAATAGCTCCTTCGTTAATTATTTTAAATTGCCATAATTCAGAGGTGTTACTAGCATGTGTACCCCCGCATAACTCGTAAGAATTTCCAAATTTTATTGTTCTAACAACATCTCCGTATTTTTCTCCGAATAAACCTGTAGCACCTCTATCTAAAGCTTCTTTTAGAGGAATGTTTCGATTTTCTTCTAGTTCAATAGAGTTTTCGATTCTTGAATTCACAAAATTTTCAACTTTTAAAATATCATTTCCATCAAGTTTAGAAAAGTGAGAAAAATCAAATCTTAAACTTTCTGAACTAACCCTACTTCCTTTTTGCTCAACATGATCTCCTAAAATCTGTTGTAATGCTTGATGTAATAAATGAGTTGCGGTATGATTGCATTGAATTTTAAATCTATTTTTATTATCAACAACAGCTCTAAAAATTTGGTCAACTTTCTTTGGTAGGTTTTTAGTAATGTGCACGGTTAAGTTTCCTTCTTTGACGGTATCTATAATATGAACAACATCTCCATCATTAGATTCTATAAAACCAATATCACCAACTTGACCGCCAGATTCTGAATAAAAAGGAGTAAGATTAAAAACTAGTTGAAAGATAATCCCATCTTTTTTAGAATTAATTTTTCTGTATTTAACGATTTTTATATTTGATTCCAATGAATCATAACCGATGAATTCCTGAACTGGATCATCAATCAAAACTACCCAATCATCAAAGGAAACTTCACTAGCTTTTCTGGATCTATCTTTTTGTTTATCAAGTTCTTCATCAAATGATTTACTGTCTAACTCAAAACCCTTTTCTTGTAAAATAAGACTGGTTAAGTCAACAGGGAAGCCATAAGTGTCATATAATTCAAAAGCTTTTTTTCCAGAGACTAACTTACTTTTTGAGGAGGCGATTATTTCATCTAATAAAACTAAACCTTGATCTAAAGTCCTCAAAAAAGAATTTTCTTCTTCTTTTATAACATTTTGAATTAAAGTTTTTTGATTATTAAGTTCAGGGTAAAAATCACCCATTTTTATTAAAATGGAAGTAAATAATTTATAAAGGAATGGTTCTTTAATATCAAGAAATGTAAAACTGTATCTTATCGCTCTTCTCAAAATTCTTCTGATTACGTATCCTGCACCTGAATTACTAGGTAATTGACCATCAGCAATTGAGAATGAAACAGCTCTTAGATGATCAGAAATTACCCTCATAGCAATATCTACATCTTCATTCTTTCCGTAGTTAATACCTGTTGTTTGCTGAATTTCATCAATAACAGTTTTAAATATATCAGTGTCGTAATTTGATTTTACATTTTGAAGAACCATACAGAGTCTCTCAAGCCCCATTCCAGTATCAATATGTTTTTTTGGTAGATCTTCCAATTTACCACTTGCTTTTCTGTTAAACTCAATAAATACAAGATTCCACAACTCAATAACCAAAGGATTGTCTTTATTTATTAAACTTTGAGCAGGAACTTTACTTTTTTCAACTTCACTTCTTAAATCAACATGAATTTCACTGCAGGGGCCACAAGGACCTTGATCACCCATTTCCCAAAAATTATCTTTTTTACCACAAAGAATAATTCTGTCTTTATCAATTATTTTATTCCATATCTTGATTGCTTCAGTATCCTCAGATACACCATCCTCCTTTGAACCTGTAAAAACAGTAACATATAAATCATCAGGATTAATTCCAAACTCTTTTGTTAACAGTTCCCATGACCAATTGATTGCATCTTCTTTGAAATAATCTCCAAAACTCCAATTTCCCAACATTTCAAAGAAGGTGTGATGATAAGTATCATGTCCAACTTCTTCTAAATCATTGTGTTTTCCAGAAACTCGCAGGCATTTTTGGGAGTTGGCAACTCTTTTGTCCTTAGGATTTTCTTGATTTAAAAAATAATCCTTGAAAGGGGCCATTCCAGAATTAATAAACATTAAAGAGGGATCATTCTTCGAAACCATTGGAGATGATTTGCCAATTTTATGATTTTTTTTCTTAAAAAAATCTAAGAACCTCTTTCTAACTTCATTTGAGTTCATTTAACGCTTATTATCTGTTATTATTCAACAAAAAAAGTATTGTTATATTTGCATTTGTGTTTATCAGATAAACAACACTATACAAAGATATAATTTTAATAATGTCTAAAGTAAAATATTATTACGATTCTGAGTCTCTCTCGTTTAAAAAAATTAAAACGAGCAAAAAAACTGTACTTAAAAATGTACTTATATTTTTAATCGGTTCATCTCTTTTTGGATTTCTGTTCATATTTATAGGTAGTCAGTATTTTCAATCTCCACAGGAAAGATCATTAAATAGAGAGTTAGATAATATGAAGTTTCAATATTCTCAATTAGATAAAAAAATGGAAAATATTGAAAGTGTTTTAGAAAATATCGAAGAAAGAGATAATTCTATATACAGAATTTATTTCGAAGCAAATCCTATAAGTGAAGATAAAAGAAAAGCAGGTATTGGAGGGGTAAACAGATATAATAAATTTGATGGATTTGAATATTCGGATGTAATTATAGAAAGTAATAAAAAGATTGATGTTATACAGAAGAGATTAACAATTCAGTCTAAATCGCTAGATGAAATAGCAAAACTTGCAGAAGACAAAGAAAAACTTTTAAAGTCAATTCCTGCTATTCAACCTGTCAACAACGATGACTTAACGAGAATTGCTTCAGGATTTGGTAAAAGAATTGACCCTTTTACAAAGGCAAAAAAGTTTCATTATGGAATTGATTTTACAGCGCCGCAGGGGACACCAGTTTATGCATCAGGGGATGGAGTTGTAACTCGTGCAGATAATAGGTCATCAGGATATGGTAATCACATAAGGATAGATCATGGTTACGGATACACCAGCCTTTATGCTCATTTGTATAAGTTTAATGTAAAAAGATATCAGCGTGTTAAAAGAGGAGATTTGATCGGATATGTTGGTAACACAGGAAGATCTAGTGCCCCTCATTTACATTATGAGATTTTTAAGGACAAAGTAAAAATAAATCCTATAAATTTTTATTACGGAAACTTAACAGCAAAAGAATACGATCAATTGTTACAACAAGCCTCTGTAGTTAATCAATCATTAGATTAATGAAAATTGACCTCCCGGAAAAAAGATACTATTCGATTGGTGAAGTTGCATCAAAATTTCAAGTAAAAACTTCATTAATTCGTTTTTGGGAACAAGAATTTAAGATTCTAAATCCAAAAAAAAATTCTAGAGGTAACAGAAAGTTTACATCAAAAGACATTGAAAATTTTAATAAAATATACTTTTTACTTAAAGAGAAAGGATACACAATTCAGGGAGCCAAAGACTATATTAAGAATAATAAAAAGTCATTAGGAAGGTTAGAAATTATTACCAAGCTAAATTTTATTAAAACGAAACTGATTGAATTTAGAGACCAATTATAAATTATTTTTTTCTCATAAAAATTGTAATTGGAACTCCCTCAAAATCAAAATTTTCTCTGATTTTATTTTCTAAAAATCTCTTATAGGGCTCCTTGACATATTGAGGTAAATTGCAGAAAAATGCAAACTGTGGATAGTGAGTTGGAAGTTGTGTTATAAACTTAATTTTCACATATTTTCCTTTGATTGATGGTGGAGGATAAGCTGATATTATCGGCAATAAAATATCATTAAGCTTCCTAGTTTTAATCTTGAGTGATCTTCCTTTAAAAACATCAACAGCAGTTTCTATAGCTTTATGAATTCTTTGCTTATTTAAAGTTGAAACAAAAATTATTTTAACATTTGTGAAAGGCTCTATTTCTTTCTTTATTATTGTTTCATATTGTTTTGTTGAATTTGTATTTTTTTCAATTAAGTCCCATTTATTAGCTATTAATACAATTCCTTTTTTATTTCTTTCACAAAGCCAAAAAATACTTTTTACCTGAGCGTCAAAACCTCTACTTACATCAAAAAGTAATATACAAACATCGCAATTTTCAATTGCTCTTACACTCCTCATAACAGAGTAAAATTCTAAATTTTCTTTAACCTTAGATTTTTTTCTAATTCCCGCGGTATCAATGAGATCAAATTCAAATCCAAATCTATTATATCGGGTGTTGATAGAATCTCTTGTAGTTCCAGGAATTTCGGTAACAATGTTCCTATTCTCACCAATTAATGCATTAATAAAGGAGGATTTTCCAGCATTTGGTCTACCTACAACTGCAAATTTGGGAACATCATCAATTATTTCCTTTTCTTCTTTAAATAGTTTTACAACATCATCGAGTAATTCTCCTGTTCCAAAACCATTAGAACTTGCAATTGGATAAAGTTTTTTAATTCCCATGGAATAAAACTCGTTAATATCATTCATCCTAGAGGAATTATCAACTTTATTAACTACCAAAAAAACTGGCTTTTCAATTTTTCTCAATAGTTCTGAAATTTCTGAATCCATGGAAGTAACTCCAGAATCAACGTCAACCATAAATAAAATTATGTCAGCCTCATCGATAGCTAATTCAACCTGATTATCTATCTCTGACTCAAAAACATCATCACTTCCGACTACATATCCACCTGTATCAATGACAGAAAAATCCCTGCCGTTCCAGTCTCCTTTTCCGTAATGACGGTCTCTGGTTACTCCACTTACAGAATCAACAATAGCTTCTCTCTTTTGGATTAACCTGTTAAAAAGAGTTGATTTTCCCACATTGGGCCTTCCCACTATTGCAATAATATTACTCATATCAAAAAGTCATCAAATGTAAGATTAAATTTACTTTAAAAAAAAGTGTTTAGTCTAAAAGAAGTGAAACTTACTTGTAACCAAATTTTTTAAGAACTTTTGAATTGGATCTCCAGTTTTTACTGACTTTTACTTGTAGCTCGATATAGATTTTTTTTCCAAAAAATATTTCTAATCCCTGTCTTGCTTTAGTGCCAATTTTTTTTAAAGCACTACCCTTATGCCCTATGATAATTCCCTTTTGTGAATCTCTTTCAACAAAAATCACAGATTTAATTTTAATGATGTTATCATCTTCTTTAAAATCTTCTGTTACCACCTCAACTGAATAAGGGATTTCTTTATTGTAATACAATAAGATTTTTTCTCTTAAAATTTCATTTACAAAAAATCGTTCAGGCTTGTCAGTCAATTGATCTTTCGGAAAATAAGGAGGTGATTGTGGAATTAACTCGATTAGGTGTTTTAAAACTATATCAATATTAAAATTATTAAGGGCTGAGATAGGATATATATGAGCTTTTGGGTATAATTCCTTCCATAAAATTACTTGGTCTTCTAAACTTTTCTGATCAGAAAGATCGATCTTATTTAATAAAATAAAGGTAGGAACCTTAGCGTTCAATATTTTCTTATGCACTTGATTGTTTTTTATGGATGTTTCTCCAATTTCTAGCATATAAATTATTATATCAGCGTCCTCCAATGCATTTTTAACAAAATCCATCATGGAGTCTTGAAGCTCATAAGATGGCTTTAAAATTCCTGGTGTATCCGAAAAAACCAATTGGAAATCTTCTCCATTTACAATGCCTAAAATTCTATGTCTTGTAGTTTGAGCTTTAGAAGTTATAATAGAAAACTTTTCCCCCATAAAACAATTCATAAGAGTAGACTTTCCAACATTTGGATTTCCAATAATATTTATGAAGCCTGATTTATGCATCTTCCAAAGGTAGTATATTAATTACACAAGATCCAAAAGAAAAGGGCCCCACCACAGGACCCTTTAAAAAAACAAACTAAAAACCAACTTCATTGCATGAAGTTATTTCTCACGAATTATAGATATTCCACTATCTATTTCTTTTACCAGGATAAGCTCTTATTCCGTGTTCAGCAATATCTAATCCTGCAATTTCTTCTTCTTTTGTGACTCGTAAACCCATAGATTTTTTTAGAATAAAAAAGAAAATAAAAGCAAAAACAATGGCCCAAATCGAATATGCCAAGGAACCGATTAGTTGACTAATTAATTGATCAAATCCTCCACCGTTAAAAAGCCCAATTCCTGTATCGCCGTTAACACCCCAAAGACCAATTACGATTGTACCCCAGACTCCAACAACACCATGAACTGAAGATGCTCCAATCGCATCATCAATTCGTAATTTTTTCTCGATAAATTCAATAGAAAAAACAACCAAAATCCCTCCAATTAAACCTGCAAAGAAGGCCCCAGAGGCATCCATATTTGCAGCGCCTGCAGTGATACTAACAAGTCCAGCAAGTGCGCCGTTTAAGGTTTGAACAATATCTGGTTTTCCGTACCAAATCCACGTGGTTAGTAAAGCTCCTATCGCTCCTGCTGAAGCAGACAAGTTTGTAAGCAAGACAATGGTAGTTGCTGCTACAGTATTATCACCTCCCCAAGCTAATTGAGATCCTCCGTTAAAGCCAAACCATCCAAACCATAAAGCCATAACTCCTAAAGTAGCCAAAGTCTTATTATGACCTGGGATTGCCTCTACTTTCCCTTTAACGTATTTACCTATCCTTGGTCCCACCATATAAGCACCAACTAATGCAGCCCAACCACCAACAGCATGGACAATAGATGAACCTGCAAGATCAATAAATTCGACGGGCATAAAGCTAGCACTATTTAACCATCCGTCAGTATTCCACTCCCAGCCTCCTGCAATAGGATATATCAAACCTGTCATTATTATAGCAAATATTCCAAAGACATTATATTTTGTTCTACCTGCAACAGCTCCAGAAACAATTGTAGCACAGGTAGCAGCAAACATTGTTTGAAAAAATAAATCATGTGGTTGAGTGTCTGTAAAAAATCCTGACCATCTAAAAATACCGTTTGAAGTATCTCCATACATTAGAGAATAACCAATAAACCAGTAAATGACCGATCCAACGGAGATAGCCATCATGTTTTTCATTGCAATATTTACGGCATTTTTTGATTGAGTCATACCGGACTCCAGTAAAGTAAACCCTGCATGCATAAAGAATACAAGAAATCCAGCTACGGTGATCCACATTATTGAAAGCTCATTTTCTAGTGAAAGCTGTAAGAAATTAATATACATAATTAAAAAGTTTTTAGTTGTTTTCTTATTTTGTTAAATAATTCGCAAATATAAATAATAATAAGTGAATTATTAGTAGTATAATATATGATTCTTTAAATTTTATGTATTTATCAAAAAAGAGTATTTAAAAATGGGAAAATGAAAAAAAAACTAGTTAAAAAAAAAGAATTTATTAAAATTGAAAAAACCTAAACTGTTGATAATCAGATCTCATGAACCCCTTTTGAATTTAAACTGGTTATATAGGAATTAAACTCTAGTTTTTTGTCCTTATATATTTCATCAAATACTGATTTTAGTCTTTTGGCATCATTAAGAGAGTTCACTAAGGTAAAAATTGAAGGGCCTGAACCAGAAATAGAACAACAAATTGTATTATTAAGATCAGAAATAGTCTTGACTTCATTAAACGCAGGGACATAATCTGATCTAAATTGTTCAACAAGATAATCTTTCAAAGAGATTTTCATAAGATCAAAGTCTTGGGTATGTAATGAGTGAATAAATCCACCTAAAGCGCTCAATTGATCAGAAGCAATTTTTAAATCAATTGATTTAGGCAATACACCCCTTGAGTCAGAGGTTTTAATTTCAATCAATGGATGATGAATGATTGCATATAAACTTTTTGGAACTGGAAGCTTAATTACATTATAATTTTCTCTGTTATTAACTAAAATAGTTCCTCCATACAAGGCAGAAGCAACATTGTCAGCAGGTGCTGTTTTACTGGAAACAAATTCGCCCTTCATTGCAAATTTTAGAAGTTCTTCGTGCTTTAACGGATTTCCTAAAAGTTTATTAATTCCGAAAACGGCTCCAACTGCAGAAGCAGCACTACTTCCAATACCACTTCCAGGCTTGATTTTTTTATTAATTTCTATATCAAAACCTTCATTGATTTTAAGATGATCTAACAAAGCTTGAGCCGCAACAGAAGCAGTGTTTTTGTTGTTTTCCAAAGGAACATTGTATCCTTTAATTTCTTTTATATTTACTCCCTTATTAGTAGATTTTGTTATTCTAAGCTCATCTCCAATCCCGTCGATTGAAAAGCCAAGTACATCAAAACCACAACATATATTAGAGACTGATGCAGGGGAAAATATTTTAATCTGATTCATAAAAAAATCTTATGATAAAATTAACTTTTATTCTTTTAAAAAACGAGTATAAATATTTAATATTGATCCTTAACTTAAATTCAATAAAATGAAAAATTTAAACAACTTATTTCTTTTTGCATTAATATCACTTTTGACTGTTTCTTTAAATGCGCAATCAGTAGATGAGATTATCGAAAATTATTTTGAGAACACTGGTGGTGCAGAAAACTGGGAAAATGTTCAAGGTATGAAAATGAATGCAAGCATAAATCAGATGGGTATGGAAATACCTATTGAAATGGTACAGCTTAAAGATAAAATGTATACAAAAATATCTGTTCAAGGTATGGACATTAAACAAGGTGTTTTTGACGGAGAAACTTTATGGTCAACAAATTTCATGTCAATGAAAGCTGAAAAAAATGACCAAGAAGACGTTGATAATGTTAGAAACGAACTTGCTGAATTTCCTGACCCTTTTCTAAACTATAAAGAAAAAGGATTTACTGCTGAGCTTATGGGCACAGAAAGTGTTGAGGGATCAGATGTGTTTAAAATAAAACTTACAAAGAAACCAATGGTCATTGACGGAAATGAAGTTCCTAATGTTTCCATTTACTATTTTGATTCAGAAAATTTTGTTCCTATTATGGTTCACGAAGAAGTTATGGACGGGCCTGGAAAAGGAATGATTATGGAATCTAAAATGAGTGATTATCAAGAAGTTGAAGGACTTTATATGCCGTTTTCGATGACTCAAGGAGTAAAGGATCAACCAGGTCAACCCATTACAATAACTTCGATTGAACTAAACCCAACGGTTGATGAAAGTGAATTTGAGTTTCCTGAAATAACTGAGGAAGAAAATAAGTAAAAATTTAAAAATTTAAAATGTTATATAAATCAACTACTATTCTTAGTGGTATAATGCTATTGTGTTTATCACTGAGTTCGTTTTCGCAAGAAAAAAAGGAAATAAAACTTGAAAATTATTTTGGTGACCTAAAAGCTAGAGAGATTGGACCTGCAGTAATGAGTGGAAGAATAAGCGACTTAGAAAATCATCCCACAGACCCAATGATCATTTATGCAGGATCTGCCGGTGGTGGTGTTTGGAAGTCAAACGACGCTGGGACAACTTTTTATCCAATATTTGATGACCATTGTCAATCGATTGGAGCATTAGAAATTGACCCTAATGACCCAGATAATACTATATATGTTGGAACCGGTGAGCCATGGCCAAGAAACAGTGTTTCTATTGGTGACGGACTTTACAAATCAACAGACGGAGGTAATAACTGGAATCGAATTGGATTGGAGAATTCTGAAAGAATAGCCAACATAATTGTCAATCCAGAAAACTCAAATGAAATATATGTTGCAGTTTTAGGAGCTCTATGGTCAGATAGTAATGAAAGAGGAGTATACAAATCTTTAGATGGAGGAGAAACTTGGGAAAATATTTTGTATTTGAATGAATCAACTGGATGTGCTGATTTAGCTATGGATCCATCAGACCCGAATACCCTGTATGCATCAATGTGGGAATTTAGAAGAACCGCATGGTCATTTAATTCAGGAGGAGATAATAGTGCATTATATAAATCTACGGACGGTGGAAAAAACTGGGATAAAATTCACAATGGATTTCCTGAAGGGAAATTAGGGAGATTAGCAATCGGTGTTTCAGAATCTAATCCTAATACTCTATACACCGTGATTGAAGCTGAAAAAGACGAGGATAAAGGACTTTATAGAAGTACTGATGGAGGAAAAAATTGGGAGCAAAAAAATAATGATTTTGGAATAACTGTTAGGCCATTTTATTTCTCAAGAATTGTAGTTGACCCAAGAGATGAAAACACGGTTGTAAAAGCTGGATTATACGGGTCTATTTCCAAAGATGGAGGGGAGACTTTTGAATCCTTAGGAAATATGCATCCTGATATCCACGATATGGTTTTTGACATAAATAATTCGGATTTAATGTATGTTGGAACTGATGGTGGAGTTTACAGATCTTGGAATAAAGGAGTTACTATGGAGATAGTAGAAAACCTTCCATTATCTCAGTTTTATCATATTAGTGTTGATAATGAAGAGCCTTATAACATATACGGTGGGCTTCAAGATAATGGATCTTGGTATGGACCTTCTTTTGCTGCAGGTGGTATTTCTGCAAAAAACTGGAATCCTGTTGGTCAAGGTGATGGATTTAGAGTTCTAAGACACCCAACTAAAAATATTATTTATTCAGAAATGCAAGGGGCAGAAAATGTTTGGAGATATGATGTTGACAATAATCTGGTCAAAACAATTCAACCCTTACCTGTAAAAGGCTATGAAGAATACAGATTTAACTGGAATGCACCTATTGAAATAAGTAAAAATAATCCAGACAGAATTTATATTGGAAGTCAATATCTTCACAAGTCTGATGATATGGGTAATACTTGGGATATTATTTCACCTGATTTAACGACAAATGATAAATCAAAACAAAACCAAGAAGACTCAGGAGGTTTATCAATGGATAATTCAGGTGCAGAAAATCATACTACAATTTTTACAGTTACAGAATCCCCGTTAAATGAAAATATCATTTGGGTAGGTACAGACGACGGGAATATTCAGGTTACTAATGACGGTGGTAAAAACTGGAAAAATGTGATTGAAAATATTCAAGGAGTTCCTAATAATACCTGGGTATACCATATTGAAGCTAGTACAATAGATCAGAATGTAGCCTATGCAGTCTTTGATGGTCATACATCAGGTGACATGAAGGCATACGCTTATAAGACTAGTGATTTGGGAAAAACTTGGGAAAACATAATTCCCAACAACGATGTAACTGGATTTGTCAGAAACATACAAGTTGACTATGTAAATGAAGATTTGTTGTTTTTAGGAACTGAATTAGGCGTATATATAACCATTAACGGAGGAGAAAATTGGTCAAGATTCAATAAAAATGTACCACCCGTTGCTGTTCATTATATGGAGCTACAAGAAAAAACAAATGACTTAGTTTTGGGAACGCACGGAAGAGGGGTTATAATAATTGATGATATTTCTCCACTAAGGGAAATAAATGAAAAAAACTTAGACGAAAAACTCTATTTTTTCAGTAATGATGAATTTATAATCCAAGAATACGGAGGATTCTCTGACAGTTTTGGACGAGAAACTCAATTTTTTGGCGCAAACTCATCACTAAGTTGTGAAATTCAATATTTATTACCTAAAAGACATACTTTTGGTAAAATGACTATGGAAATCCAAGATATGGAGGGTAATAAAATTACAACTCTGACACCTGGAAAGTCCAAAGGAATAAATACTGTGTCTTGGGATTATAATATGAGAGTTCCAAAAATAGCCAAAGCAAAAACTTTAAGTTTTGGAGGATTTACCTCTCCTACTGTTCCTGCAGGAAAATATAAAGTTGTCATAAAAAAGGGTAGAGATACTTTTGAAAAAATAATCAATGTATCATATAAGAATAAAGCCGGTCTAAGTTCAGATGAAAGAGAATTTCAATTTGAAACAGTGATGAAATTATTTAATATGACTGAAGACTTAGCTTATACTGTTTACACGATTGATGAAGTTCTAAAAAGCGATTTAATCAGCAAAAAAGTAAAATCTAAATTTGATGATTTAAAGAAAAATTTAGTGATTACAACGGGTGATAACTACGTTGGAGCTGCAAAAAAACAGTTGAGAGAAAAAATGGCAGACTTATATTCTAAAGTAGCTTCCAGTTATGATGTACCCTCATCAAATGAGATGGATAATTTAGAATTAATTGAAAATGAAATGGTTTCTGCAAAAAAAGTTTACAACAAACTATTAAAGAAAGTGGATTTGAGTAATTTAAACTTAAAATCTTACGATGAATTTGTAAACGAGTAAAATAATAAAAGCCTCACTAATTAAGTGGGGCTTTTTTTAAATAAACATCTTGTGTTCAAGAAATATTTTCTAATTCCTCAACCAGATTTGTCCATTTTTCTTCAAGCTGTTTGAGTTTGTTTTGTTGTTGACCGTAAATTTCAAAAAATTCTTTATCCTCACTTAACTGCTTAAATTTAACAGGGTCAGATAGCTCCAAATCTTTATTTTTAAGGTCTTCGCTTATTTCATTTATTTCCTTTTCTATATTTCTGATTCTCGTCTTAAGTTTATTGTTTTTTCTCTTTCTATCTTTTTGATCACGATAGGATCCTTTTGAGTTAGTTTTAAGATCTAAGCCATCAATTTGACTGTTTTGAGACATTTCCAACTGTTTGAAATTATTTAAATCTTTTTCAGAAAGAAATGTATTAATATCACCATGATATTCTTTGATATTCTTATCTCTGAATTCATAAACCTTTTGGGTTAGACCCTGTAAAAATTCTCTATCATGAGAAACAACAATTAAACTTCCATCATAGTCCATTAAAGCCTGTTTTAAAAGACCTTTTGATGTGATATCTAGGTGATTGGTAGGTTCATCCATTACAAGTAGATTATATGGTTTTAATAAAAGCTTACATAATGATACTCTTGCCCTTTCTCCACCTGAAAGAACTTTAATTTTTTTAGAAACATCATCGTTAGTAAATAGAAAAGAACCTAAAATCGTCCTTGGATTTGTAGTAATATTTTCAGAAATAGCATCTTCTATAGTTTCTAAAATTGTTGATTCTTCATCTAGAAAATCAGCCTGATTCTGAGCATAATACCCCATTTTAACAGAGTGGCCTAAAACAACTTCACCACTGAAATCGATTTCTCCTGCTATCATTTTTGCTAGTGTAGATTTACCTTCTCCATTTTTTCCAACGAAGGCTATTTTTTCACCCTTGACAATTTCTAGATCAATACTTTCTAATACATTAATGTCATCGTAACTTTTAGAGGCTTGATTAATTGTTAAAGACACCTTGCCAGAGTGCGGAGCTGGTGGAAAACTAAATTTCATACTTCCCACATCTTCTTTTTCAACATGAATTATTTCAAGCTTGTCAAGCTTCGCAATTAAAGTTTGAGCAAAGGCTGCTTTATTTTTTTTTGCTCTGAATTTATTGATTAATATTTTTGTTTCTGAGATAAATTTGTCTTGATTTTTCTTTGCTTGGATTTGCTTTTCAATTCTATCTTTTCTTAGCTCTAAATATTTTGAATATTTAGCCTTGTAATCATTTATTTTAGTAAATGATAATTCTATTGTTCTATTAGAAATGGAATCTAAAAATAACCTGTCGTGTGATACAAGTACTATAGCTCCAGTAAATTTTTTCAACCATTGCTCAAGCCAAATAATTGATTCAATATCTAAGTGATTGGTAGGCTCATCTAGAAGTAAAATATCAGGTTTTTGAAGTAGAATCTTAGCTAGCTCAATTCTCATCCTCCATCCACCGCTAAATTCAGTTGTCTGCCTATCATAATCATTTGTTGTAAAGCCTAGCCCGCTCAGTACTTGACTTATTTCAGATTGGATATCATTTCCGCCAAGAATTCTGTAACGTTCATCTAGATCATGAAATTCTGAAATTAAATCAAGATAAGATTTAGCTTCATAGTCAGATCTTTGATTAATCTCTTTATTTATTATTTCTAAACGATCTTGAATTTTATTTAATTCGCTAAATGCTGTTTGAGCTTCTTCAACTATAGTCTTACCATCTTTAAAATCTAAATCCTGGGTCAAATAACCAAGAATTAAACCATTTGGCATTGAGATATTACCATCATTAGGTTTAAGATTTTCTGATAATAAGTTTAAAAGAGTAGATTTACCTGCGCCATTTTTTCCAACAAGTCCAATCTTATCGCCCTTATTTATCTTAAAAGAAATATTTTTAAAAATATCTTGGCCACCAAAATAAAGAGATAAGTTATTAACCGAAATCATAAATGCAAATTAGCTGTTTTTAAATTATAAATAAATACATTTAACTTAAATAAGGTCAAAAAATAAACAACCACATTATGAAAAAGACTATTCTCCTAATGCTAATTATTTCGTTTTCATGTTCAAAAGATGAAAATATAAACAATGGAAGTAATAATAATGAAAATTCACAGGGAGAAAATAGTATAGATTGTGTTGGAGACTACTCAACTACTGGGATATTGGTTGATATAAACGAAGAAATATATAATGACGATGAATCAGTGAATAATTACAGCAGATATTCATGGTCTTCTGACGGAGTTGATAGAATCTTAAATGGAAATGGAATCCCAAATCATGAGGTAGGAACTTTTCCAAACAATCATAACCCAAATACTATAAGTGAACAAAATGTAAACAAAAGTTTCACACTTTGCCCAATAATAGTTTACGAAAATGGAATAGAGGCAGGTGGTCCTGGTTCAGCAATTGCTTATGCCCTAAATAGTGTCAAATTTGATCCAGCAACTGCAGGAAGGTGTAATGACGAAGGGGAGTGTTGTTTAGCTCAATGTCAAGGTAATTGGAACATTGAAGCATTAGGGCATGATACTTTCAATTTTGGAGATGATATGAATCATGCTCATGTTCAACCTAATGGAGCATATCATTATCATGGTATGCCAGAACTACTAATGGATTTTTTAGGTGATAATCAAAGTATTACAATCGTTGGATGGGCTTCTGATGGTTTTCCTATTTATGCAAGATACGGTTATTCAAACGCTAGTGATTCTACCAGTGAAGTTTTAGCATTACAACCAAGTTATAGATTAAAAAATCAAGCAGACACAAATCGACCGAACATTTTAACTTCATTAGCTGGTCCAGGAGGTGGAAATAATCCTAACACACCTATTCCGATGGGTGCTTTTACTCAGGATTATGAATATGTTGAGGGACTAGGAGATTTAGATGAATGCAACGGACGATTTGGGGTTACACCTGAATTTCCTGAAGGTATCTATTACTATGTAGTTACTGATGATTTTCCTTTCTTTACAAGATGTTTAAAGGGGGATGTTTAAAACCATTTTTAAAAATGTATTTATTGAATGCAGCATTTGACAGATAATAAGACTACGTATTTAATCGGAATTACAGGCGTAAGTATTCTTTCAATATCCTTTATTATAGGTGGATTTTTAATTGAAAACTATGACATATATAATCAATACATTAGTGAATCGTACGCAATTGATACCAAATACGGGATATATTTAAGAATCTTTGGATATATTCCAAGTGGTATTTTAATAAGCATATTTTGCTTTCTTGGTGTAAATTATTTTCAGCCTGATACAATGGTGAAAATAGGATTTTATGGAATTGGAATATTTTACGGATTTGGAACAGTAGTTACTGGAATATTTCCCTGTGACAGTGGTTGTAATAAAGAATTAATTGATCCTAGTTTCTCCCAAATCGCTCATAATTTTTCAGCTTTATTGATCTATCTATTAACTCCTTTATTTATAATATTAATCGGACTAGGATTAAAAAAATCAACCTATTTAAATTTCTCTATTCAATCCCTTTTAATAGCTGTAAGTAGCTCTTTTTTTGTGTTTACCTTAGGGTCAGACTTATCATCTGAATATATAGGGATTTATCAAAGAACTATTGAGTTTCTCTTTGCCTTGTGGATAGTTTTATGTGCTTTTGAAATTAAAAAAACGGCTACACTATAAAAGTATAACCGTTTTACTGTTTTAGTAGCGGGGACTGGACTCGAACCAGCGACCTTCGGGTTATGAGCCCGACGAGCTACCTACTGCTCTACCCCGCGATGTGGTCTACAAATATACGACGGTTTTTAAGATTAACAACAACAAATTAAATAGAAATAAAAAAAGCGCCTATTTTAAAAAGGCGCTTTTTGTTAAATTTTAAATTGAAATTATTACCAACTCCACATATCGTGTTCAAAATTTCTAATTTTTTCTTTGATTCTTTCTGATTCTAATAATCTCATAAATGCATTTTCAGAAATATACTGGCCTATTTCACGATCTTCATACATGTTTTCCTCTAAATAGATCATAGTATGAAATCTCCTTGCATTTATTAATTCATCAAATGATTTTCTGATTACACTATTACTATCGCTAAAAACATATGAATCTTTAAGAACATCTCTAGCATCTGGATAATAGATCCAAAACATTTCGGTAGGATTACTTTTTAAGGAAGGATCAGAAATATCTCTGTCATCCTTCATATTTACAACTTGTCTTGCAACAGGAGCAATTGCTAAGGGCCTATATTTTAACTCAGCGATTCTCTTGTCAAAATACCAAACCCCTTTAATTTTGTAATGGTCAACCATACCATATTCAAATCTATCTGTACTTACATATTTATCTCCAAATTCTTCTTGTAACCAATTTACAATCGTTTTTTCTTGTGCTTTTTCATAAGGTTCTAATGCGACATCTTTGTCCATAATTTCTCTGGCTACTGCACTTTCCATCCATAAATACCACTCTGTATTATTACTAAATGGTTCACCATAATCGTCTGTAAATCTTTGATAAATATTGTCAAATTCAACACCTAATGATAAATCATTATCTTCTATAACAGCAGATCTTCCACCGTTATCGATAAGATAATTAGTACCTTTATTATTTATGTAAGTATAAGAAAATGCATTATTTTCTTCTAAGTCACCGTAAGTGATTTTATTATTAAACTTTCCGTCAGAATATATTAATGATATATCTCCAGATTCAATTCCCTTTAAAAGATAGTGGATTAATGGCCTTCTCTCTTTTCCAACCACAGTAGTGTCTGTTGGGTATAAATATGGGTAATTTACCCTTTGATCTAAATCAATTACTTCCCAAATTACTTTAGAAAACATAATATCTCTTTCATCAACATAACCGTACTCAAGTTTTTTATCTTCGTCCTGCTTAACCTGCATTTGATCTCTTTTACCTATATCAGCAGGGTCTTGTGCATTCAAAAGATTAACCTGAGCATCTAGCTCAAAAGAAAATAATAAAACAAAAAATATAGGAATTAAGTTTAATTTCATAATCTTATTAATTAACTATAACAAATGATATATCTGTTGCCTCTTTTATTTCAGTTGTAGAGCCAATAGCTCTAGTTTGAATATCAGTTATTGTAACAATCGTGTTATTCCTTGCTCTTTGAACCAATGATTTAGCTTGTCCATCTAATTCATTTCCAGAAACAACCTGTGATCCTACACCTGCAACAGTGATTTTAAATCCTCTAACCCTAAGCGGTAAATCAAAATCAAAATCTTCTCCAAAGGTTGCAGTTACAGTAGAACTAGTTAACTCAGATTTTTTTAGAGATTTAGGTTTAGTTCTATCTAAAGTTCCGTAAGGAACCGGCAAAGATTTAATTCTAAAAGGTATTTTAGAAGTAACTTTCTGACCCGAAGGTAATGTGCCAGTTACATTTATTATTACCTGTTTTTTTCCTCTTAGTTGTGGAGGTAACTCAGAAAGATCAAGCTCATAATCTGAGGAACCTGTTAATTTCTTTTTACGACCTTTCTCAATAATAGTTTTTCCTTTTTTAAGTCCTGGGGTATTTACTGAAACCTTATTTGCATCTATACCAGGAAATGAAATCGTAAATGGATTTGAAACTCCATTGTAGACAACATTCATTTTATCAGCTGAAATCGTTGCTTTGTTGGGTTTTGGTACAACCTCATAGGATGTACTTACAGGAATGGAAATTAACTCTCCTTCTTCCGTAAACTGAAATTCTCCTTCAATATTCTTAGTACCAACTCCACCAGCTGGGAAACTCAGTAATGTTTGACCTTGTTGCATTGATTCATCATCCAATTCATTTCCGTTAATTATTACTTTATCAGCCCTCAAGGTAGGATCGTTTTTACCAAGTATAATTCTACCCGTAAAGTTTTCACCTGCAAAGAAAGAAGATTTATCCGGAACAACTATTGCATCAAAATTTGTAAGAGATGCCTCAATTTTTAATTTACCCTCAAGCATTGTTGACAACAATTGTGCTTCAATATTTTGAAGGGTAGATTGTAAAAGAGATAATTTAGTAATACCAACGATAAGTGGCATTTCCTTATAGTGGTAATCTAGGTATCTTCTTGGTTTTCCATCTTCTGTTGAGATATCGCCCGTATCAAACTTCGAACTTACTTCTTCAGCAATTGAAACTAACTTTGGATCACTACTTGCAATTTGGACAAATGAATTTCTAAAATTATCCATTTGATCAATAAATTCTTGTCCTTCCGGCTTTAATTCTTCTCCGTCAAAAAATTCTTGTGTAAAATGAGCCGTATTATCTAATTTTGAATAATTACTTCTTTGTATACCTTTTGATTCTGCTTTAAGATATGCTCCCTCCTTTACACTCTCAAGGTAATCATATAAACCCGTTGAAACTTCTCTAATTGAATCAGCTTTTAGTTTAAGATCTAAATATTTTTCTGCTTGTTCTTGAGCTTTTTCCTCTAAACCTTGCATGAACTGATTATTTCTATCAACTAATTCAATATTCGTATCTGTAAGTTCTTCATTCATAGTACCAAATGATTGAAGAATTTGTTTTGATAAATTTAAGGCAAGCATGGCGATAAATATGAGATACATCATATTTATCATCTTCTGCCTTGGAGATTCTTTACCAGCCATCTTTCTTTATTTTTTTATTAAAAATTATTTTCTATTCATTGCATTAAGCACGCCTCCGTAAACACCGTTAAGTGTTTCAAGGTTAGAAGAAAGTGCTGCCATCTGCTTAGTTAATTCACCAGCATTATTTGCAAACTCTTGATTGATTTTAGCTAAATCTGCTGCACTTTTTGCTCCAGCCTTAGCTGATGCATCAAAATCTTTAATACTCTGTGCTAAGTCCTTAACAACTGCTTCATCAAGCTTTGCATTTTTAAACATTTCGTCAATTTTTTCACTCATCAGAACCTGAGGACTTTTTACTCCTTTTGCAGATCCTGCTTGACCACCTGCTAATTCAGGATATACTTTTTCCCATTCATAATCTTCTTTTTGAAGAGATGGATCAATAGCTGAATATGCAAATATCAATGCTTCAATTACTAAACCGATAGTTAACATTGTATTGGCAATACCTGGCGCCCAACTTGGACTGAAATATGTAATTTTCATCAGTGCACCAATAATAACAACTGCTGCTCCGTAACCGTATATTGCGTTATTTACCTTCTTACTTAATTTAAATGCCATAATTATTTATTTTAAAATTATTTTATTGAACTTCTTTTATTATTTTCTTTTTGAATTGTTTGATTTGTCATTGTATTTGCTGTCATGTCAGCTCCTAAAAACTCATGTACAGTTCTAAAACCAATATAACTTCTTGGCTGATTTGCATATTCGTAATCTCTAGAACTTACCTGTAAATAATACTTTACATCTTTCCAGGATCCTCCTCTAACAATCTTTTTATTATTCTCCTCATTATTCACATTGGGATTCATTGTTATTGAGAAATCATATGCTTCCGATTCATAAGATGAATTAACCCATTCCGCTACATTACCAGCCATATTATATAAACTATAGCCATTTGGATCATATGCATTTGCCTCAACAGTATAAAGCGCCTGATCAACTGCATAGTCTCCTCTCATTGGCTTGAAATTAGCCATAAAGCATCCTCTGTCATTTTTAGTGTAAGGTCCTCCCCAAGGATACATTCCACCTTGAAGTCCTCCACGAGCAGCATATTCCCATTCAGCTTCAGTCGGAAGTCTAAATTTAGGAACTAAACTTTTTTTCTTTTTTGTTTTCTGGTAAGCATTTTTTGTAAGTGTTCTCCATTCACAAAAAGCACTTGCTTGGAACCAGGTTACACCAACAACGGGGTATTCACTGTATGCATCGTGCCAGAAATAATCATTATGCATCGGTTCATTATAGGAGTATTTAAAATCTCTAATCCATACGGTTGTATCAGGGTAGATAGGTACAGGAACTTCTCTAATGAAATTACTTCTGTCTAAATCAGGAAATTCAGACTGCATGAATTTGTCGGTTATTATTATTTGGTCTTCTACTGCATCTTCCATCAATTCACGCCCTTCTTCATAATATGTATATGTTGGAAAGCCTCCAGCTGTGGTCTCGTCAATATAACCCTCTTCTAATAATGCCCTAATTAGGTCATCTTTTCTTTCTTCCATTCTTTTCAAATAACCTTTACTACCTGTTACATCAGAATATTTGTGTCTATAAATAAATTTTTCTGTGTCCCATGTACGTCTTTCATTAAAAACTTTGTCGTCTTCTAAGAAGAAACTTTCAACAACCTCTAGATAATCTTCATCTGGATAATCATTTCTGTCTAAAATAAGATCAACATCCCAATTTAAAGTTTGATTTGCATAAAACTCTTCATCGGAGTCATAAACCTCATTTTCTAACCTCCACTTCTCATAAACTGATAATTGGGAAGTGTCAGCTTCAATAAATGCATATTGTCTAATTCCACCTGTTGATTCTGGATCTGAATCAGATTCTAAAATTTCTTCTGCTTTTATTGCTAGGGCAGTTCTTAAAACAGAATCTCTAGTCCAATTTACAAACTGTCTGTATTCTGAATTAGTGATCTCAGTTTCATCCATATAGAAGGATCTGACGGTAACAGTTTTAGTTGGTGCATCTTCTACAGACGCAATGTCGTCATCGGATTTACCCATAATATAGGACCCCCCTGGAATTAAAACCATTCCGAAAGGTTTCTCAGGATAATATTTCTTTCCTTTGACACCTATTAATTCACCTTTTGATTTATTCAAACCGCCTGAACCACAGCTAAAAACTATTATAGCTAGGGTTAATAATTGTAATATTTTCTTTGTTTTTCTCATATAGCCTATTGAAAAAAGTGGTTAAACTTACCCATATAAATTTACATACGCAAATAATTAATTTTTCTAACAGTCATTATTTTATACAAATTTATAAAACATTTTTTTTTAATTGCCTTAAACCATCTTTCAGGAATCATGCCGTTTTTTGCAACCTCATAATCATCCAGCGTACAGGGTAATAACGTGTTTTGTTTAAGTTTATTATTTGACCCATCACCAATTATCTCAATCCACCATCTGGAGGTAATCTTATTTTGATAAAAAACCAACTCATATTCATCGACGATAACCGTGAATTTGTTGTAGTCCTCATCATTTTGAAAATCTGAGTCCTGAATCCTACAATTAACACCTTCAATAAAGTACCATACGATTTGAGAAATTAGCATTTCTGTAATTTCGTCCTCATTTGATGACTTGTATTCATAAATCCCAAAAGATGACACCTTGTTACTAATTCCCGCATATCTGCTTAGAGAACATATCTCTTTTCCGTCAAAACCATTGGGTGAAAATTTTTGTCTCGAACTTAACTCAGAAGCTCTTACAGACTTTAAGTCAATACTAACAATATCAGCATCTCTCATCACGGGTTCTGATAATCTAATGTTTGAACATACTTCACCTAACCTGTAGGATTCAAAATATAGATTTTCCATAAGATCAATTTCTTCTTGAGAGTTATGGTATGTTTGATATCCAAGATTGGAATAATTAAATAGGTTATGTGGCTCGTCAAGAATAATCTTTCCGAGATAGCTTAAATTATTAATTGGCTTGGCAGAATCACCAATATCAAAGTTTGAATCTATATTTACTATGTTAACTGTGCTTTTAAAAGAATCATAGGCTCTGTAGTTAGCGTAAAGTAAATCATGACTTCCACCAATAATAATTGGAATTATGTTTTTTTCAAAAAGAATTGAAAGCATGGAAATAATCCTACCGTAGGTCTGCTCAACATTTTCGCCTAAAATTAGATTCCCTAAATCAGCGATTTCAGTTGACCAGTTACCAGGGTAAAGATTGTAAAAAGACTTTCTAATTTCGTTTAAATTTAATTCATCCCCTAAATAATCTATTGAATTTCTGTTTTCTGGTATTCCGATGATTACAATTTTAGTTGTATCCAAATCTGGTATTCCGTGCTCGGAGGAATGTATTTGAATTCTATTTCCAAGTATTAGTGATGACATAAGTTCATTATGAACAATTAGATGATCATCAACAGGTTTAAGTAAATTGTCAAAGGGTGATGTAAGAAATTCTGATCCCATTTGATTTATTTCTTAGTTTTTTTTGAAGTATTAGCTTGATATATTTCTTTTGCTTTATCCAAATCTAAAGTCTGGACATCTAGATTTTTATCTAATAAGATTCTTTTTTTAGACTTCACAAGATAAAACTTACCCCATCTTCCTTTTTCAATTTTTATACCTTCCTCTTCCCAGTTATGAATAATTTTTTCTTTTTCTTTTCTTTTTTTATCCTCGATAAGTTCTTCTATATCCTTTTTGGTTAAATTGTCCCAGTCATATGCCTTTCCAACATTAATAAACATATTATTCCATTTAATAAAGGGGCCAAATCTTCCTTTACCTTTTTGCACATCCATATTCTCATAAGTGTGAATCGGTGCATCGGCTTTTTGTTTTTCTTCAATAAGAACCTTTGCTTCATCCAATGATATTGAAGTTGGAGATTTTCCGGTTGGGATAGAAATGAATTTTTTTCCAAATTTTATATAAGGTCCATATCTTCCGTTGTTAGCAACTACTAATTCACCTTGAATTTCTCCGATTTCTCTTGGAAGTTCAAAAAGTAGTAGTGCTTGATCCAAGTCTACAGATTCGATTTGTAAGTCCGGAGGTAAGCTTGCAAACTTTGGTTTTTCTTCATCTTCAACGGTTCCAGTCTGAACCATTGGTCCAAATTTCCCAAGTCTTACGCTAATCTCCTTGCCACTCTCAGGATGAGTACCTAGAACTCTCTTACCGCTTTCACGGGTAGCATTTTTTTGTACATCTTCAACTACTGGATGAAAATCATTATAAAAATTCTTCATCATTTCAGTCCATTCTTTCTTTCCTTCAGCAATTCTGTCAAAATCTTGCTCGACCCTTGCTGTAAAATTATAGTCCATAATATTTTTGAAGTGGTTGATTAAAAAATCTGTAACAATCATACCGATATCAGTAGGAATAAGTTTTCCTTTATCTGATCCAAATTTTTCGGTCAGATTTTCTTCTTTAATTTGACCATCAACAAGAGACAATTTTGTAAATTTTCTGGGTTTGGCTTCTGTTGAACCTTTTTCAACATATTTTCTGTTTTGAATTGTTGAAATCGTAGGGGCGTATGTTGAGGGCCTGCCAATTCCTAATTCTTCTAGTTTTTTAACAAGAGATGCTTCTGAGTACCTGTAAGGAGGTCTACTAAACTTCTGCGTTGAAAATAAACTATTCAAATTCAATAGTTCATGATCAACAAATTTAGGTAAGATACCATCTTCCTCATTAGCAGAGTCATCTTTTGAAACCTGATATAACTTTAAATATCCGTCAAACTTTATCACTTGACCATTTGCAACAAAAATTTCATTATTTGTAGAATTTGAAATTTTTATGCTTGTCTTTTCAAGTTTGGCTGGCATCATCTGAGAAGCAAGTGTTCTGTTAAGTATAAGAGTATATAATCTTTTCTGATCATAATCAGTGATGCTGTCTGGGGACATTGAGAAATTAGTTGGCCTAACTGCTTCATGAGCCTGTTGAGCACCTTTTGATTTTGTATTGTAATTCTTAGGATTCGAATAAGAATTGCCAAAAAGACTAATAACTTTTTCTTTTGCCTGTTCAATTGCTAATGTCGATAGATTTACACTATCAGTTCTCATGTAAGTAATATACCCCGATTCATATAGTCTTTGAGCAGTACTCATTGTTTTTCCAACAGGAAAAGATAATTTTCTAGAGGCTTCTTGTTGCAAAGTTGAAGTAGTAAAAGGAGCAGGAGCAGATTTTGTTAACGGCTTTTTTGTTATTTCTGAAACATTAAAAGAGGAATTAACCATACTTTTTAGAAAGTTTTCTGCATCTTCCTTTGAATTAAATTCTTTTGAGAGTTTGGCCGTAAATTCTTTATTTAAAGTATTTTCAAATATTGCCTCCACACGAAAGGTTGAAGATGGAACATGATTTCTAATTTCCCTTTCCTTTTCAACTAATAATCTTACTGCTACAGATTGAACTCTTCCAGCAGAAAGCCCACCTTTTACTTTTCTCCACAAAACAGGTGATAATTCGTAACCAACAATCCTATCAAGTATTCTCCTTGCTTGTTGTGCATCAACCAAATTATAATTTATTGCTCGTGGATTATTTATAGCATTAGTTATTGCCGATTTTGTTATTTCATTAAAAACTATCCTTTTGGTTGAATTCTCCTCTAACTTTAGGGTTCTAAACAGATGCCATGCTATTGCCTCTCCTTCCCTATCTTCATCACTTGCTAACCATACAGTTTTTGATTTTTTAACTAAGTCACGCAAATTTTTGACAATAGATTTTTTGTCTGTTGAGATTTCATATTTAGGCTTAAAATTATCCTCAACATCAATTCCAATATTTTTTGAAGGTAAATCAGAAATGTGCCCAAAACTTGAAGCAACCTTATAATCATTACCTAGGTATTTCTCTATTGTTTTTGCTTTCGCTGGTGACTCAACTATAACTAAATTATCTGCCATTTTTGGAATTTAAGAGTACAAATGTAGATTTTTTTTTCATAACGTAAAGATTCAAAAATTAAGCCACAAAAAAATTGCTGAATTTATTAGCATGACAAATTGTCGTATTTTTAATATATTTGCATGTTAAATTGAAAAATGAACAATGAGTGAGAAAAATCCATATAAATACAACGGAGACACACTAGTTGTCAAACATAAGACAATGGG
>CACEKJ010000004.1 GCA_902560045.1 uncultured Bacteroidota bacterium | reverse complement strand
GATCAAAATATTTACTTTCAGACAAATTAAACTTCACTCTTTCATTTGAAAATATTTCGGATAAATTATATCGACCTTACTCATCTGGAATTTCTGCTCCTGGATTAAATTTTATTTTTTCTGTAAATTATGCATACTAGTTTTAGCAAAGAAGAAAAATTAATTCTGGAAAAAATAAAATCCTATTGTCAATATCAGGAAAGGTGTACAAAAGAGGTTAGAAAAAAATTACACACACTTAAAGTAAGTACAGAATCCACAGAAAAAATTATTTCTTTTTTAACAAATAATTATTTATTGAATGATGAAAGGTTTGTAAAATTTTTTATTCAAGGAAAATTAAGAATTAAAAAGTGGGGTAAAATAAAACTAAAATATGAACTTAAAAGTAGAGGTATTAATTATCAAATAATTGAGACTTCTATAAAGAATATTTCGGATGACGAATACATTTCATATTTTGAGGAATTCTCGTCTAATAAAATTAAATTCTTAAAGGGAACTTTGGAGCAAAAGAAAAGATCCTTCATTAATTACTTTACCTACAGAGGCTGGGAAAATGAACTTATCTATCAAAAATTAAGAGATATTAATTAATAGAGTATTTAATTCCAACTAAAGAATTGAATCCAGGCATTGGTACTAAATTTGTCTCTGTATAATCTTCATCTAAAATGTTATTTAATATAATTGACAAAGTGAATTTCTCATATATATAAGAGGTTCTAAAATCTATAACTGTATAACTTTCATTGTTTAGCCTTTCAGAATTTTTAAAAGTTAAAGTTGAAGAAATAAAATCTCTAATTTGAAACATGTATGTAGCTGTTATCTGATTTTTTAATGAATTTAAAGCATACCTTGAAAAAGTAAAATCAGTTTCTAAAAGATCGTCATTAATGTTACTGTATCCAATATTTATACTTTGAGGTCTAAATGCACCCAAATAGAATTTGTAACCCATATTTAATTCAAAACCATTTGTGGTTATTTCTCTTATATTGTTTGCTTGCCAAGGCTCAGCTTCATTATTCCTAACATAATCAATTATATCTGACGCATCCCTTTGATATAAAGACATACTAAGATTGAAATTACTTTTTAAATATTTTAATCCAATTTCTTTGGTAAGTGCTTTTTCAAGTTTTAAGTTTTCATTTCCTAGTGTGGTAGGACTTGAATAAAATAAATCTGTATAGGTTGGTATTCTATATGTGTATCCAACATTGCTGTATAGTTTTAGGTTTTTCTTAAATCTATAACCTAAATCCATTCCTGGGTAGAAAAACAAATTATTGAAAAAATTATTTTGATAATTCAGCCTTGAGGAAACATCTGAAAAATATGTAATAGCAATTCCAGGTGTTAAATCAATTTTTTCATTTTGAAATTTAATTTGTTGTTCAATAAACATATTTAACATAGTTCTATTTCTATTACCAAGATTATTGCTAGTTAAGGAAACTTTTGATAAATCAATTCCTAACCCTAAATCACCTATGGAGTTTGAAGTAGAAGCATTGACTTCAATCCCAACTTTATTAGAAATATGCAGGTTTCTATAGACGGAAGGATCTTGTCTTAAATATACATACATATCTTGATTTCTTTTCCAATAAAGTTTTGGCTTGATAATTAGATCATCTTTTTTGAAGGCGGTTGTTAGTCCGATTATACTTGCCTGAGTTTCTTCATATTGATCGATAGCCTCAGGACTTGCATAGAATCCATTTGCACCAAATTTTCTTTCATTAAATGCTCCGATAGCTGACACCTTTTGATCCTTTATTTTAAAACTACTATTAATGAATAATTCATCATTCTTAAAGTCTGTATTATATCTATAGCCCTCAGATTCTTTTCTATTGTAATTAAATAATATCTCTGAGTTTTCAAGTTTTCTTTGAACTGTTAAGCTTCCTCTTTTTTGATCAAAAGAACCACCTGTAAGCTCTACACTTAAATTATTTTTAATATTCTTTTTTGTAATAATATTTACAGCTCCTGTAAATGCATTTTGTCCATATATTCTTCCTGCCGATCCCTTCGTAATTTCTATTCTTTCTATCACCTCTAACGGCAGTGTCATATTCATTGTGTGGTGACCGGTTTGTGGGTCTTCTACTTTTATTCCGTCAATTAATAATAATGTTTGGTCAAATGAGCCACCTCTTATATAAAGATCTGCTTGCATCCCTTCAACCCCTCTTCTTCTGATGTCTATTCCTGCTATTTGTTGTAATAATTCACTAACATTAGTAGCTGTACTATTATTAATTTGTTCTTTAGAGATGCTTATAACGCTAATGGAGTTTTGTAAGCTTTCAATTTCAATTCTAGGACTAGAAAGTATCTCAACTTCGTCTAATTTTATTTCATCTTCGCTTTCTTGTGCATTTAAGTGTGTTACAAATGTGTTAAAAATCAGAATTGATAAGAGTAATTTTTTCATTAGTTATTTCATATAATTATCTTTTTCAAAAGTACTTATTTTGGATCGTGTAATCAAACTATTTTTTGTTAAATAAGTTCTTGATTTTTTACAATTTTTAAATTGATAAAAACTTATATTTATAATGATGTTTGCCCTAATAGATTGTAATAATTTTTATGTCTCCTGTGAGAGAGTTTTTAACCCAAGCTTAAATGGTAGGCCTGTTATTGTTTTGTCAAACAACGATGGTTGTGCTATTTCCAGGAGTGATGAGGCTAAGAAATTAGGTATCCCAATGGGTGCGCCTATTTTTAAATATAAATCACTTATAAAAAAACACAACATTGTTGTTCTATCTTCTAATTACCCTTTATATGCTGACATGAGTCATCGTGTTATGAATATTATTTCTGACTTTACACCTGATATTGAAATATACAGTATAGATGAAGCTTTTTTAAAGTTTAGTGGTTTTGATAATATTGATCTTTTCACTCATGCTTCCCTAATGAGGAAAAGGATTTTAAAATGGACAGGTATACCCACATCAGTTGGTATAGCCCCAACAAAGTCTCTTGCTAAACTCTCAAATAAGATTGCGCGAAAGTATCCCATTCAAACAAAAGATGTTTACTTACTTGATACTGAATATAAAAGACTAAAATCCTTGAGGTATTTTAAGTTGAATAATATTTGGGGTATTGGAAAAAGATTAACTCGGCGCCTTGAGCTTGTAGGCTGTAAAAATGCTTTAGATTTTGTTAATTTACCAGAAAAATGGGTTAAGTCTAACTTGTCGATTGTTGAACTAAAAATACAACAAGAACTAAAAGGAATTGCTAATCTGAATTTAGAATCTTTTGCCTCAAAAAAATCCATAGCAACTACTCGGTCGTTTGACAATCCTGTTTCTGACTTATATAAGTTAAAAGAAAGGGTGTCAACCTTTGCGCTGTCTTGTGCTGAAAAGCTAAGAAGACAAAACTCGATTTCAAATATTATGATTGTATTTATAAGGAGTAATTTTTTTAGAAAAGATTTAAAACAACACTCCTGTTCCAGAGTCGTTACACTTCCTTATCCAACGAATTCTTCTTTTGTTTTAAATAACTATGCTTTAAAAGCAATTGAAGAAATGTTTGAGCCCAATATAAGTTATAAGAAAGCCGGTGTAATTGTAACGAGTCTTTTGCCTAGTGATAATTATCAGTTAGGTATTTTTGAAAATGAAGATTATAGGCACAAGCCACTTATGAAAACAATAGATCGTATAAATTTAATGTATGGTGATAAAATAAAATTAGCGAATCAGGATTTAACAAAAAAATGGAAAATGAAGCAAGAGTTCTTATCTCCAAGTTATACCACTAAGATTAGCGACATAATTAAGATCAAATGAAAAAAAATAATGGCTTAAGTTTTTTTATTCCCAAAAAAGAAACGGGTTTGGACGCAATTTTGATAAACACAGGAATCTCAGCAGGCTTTCCTTCTCCTGCAGGAGATTACAAACAAGAGAGGATTAGTTTAGATAAAGAATTGATAAAGAATCAGGAAGCTACTTTTTTTGCCAGAGTTTCTGGTGAATCAATGGTTAATGCTGGTTTAGAGGATGGTGATTTAATCATTATTGACAGAAGTATAGAACCATCGAATAATAAGATAGCTGTCTGTTATATCGACGGGGAATTTACAGTAAAAAGGTTGAGAGTTAAAAAAGGAAAAATTTGGTTACAGCCTGAAAACTCAAAATATCAACCCATAGAAATAAAAGATGATAACGAGTTAATTATTTGGGGTATAGTAACTAATGTTGTAAAAAAGTTATAGTCTTACTTATTCAACTAGAGCTGTAACTTTATTGTTTTTCATTTCAACAGTACCAGAATTAATACTATAAAAATAACCCCTTCCTTCTTTTTTGAAAACTTCTTTTTGTGACTCGTCTAAAGAGATATCTCCGTAAACTTTAATAGATCCCTTTTTGAGGTTTGAAACAATCGCTGCGTGATTATTTAGCATTTCAAACTCTCCATCAACTCCGGGAACAGCAACAGATGAAACCTCACCGTTAAAGACTATTTTTTCAGGGGAAATTATTTCTAAAATCATTGATCCTTTTTTATGCTTCAGCTAACATTTTTTCACCAGCTTCGATAGCTTCTTCAATAGTTCCTTTAAGGTTAAATGCTGCCTCAGGAAGATGGTCAAGTTCACCATCCATTATCATATTGAATCCTTTGATTGTGTCTTTGATATCAACAAGAACTCCAGGAGTTCCTGTAAATTGTTCAGCTACATGGAAAGGTTGAGATAAAAACCTTTGAACTCTCCTTGCTCTACCTACAGCCTGTTTATCTTCTTCTGACAATTCTTCCATTCCAAGAATTGCAATAATATCCTGTAATTCTTTGTATCGTTGTAATAATTCTTTTACTCTTTGAGCACAATTGTAATGATCATCACCTAAAATTTCAGGTGTAAGAATTCTTGATGTAGAATCAAGCGGGTCAACCGCAGGATAGATTCCTAATTCTGCAATTTTTCTTGAAAGTACAGTAGTTGCATCTAAATGAGCAAATGTAGTTGCAGGAGCAGGATCTGTTAAGTCATCCGCAGGAACATATACCGCTTGAACAGATGTAATAGATCCGTTTTTGGTAGAAGTAATTCTTTCTTGCATAGCTCCCATTTCAGAGGCTAACGTAGGCTGGTATCCAACAGCTGAAGGCATTCTTCCTAAAAGTGCAGACACTTCAGAACCGGCTTGAGTAAATCTAAATATATTATCAACAAAGAAAAGTACATCTTTACCCTGTCCGTCTCCAGCACCATCTCTAAAATATTCAGCCACTGTTAATCCTGAAAGAGCAACTCTAGCTCTAGCTCCAGGAGGCTCATTCATCTGTCCAAACACAAAAGTTGCCTTGGAATCTTTTAATGCATCTTTATCAACTTTACTTAGATCCCATCCTCCTTTTTCCATGCTTTCCATAAATTCGTCACCATAGTTTATAATCCCAGACTCTAACATCTCACGAAGTAAGTCATTTCCTTCTCTTGTTCTTTCACCAACACCTGCAAAAACTGATAATCCACCATGCCCTTTTGCAATGTTGTTAATTAACTCTTGAATAAGAACTGTTTTACCAACACCCGCGCCACCAAATAATCCGATTTTACCACCTTTTGCATAAGGCTCAATTAAATCAATAACTTTAATTCCTGTGAATAATACTTCAGTAGCTGTTGAAAGATCTTCAAACTTAGGAGATTCTCTGTGAATTGGTAATCCACTATCACCAGATTTTGGAAGATCTCCAATTCCATCAATCGAGTCTCCAATTACATTAAAAAGTCTACCGTTAATTTCTTTTCCAATTGGCATTTGGATGGGACTATTTGTAGGTTTTGCTTCAGCACCTCTACTTAAACCATCAGAAGAATCCATTGCAATGGTTCTTACCATATTTTCACCAATGTGAGCTTGTACTTCTAGGACAAGTTTTGTCCCATCTGATTTTTCGATTTCAAGTGAATCATAAATTTTTGGAAGGCCAGACTCTGAACTGAATTCAACATCAATTACAGGTCCTACGATTTGAGCTATTTTTCCTGATGTCATTTTTGAGGATAAAGTGTTAATTTTTACTTATAATAATAAGTCGCAAATATAGATTTTTTATGAAATATATTCAATAGATTTTTTAACAAATAATCAACTATTATAAACAAAAAAAAAGTCTGGAATTAATCCAGACTTTTTTTTGTTTTAGTTTGTTTTTTTAAAGGCTATAAACCATTAGGATAGTTTGTTGGATATTGACCAATATCTAATCCTGCATCAGAAAGATTTGATCCCCAAGTTGCATCAATTGCTTCCATCATTCTTTTAGCAATTAAAGCACTACCTCTAGAAGTTGGAGTGTATCCATCTAAACTAAAGAATCCACCAAACACTAAATCTCCTGTCATATTGAAACTATCTTCCATAACTCCTGTTGTAACAACATCATTATAAAGAGCAGCTAAATCAAATAACGCCCATCCACTAGGAACAGATCCTGCAATAGCAGCATTTGCTGTAGCTAACTTGGTTTGAATCTCTTCAACTTCACTAGGAAGTAAAACACCAAAGTCTGGTAAACCTGCAGAAACTCCCCATATGCCAGAGTTTGGATCTACTCCATCAACAGGTTGTCCTAAAAAGGTTGAAGCTTGCAGTGAAATTTTATCATTTGCATTAGCATCTCTCCATGATGGCAATTCTAATGCTGACAAGTCAGTTAAAGTTTCATCAGCAATTAATACTGGATTCGCTCCTGGAACACGATTTGCTAGTGTTCTTAGCGCTACTTCTTCAGCTGTAAGTGCACCTATAGATTGAAAAAATGCAAGACCTCCATTGTAAGCAGCAACTAATACATTAAGTTGGTCAGCAGTTGCCTGATCCAAAGGAATAGCATCATAAGTAACAGTATTCCAGTCAGGTGTCATTGTAGGGTCTGGTAATGTTGTAATAACTCCGTTAGGAACAGTTGAGCTTAATGCTTGAATTGTTCCTACGACAGCAGCTAACATTCCAGTTGGCCCATCTAATTCAACAAATCCAAATGGAAATCCTGAAGCTCCAAATTGAGCGTAACTTGCAAAATCATTTCCTGGAACAAGTGTTACAAATGTTGGTTGTTGCATCATTGCATCACCAACCATAGTTGCACCATTACTTGAAGCAGTTCTTACATACCAAGGGTTGGCTTGACCAGCCATCAAACCTTCCATACTTCCTACACCTGGTACTACAAAAGAACCAGCTATAGCGTAAGGCATTGCCATATTAGAATACGGTCCAGGTTCAACACTTGTAGCTTCAGTAGTAATACTACCTGAAACAAATGCAGGTCCAGCACCGTTAAAAAATAGTCTTGGTCCCCAAAATTGCTCACCAGCTACATTAATTCCCCCCACATTATCGTTAACATATGGCTGAGTAAAATCTCCACCACCGGCCATTGACATAACTCCTGCCATGATATTTGGGTATGAATTCATTTGCGCAGCAGCAAACAATGAATTGTCTGAAACTCCAGCTGTAATACTTTCACCCATGGAAACATAAGTGCTAAAATCAGCATCACCAGAATCTATATCTAGATAGGCGTCTGGATAAGTTGCACCAGGGTTTTCTACATCTGTTTCACAAGCCATAAGACCTAAAAATAAAACAGATAAAAATATATATTTAAATTTCATAATTATTAATATTTAATATTATTAAAAGTTGTTAGCAGTCCATGAAACATAATACTGTGTTCCAATAAATCCAGAACCGAATGCTGTAAAGTATTCGTTATTTCCAATATTAGTTGCTCCAATTTTAACTGTTGACTTCCACTTAGGAAGTGTAAAATTAATCTGTGCATCAACTACGTGAGTTTCAGGAACCATACCATCTCCGAAAGATGCTTGCCATAAGTACTCACTCCAGTATCTCCAAGCTACGTTAAATCCAACTGTTCTATCACTGATTTTGAAAAGGTTTGTATTTCCAAATTGAGCTTTGATCTTGTGCTCAGGTGTATTCCAGTTTGTTCTAAAGTCTGGATAAAGTGATTGTTCAAACTCTAGTTTAGATTTTGTGTAGTTAGCAGATAGATCAAAGTTTCCAAAGATCTTAGTAGCCATTCCTATTGCCATTCCCCAAGAAGAAATTTCTGCAGGAGAATTAGTGTATGAGCTCCAAGTTTCAAAGTCTCCATTAGCCATTGCTAACACAGATAATCCACCGTCACCTACTTCTCCATAAAGTGGAGAAAGTACTACCTGAGTATTAATGAAATCTTGGAAATCATTTCTATAAACTGCAGCATCAATTGTAAAGGTTCTAGATAATTTTCCTCTATAACCAAACTCCATTGATTGCATTTGTTCAGGCTTAACATAGTCAACATCGGCTACGCTAAGAAGTGCAGGATTACCCGCAGCAGCAAAAGCTTGAACAGAACTAGCCTCATATGCATTATTATATGCAGCAGCACCACTAATAGTAACACTTGCTGGAATTCCTAATGCTTGTCCAGCAGCACTAATATTGTAATCTCTGATATATCTTTCAGGGTTACCTTCAGCAGATCCAACTAATCTTGCTTGACCAGCGTCTAGACCGATAAATAAGTCTTGTGTAGTTGGAGTTCTAAATCCTGTTTGATAAGAAACTCTGAAGTTGTGATTCTTATATTCACCTGCAGTATAACTTAATACACCTCTTGGTGAGAACTGTCCATCAAAGTATTCTGACTTATCATATCTGATTGCACCTGTAAGAACAAGTCTGTCATCAAACATTTTCTTAACGGCTTGTGAATAGAATCCCATTTCTTGGTATTCAATTGGTCCGTCAACATCTGTAAAGATTGTTCCACCAGAGTTAAGTGAATACATTCTTGCAGATCCACCAACTTGTACTTCTGCCCAATCCCACATGTGACCAAAGTTATAGTTGTAGTCTAAGTGATAGAATTTAGAATTATCGGTAAATCTAGCACCCGTTGTTAAATCTGGATCTTGAATTACTTCAGCTAAATTTGCATTAAATTCTTCAGATCCTGGCAACCATCTTCCAGTGTCTGCAGTTTGTCTTGCCAACGCGTGAGCTTGATCAATATTTAGTCCAGCCAATTGACCGTTAACAATACCACCTACATATTCAGCAAACCAGTTAAGATCTGGCTTCCATCTTCTGTTTACATTAATTGCAGCGAATGTCATATCATAAGAATCTCCCGCATCATCTTCAACAACATATCCTCTTACAAACCAGTTGTCATTAGTAACTTCAAGTTTGTGCTGATTCATTGTAAAGTTTTTGATAGCGTATCTGTTAATACCTTGGTATAAAGTTTTACCAGTACCCCATTTTCCAACGTATGATAATTCAAGATTACTTCCTTCTACAGGTCTGTAGTATACACCCCAGTCAGCTTTTTTACTTGTAGCCTCTGGCTCTGCCATATCCATTTCATTGTAACCTGTTCTGCTTACAACTTCATTAGGAACTAGTGCTTCAGCACCAGCAGGTAATAGACCTAATTGAACCATAGTCTGAGCAACACTATAAATACTTGTTGCTACCTCATCACCATAGATGTTAATACCATCGTGGTTATAATCTCCTGGGAATACAGTTCTATTTAATTTGTCTGCCTCACTATTTGCAATCCAGTCAGTTCCGATTAAATAACCAAAATTAACTTTCATCGCAAGTTTGTCGCTGAATTTGTGTCCCCATCTGATTTGAACATCTTGGAATTGATTATCTCCAGCAGCATCTTGTGAAGTGATCCCTCTTTTGTATTGACCACTAACTCCTTGGTGATCAAAAGGATTTTTACTATTCATTAATAGAATTCCATTAAAGGCATTTGCACCATAAAGTGCAGAAGAAGTACCTGGTACTAATTCTACATTAAGAACATCTGTTTCTACCATTCCAAGTAAGTTTCCTAATGGGAAATTAAGTGCAGGAGCAGAGTTGTCCATACCATCTACTAACTGTACGAATCTAGTATTAGCAAATGTTGCAAAACCTCTAGTGTTAATAGATTTAAATGTGAAACTGTTTACATTTATATCTACACCCTTTAAGTTTTCTAAACCATCATAAAAATCTGCAGAAGCAGTTGTTCTGATGTCTTTTGTACCGAATCTTTCAATTGTAACTGGTGATTCGAAAACTCTTTGAGGAGTTCTAGAAGCAGAAACAACAACTTCATCTAAAGCTGTATTGTCTTCTAATACAATATTCACAGTCGATGTACCTGTTACTTCAACTGTAGCAGCTGTAAATCCAACACTACTTGCTTCGATACTAAATGGAGCATCCATATCAACAGTAATCGAATAATTACCGTCAAAATCAGCTGCAACACCATTTGATGTTCCAACAACAATAATTGTTGCTCCAGATAATGGCTGGTCATTTTTGTCAGTTACACTACCAGAAACAGTAGTTTGAGCGTAACTAAAAACACCAACTAACATTATTAAAATCTTAAGAATTGTTCTCATAATTTGTTTATGTTTAATTTTTATGGGTTAAATATATGTTAATAATCTGTTAACGCCATGAATATTGACAAAAAAATGGGGTAAAAAATAAATTTTTATTAAAAATATTCTTAGTATTTTGTTAAATTGTCAATGAATTGTGTATTAATTTTTATAAAATCATACAATAAATCTAATAATTTAACATTTTTATTAAATAATGTTTATCTAGGCTAAAATCACTAAAAATCAATAGAAAAACCAAAAGAAGGGATCATAGACTCCCTATTTACATCAATCTCGACAAGGTTAAAAGGAGTGATAATATTTCCACTACCATCCCTTTCCAACCCAAATTCTGACGGCGATGGTATTTTTTGAGCAAGAAGATTTAAAATTTCAATAAAGAAGTTTATAGAAATATTCTCTTTATTCCATTTTTTATCAAATCTTATATCTACTTGTGAAAAGTTTCCAAGTTTAACATTTCCAAGTTGTGAATAATCTAGGATCATATTAGGATAATTTGCTAAGCTTGCATCCAAATTATAGGGCACATAAGGAGTTTTTCCTGAAAAACGCCATCTTGAACTTATTTCCCAATTCTTTTTGAGCTTATAGCCTCCACTAAAAGAGGATAGATGCTTACTGTCCCATACGGAGGGTAAATAATTTCCGTTTATATCTGTAAACTCACTCTTAAAGAACGTGTAAGAAAATATTCCGTAAAAATTATTAGTCAACTTTTGTTGAAAAAGAAATTCTAGTCCTCTTGTTTTTCCTTTACCCTCTGTTATAATATTTTCATTACCCAAAACTTCAAAATCAGCTCCTTTATTTGCGAGAGATACTCCGTCAACCACAGATATTGGAAATTGATCATATTTTTTTAAAAATCCTTCAACGGATATTTTTGATGCATTTCCTAAAGCATAGTCAAAGCCTGTTACAAAGTGATTGCTTTTTGTATATTGAGCATCTTGATTAGCAAACTCTCCTAAATTGTTTTTAAACCCAAGAACTGTATAAACAGGAATCTTGTAATAAGTGCCTAAACTTGAATTCCATTTTAACCTTCTATCTTTTGAAATTGACAGCGAGGTTGATAATCTTGGAGATAAATTGTTTGTTAGTTTAGATCCACTGCTAAAAGTGTCTTCGTCGGAGCGAATTCCGATTGATACATCAAGTTTATTTTCAAAAAAGCTCTTAGAAATATTCCCAAATAACCCATACTTGTAAAAATTAAATTTGGTTATGTATTCTGCTTGATTATATAGATCAGATGTATTATTGAAGTAATCTGAGTATTGAATATTTCCACCCCATGATATTTTCCAATCATTTACATAATTCACCGTTTTCAATCTTAATTTAGTTTCCCATTCATGAGAATCATTTCTAAAATAAAGTCCATTTAAATTTTCATTATCAACGTATCTGGAAAAGATATTTTTTAATTTATTTGTACTTAGAGCTAAGATAAATTGACCCTTTTTTTCCTTAAACTTTCTGATCCACGAAATACCAGTTGTTGTTGAATTTTGCTGAATTATAGGAACTTGTTCTAAAAATGATTGCTGGGTAAAATCAAAATCATCTGGTGCTTCAACCGAAAAATCATCGATTGCTCCAAGCCCTATAAAATTTATCGAGTTATAATCATCTATTTTATGGTTTACTTTCCACTGAAAGTCCCAATAATCAGGTCTAATTGGTAGCCCAATTAGTTCAAAAAGAAACTGCAGGTAACTTTTTCTTGCAGAAAAAATAAAAGTGGTCTTATTGTCTTCACTTTTTGAAAAAGGGCCTTCAATGGTTATTGCGGAATCACTTGCTCCAAATCTAAAATTACCGCTTATTTCCTTTGGATTTCCATTTTTCTGATTGAACTGTAATACACCACTAAGTGGATTGTCATATTCGACTCCAAATGCAGATGTACTTAAAGTTACCTCATCAATAAAGGAAATATTAATCATTCCTTGTGGCCCACCTGCACTTCCTTGGGTACTGAAGTGATTAATATTTGGGATTTCGATTTCATCTAAATAATAAACGGTTTCGTTTGGTGCACCACCCCTAATAATAATATCATTTCTAAATCCACCAACAGACGGGGAAAGACCCGGCATACTTTGAACTACCTTTGTTACATCATTATCAGCACCAGGATAACTTTCAATCTCAACTCTTGAAAAAGTATTAACCGAAAGAGGAGTTTCTACAGACTTTTTAAAAGGGCTTTCATATAAAATAATCTCCTCAAGTTCTTCAGAAGATTCAACGAGAAGAATTTCTAAAGTTTGGTTTCCTTTACTTTTAATTATGATATTAAAAATCTTTTTGGATTGGTATCCTACATAGCTCACAGATAAGTTATAAGATTTTGGAGATATGTTTGTGATTTCAAAAAACCCGTTTTCATCTGAAATTGCACCTTTTTCAGTTCCTTCAATAATTACATTAGCGCCTAATAGAGGTAGTTGGCTTTTAGAATCATAAATGTAACCGATTATTGAACCATCAATTTGAGAAAATAATAGTGTAGGTAAAACTAATAATAATGATAAAATGTTTTTCACACTTATAACTCTCACAAATTTTATTCCATGATTTAATTAATCAACTTTATGTGAGCCATCACAAAAGGGAAGTTTTTTGGATTTTGCACAACCGCACAATGTAAATTTTTCACCATGAGGAATTTTATTTCCTTCTAAATCTGTTAAATTAACCTCACCATGAACAACTATTTGACCTTTTTCTTTTCTAAATATGTGTGTAGTTTTCTTTTCCATTAATTATAAGTTTGAAGTATATTCCATTAGCCATGTACATATCATTGCACCATAAGTACCTACCACATATCCAAATACAGCTAATAATACCCCAACTGTAGCCAAAGAAGGATGAAACGCTGCAGCAACAACGGGAGCAGATGCAGCACCACCAACGTTTGCTTGACTTCCAACCGCTAGAAAGAAATAGGGAGCTCTAATTAATTTTGCCACTACAATTAAAAGGCTTGCGTGAATTGACATCCATATAACACCAATTAATATTAATTTAGGCTCATCGAGAATAGATCCTAAATCCATTTTCATTCCAATAGTGGCAACAAGTATATAAATGAAAATACTTCCGATTTTACTAGCTCCAATTCCTTCAAAATTTCTCGCTTTAGTAAATGATAGACCAATTCCTATAAATGTTGCAATTGAAATCATCCAAAAAAACTTTGAAGCAAAAGATGATAATCCGGAGCTTTTATCAGCAACCGCTTCAAAATTAGAGGTTAAAAACTCTGAGATGTATTCGGCTCCCAAATGTGAAAAACCAACCGTTCCAAAAGCAATAGCCAGAAGAATCATATAATCTGTTAAGCTTGGAATTTTTTTATTGCTATTTGAAAATGAACTAACTTTTTCTTTTAATTCTTCAATAGCAGAAGTATCAGCTTTTAACCACTTATTTATAGCATCTTTTTTACCAATTCCAAACAAAATCATCGCCATCCAAATATTAGCAACTACTATATCAACCAGAACCATACCTCCGTACTTTTGAGGATTGTATTCAAATATCTCTAACATTGCTGCTTGATTCGCTCCTCCTCCAATCCAGCTCCCAGCTAAAGTTGAAAGACCTCTCCAGATAGCATCTGGCCCTGCTCCATTAAATAATTCAGGAAAAAACATTGATAAAATTAAAATTGATATGGGCCCGCCAATTATAATTCCAATGGTTCCTGTAAAAAACATCACTAGTGCCTTGTAACCAAGATTATAAATTGCTTTTAAATCTATACTTAATGTCATTAATAATAATGATGCTGGAAGTAAATATCGACTTGCTATGTAATAAGTTTGAGATTCTTCAGATGAAATTATTCCCAAAGAATTAAAAATAGCTGGAATAAAATAACACATTAGAAGCCCTGGAATAACTTTATAAAATTTAAACCAGAAACCTTTCTTTTTAGATTCTGTGTAGAAAACAAAACCTAATGAAATCATTAAAATTCCAAATACTATAGCATCGTTTGTAAAAGGCATAAACTATAATTATAAATCAATTTCAATATACAAACTTTGTACCCAATAAATTACTCCACGGTAACAGATTTCGCTAGATTTCTTGGTTGATCAACATCTTTACCCAGCAACACTGCAATATGGTAAGAAAGTAATTGAAGAGGAATAACTGTGATAAAAGGGGTTATGGATTCAACACTATCAGGAACTTCTATAACGTGATCAGCAATTTTTTTAACTTCTTTGTCCCCCTCAGAAACAATAGCTACTATTTTTCCTTTTCTAGATTTAATTTCCTGAATATTGCTTACGATTTTATCATAGTTTATTTTATTGGTAGCAATAACTATTGTTGGCATATCTTTATCAATCAAAGCAATTGGACCGTGTTTCATTTCAGCTGCAGGATAGCCTTCAGCATGGATATAAGAAATTTCTTTAAGCTTCAAAGCTCCTTCCAAAGCAATCGGAAAGTTATAGCCCCTTCCTAGATATAAACAGTTTTTAGATTTTTGGAACTCTTTTGCTATTTTTTTTATTTTATTATTCGTTGCAAGAGTTTTGTGTACATAATCTCCAATTTTTGAAATTTCATATATATATTTTTGAAATATTTTTTCTGAAATAACACCCTTTGACTTACTTAATTTAACTGCCATTAAATAAAGGACAGTCATTTGAGTGGTAAATGCTTTTGTTGAAGCTACTCCAATTTCAGGCCCGGCATGTGTATATGAACCAGTGTCAGATTCCCTGGCTATTGAGGAACCAACAACATTACAGACTCCATAAACAAATGCTCCTCTTGACTTAGCTAGTTTAATAGCTGCTAAAGTATCAGCGGTTTCACCAGACTGAGAAATAGCAATAATGATATCATTTTTATCAACTATAGGATCTCTGTATCTAAACTCAGAAGCATATTCAACTTCTACAGGAATTCTTGCAATTTTTTCAAACATGTATTCGGCAACCAAAGCTGAATGCCATGATGTACCACATGCTATAATTGTTATTTTATTAGCAGATAAAAATTTATTAATGTAATCATCTATACCCGACAATTTGATTATACCTTTTGAAATATTCAATCTTCCTCTTAATGTATCTTTAATGGCTTTTGGTTGTTCATAAATCTCTTTTAACATGTAATGATCAAAGCCCTGTTTTTCTATTTTATCTAAACTTAGCTCTAACTTACTTACAGTTGGAGAAATAATTTTATCATCAACTATCTTTCTGTAAAAGGTTTCTTTATGGTTTCTTATAATGCCTAGTTCACCGTCCTCCAAATAAACTACATTCTTAGTGTATTCGATAAATGGAGTTACATCACTTCCAATAAAATATTCGTCATCTCCAACTCCAATACAAAGAGGACTACCCAATTTAGCGACCACAATTTCATCAGGTTTGTCATTATCAATAACTGCAATTGCATATGCTCCTATGACTTGATTTAACGCAATTTGAACTGCTTCACCTAACTTTACATCTTCTTTAGTTTTTACGAATTCAATTAAATTAACCAAAACTTCAGTGTCAGTTTCAGATTTAAAAGTGAATCCTTCTTTGACAAGTTTTTGTTTTATTGTTGAGTAATTTTCAATGATTCCATTATGCACTAAACAAAGTTTATTGGAATTAGAAAATTGAGGATGTGCATTAACATTATTAGGTTCTCCATGAGTGGCCCATCTTGTGTGTCCAATTCCTAAGCCACCTTTTAAATTTTTTCTCTTGGATAAGCTTTTCTCAAGTTTACTTATTTTTCCTTTGGATTTACAGCAAGCAATTGTAGATCCGTTGTAAACAGCTATACCTGCGCTATCATATCCGCGATATTCAAGCCTTTTTAATCCATTTAAAATTATATTTAATGAGTCTTTTTCACCTAAGTAACCAACAATTCCACACATAAGATCAAATTTATCAGATTTAGTTTTTAACGAATCATTTTTTAATATGAATTATAATATCTGGCACTAATCTTCAGGCTCAGTATAATATATTTTAATCATTGGTCTTTTTTCAGAATCAAAACTTAAATTTCCGTGAAGAATAGTTCCTTTTGGACTTAGAATTATTCCTGATGCTAAACTTTTATTATTTGATTCTTCTTCGTCTAAAATGCCAAAATTTTGAACCGATGCAATATCAGAAATAACAGCAAGTCCTAACTTGGCATTTGTTGAATCTCTTAAGATTAAATTGTTAAGATGCTCTGTAATTCTAACTTTATATTTTATCCCTCTGTTGTCAGATAAACTATCTCTAGTTAATGGCACTAAGTGATTAATTTTTGCATTTATTGTTGTAGAACTTATAGATTGATCAAGAAAATAATCAATTAAAGCTGAATTTTGATCATAATTATATATATAAATTCTGTCAGGCTCATCAGCATTAAGATAATTTTGATTTACATAAAATTCGATAAAGGCTTCGTTAATAATTCTTTTAGGTTGATCTGAAATTTCATCGTAGAAATAGTTTTTAAAATGTTCAAATTCACCTATTTCTTCTCCCACTTCGTTAATTGCTGTTCCAGAGAATAAATCAAGTTTTGTGATTATCCCCTCTCCTCCATCAAGATAAATATTTTGATTACCATTTGTTTGATCCATTGACGAAACACTGATAAGATTTTCATCTTCAAAAACATTAAATAAATTTCCAGAAAAGTTCATTACATATTCGTGCTGATTTGTTTCAATTTCATCAACTGATCCAGTATCATTGTCTCCAATAGAGGTATTATCAGACGTATAGTGTATTGTAAGTTTTGAATTTGAAGAAGCTAAATTTAACAGCATCATTGTCCCATCTTGACTAACATTTTCAACTTTAATATAAAGCCCTCTAAAAAAATCTTTAAAATTTGGTTCATTTGTTAAGACTGGCTCACCCTCATTTTCAAAGAAATTGTTTTCCCAAAAATTATCATTTGGATTATTAAGCTTAAATCTTAAGGCAGGAGCAAGCCTTTGAGAAACAAATGAATTTCCAGAGGTGTCAATTTCAGTCAAATTAATTTGCTCTGCGCTTGGCGTAAAATCTTCAATTTCAAAAAGGAGTTCACCTTCCATTTGATTAAAATCAATTATTTCTTCGGCAGACAACGAAGCATTTGAAAAATATTTTTGACTTGCATCAAAATCTCCGTAGGGATCAAAGGTTCTTAAAAAGAAATTATTTCTGTAAACAGAAATTTTAATTGGAGAATTTCCATATACCGAATCAATTTCATAAGTAATATCTCCTTCTTCGCTTGTTTCGATTCCTCTCGAGTAATATGGCATGGTAAGTACAACAGAATCAAGAACAACATTATCTCCAAAGTCATGATTGTATTCTTCGGGAACCATTTGACCAATAAAACTACTTATTGAATTTCCGTACTGAGGGTGGTTATAACTACCCAATAAAAAGGAGGAGAGGTTGTTCGTTTGAACTGGATTAACTTTTTCAGAAACACTTTGAAGATTATATTCAATACTATTAGTGGAGAAATTTATCGCATTTTCTGAGTTAATAACCTCAGAATCAAAGCTTGCAAAATCTTTTTCACAAGATGTCAGAATCAAAAGAAAAATTAGTATTCTAAAAATATTTGTACTCATTATTTTTAATCAAACAAATTATTATAAAATTCAGTGTAGGATTCTGAAAAGGAATCTTTAGGTTGAAAATCCAAAATAGGGTTTTTATAAGATTTTAAATATTCTATAGTTTTTGATGACACATTTTCAGATCCAATAATAATTGCATCTGAATAATCAACGGCAATTCTCATAAGATTTTCATAAGTAGGATCTTTTAAATCTGATATATTTTTTTGATCAATTTCATCAAATAAAACTTTATTGATCATATCTTTATTTAGGTTTTTTTCAAACTCATTTGCATATAATGAGGTTACAATTTTACTTTTTTGAAATATTGGCTCGTTTTTAAAAATCTCCTTTAGATATATCGGTAGTAATGCTGACATCCATCCATGAACATGTATAATATCTGGCGACCAGTTCAACCTTTTAATGGTTTCCAAAACACCTTTGGTAAAAAAGATACATCTCTCATCATTATCATCGAATAATTTATCACTAGAATCTTTAAAAGTAGCTTTTCTGTTAAAGTATTCTTCATTATCAATAAAATAAACCTGAATTCTTTCTTTTGGGATTGACGCAACCTTAATTATCAAAGGCATATCAAGATCATTAACCACAAGGTTAAGTCCAGATAATCTTATAACTTCGTGTAACTGATGCCTTCTTTCATTAATATTTCCATATTTAGGCATAAAAATTCTAATTTGGCCACCCTGTTTGTTAACCATTTTAGGTATTTCAAAAGACATTGAAGAAATTTCGTTTTCTGGTAAATATGGAACTACTTCAGAGGATACGTATAAAATCTTTCTATTTTTCATTAATTCTTTTTTTTGAAGTGTCCCTAAGAGGAAGCAAAATTACAAAAATTATGTAGATTAATTGCAATGTATTAAGTTTACATGCTGTTAATTTTTTATTAAAATGATAATTTTTAATAATATCGTAGGTTTTAAAAATCATTTAAGAAAATTAAAAAATGATAATGTAAAAATCGGATTTGTACCTACAATGGGGGCGTTACATAACGGACATACATCTCTTATAAAAAAATCTGTTTTAGAAAATGATTATTCTGTAGTCTCTATATTTATAAATCCTACACAGTTTAATAATATCAATGATTACAAATCCTATCCAATTAATATTTCTAGAGATATTGAACTTTTGGACTCAATTTCAGAAAATATAATTTTATTTAAACCAGATACCGAAGAAATATATTCAGGAAAGGTTGTTTCCGACTCATACGACTTCGGTGATTTAGATAAATATATGGAAGGTAAGCACAGAAAGGGTCATTTTCAGGGAGTTGCAACAGTTGTAAATAAGCTGTTTGAAATAGTATCGGCCGATAATGTTTATTTTGGGGAAAAAGACTTTCAGCAGTTAAGAATAATCGAAGTTCTTGTACAAAAAAATGGATATAAATTAAATGTCATAAGATGTAAAACCATTAGGCAAAATGATGGGCTTGCACTTAGTTCTAGAAATAAAAAATTAGATATTTCTTCACAAAATATAGCAACAAATTTGTTCAAAGCACTTAGTTTTGCAAAAAAGAATTTCGACACTCTAGATTTAGAAGTAATATACGCTAAAGTTGAAGATCTTCTTCAAAATTTTCCTCAGATTAGTATTGATTATTTTGCAATCGCTGATGAAAATGACTTAAAGCCAATTAAGCATAAGAAAAAAAATCAAAAATATCGAGCGTTTATAGCAGCCGATATTTCTGGTGTAAGACTAATTGATAATATAAAATTATATTGATTTTTGATGAATATTGAAATTTTAAAATCTAAGATTCACAGGGTAAAAGTAACCGGAGCTGATTTAAATTATATTGGAAGTATAACAATTGACAAAGATCTGATGGATGCTGCAAATATTATTGAGGGTGAAAAAATCCAAATTGTAAATAATAATAACGGAGAAAGATTAGAGACCTATGTGATTCCTGGCTCAAGAGGTTCGGGCGAAATTACCGTAAATGGTGCTGCAGCAAGAAAGGTAAGTATCGGAGATATTTTAATTTTAATCACATATGCATCCATTAGTTTTGAAGAAGCTAAGAATTTTAAACCAAGTATAATTTTTCCGAATGAAGAAAATAATCTATTAAAATAAATTGAGCGCTAATAAAATAAACTTAAAAAATTTGCTTCCAATTTTTGTCGGAGTGTTTTGTATTTATTATTCCTTTAAAGACATAAGTTTTTCTGAATTCAAAGAATACTTTACTAAAATAAATTATTTATGGGTATTTGTTGGAATTTTCCTTGGAGCTTTAAGTCACATTTCAAGGTCATATAGATGGAAGTTTTTAATTGAACCTTTGGGCTATAAATTGGGTTTTATTAATAGTGTTTTAACTGTTTTTTCAGCATATCTTATTAATTACACGGTTCCTAGGGCAGGCGATATTGCAAGGGGTACATTTATTTCTAAATATGAAAATATTCCTTTTGAAAAAGCAATTGGGACCATTGTAGCTGAAAGAGCTGTGGATGTACTGTGTATTCTTATTATAATCTTGATTGGTTTAATCAAAGAATTTGATAAAATTTCAAATAAATTAATTGACTTTGTCGAGGAATCAGATTTTTCAACAGTTCTATTATCTATATTGATTGCAGTAATTGTAACGGCAACGGTTTATTTTGTCATTAAAAGATTTAAATTTTATAAAAAAATCAAATCATTTTTAAGTGGATTAATTGACGGAATTACCATAATTTTTAAAATGAAAAACAGAAATCAATTTATATTTCATTCTATTTTTATATGGTTAATGTATGTCTTAATGTTTTATTTTACTTCAAAAGCATTTGTTGATTTAAATCAGGTTACTTTTTTCCAGTTGACGATTTCTTTTACTTTGGCTGCCTTATCAATTATGCTTTCAAACGGAGGGATAGGAATTTATCCTTTGGCTGTTGAAGAGTCTTTAGGATGGTATGGAGTACAATCAGCTACAGGCCTTGCTTTTGGTTGGGTGATGTGGCTATCTCAAACATTGATGGTTGTAATTTTTGGAGGATTATCACTATTTGTCTTACCTTTCATTAACAGAAGTAAGAGCATATGAAATTCCTCAGGTTTATTTTTCTATTTATAGTCTACTCAAATTTTTGTTTTGGCCAAAATTTAGATTCATTGTATGTTTCCAAAATTAACGACACGATAGCATCTAAAATTTTACTGGAGAAAAGAGCCTTTGAAATTCAGCTACCTAGATCATTTGACAAAGATGATAAGAAAAAATACCCGTTAATGATAATAATGGATGGAGATCATTTATTTAATATGGTTTCTGGTACGGTAGATTACTTGTCCTATTGGGGCGATATTCCAGAAAACTTGGTTGTGGGTATAAAACAAATTGATTCCAGATTCAAAGACTCAAGTGTTTTTGATAATGTAAATAATACTCCGATAACATCGACTGCAAATTTTTATGATTTTATCGTTCAAGAACTAATACCATACCTGTCAAAAAATTATAGAGCGTCTGATTTTATTACAGTTTTAGGACAGGAACGGACTGCTAATTTTATTAATTTCTTTTTATTAAAGAATGACCCACTCATAAGGGGGTATATTTCTATAAGTCCTAAATTCTCAAAAAATATGAAGGAATATTTGATCGAGAATTTAAGTCGGACCAATGCTAATATTCTTTACACAGTTTCTTCATCAAAACAAGATTTTGAAACTATTTATGAAGATGTTCTAAATTTTTCTAAATCCTTAGATTCTGTTAAAAATAAAAGTTTGAAATTCAAATCTTTTATTTATGACCAAGAAAATCATTATACTCTTCCAACATTAAGCGTTCCAAGATCTATCCGTGAGACTTATTCACTTTACAAAGATATAGACAAAATTGAGTATGATTCGATAATCTCAAAGTTGGAATCATCACCTGTTGATTATTTAAGAGAAAAATATAAAAACATAAAGAGTTATTATGGTTTAGAAAAAAAAGTTTCAATGAATGATTTTATGGCAATCGAAGAATATATAGAGTCGAAAGAACAATATAATTATTATGACGAGCTTTCTAAATATGCAAATGAATTTTATTCTGGAACAATTTTACCAAGTTATTACAAGGGTAGATATTATGAAGAAACCGGAGATCCTGAGAGAGCTATGAAAATTTATAGATCTGCATACAATATGAATGAAGTTCAGGGTTTAACAAAAGATTATTTACTAGAATTAGCAGACAGAATTCAAGATGATTTTAATTTTTAATTATGTCAAAATTGAAAAGTTCTTTTTATTGTCAAAACTGTGGAGCTCAATATGCAAAATGGCAAGGTCAATGCAATAAATGTAATTCATGGAATTCAATTTCAGAGGAGTTCATAGAAGTTTCTAAAAAATCATTGTGGGATCATACAAAATCAGACCTAAACAGTACAAAAAATACTCCAAAATCCATTGATGAAATTAAAATTAAAGATGAATTCAGGATTAAAACAAATGATAATGAGTTCAATAGAGTACTTGGTGGAGGTATAGTACCCGGTTCAATCACACTTTTGGGAGGAGAGCCAGGTATTGGAAAAAGCACATTGTTTTTACAGCTCTCACTAAAAATTAGACAAAGAGTTTTATATGTTTCTGGTGAAGAGAGTGAGAGTCAGATTAAAATTAGAGCCAACAGAATAAGTTACTCTAACAAAGATTGTTTAATCTATGCAGAAAATAAATTGGAAAATATTTTTTCTCAAGCTGAAAAAACTAAACCAAACTTATTAATAATTGATTCAATACAGACTTTAACCACAAGTTCAATTGATTCAATGCAGGGAAGCATAACCCAATTAAAAACATGTACTGCTGAGTTGATAAATTTTGGGAAAAGAACCTCAATCCCAATAATGTTAATTGGTCACATCAATAAAGATGGTAATATTGCTGGCCCAAAAGTTTTAGAACACATGGTAGACACCGTATTACAATTCGAAGGTGATAGAAATCATTTGTACAGAATTTTAAGAGTTAAAAAGAATAGGTTTGGGTCGACAAATGAAATAGGAATATACGAAATGATCAATGAGGGGCTGAAAGAAATAGTTAATCCGTCAGAAATTTTAATTGGAAAATCAGATCAAAAATTAAGTGGCACCGCTATATGCGCATCTGTTGAAGGCTCAAGACCATTCCTTGTTGAGGTGCAAGCGTTGGTTAGTTCTGCAGTATACGGCACGCCTCAAAGAAGTTCAACAGGCATAAATTCTAAAAGACTTAATATGTTGTTGGCAGTATTAGAAAAAAGAGCAGGCTTTCATCTAGGATCAAAAGACATATTTATAAATATTACAGGTGGGCTGAAAGTTGAGGATACAGGAAATGATTTAGCTATAATTTCTGCAATTATGTCTTCAAATAATGACATTAGTATTCCTGAGGAATATTGTTTTGCTGCAGAAGTTGGTCTTTCCGGTGAAATTAGACCAGTTAGTAGAATTGATCAAAGAATTAAAGAAGCCGAAAAACTTGGATTTTCCAAAATATTTGTTTCAAAATATTGTGACGTAATTTCTTCTAAAAAAATCGAAGTTGTTTATTTGACAAGAATTGAGGATTTGATAGATCACATTTCATAATTGTTAAACTAAATTTAGTATTTTCGTTGACTCGGTAAATTTTTCAAATAACCAATGAATTTTAACGAATATAAATATCTAGACCTTCCAAAAATTTCTGAAGAAATACTTTCCTATTGGAAAAAAAATGAAATTTTCAAAAAATCTGTAAATAAGACCTCAGGTAAAAATCCATATATATTTTTTGAAGGACCTCCTTCGGCAAATGGGCTTCCTGGAATTCACCATGTTTTAGCTAGATCAATTAAGGATATTTTTTTAAGATTTAAAACTATGAAAGGTTTTTATGTGCAGAGAAAAGCCGGATGGGACACTCATGGTTTGCCCGTTGAACTTGGAGTTGAAAATAGTTTAGGAATCACAAAGGAGGATATAGGTAAAAAGATTAGTGTTGAGGATTATAATGAGGAGTGCAAAAAAGCAGTCATGAAATACACAGATATTTGGAATGATTTGACTTTAAAAATGGGATACTGGGTAGATGTTAATAACCCATACGTAACATATACTCCTAAATACATGGAATCTGTTTGGTGGTTATTAAAACAAATTTATGACAAAGAACTTATGTATAAAGGGTATACGATTCAACCATATTCTCCAAAAGCAGGAACAGCAATTAGTTCTCATGAGTTGAATCAGCCGGGTACATATCAAGACGTTTCTGACACAACTGTCACGGCTCAGTTTAAACTTCTAAACAAAAATTTACCTGATTTTTTAAATAGTGATACAGATATTTTTGTAATAGCATGGACAACTACTCCGTGGACTTTGCCAAGTAATACTGCTTTGACCGTAGGTCCAAAAATCAAGTATTCTTTAATAAGATCATTTAATCAATATACAGGAATCAAGGCTGACTATATTGTTGCAGAAGATTTAATTTCAAAACAGTTTTCAAATGTATATTATGAATCTGATAATTTACAAGATTTAGCAGAATATGAATTCAATGCAAAGAAAATTCCCTTTGTAAAAATAAATTCCTTTTTGGGTAAAGAATTAGAAAATATCAAATACGAACAATTAATTGATTATGCAGTCCCCTATGAAAACCCAAAAGACGCTTTTAGGATAATTTTAGGTGATTTTGTAACGACTACTGACGGTACCGGAATCGTTCATACTGCCCCTACATTTGGTGCAGATGATGCATTAGTAGCTAAATCTGCAAAACCTCCGGTTCCCCCAATGTTAGTAAAAGACTCTAATGGTGATTTGGTCCCCTTGGTTGATTTACAAGGAAAATTTAGACCTGAAATGCGCGAATTAGCTGGTAAGTTTGTGAAAAATGAGTATTATGAAAAGGATAATGTCCCAGAAAAGTCAGTTGATGTTGAAATTGCAATTAAACTAAAAACAGAAAACAAAGCTTTTAAAGTAGAAAAATACAAACACAGTTACCCAAATTGTTGGAGAACTGATAAACCCATTTTGTATTATCCGATTGATTCTTGGTTTATTAAAGCTTCTTCCTTTAGAGACAAAATGGTATCATTAAACAATAAAATTAATTGGAAACCAAAATCAACCGGTGAAGGTAGGTTTGAGAAATGGCTTGAAAATGTAAACGATTGGAATCTTTCAAGATCTAGATTTTGGGGTATACCCCTTCCGATTTGGAGAACCGAGGATGGAAAAGAAGAGATATGTATCGGCTCTGTAGAAGAATTGATCAAAGAAATTGAAAAGTCTGTAGAAAAAGGTTTCATGAGGGAAAATATATTTTCTGAATTCAAATTAAACAACATGTCTGATGAAAATTACTCAAAAATAGATCTTCATAAAAATGTTGTTGACAGTATAATCTTGGTTTCAAATTCTGGAAAGAAAATGAAAAGAGAAGAAGATTTAATAGATGTTTGGTTTGATTCTGGAAGTATGCCTTATGCTCAATGGCACTATCCATTTGAAAATAAAGAGAATATAGATAGCAATAAATTTTTTCCTGCTGATTTTATTGCTGAAGGAGTTGACCAAACCAGAGGCTGGTTTTATACCTTACACGCAATTAGTACAATGGTTTTTGATTCTGTTTCATATAAAAATGTTATTTCAAATGGATTGGTACTAGACAAAAATGGTCAAAAGATGTCAAAAAGATTAGGCAATGCGATAGATCCGTTCAAAACCCTTTCTGATTATGGACCTGATGCTACAAGGTGGTATATGATTTCAAATTCAAATCCTTGGGATAATTTAAAGTTTGACATTAACGGAGTTGACGAGGTTAAAAGAAAATTTTTTGGAACACTTTATAATACCTATTCGTTTTTCGCCTTATATGCCAATATTGACAACTTTAATTATAAAGAAAATGAAATCAAATTCGAAGAAAAACCAGAATTAGACAGATGGATTATTTCAGAATTAAACACACTTATTTCTAAAGTTGAAAAATTTTACGAGGATTATGAACCTACAAAAGCAGCTAGAGAGATATCTAATTTTGTTATTGACAATTTGAGTAATTGGTATGTTAGATTAAGTAGAAGAAGATTTTGGAAAGGAGAATATGAGCTTGATAAAATTTCTGCATATCAAACATTATTCACTGTTTTAGCTGATATATGTAAAATTTCTGCACCAATTTCCCCTTTTTTTATGGACAAAATGTTTCAGGATTTAACCAGAAATGTTGATGGAAAATTTTCAGAGAGTGTTCACCTTGAAAGCTTTCCGGTTTCTGATGCATCTAAGATTGACAAAGACTTACAAGAAAAGATAAACTATGCGCAAATAATTTCTTCTCTTACATTGTCTTTAAGGGCAAAAGAAAAAATTAAGGTAAGACAGCCTTTAAATAGGATTTTAATCCCAGTTGACAGCTTAAATAAAAAAAATATAATTAACTCAGTTTCAGAAGAAATTAAAAGAGAGGTTAATGTAAAGAATATAGAATTCATTGAAGGAAAATCTGATTTACTTGTGAAATCAATCAAACCCAATTTTAAAAAATTAGGTCCTAAATACGGAAAGTTCATGAAAGAAATTTCCTCTAAAACTAATTTACTTGAAAACACCAGAATTCTAGAGTTGGAAAAAACAGGAAAAATTGATTTAATTATTAATAAAAAATCTATAACTTTCAACGTAGATGATTTTGATATTTCCTCTAAAGATATCGAAGGTTGGTTGGTAGCTAACGAAGGCAATATAACTGTTGCATTAGATATTTCCATAGACCAAGAATTAATGGAAGAAGGAATTGCAAGAGAAATTGTTAGTAAGATTCAAAATTTGAGAAAATCGAATGGTTTTGAGGTTACTGACAGAATTGGTTTAAATTTCTCAGGTGATTTTGAAATTGAAAAAGCTATTAATAACAATTTAGAGTATGTAAAATCAGAGACACTTGCGAATGCTATACAGTTTAATGTCCAGCAAGAGGGGGGTCACGAAATATTTTTTGACAAATTAAAAACTAAAATATTTATAACAAAAGTTTAAAACTATGAGTAAAGATGTAAATATTAGATATTCAGATTCAGATTTAGCAGAATTCAAAAAGCTAATAAATGAAAAAATAGACAAAGCAAAGCATGATCTTGAGTTGATCAAGAGTGCTTACATGAACGACCATAATAACGGTACTGAAGATACCTCTCCAACATTTAAAGCTTTTGACGAGGGTAGTACCGTTATGAGTAAAGAATCAAATTCACAATTAGCCCTAAGACAAGAAAAGTTTATAAGGGACTTAAAAACTGCATTGATTAGAATTGAGAATAAAACTTACGGGATATGTAGAGTTACCGGTAAGCTTATATCTATTGAAAGACTAAAGCTTGTGCCTCATGCCACTTTAAGTATTGAAGCTAAAAACATGCAGAAATAGCTGAATCCTTTTTATATAGTAGAAACATTTCGTGGTATATTTGAGTAATGGAAAAGAGTCCTATTTCTGAATATTTAAAAAACATTACGACTTCTCCAGGTGTTTATAAATTTTTGAACAACAAGGACAGAGTAATTTATGTTGGAAAGGCCAAAAATTTAAAAAAAAGAGTCAGATCATATTTCACTGGGAAAAAAAGTGATGAAAAAACAAGATCCCTAGTTTCTAACATTTCAAGCATCTCAGTTGTTTTGGTAGATACCGAGTCAGATGCACTTCTTTTAGAGAACAATCTAATAAAGAAATTTAAACCTAAGTATAATATTTTGCTGAAAGATGGGAAATCTTATCCATGGATTTGTATAAAAAATGAAAGATTCCCAAGGATTTTTTCAACCAGAAAAATAATTAATGATGGTTCAGAATATTTTGGTCCCTACACAAATATTAAAACGATAAATACTCTTTTGGATTTGATTAATAATATATATCCAATTAGGAAAGGAAACTATAATTTAAATCAAAAATTTATTAATGACTTAAACAATAAAATTTCTTTAAGGGTTTTAGAGAAAAAAAGCCACTTTATTATTTTGGGATTTGAAACTGAAAATCACAATTCTAAAAACTTAATTTCAGAAAAAAATTATAATCTTATAATAAACTCCGTAAAAAATATTTTAAAAGGCAGGTTTTCAAAATCAAAAATTCAGTTAAAACAGCAGATGTTAAGCTTTTCAAATAAAGAGGAATTTGAAAAGGCATTAGAATGCAAGAACAAATTGAAGGCATTAGAAAACTATCAGTCTAAATCAATGATTGTTAGTTCAAGAATAAAGAATTTAGATATTTATTCAATCATTTCAGATAATAATTATGCCTATATAAATTTTACTCAGGTTTCTAATGGGTTTATAATAAGTTCCTTCAACACACATGTAAAAAAAACAAATGTGACTGAAGATCAACTTATACTTGAACAGTTGATTTCTCAGATTAAAGTTAAATTTAGATCAAAATCAACCGAGTTGTGTTCAAATATTTTTGTTGATTCGATGGATTATAAAAAATGCATTGTACCAAAGGCAGGTGACAAAAATCATTTGCTGCTAATGTCAATTAGAAACATTAAAAATTATAAGATTAATATTTTTAAATCAAATAAAAATCTTGAAAATTTAGATTCATTTCAAAAGATATTGAAAATATTAAAAAACGACCTAAACATGAATACTCTTCCAAAACACATAGAGTGTTTTGATAATTCAAATTTTCAAGGAAGTTTTCCTTCATCAGCATGTGTTGTTTTTAAAAACGGAAGGCCTTCAAAGAAAGATTATAGACATTTTAACATCAAATCAGTTACCTCTCCAGATGATTTTGCCTCCATGGAAGAGGTTGTTTTCAGAAGGTACTCTAGATTGATAGATGAAAATAAAAGTTTGCCAAACCTAATAATTATTGACGGAGGTAAGGGACAATTATCCTCGTCGGTCAAGTCCTTGAAAAAATTAGGTCTTGAAAAAAAAATCAGTATTATAGGTATCGCCAAAAGATTAGAAGAAATATATTTTTATGGTGAAAGCACTCCAGTTTATATTGATAAAAGATCTCCTTCTTTAAAATTAATACAAAAATTAAGAGATGAAGCACACCGATTTAGTCTAAGACAATATAGAAATAGAAGAGATAATTCTTTTTTGGACAGTGAATTACAACGTATTCCAGGTATTGGAGAAAAAACATTCCTGAATCTAATGAAAAAATTCAAGTCTTTGAAAAATATAAAAATGCAAAAAATTGAAGAACTTAATCAGATAGTGGGAAGCAAAAAAGCCAAAAAAATTTATGATCATTTTAATTCTTAAAAATACAATAAGGTATTTTCTTTTTTTGATAGCATTTTTGGTTTTTAACAATTCCAATTCTCAAAATAAATATGCATTTAAATCTGGAGAATGGTTAAATTATAAAATTTCATATAGCGGTTGGTTTAAAGCTGGAGAGGCAACTGTTAATCTAACTCAAAATAATAAAGACCAATTCCATGCAAAAATGATTGGCCAAACTACTGGTCCCATAAACCTATTTTTTAAGGTTTATGACAGATATGAAAGTTACTTCGATAAGAAAAACATTATTCCAATTAAATTTATAAGGAATATAAACGAAGGTGGTTACACCAAGAATTTAGAAATACTATTTAATCATAATTTAAATGAGGCAAGAGTTAACGATTTTAAAAGAAATTTGTCAAATACCTTTTCTTTAATTGATAATTCACAGGATATGGTTTCCGTTTTCTATTTTTTGAGAAATTTTTATAGTCTTGAAGATTTAGACCAAAATAATGAGCTAACAATTAATATGTTTTTTGATTCAGAGAATTACAAATTAAAAATCAAGCATTTGTCCACTGAATATATAAATACTAATTTTGGAAAAATTTTATGTTTCAAAATTCAACCTTATGTTCAGTCTGGAAGAGTGTTTAAAAAAGATGAGAGTTTAACCATGTGGATTACTGCTGATAAGAATAGGATTCCGATTAGGGTAAAGGCAGATTTAATCGTCGGATCTATAAGAGTTGATTTAGAATCTTTTAGCAATCTTAATAACCCTTTTGAAATTAAATTTAATTAAATGAAAAGTGTTTTAAAAGTCATAATAGCTTCAATTTTAATTACACTTTTTTTATACCTGATCTTTTTTCTATTTGGTAAGGCTTCCTCATTAATTTCATCTGAAATAAAGGTAGAAAAAAAGGAAAATATTGAGTTTGGATTAAATTTAGACAATTTTTATGTTTCCAGGGACACGATTAAATTTGGAGATAGCTTTGGTGAGATTTTAATTCAAAAAAAAATGACTTACCCTCAAATCTATAAAATCGTTGAAAAAATAAAAGACTCGTTTGATGTAAGGTGGCTAACAGCAGGAAAGCCATACACAATTCTTTCCTCAAAGGATAGTTTGAGCACACCTCAATACTTTATTTATCAGCCTAATCTGTTAAATTATGTGGTAATAGATTTTTCAAATTTTGATTCAATCAATGCCGCTAATAAGAAAAAACCATTCAAAATAATTAAAAAATCCACTTCTGGTGTTATAAATAATAGTTTATCTGAAACAATGGACCAAAATGGTTTGCCATGGGAATTGATCAATCAATTATCAGATATTTATGCTTGGACAATTGATTTTGCAAGAATTCAAAAAGGAGATAAATTTAAAATTATTTATAATGAAAGATATATTGAGGATACAATATTAGTCGGGATTAAAAGTATAGATGCAGCTTTTTTTGAGCATAATAATGAAGAATTATATGCTTTTAGTTTTGTTACAGATTCAGTTAAAAAAACAGCAGAGTTTTATGACGAATCTGGAAATAGTTTACAAAGAACATTTTTAAAATCTCCGTTAAGATTCAGCAATATTTCTTCACGATACAACTTAAAAAGAAGAATTGCTTATTATGGAAATAAAGTTAGGCCTCACAGGGGAACTGACTTTGCAGCCCCAACTGGAACACCAATCATGGCCACTGCTGATGGTAGAGTGGTTAAGTCTTCATATACTAGAGGAAATGGTTATTATGTTAAAATTCAGCACAATGATACATATTCAACCCAATATTTGCATATGCAAAAAAAGGGCAGGATAAAACAGGGGAAATATGTTAAACAAGGTGATGTTATTGGCAAAATTGGAATGACAGGAAACACTTCTGGCCCCCATGTTTGTTATAGATTTTGGAAAAATGGTAAGCAAGTTGATCCATTTAAGCAAAAATTACCGCCAGGCAAGCCTGTTCCTAAAAAATTAAAGTCTAATTTTGATGAAGCTATAATTCTGTTTAAAAAATTATTAGACGAAATAAATTAAATTTTATGTCGCTGACATCTATAAATCCCAAATTAACCAAAGCGTGGCCAAAATTACAAGCTCACTTCAATGAGCTGAAGAAAGATCATTTTTATGATTATTTCAAAAAGGATAATCGAAGAGCTGACAAATTTAGTATTTCCTGGAACAAATTTTATTTTGACTACTCAAAAAATAAAATAAAAGAAAAAACAATGTTACTTTTTGAAGAGCTTTTAAATGAAATAAACTTTAAGAGCTCCGTTGAAAAATATTTTTCTGGAGAAAAGATTAATTCTACTGAATCTAGATCAGTATTACACACTGCTCTACGAGCTAACAAAGATGATAAGATTTTTATTGATGATTTCAATATTGTTACTAAAATTTCAGAAGCTAAAAACAAAATGAGGTTGTTCACTGAAAATTTATTATCTGGATCTCATAAAGGATTTAAAGGAGATAACATAGACACTGTTGTTAACATTGGTATTGGTGGATCAGATCTGGGTCCTTCCATGGTAATTGAATCTCTCAGGCATTATAAAAATCATATAAATACTTATTTTATAAGTAATGTTGACGGAGATCATGTGAGTAATATCCTTGAAAAAATCAATCCTGAAACAACATTATTTATAATTGTTTCAAAAACATTTACAACAATAGAAACATTGACTAATGCAAATACTGTTAGAGATTGGTTTTTGAAAAATACTAGTGAAGAAGACATACCAAAACACTTCGTTGCTGTTAGCAGCAATATTGAAAAAGCTGTAAATTTTGGAATCAAGCCAGAAAATATATTTCCGATGTGGGATTGGGTAGGAGGAAGATTTTCTCTTTGGAGTACCGTTGGATTGTCTATTTCCCTCTCTTTAGGATATGATAATTTCTCAAAATTATTAGACGGTGCAAGTAAAATGGATTCTCATTTTAGAAATTCTAAATTCAGTGAAAATATCCCTGTTATTTTAGCATGTCTTAGTATGTGGTATAATAATTTCTTTAATTATTCTACTCATGCGGTAATTCCTTATTCAGAAGATTTAAAAAGTTTTAGTAAATATTTACAACAATCTTCAATGGAAAGCAACGGAAAACAAACAGACAGATCTGGAAATTTTGTGGATTATCAGACAGGTCAAGTAATTTGGGGTCAGACAGGCACAAATGCTCAGCATTCTTTCTTTCAGTTACTGCACCAGGGAACAAAAATTATTCCTTCAGATTTTATTGGTTTTAGAAAACCTCAGAAAGAAAATGATTTACACCACGATATATTGATGGCTAACTTCTTTGCTCAAACAAAAGCCTTAATGGAAGGAACTGTAGCAGAGCCTCAGAACGACAACCACAAAGAGTTTTTAGGCAATCGCCCAACAAACACCCTGTTAATAGATAGTTTAAAACCTGAAAACTTAGGCTCATTGATTGCTATGTACGAGCATAAGATATTTACTTTAGGTGTTATTTGGAACATATTAAGCTATGATCAGGCAGGTGTTGAGCTCGGTAAAAAACTTGCAAGTAATATCTTAAATGACCTAAAATCTGGTGATTTTAGCAATCATGATTCATCAACACAGAGTTTGTTAAAAGAATTTAAATCTATAGATTAATTACATCGATTTCTTAATATTTTGTTAACAATTCCGGTATAATTTATTCACCAACAGATGGGGATAAGTGATAAATATTATCTATTTTTGTAGGGTAATAATATAATTAAACTTTAAACAAATTATGAAAAACATTACTCACAAATTATTTTTTGTAGCTCTATTGCTTTTTGGAACTACAATTTATGCTCAAGAATCTACCGATGAAGATTGGGACGATCTTGAGGAATTAGAGGAAGTTGTTTTAGTTGGAGGCGGGGTAGTTGACCTTGCTGAAGATAGAGTAACTCCCCTGGCTGTTTCCACTATTACTGGAGAAGAAATTCAAAAGAAAATTGGAACGCAAGACATCACAATGACTCTTGCAAATACACCATCTGTTTACGTAGCAGGTCAATCTGGTGCATTTGGAGATACAAGAATTTCTGTGCGTGGTTTTGATCAAACAAATACAGCTTTCATGTTAAATGGTCAGCCAATTAACGGAATGGAAGATGGTAAAATGTATTGGTCAAACTGGTCTGGTATGAATGACATTGCGAATGTTGTTCAGATTCAAAGAGGTCTTGGAGCTTCAAAGTTAGCTATATCATCTGTTGGTGGTACAGTAAACTTTGTAATGAGATCTACAACTAAAAGTGAAGGCGGATTTGCATATGCAGGTTTTGCTAACGACAACTATTTAAAAACTACTTTCTCTTATGATACAGGAGAAAAGGACAATGGATGGTCTACAAGTATGTTATTAACTCACTGGCAAGGTGATGGATATGCTGAAGGAACTTTTGGTCAAGGTCAAACTTATTTCCTTTCATTAGGATATAAAATGAACGACAAGCACAATTTTAATTTCTTAATGACTGGTGCTCCTCAATGGCATGATCAAAACTTTACTAAGTCTATTGCAACTTACTTAGATCATGGTAGAAAATATAATAACAACTACGGTTATTATGGAGATAGATACCTTACAGAGAGAAGAAACTTTTACCACAAGCCAGTATTTAATTTAAACTGGGATTATACAATCGACGAAAAATCTAGTTTGTCAACCGTATTGTATGCTTCAACTGGAAACGGTGGAGGTACTGGAGGTAGAGGTAATAGAATTAGAACTGATGAAGGTTATATAGATTATAATGCTATTTATGCTTACAACAACTCAACTTCAGGAGCAGGTGGAAACTATGCTGCAGAAGGGGGTTATATTACAAGAGCATCGATGAATATGCATAACTGGTTTGGTTTGGTTTCAAATTACGAAACTCAATTATCAGACAACTTGTCTTTTAATGTTGGTGCTGATTTAAGAACTTATTATGGTGAGCACTTTAGAATTGTTGAAAATTTCCACGGTTTAACTTCTTGGCAAGAGAATATTAGATTAAGAGATCCAAATAATAACCATGACACTTATGGTACTTATGGTACTTATAAATATGTAGTTGCTACTGAAAGCATGGGTGCTAATCCTTGGGATGCTACCTTTACAAATTTTGATGAAGATCAAAAAATCGCTTATAGTAACGACGAGAGAATTTCTTACGGTGGATTATTTACTCAGTTAGAGTATACTAAAGATGATTTCTCTGCATTCTTCCAAGGTTCGGTTTCTCAGACAATGTACCAAAGATGGGATCACTATCAATATGCTGATCAATCGTTAATTGACGGTACATCAACTCAATGGACTGGAGAGGCATTGCCTGAAGGTACTGTTGATGGAGTTGAGTCAGAGCAAGTTGACAACTTTGGTTACAATGCTAAAGCAGGAGTTGGATTCGGTTTAGGTGCAAATGGTAAGGCATATGTTAATGCTGGATATTATTCAAGAGCTCCTTACTTTGATAACATTTATCTAAATTATACAAACAGAATCAATCCTAATACTTCTAATGAAACGATTATTGGTTTAGAAGCTGGATATATTTACGAAGTAGATAACTTTTCTGCTAGAGTAGATTTATACAGAACATCATGGGCAGATAGAGTAACTTCATCTTCTTATGTAAGTAATGACCAATTATTCTATGAAGTTTCTGAAGGAGTTAGTCAGCTTCACCAAGGTGTTGAGATTACATTTATGGCTAATCCTCAACCAGATGTTCCTTATACTTTAAAAGGATTCTTATCTATTGGTGACTGGATTTATGAAGGTGATGCAATCACTAGAGTACAAGATGAAGATCAAAATGTACTTGAAACTGAAACACAAGATGTTGACGGTGGAAAAGTTGGTGATGCTGCACAGTTTACTGCTGGACTTGGTATAGATGTAGATTTAGCAGATAGACTTTCTTTTGACTCAGATATTAGATTTTACGATGAGTTATATGCTAATGTTGGAGCTGTTAAAGAAAATTTAGAATTACCAAACTATCATGTAGTTGATATGGGACTTTCTTACAAAATGTTTGTAAGTGAAGGAACTTTAGATATTAGACTTAATGTAAATAATGTATTCGATAATGTATACATTAGTGAATTAAGATCTGCTATTGCAGCTGGTGATGGTACAGGTGTATTATATAATGGAATTGACACTGCTAACCAAGGTTACTTCGGATTAGGAAGAACCTGGAATGTAGGTTTAAGATACAATTTCTAAAAAAACTTTTTTATAATGTAAAAAAGGCCTGCTACATGCAGGCCTTTTTTTATTTATTTAATTTCTTTGAGTAGATATATGTAAGGAGGTAAATGATCACTGTATCCACCTGTGAATGTTCCGTAAGAAAAACTTCTAAATGGATAGCCTTTAAACTTCCCCTTTTTATTTATTAGAAATGACTTATTAAAAACTCCAGCTTTGTATAACTGATAGTCTTTGTAATTTTTATCCAAAAAAGGTTTTGAAAGAATTATTTGATCAAATAATTGCCACTTATCTCTGTAAGCATTACTACCTACACCCTCGTCAACCAAAATAGTTTCAAACGGATTATACAGATCATTTTTCTTAACATCATTAATATTTTTTTTAGCACCTAATATTTTTTTAATGCTTTTGTCAAAAGGGTCATCATTAAAGTCACCCATGGTAATTATTTTTGGGCTTTCATATTTATTTCTCAAAGAGTCTATGATGAAATTATTTACCTCTGCCGCTGCGATCCTTTTGGTTTCATCAGCTCCTCTGGAGGGCCAATGATTTACTATAAAATGCATTAATTCTCCGTCAAGATGTCCACTTACTACAAGTTGATCTCTTGTGTTTCTTCTTTTACTAGAATTATTATCCGTAATAAACACATCATGAGAATTTGAATTTTTTACTTTAAAAACATCTTTATTGTAGATTAAACCTACATCTATTCCTCTATCGTCTGGAGATTCATAATGAACAATTCCGTAGTTGTATTCTCTTAATTTTTCATCTGAAATCAAATCCTCTACAACCATTCTGTTCTCAACTTCACAAATTCCAACTATTGATGGAGGTCTTTTGGTTACATCAAAACCAATTTGAGAAACTACCTCAGCCATATTTGATACCTTTTCTCTGTATATTTTCCCTCTGTTAAATCTAATTTCCATAATAGGACTTGCTTCATCATTTTTGTTTACATCGTTTATTGTGTCAAATAAATTTTCAAGATTATAAAATGCAACGGTATGTATTTTAAAATTTCTCTTATTTTCCTGGGCTGTTATATTTGATAACATTATTAGCATAAAGCTGAAAGTAAAAAAGGATTTCATTTTCATAAAAAAGTATTTATATATTTTGAATTAAGTAGTAAATAAAGTGTAAATTTAACTCAATTATTATTATAGTTGAAAATATTTATTAATATGCACAAAACAAGATTAATATTTGTTATAATTTTATTTATAAACTTCAATCTTTATTCTCAATCCGAAGCCAATCAAACCATTTCAACAGATACGATCTCAGATTTATCTGTAACTGATGATGTTTTAGATCTATTCAGTATTTCACTAAGTGATGATGAATTAAATGACGATACTTCTGCTTCTGATAATATTTCTGGATTGTTAAATTCATCGATGGATGTTTTTTATCGTACAGCAGCATATGAATTTAGCTCCTCTTTTTTCAAAGTTAGAGGTTTAGATTCTGACAATGCAATTGTCCAGATAAACGGGATTAAAATGAATAAGCTGTATAATGGAAGACCTCAATGGAGTAATTGGGGTGGATTAAACGATGTTTTAAGAAACCAAGAATTATCAAACGGCTCTATCCCTCTTAAATATAATTTTGGAGGCATTTTAGGATCAAATAATATAAACATCAGAGCATCAGAGTATGGTCAGGGAGGTAGAATAACCTATTCTTCTTCAAATCGAAGTTATGCAAATAGATTAATGGCAACCTATAACTCAGGGATGCTCCCAAAGGGTTGGTCATATTCTTTATCAATTGGAAGAAGGTGGGGTAATGAAGGATATCAAGATGCTTCATTCTATGACTCTAATTCAGCATTTTTATCTGTTCAAAAAATATTTAACAACAAGCATAGCTTAAATCTTGCAATGATTTATGCACCAAATAGACGAGGTAAAGTATCACCGAATACACAAGAGGTGTATGATTTAAAAGGAACAAAGTATAATGAATATTGGGGATGGCAAGATGGTGAAAAAAGAAATTCAAGAGTAAAAAGGGTTGTTGAGCCAATTGTAATTTTAAATCATGATTGGATAATTGATGAAAATTCATCTTTGGAAACAAGTATAGGATTCCAGTTTGGAGAAATGGGAAATAGTAGATTAGGTTATGCTGGAGGATCTAATCCAAGCCCTGCGTATTATCAGGATTTGCCCAGTTACTTTCTTGCTGACAGCAATGGCCCCGATTATCAGGGAGCATACATAGCCCAAGAAAACTTTGTCAATAACGGCCAGATAAATTGGAATCGAATCTATGATGCAAACATCACAAATAATCTGGCAAATATAAATGCGGCCTACGTCTTATATGAAGATAGAGTTGATGACTCTCAAATTACTTTTAACTCTGCATATTTAAGAGAGATTAATGATAATATTAAAATTAGCACATCTGTTAATTACAGAAATTTAATCTCTGATAATTTTGCTGAAATTACAGATATGTTAGGAGGCTCAGGTTATTCAAACATTGATTCGTTTGATTTTCTTGATTACAATCTATTAGTGCCAAACAGCATTGCTTCTGAAGGTGATAAATTCAGATATCATTACAAAATGAATGTTGACGAACTTAGTGCTTTTGCAATGGTTGATTTTTCATTTAATAAACTTGAATTTTTTATTGCGGGTAATGTTACAAATACCAACTATCAAAGAGACGGAGTTTTTGAAAACGAAGCCAATGTAGGTAATTCTGCTGGTTTAGGTGACAAAATTTCTTTTGATGGTTATGGACTTAAAACAGGTTTAACATACAAATTTTCAGGAAAACATATAATTGATTTTAATTCTGCATACATACAAAAAGCGCCTTCAATTAGAAACACATACACAAACTCAAGGGTGAATCATAATGTAGTAGGTAGTGATGTTAACGGTCTAATTAACGATACGCCAATTACTGAGGAAAAAATAATGTCATTTGATGCTAATTATATATTTAGAACCCCAATATTTAATGGTAGAATAACTGGGTTTTACTCTGAAGTAAAAGACGCTAATGAAATTTCTTTCTATTATGCAGATGGTCTAGTTGGATTTCAAGACGATAGTGAATTCGTCCAGGAAATCTTACAAGGTATTGACAAAAAATATCTTGGCTTAGAATTTGGAGTTGAAGCTCAAATAATTTCTTCTGTCAAGTTAAAGGCAGCAGCTTCTGTTGGTCAATATACATATGATAACGACCCTTATTTATATTTAGGAGCGGATGAAAATACTGTAGCTGTAGGTCCTTCCAAACTAAAAAATTATAAACTAGCTGGAGGTCCACAGAAAGCCTATTCATTTGGTTTCGAATACAGAGATCCTGATTACTGGTTTGTTGGAGTTACCTCAAATTTTTTCACAAATACATATGTTGATATCAGCCCGTTAACGAGAACTCAAAATTTTTATCTGGCTCAAGACGGTCTTCCTTTTAATGACTATGATTTAGATATTGCAAGGGATTTATTGAGACAAGAAAAATTTGATGACTACATGGTTGTTAATATAATTGGTGGTAAGTCATGGAAAATTGAAGATTATTATGTTGGTTTTTTTGCCAGTATAAATAATGTTCTTAATCAAAAATATAGAACAGGAGGATTCGAACAAGGAAGAAATGCCAACTATCAAGAATTACTACAAGATACTAATAACCCAAAAAGAGTTTTTGGTCCTAAATACTGGTATGGTAGAGGAACTAACTACTTTTTAAACTTATACTTTAGATTTTAAAAATTAAATAATATGAAATTAATTAATACAATATCAATTTTTGCTTTTCTTACAATTATTAATTTTTCTTGTGTCCAAGATGATGATTATTCTGTACCTGCAAGTATTGGTCAAGAAGAAAATGCAAACTTAAATCAACTACTAGCTGAAATAGAAAATGGATCAGCAGATTTGATGACAATATCTCAACTTAAAAGTTTCTTTGTGGAAGGAGAGGTAAATGAAATTGAATCAAACCTTGTGGTTAAAGGATACGTTTCTTCTTCTGATTATACAGGAAATTTTTACAAAGAATTTTACATGCAAGATGAAATAGAAAATCCGACTGCTGGAATAAAAGTATCTCTTAACCAAGTTGACAGTTATAATCAGTTTAATGTAGGAAGAGAAGTTTATGTAAAATTACAAGGTTTATCTATCGGTGAAACCAATTCAGGCGATGGGGTTATAGCGATCGGAGGAGGAGCAAACGAGTATGGCGACGAACTTTCTGAAATTACCGAAAATAATGCAGCTACTTGTATACTTAGATCATCTAATACCTATTCGCTAGTGCCTTTAGCTCTTAATTTATCAGAGATAAATGACATGCATATAGGAATTTATGTAAGTGGATTAAGTGCTCAATTTGCTAGTTCACTTGGTGGTTTAACTTACGTTGATCCTCAAGAGGATTATGATACACAAAGGGATCTTGAAAGTTGTGTTGATTCAGGTACTCTAAAATTAGAGACAAGTGCTTTCTCCAGCTTTAATGATAAAATGCTCCCTGTTGATGGTAGTGGGACAATCACAGGAATTATTACCAAGGATTACTTTGGGGATAACAGAGTAATGATGTTAAACACCACTGATGATGTAAATTTTGATTCATCAAGGTGTGACCCATTATTCTCCGATGATTTTTCATCAAATAACTTAAATAATTGGACGGTTGTTAACGTTGAAGGAGAGCAAACATGGGAGATTACACCATATGGTAATCCTGCACCTAGTGCAAAAATGTCTGGCTTTAGTGGTGGAAGTAATGTTAATGAAGATTGGTTAATTACTTCTCAAATTGATCTTAGTTCATTATCAACTGTAACATTAAATTTTCAGTCAGTTGTTAGATACTCAGGCCCATCATTACAGGTGTATATCTCAAGTGATTATTCGGGAGGAAACCCATCTTCAGATGGAAACTGGGAAGAACTTTCAGTTGTTTTAGACACTGATGATAGTAGTTGGTCTTCTTGGACTGATTCTGGAAATGTAGATTTAAGTTCATACGCAGGAAGTAATGTATATATTGGATTTAAATATATTTCTACCGGTTCTAATTCAGCCACTTATGAAATTGATAATGTTTTAGTTACAGGAGAATAATTATTTAATGTCACATTCTATAGAAAACCGGTATCTAGGAGACCTTAGAACAGAATCTACTCATTTAAAGTCATCAAGAACAATAATAACTGATGCTCCAACCGATAATAATGGAAAAGGAAATGCATTTTCCCCGACTGACTTAGTTGCTTCTGCTTTATGTAGCTGTATGACTACTGTTATGGGTATATGCGCTGAAAAAAATAATTTTGAATTACCCAATTCAAAATCAAATGTAACTAAGGTAATGTCTTCAAATCCAAGAAGAATTTCAAAGATTATCTTAGAAATAAACTTTGAAAAAAACAATTTATCTGACCAGCAAAAGGAAAAACTAATTGCTGTAGCTAAAGGATGTCCTGTAGCACAAAGTTTGAGTAAAGATTTAGTGCAGGAGGTTTTTTATAATTTTTAATCGAGAAGAATATTAATATATCCTTCTCGATTAAAAGGTTATTTATAGTATTATAAATTCTGATCTTCTATTTGTTCTATGATCTTCATTTGAACAACTTCCAGAGCATTCTATGACAGGTTCATTTTCACCTTTTCCAACCCCAGAGATTCTATTTTCATCAATACCTTTTGAAATAATATACTGTGCTGTTGATTTAGCTCTATTTTCAGAAAGTTTTAAATTATATGAGCTTGGCCCTCTGTTGTCTGTGTGAGCTTCTACTCTAATTTTCATTTCAGGATATTTTTGCATTATGGCAACAAGTTTATCTAATTCAAATGCACCTTCATTTGTGATGTTAAATTTGTCAAATTCAAAATAGATTGGACTAAGCTCAACTTTTTCCTCAACAATAAGTTCTTCTATCGGATCAAGCATTACTTCTAATAAAGGAGGGTCAATATCTAGTAATTTAATGTCTAATATTTTACTTTCATACCCCTCTTTACTAACAACAAATTTTATATCGTTTTCACATTCAATCATAAACTCTACAAGACCCTTTTCATTTGTTGTTTTACTGTTATTAATAGTTCCTACTCCGTCTGAAACAGAGGTTAATGCCGTTTCAATAGGGTTGTTTGTTTTAGAATCTAAAACAACAGTTTCAAGTAACAAATCACACAAAGGTCTTATTTTTTTCAAAGCATATATATCATCTTTTCCAACTCCACCAGTTCTATTTGAAGAAACATAACCATTTTCTTCTTTGATCATAAAGGCAAAATCGTCTGCTCCACTATTTACTGGAATACCCACATTTTTTGAATTTGACCATTTATCGTCAACATTTTTTGAATAAAACACGTCTAATCCTCCCAAGCCTAAATGACCATCAGACGAAAAGTATATCATATTTTCACCAGTTATAAAAGGAAAAGCTTCTTGACCTTCCGTGTTAATTTTTTGCCCTAAGTTTTCTGCTTTACCCAAAGAACCATCATCTTTTATCTCAGCTTTATACAAGTCATATAGTCCAAATCCACCTGGCATGTTTGAAGAAAAATAAAGATGTTTACCGTCCGGGCTGACCATTGGGTTTTTATTTGAAAAATTTACATCATTTATTTCAAGAGATTCAAAAGTATCCCAAGAATCCTTTAATTTGGTAGCTTTGTATATGTACAGTTGACTATATTTTGTATTATTCAAACTGTCTTTCTGATATTCGTCTTCATAGTAACTTTCTCTAGTAAAGTAAGCTGTGTTTCCTTCAGGAGTAAAGGAAACAATACCTTCATGAAACTTACTGTTAAGTTCGTCAAATAAATCTGCAGGAAGATGTGATCCTTTATCGTTAATTGTTGAGGAAAAAATATCTAAAAAAGGTTCATCGTTCCACCCATAGTTTCTGCTTGTTGCTTTTTCATTTCTAGATGAAACAAAATATAATTTATTTTTATAAATAGTTGCTCCAAAATCTGAATACTCAGAGTTAATTTTAAGGTTTTGAATGTTAAATCTTTTACCCTTATTGATAATTTTATCAATGTAATTAGGTGTGTTTTTAAACGATACTGCTCTTGAGTCATAAGGTTTCATTTCAGAAAATTTATTCATCCATAAATTTGATTCTTTATATTTTCCGTTGGCTTTAAGCATTTGCGAATATTTGTATATTAATTCCGCGTCAGGATTCTTGTTAACTATTTTTTTAAACCATTTTTCCGCCTCACTTGTTTCAAATAAATTGTAATAACAATTGGCAAGTTTGGTTATAACATAATCAGAATTTAATTCTGAGTCGCTTAATTTAAGATATTCCTCAGCAGCTTTTACAAATTGAAGTCGATCATAAAGTCGATCAGCTTTCTTCGTTGAATTATTTTGTGAAAACACAAAAGAATAACTAAATAATGTTACAAGTATTAATGTTAAGGTCTTTTTCATAATAAAGTATTATACAATTAGAAATATCTTGGTGATCTAGATACTTTAGATTTAAAGTTAATATCAAAATTGATAAAAATTTCGTGTGATGCTTTTGTCAAAAAGTTTAATTCAGACTGAATACTGTCATATGCATATCCAATTCTAATTGATGGCGACACCATAAAATTTATCATTGCAGTTATTGAATCATCAGTTCTATATCCTGCACCAATCTCCACTAAATCATACATAAAAAGATTGGCATTTACATCCAAACTAATTGGAGACTGTGAAGCATATTTCACAAATGTGTGCGGCTTAAATTTAAAATTTTCATTTATATCAAAAACATATCCAGCAGCAGCAAAGATATGCCTGGTTTCAGAACCAATATTAAAATCATTATTGTCTAAATGAACAGATTCTAAAATATTTGGAACGGAAACCGAAATGTAGTAGTTATTTGGTTTATAAAAATATATTCCAGCACCAACATTGGGTGTGTTTTCATTAATATCATTTGCAAAGAAAGGATCATTTGGATCTATTAAGCTTAAATCAATTAAGCCCACATCATGAAAAGTTCCTCCTGCTTTTACACCAAAAGCTAGTCTATTATCATTTGAAAAATTTAATGTATAGGAAAAATCAACATATAAATTTGTTTCACTTACAGGTCCAATTTCATCAGAAATGGCTGAGAATCCAAGTCCAACATTTCTTCCAGCTGGAAAATGAACATTCATTGTTGCTGTCTTGGGAGCCCCCTCTAAACCTTCCCACTGGTCTCTGTACAAAATACCAAAACTTGCACCATCACCAGATCCAGCATATGCCGGATTTATAACATTCATGTTATACATATATTGCGTATACTGTGGGTCTTGCTGTGCATTAATATTAAATGCAATTAGCAAAATAAGTATAACTAAAACTCTTTTTTTCATAATTAATTTATTAATAGTTAAGATAAATCCAACTTGTTATCGGCTCTTTAGATGAATTAAAATAAATGATATAAAAATAGGTGCCTACAGGCATTATTTCACCATCCTGATTATCACCACACCACTGATCAACATAATCATTTAACTCATATATTTTAGTTCCATATCTGTTAAATACATCAATTCTGTCTATATCTTCTTCGTCTTCCAAATGATCTAAAATTAAACAATCATTGAAACCGTCTCCGTTGGGTGATAAGCCTTGAGGAAGATCAACACAATATCTATTTTCATAAAATTCAATATCAATTGTTGTAGAATTCCAGCAGTAGGTCAAATCATCAAATACCGTTACGGTAAATTCTCCAGATTCTTCAGAATTTTCATCTAAATAATACGTATTATCAGGGCCTATTTGAAGATCAACTCCGTCAAGTGTCCATATGTAAGTCAATGAATTTAGTTGATCAATATTTTCAATATTTACTTCCAATTCAAATCCTTCATTTGCACATTTAATCACGTAATCATTAACGGGGACAATTACTGGCGATTGGAAAAATTCAACAAGTATATCGTCAGAATAACTACAATCAGTATTGTCTACAGTGATAGTAGCACTATAAAAAGCGGTTTCGGTAACTACTAGTGTTACGTCATTGGCATTTTCTATTAATGACCCATCCATAAACCATTCAATAGAAGAATTGTTAGGTAATGCTCCGGCATCTAAAACAATTTCTTGACCTTCACAGAGAGCATTTCCAGATGATACTAAAATGTCTTCACCCAGATCAAGCTGACCAATATCAAAGCTTCCTCCGTCTATAAATACTGCAGAGTCGTATAGTGTATCGCCATCATCTGCAACAACTAGTTTAATTGTATAAAGTTCATTTGGAGTCACGTTAGATTGAGCAGTCATTACCTCTGTATGGCCTAAAAAATTAGTAGGACTAGTTAAAGGAGGAAGACCTCCAGGTCCATAGTAATCTGCAAACCATTCTTCATTTACTGATTCGCAAGAATCATTGTATTGCCCATCCCTAACTGTAAGAACAGAAATTGGATCAGTTGTTCCGGGAACAATAGCGAGATTTGTAGTATTTCCAGATGAGTCAGTAAGAAGAAATGCAAAGGCATCTGTAAAAGTACATTGAAATGTGCCGTATTCTTCTGCAGCAAAAATGAAGTCAAAACTTATATTGTTTGAAACAGGCACAAAATTAAATTCTAAGATAGATGCATTATTTGTATCTCCCGCATTTAAACCAGGAATATATGCTTCTAAATCTGCGTCACCAGGCCAGTTATAATCTCCATCACTGATAACTCCACTTTCTGGACCAACTGCATTTGCAACATCACCAGAGGTCATTATTAAACCATTTTCAAAAGGCCAACTAGAACCATTAGATTCAAAATAACCAATTCCGTTAGTGCTTCCAAAATCAGATCCAGTGCTGGAAGATATATTGAAGGATTGATTACATTCAGAATCAATCAAAACATCCGTTACTAATTCTTCCACTGTATACAATGTTGTACTTGTAAATATCGGAGGAGGCACAGTGAATACACAAATATCAAAAGTTAGATTGGATAGCTCATTGGCTGTATAGGAATATACCCTTACAAAATAATTTTCTCCAACTGACAAGTCATTAGCTGTACTATTTTCATCATCACTACAGTATATTTGGGTTAAATTACCACAATCATCACCTTGGTAAAGCACATGATATAAGTCTTGTGTATCGCCCACTATATTAGATAGAGAAATTGCATGATTTTCAGAAACTGCTGTGAATTCAAACCATACATCATCATCAGCAGATCCATCACATGAGTTAGGCTCAGAAGAGGGCGTGGCTGCTACAAGTGTACCTGATCCTGATGAAATACATTCTCCACCATCATTAGCTTCTATTTGAACAGCCCCACTACAATTATCATTTTCTGGCGGGCATGCAAATAATTGTATTGGATTACTATTTATTACACAGTTTACATCTTGGTCGTTAGATGTTGTAATTACAATATCGGTTAAGAATGGATAAGGCCCCATTTGTACAATACCAGTCGTAGTAGTTTGTTCCGTATTTGTGCTATAGTTATCAGAAATTGTTAATGAATCTGCGTCACCCATACTTGTAATATTAACATCGATCAAGAATTGATCTCCATTGGCACAATCGTCAATTACCGTATATTCAGCAGATGGGTTTGTACAAGTAGCACAAGCCACAGTATAATTAATTCCGTCTGCTAATGCACCAGATCCGGATTGACAACTTACAGACCCATCAGAAATAACCGAAAAATAAATGGTATTTCCAGAAGACTGAAAAGTTAGTCCTGTTATATCTCCAGAATTTCCATAGCCATTATATAGCTCAGTTACTCCATCGGAGTCAACAATTACAAGTTCATCGTAATTATTTTCAACATTTCCCGAATCAATTGTAAGATTTAAGGGGGATCCGTCAGAGCTAACGTATTCGAATTGTGTAGTATCATTATTTCCAGAACAGTATGAGCTCGATACGGGTCCAACCCCACAATCAACCAATGTAACTGCACAATATTCTTGGGTTAAAGATCCACTTGAAATTGAGCAATTCACATCATCATCATTTTCTGCTGTAAATTGTACATCTGTATTATTTGCATAAGGACCAAACTGAACAGTTCCTGTATTATTTACACTTGAACTATTTCCTTGATTATCTGAAAGTGTTAAACTTCCAGCAGATCCTAGGTCAACTACATCCACATCTACAAAAAATTGAGGAGCATTTAAACAATCAGAAACAACTTCATAATTAACTTGTGGATTTATACATGTAGCACATGATACTGTAAATGTGATAGGGATATATCCAGACGATACACAACTGATACTTCCATCTTCAACTACTTCAAATTCAATTGTATCCCCACTAGATTGAAAGGTTAGTCCTGAGATATCACCTACGTTTCCGTAGCCATTATATAATTCAGTTCCATCAGAATCACGGATGACTAACTCATCCCAATTGTTTTCCACTTGACCTTCATCAATGGTTAAGTTTAAAGGTGTTCCGTCATTGGAGGTGAAAGTATAGCTGTTGTCTAGACCAGTGTCATAACAAAAAGTTGTAGAAACTGGACCAGCAGTACAATCAACGGTTGAATTCTGCTGCGCGTGTATAAGTTGACCTGTTAAAAACAGAGCAATAAAGAATAGATATCTTCTCATATTAATTTATTGATAGTTGGATGTGTAATCTAATTTGGTCTCAATTGAACTAAAACTAGTATTTATTTTAATAAATAACAAGATAATCTACTAGAGATTAATAGTTTACATATACCCATCCTGTTTTTTCTAAATTTTCATCGTAAATCATATGATAAAAATAAGTTCCAACAGGTAATTTATTTCCTTCATTTGATTGTCCTTCCCATGTGTCATTATAGTTTGTTGTACTAAATACCAGCTTTCCATATCTATTGTATATTTTTAAACTTTTGACATCATATCCTTTAAGTTCAAAACTATCATTATATCCATCATTATTTGGAGATATTCCTTCCGGAATTAAACAAATTACAAGATCAAAACTTGTAGTGCTAAAACAATCAAATGCATTGTTGCTTTCAACTCTCGCATACACAGTCTGGGGATTACTGATATTTTGGTATTGAGTATCCAAAGAGTTAACACCGTTTAATGCATCTTCTTCAGAGAGATGATAGGTAACCTCAAAATTGTCAACATTTTGACCTTCTAAAATAATTTCATTTTGTGAACTCAAATCAAAGACTTGCGTGTTTGAAAGGTCTAATGGATTACATAAAACATACTCTTCAGGTGAAATTGCATCAGGCACAGCACCTGTTACCTCAATCATAAAATCAGAGATTGAGAAACAACCAGAATTTGAACCTACAGCATCAACATTTTCCACTCTTGCAAAAATTTGTTGTGGATTTGATGTATTAGTATAGTCTGTGCTTACCGAATTTTCACCAGACTGAGCATCTTGTAATGTTTCATAATATGTAACTAAATATTCATCTGGATCTTGACCTCCAAGAATATTTTCATTTTGAATAGAGAGATCAAAATTTTCAACTCCATCGTCTGAACTGTCGTCACATGTTATTATATCTTCTGTTGTATAAGCATAAGACTCTGGGTAAAGATTTATTTGCACAGAATCTTCAGCAGAAGAACCACATTGTTGATCATAAACAATCACGGAATATTCACCTGTTTCGCTAACCACTAAAGAATTGTTTTCTGTACTATCAATAAACTCCCCGTCAATATACCACTCGAAGTAATCTCCAAAAGGAGCCTCTGCTACAATTTCATATTCAGGGAATCCACAAAAAGTTTGATCGCTTCCCAAATCAACTTCAATTTCCCCAACAGTAGAACCAGCTCCATTCTCACCGGCATTGGTTTGCTCAATTTGAATTATTCCAGGGTTATTAGAGTAATTTGTCACAAGTAGTATATAAACTTCTCCGGCCAGTGCATTTTCAATAGTTAGATTTTCGACACTGTATACTGAGTAGCTACAATCAATAATGTTTCCATATGGGTAGAAGTTTGCATTAGAGGTATTATTTGGACAATTTCCAGGGTCAGGACAGCCTTGGTCAAGAATACCATCTTCACAAAAATTATATCCTGCTTCAAAAGGGCCCCATATTACAAAATCTACATCTAACCCAGCTCCAACTGCATTTCCATCATCGTCAAATGCTGTATTTTGAGTGATTTGAATATCAATGTCTCCTGACTCACCAATTTGAATTGTATTCCACGATGGATTAGGAGTTGTATACAAGCAGGCTATCTGTCCAAGACTAGGATAATCAAATATGTTTGCCCCGTAAAGAGCTCCACCTTCCCCACAAAAATTTGTAGCGTTATCACAAACTGTATTATCTGGAGCATCACTTATACATAAATCAAAATTAACATCTTGAGGCTCTTGACCAATGGAGAAAACCCTGACGTGATAGGTTACTCCGATGGTAAGGTCCGTAGTGACACTCGCAGTTTCATTGACACAATATAACTCCTCAAGAGTACTACATAAGACATCTCCAGTTCCAACATAAAGTGCATGACCTAGGTTACTTGTGCTTCCGCTTATATTTTGAATCGAAATAGATTGTACTTCACTTAGTGCTGAAAAAGAAAACCACACATCATCATCCATATCGGCTAAGCAACTACTGTCATTTCCAGAATAGGAGGCGCCACTTAATGTCCCTTGAGTTGTTAAGCTACATGACTGATCAGCATTTACCACTGCTTCTATTGCCCCACTACAATTATCATTTTCTGGCGGGCATGCAAATAATTGTATTGGATTACTATTTATTACACAGTTTACATCTTGGTCGTTAGATGTTGTAATTACAATATCGGTTAAGAATGGATAAGGCCCCATTTGTACAATACCAGTCGTAGTAGTTTGTTCCGTATTTGTGCTATAGTTATCAGAAATTGTTAATGAATCTGCGTCACCCATACTTGTAATATTAACATCGATCAAGAATTGATCTCCATTGGCACAATCGTCAATTACCGTATATTCAGCAGATGGGTTTGTACAAGTAGCACAAGCCACAGTATAATTAATTCCGTCTGCTAATGCACCAGATCCGGATTGACAACTTACAGACCCATCAGAAATAACCGAAAAATAAATGGTATTTCCAGAAGACTGAAAAGTTAGTCCTGTTATATCTCCAGAATTTCCATAGCCATTATATAGCTCAGTTACTCCATCGGAGTCAACAATTACAAGTTCATCGTAATTATTTTCAACATTTCCCGAATCAATTGTAAGATTTAAGGGGGATCCGTCAGAGCTAACGTATTCGAATTGTGTAGTATCATTATTTCCAGAACAGTATGAGCTCGATACGGGTCCAACCCCACAATCAACCAATGTAACTGCACAATATTCTTGGGTTAAAGATCCACTTGAAATTGAGCAATTCACATCATCATCATTTTCTGCTGTAAATTGTACATCTGTATTATTTGCATAAGGACCAAACTGAACAGTTCCTGTATTATTTACACTTGAACTATTTCCTTGATTATCTGAAAGTGTTAAACTTCCAGCAGATCCTAGGTCAACTACATCCACATCTACAAAAAATTGAGGAGCATTTAAACAATCAGAAACAACTTCATAATTAACTTGTGGATTTATACATGTAGCACATGATACTGTAAATGTGATAGGGATATATCCAGACGATACACAACTGATACTTCCATCTTCAACTACTTCAAATTCAATTGTATCCCCACTAGATTGAAAGGTTAGTCCTGAGATATCACCTACGTTTCCGTAGCCATTATATAATTCAGTTCCATCAGAATCACGGATGACTAACTCATCCCAATTGTTTTCCACTTGACCTTCATCAATGGTTAAGTTTAAAGGTGTTCCGTCATTGGAGGTGAAAGTATAGCTGTTGTCTAGACCAGTGTCATAACAAAAAGTTGTAGAAACTGGACCAGCAGTACAATCAACAGTTAAATTCTGCTGTGCATAAGTAGTTAGATGAAAAATACTTAACACAAATATTATTATATATCTCAAGTTAAATGTATTTGATTAGTTACTTAAATATACAAATGGAATATGAAAAATTATGATTTTTGATAATCAAATTTATAATTAGCTTAAATTTGTCAACCTGAATATTTTAAAAGTTGGAAAAAACCGTACTTATAGGAATTATAACTCACGAGCAAGGACTAGAGAAGTCAATGGACTATTTAGATGAATTGGCTTTTTTAACAATGACCGCTGGCGGAACCGTGACTAAAACTTTTACCCAAAAGTTAAATAACCCAAATCCAAAAACCTTTATTGGTGAGGGAAAAATAAACGAAATTCGTGAATACATAAAAGAAAATAATATTCAAACTGTAATTTTTGACGACGAACTTTCTGCTACACAAGAAAGAAATATTAGCAAAATATTTAATTGTAAAATTCTTGATAGAACAAATCTGATACTAGATATTTTTGCTCAAAGAGCCAAGACTAGTTATGCAAAAACACAGGTTGAGCTCGCACAATGTCAATATCTACTTCCTAGACTAAAAGGAATGTGGACACATCTCGAAAGGCAAAAAGGGGGTATTGGAATGAGAGGTCCCGGAGAAACTGAAATTGAAACTGATAGGAGAATAGTACGAAATAAAATTTCATTATTAAAGAATAAGATTAAGGCAATTGATAAGCAAATGCATGTCCAAAGAGGTAACAGAGGAAAGCTTGTTCGTGTTGCAATCGTTGGCTATACCAATGTTGGAAAATCTACTTTGATGAATTTATTATGTAAGTCAAAAGTATTTGCAGAAGATAAGTTGTTTGCAACTTTAGATACTACGGTTAGAAAATTAGTTATTGGAAACCTTCCCTTTTTAATCAGTGATACTGTTGGTTTTATAAGAAAATTACCAACACAGCTTGTTGAATCATTTAAGAGTACATTGGATGAAGTTCGAGAGGCAGATCTCTTATTACATGTTATTGATATTACACACTCTAATTTTGAAGAACACAAACAGTCGGTTGAAAAAATTCTAAGTGAGATAAAATCTTTAAATAAACCCACATTACTTGTTTTTAATAAAATTGACAATTATCAGGCAGTTGAAATTGAAGAAGATGACTTAATTACTGAGAGAACAAAGAAACACTATACTTTAGACCAGTGGAAGAAAACCTGGATGAATGAACTGGGTGAAAATGTAATTTTTATTTCAGCAAAGGATAAAAAAAATATTGATGACTTAAAAGAATTAATGTATTCTAAAGTCAGAGAAATACATGTCACAAGATTTCCTTATAATAACTTTTTATATCCTGAAATTATTTAGGTTTTTTAAAAACGGGTACTGCAGAGCAAGCTTCTCCATACATAATACTTTTAGCAAAAGGTTTAAGTTTTATAGTTAATGTATGATATGCTGAAAGAGGAATTGTTTCCCTTGAACAACCTTTAACAATCACTGATTTATTTGTAAATTTTGTAAAATCTAAGTCACTTAGGTATTCGTCAAAAATTAGGTCATAAATTTTTTTCAAATCTCCAATTACTACTTTATCAGTTACCTCTTCAATTTTTGATGAAATAAGCATGTATGCCCAGGTAGGGATAATTGCATCACTGCTGCAATGAATAAAAACATAACCATTTTTATATTTACTCCAATCATGATTTAAAATATTATTTCTATACTCTTTTTCCTTTAAAAATAATTCATCATGAAGCCAATTTTTAATATCAATTTCAAATAAATTATCAGGAATATTAACATCATCGAGATCGATGGTAATTATTCCGCTTTTTTGAACTCTATTTATAATATTTTCGTCCATTAAATTTTATAACGTCTATAACCTTTAGAGTTTATCTCTTTATCAGTGTGTGAAAATCTTGCATTTTGATTAGACAGGGGAGAAACATCCTTATTTTTATGTAAGTTTTCATAGTTTGAAAAAGATATTTCTTTTCTAGTTTGTAAAGAGTCAAAAAGTTTAGAGGTTTTAATTTTACTTTTCCAATCATCTTGGATAATACCTTGAAATATTTTTGCTTTTGATCCACTTCCGTAACTTATAAATCCTACTTTTTCACCAGCCAGTTCATTATTCCTATCAAAATGATAATTAAGCATGCTAAGTAGTGACATAAAAACTGAGGCTGAATACATGTTTCCGATTGATGAAGAAGCTTTTTCACCGGGACAAATTTTCTTTTCAACAAACGCTTTATAAAGTGATGACTTATATGCTTTCTTATTGAAGTCTTCATTTGTCTCGGGGCCTACTTCATTGGTTAAGTCTTTATAAATTGGATCATCCTTAACCCATTTCAACCAATTATTAAAAATCATTCTTCTACCATGAAAAGCATAAGGTAAATGAAAGATTAGGTGATTCCAGTCATTTAAAAAATTGGTTTTTTTCTGTTCTTGAAAATGAGTAAATGCTTCCTGCATTCTATCAACATAACACGAATTTGAAAATTGACCGTCAAAAATAGGTTCATCTTTAAACACTTCGATTATATCACTATTGTTATTCCAGAATGAAGAATCAGATAAGTTTTTTTCAAATTCTTTGTCAGAAATATTCAATTGTAATTTGGAAATTATTTCATTGATAAGTGTCGTTTTATCAAAAGCCCTTCTTGGTTTAAAAAAATCGTTTTCACTCTTTGTGGCGACACCCCATTGATTTTCAATGGAAAGAATAGAAGGATTTTCAGAAATAAGTAATGCAACCGCTCCTGCTCCTTGAGTATATTCACCTGTTGAATTAAGTTCATATTTTGATAAATCTGAAGACACGACAATAGCTTTTTTACCAGGATTTCTTGATATCCAATCAATTGTATTTTGTAATGCATCTACTCCGCCAATACATGCAAATGTCAGATCAGCAATATCACAATTTTTCAAACATCTTTCCCCATATTCTTTTTCAAAGTATTTTTCGACCAAATCTGTAGCATAAGTTGCTGAAGGTTTAGAGGCATCCAGCGCACTCTCAGTACCCATATAAATTCTTCCTACATGTTTCGGGTTAAGCTTATTTTTTTCAAATAAATCAATTAATGCATTGGCTGCAAATGATGAGGGGTCTTCATTTGAGTCAGCGATGGCCATTTTTTCTAACCCCAATCCTTTATTTAACTTCTCGTAATTTAAGTTTCTATTTTTTGAAAGCTCTTCAATTGATAAGTAAATAGAAGGTACATAGTATGAAATTGCATCAATACCTATTCTTTTCATAATCTATAAAATTCCTAATTCTAATTTAGCTTCATCACTCATTAAATCTTGTGACCAAGCAGGTTCAAATGTAATTTCAACTTTCACGTCATTTACACCTTCAACAGTTTTTACTTTTTCCTCCACATCAACAGGAAGTGTTTCTGCAACGGGACAATTTGGTGTTGTCAAAGTCATCATAATTTTTACATCAAAATCCTCATTTATCATAATATCATAAATTAAGCCAAGCTCATATATATCAACAGGGATTTCAGGATCAAAAATTGTTTTAATCGTTTTGATTATTTTTTCACCTAATATATTTGGATCAAATTTTTCTTTACCCATTTAACTTAATTTTGAAAATGCAATTGCATAATATTTTATTTTTTTTATCATGTTATTAAGCCCATTGGCTCTGTTGGCTGATAAATGTTGCCTCAAACCAATTTTATCTATAAAATCTGTGTTGGCATTGATTATATCAGCAGGGTTTTGATTTGAAAATGTTCTAATCAATAAGCTAATAATTCCTTTGGTAATAATTGCGTCACTATCAGCATAAAATTTAACCAGCCCATCTTCTTTTTCAGCATGAAGCCAAACTTTACTTTGACATCCTTTTATTATATTCTCCTCTTTTTTATTTTCTTCACTGATTTTAGGAACAGATTTCCCAAGCTCTATTAGATACTCGTATTTATCCATCCAGGTATCGAATATATCAAACTCTTCTACGATTTCATTTTGTATGTTATTAATATTCAAATGTGATTTTTTTAGAAAATGATTTAACTGAGATTAAGATAACATTTTTGAGGCTTTTTTAAGCGCCTCAATTAAAATATTAATTTCATCTATTGTATTATAAAAACTAAATGAGATTCTAATTGTGCCAGGAATATCAAAATAATCCATAATGGGTTGTGCACAATGATGCCCAGTTCTAACCGCGATTCCTAAATTGTCAATAACACTACCAACATCATAGGGATGAATATTTTTAATATTAAATGATATCACAGAAGTTTTTATTTTAGCTTCTCCATAAATTTTTACCCCTTCAATTTCTTTAAGTTTGGAAGTGGCATGATCAAGTAAATAGTCTTCGTATTTCTTGATATTTTCAAGACCAAGTTTATTTATATAGTCTAAGGCTATTCCAGAGGCAATTACCCCCGAGATATTCGGAGTTCCAGCTTCAAATTTATTGGGAAGATCAGCATAGGTAGACTTTTCAAAAGATACTTGGTCAATCATTTCCCCTCCACCTTGATAGGGAGGAAGTTTTTCAAGCCATTCTTTTTTTCCATATAAAATCCCTACGCCTGTTGGTCCGCAAAGTTTATGAGCTGAGCAGACATAAAAATCAACATCGAGTTTTTTAACATCGATTTCAAAATGAGGTGCAGCCTGAGCACCATCAATCAAAACAGCGGCTCCTGCCTGGTGAGATTTTTCAATTATAATTTCAATAGGATTAACAGTTCCTAAGGCATTTGAAACATGATTTACAAAAACAATTTTTGTTTTACTATTCAAAAGTGATGAAAATTTAGAAAGATTTAATTCTCCTTTTTCATTCATCGGAATAACCTTCATAATTGCTCCAGTCTTTTCACATAGCATTTGCCATGGAACTATATTGCTGTGATGTTCCAATTGAGAAACAATTATTTCATCGTCTTTTTTTAAAAACTTTATAAATCCGTTTGAAATAAGATTAATGCTGTGAGTGGTTCCTGGGGTGAATATAATTTCAGTAGTACTGCTTGCATTAAAATGTTCTTTAAACTTTTTTCTGGATTCCTCGTATTTATCAGTAGCTAATTGACTTAATTTATGGACACCTCTGTGGATATTTGAATTAAGACTTTTATAATAATCTGAAATGGATTTGATTACACAATTAGGAGTTTGTGAAGTTGCTGCATTATCAAAATATATTAATTGATTACCGTTTACTTTCGTGTTTAGAATTGGGAAATCCTTTCTAATTGACTCTATGTTTTTTAAAATTTCCATTTTAAATATCAAATCCTATTTTAACCCCAAGTTTTTTGGCTATAATATTATTGATTCTTGTTTTGACCTCAGGAATACTAACACTGCTTAATACTTTATTTGCAAAACCAAACATAAGTAATGCAGTAGCTTCTTTTTCTGGAATACCACGAGATCTTAAGTAAAAAAGAGCATTTTTATCAAGTTGACCTACTGTGCATCCATGAGAACACTTAACATCATCAGCAAATATTTCAAGCTGTGGTTTTGTATTGATTGTTGCTTTATCTGAAATTAAAATATTATTATTTGCCTGAAAGGCATTGGTCTTTTGAGCCTCTTTTTCAACCAGTACTTGCCCGTTAAAAACGCCAACAGAATTCTCACCAAAAATCCCTTTATAGTCTTGATAACTGTTACAATTTGGTTTTTTATGATGAATAAGAGTGTTGTGGTCAACATGTTGATTTTCTCCAATAATAGTAATTCCTTTTATTGTTGATTCAATTCTTTCACCATTTTGGAAAATGCTAAGATTATTTCTTGTTAATTCACCTCCAAAAGAAAATGTATGAAGCGTGTAGTCACTATTTCTTTGTTGACTTATAAATGTGTTATCAATTAAAGAGGCATTTCTGTTATCATCTTGAATTTTATAATGCTGTACAATTGACCTTTCATTGCAATATATTTCAGACACACTATTAACTAAAATACTGTTGCTGCTTAAACTCTGATGTCTTTCAATAATTTCAACATGTGAATTTTCATCAACAACGATCAAATTCCTAGGTTGATAAAGGACTGATTCATTTTTACCTGTTGAAAAATAAACTATTTGAATAGGCTTGTCAACTTGTACATTTTTTGGAATATGTATGTAAGAACCTTCACTTGAAAACGCTGTATTTAAAGATGTTATCCCGTCTTTTTTAGAAATTTTATCAAAATAATTTTCAATTACTAGATCATATTTTGATTGAGAAAGCGCAGAGGATAGAATACAGATATCCATACCGTCATGAGTTGTTTCAGAAAGATGAGAGCAATATTTTCCGTCAACAAAAATTATTTTGTATGACTCAATATCATCAATTAAAAAGTCTTTAATGTCTTTGAATTCTAAAGTTTCTGTAGCAGTAGGAAATAATTTATAGTCGTAATTGAGTGTCTTTTTAAGAGAAGTATATTTCCAGGCTTCCATTTTTTTTGTCGGAAAACCCTCTTTTTCAAACTTTTTGATTGCTTTTGTTCTTATTCCGTGTACATATGAGTCAATATTTTTTTGTTCCTCAAATGCGATAAAAGACGATAATAATTTTTCTTTAAGCTGTGACATGTTTACTTATTTACTTCCTCTTTTATCCAGTCATAACCTTTTTTCTCTAATTCGTGAGCTAAATCTTTTGTTCCAGACTTGACAATTTTACCGTCAAATAACACATGAACATAATCAGGAACAATATAATCCAAAAGCCTTTGGTAATGAGTAATTACTAAAACTGCATTGTCTTTACTCTTTAATTTATTTACTCCATTTGCAACGATTTTTAATGCGTCGATATCAAGCCCTGAGTCCGTTTCATCTAGTATTGCAAGTTTGGGTTCTAACATAGCCATTTGAAAAATTTCATTTCTTTTTTTCTCTCCACCCGAAAAGCCATCATTTATTGAGCGAGAAAGAAATTTTTGATCAATATCTAACAGATCACATTTCTCTCTTAACATTTTAAGCATATCTTTTGCAGGCATATCATTTTCACCTCTAGCTTTTCTTGTTTCGTTAATCGCAGTTTTGATAAAGTTGGTAGTCGTGATCCCAGGAATTTCAATTGGATATTGAAATGACATAAATATCCCTTTATGTGCTCTTTCCTCAGGTGATACTTCCTCTAAGTCCTCGTTTTCAAATAGAATCTCACCCTCAGTTACCTCATATTCTTCCTTACCCGTTATGACAGACGCTAGTGTACTTTTACCGGATCCATTAGGCCCCATGATTGCATGAATTTCACCAGCTTTAATTTCAAGGTCAATTCCTTTCAGAATTCCTTTGTCTTCAATTTTTGCGTGTATATTTTTAATTTTTAACATAATATATTTTTATCCTACTGAGCCTTCAAGACTTATTTCTAATAATTTTTGTGCTTCCACTGCAAACTCCATCGGGAGTTTATTAAGAACCTCTTTACTAAATCCGTTAACTATAAGTGCTATGGCTTTTTCTGTATCAATTCCTCTTTGATTACAATAAAATATTTGATCTTCTCCAATTTTACTGGTTGTTGCTTCGTGCTCTATTTTTGCAGATTTATTTTTTGTTTCAATGTATGGAAATGTGTGTGCACCACATTCATTTCCAATTAAAAGACTATCACACTGTGAAAAATTTCTTGAGTTTTTAGCTCTAGGGTTTATTTTTACAAGTCCTCTATAACTGTTTTGTGATTTACCAGCTGATATACCTTTTGAAATTATTGTTGACTTAGTATTTTCTCCGATGTGGATCATTTTAGTACCCGTGTCTGCTTGTTGAAAATTATTAGTAACTGCAATTGAATAAAATTCTCCAATTGAGTTCTTACCCTTAAGAACACACGAAGGATATTTCCATGTTACTGCACTTCCGGTTTCAACTTGTGTCCAAGAAATTTTTGCATTGTTTTCACATAATCCTCTTTTTGTTACAAAATTGAATACACCACCATTACCCTCACTATCTCCGGGAAACCAGTTTTGAACAGTACTGTATTTTATTTCAGCATCGTCAAGAGCAATAAGTTCAACAACAGCTGCATGTAATTGGTTTTCATCTCTGCTTGGAGCGGAACAACCTTCTAAATAGCTTACATAACTTCCTTTATCAGCAACAACCAGTGTTCTTTCAAATTGACCTGTTCCAGCTTCATTAATTCTGAAGTAAGTTGATAATTCCATTGGACATTTTACCCCTTTTGGTATGTAACAAAAAGATCCATCACTGAAAACAGCAGAATTTAATGCTGCATAATAATTATCAGTTTTAGGTATTACAGTGCCGAGGTATTTTTTTACCAGTTCAGGATGTTTTTTGATTGCTTCATTCATTGAGCAAAAAATAATCCCTTTTTCACTTAATGTGTCTTTAAAAGATGTAGCAACAGAAACAGAGTCAATTACAACATCAACTGCTACCCCTGCAAGTTTTTTCTGTTCATCCACAGAAATACCCAACTTTTTAAAGGTTTCCAGTAATTCTGGATCAACTTCGTCTAAGCTGTTGTATTTTGGTTTGTTAGATGGAGCTGAATAATAAGAAATTTTTTGAAGATCAGGCTTTTCATATTTAACATTTGCCCATTCAGGCTCCTTCATCTCTTTCCATTTTTTAAATGCATCCAATCTCCATTCCGTCATCCAATCTGGTTCTTCTTTTTTCTTAGAAATAGCCACAATAATATCTTCGTTTAGACCTACAGGAAGTGTGTCAGACTCAATGTCTGTATAGAAACCATACTCATATTCTTTAGTTTCTAATTCCTTTTTTAAATCATCTTCTGTATACTTACTCATAATTTTTTATAATGAAAAACTTTCTCCACATCCACAGGTCCTATTTGCATTCGGGTTGCTAAATACAAACCCCTTGCCATTTAATCCGCCTGAATACTCTAAAGTAGTACCAGCTAGATACAATAAACTCTTTTTATCGACTACAATTTTAATGTCATTATCCTCAAAAATTTTATCGTTTTCTTCAAGTTGATTGTCAAATTTCATCTCATATGAAAGACCAGAACAACCACCACTTTTAACACCAACTCGAACAAAGTCAGATGAATAGTTAAAACCATCGTCTTTCATCAACTCAATCACCTTATTTTTTGCAACTTCTGAAATACTAATCACTCCACTAAATTTAATCGAACAACAAATATACAACATAACCACATTTTTTTTATTAAAAATGACAATATTCCTGATTTGATTAACATAGTTTTAACGAAAAGAATGTAAATTTGCACTCATGTTAGAAAACAAAAATAAAAACCTAACAAAATTAGAGGATTTAGGAGAATTTAACCTGATTGATCTTTTAACCAAGGATTTAAAAATTAAACACAAGTCAACCATTAAATCAATAGGCGATGACGCTGCTGTTTTGGATTACAAATCAAAAAAAGTCCTTGTTTCAACAGACTTCTTAGTTGAAGGAGTTCACTTTGACCTTTCTTACATGCCTTTAAAACATCTTGGCTACAAGTCGGTCATGGTTAATTTATCTGATATTTATGCAATGAATGGGATTGCAAAGCACATAACCGTATCTATTGCAATTTCAAATAGATTTACTCAAGAGGCTATGGAGGAATTGTACACTGGAATTACTTTGGCTTGTGAAAAATATGATGTTGATTTCGTTGGTGGAGATACAACATCTTCTGTTACAGGTTTAACAATTTCAGTAACCGCAATTGGGGAGGCTAATTTAAAAGATATTGTTTACAGAAACGGGGCAAAACCAAATGACTTAATTGTTGTTTCTGGTGACTTGGGTTCTGCGTTTATGGGCTTGAAAGTTTTAGAAAGAGAGAAGGAAGTATTTAAGGTTAATCCCAAAAATCAACCAGATTTAGATCAGTACACTTATTTGATAGAAAGACAATTAAAACCTGAAGCCAGAAAAGATGTAGTTAGACTATTGGAAGATTTAAAAGTTAAACCAACATCTATGATAGATGTAAGCGATGGTCTTTCTTCGGAACTTTTACATATTTGTAAGCAGAGTAAAGTAGGTTGTGATTTGTACGAAAATAAAATACCGTTAGATCCACAATTAATTTCCACATGTGAAGAATTTAAGTTGAATGTTACAACATTAGCGCTTAACGGAGGGGAGGATTATGAGCTTTTAATGACTATTTCACAGAAGGATTATGACAAAATTAAGGGTAATCCAAACTTTACAGTGATTGGATATATTAAAGAAGAAAATGCAGGAACTAACTTGGTATTGAGAAATGATTCAGTTGTTGAATTAAAATCTAGAGGTTGGGGCTCCAAAGAAAATTAGCTATGAAAAAAAACTTTCTGCTTACATATATTTTAATTTTTTCGTTTGTTCAGTTTTTTTCGCAAACAACTTATTATGTTGCACCTTCTGCTTCGGGTGGTAGTAACAGTAATGCAGGAACATCATTAGCAGCTCCTTTCGAAACATTAGCGCATGCAATTGATCAGTTAACAGCTGGTGACATTTTATATGTAAGAGAAGGTACTTATCGTGAAACTATCACTATTGATGAAGACGGGTCTTCAGGAAATTTAATTACCATTCAAAATTATAACAATGAGGTGGTTACGATTGATGGTACAGTTGATGTGACTGGAACTTGGAGCACTTATAATGATGTTTCTGGTGCTTATCAATTGTCTTACACCGGAGATATTACACAACTTTTTGTTGATGATCAACTAATGGTGAATGCAAGGTGGCCAAATGCTCAGTTTAACGATGATTCTATATTTTCTCATTCAACATGGGCTGAGGGAATAGAAGGTAGCAGCTCAAATGGATCATTAACAATCGACACCAGCGTTCACGACCCAGGATCAATTGATTTAGGTGGTTCTATTGGAATTTTAAATATTGGTTCATTTAAAACTTCGACCGTGGAAATTAGTAATCATAATTTAGTTAGTGATGTTATAACTTATAATTCATCAGATCTTACTGGAAACTATAAAACAAAGCATCATTATTATTTTTTTGAGGGAAAAAAAGAATTTATTGATACCAATAATGAGTGGTTTCACGATAAAACAAATAATATATTATACCTTTTCCCTGATGATGGATCTGATCCTTCAAATAGGTCAATTAAAGCAAAAACAACAGATTACGGAGTGACTTTCAGTGCTGCAAATTATGTTAAATTAAAGGGGATTAACTTTTTTGCTACGACTTTTTTAATGTCCGGTAATTCTGATAACAATATTATAGAAGAATGTAATTTTTATTTTCCTAGTGCTTCAAAGAGAATGTTAGGAACAACTAACGGAGTAGGTACCCCAAATGTTACAGAACTTGAAGGAAATGCTGATAACAATCATATATTAAAATGTTTATTTGAATATTCTGAAGGAGAAGCTTTAAGAATCAAGGGTGATAACAATACAATAGAGAATAATTATTTTCATCATATTGATTGGAGTGTTTCCGATCTTGAATCATTGATGGTATCTATATTATGCACTGGTGATGATAATATTTTTGACAATAATTCAATTCATACTACCGGAGCTTCTGCTACAGTTCTACCTGGTGAAAGATCTATATTTAGTTACAATAATATTACAAATACTGGTCTTTTACAATCTGATGGAGCAGTATTTCAAGGTACATCAGCTAATGTTTCTGGTTCTGTTGTTCACCATAATTATGTCTATGATACCGAAAAATATGCCTTCAGATATGACGCGCCTGGAGGTGATGCTTCGTCAGCTGGAAGTTATGGGATCATGCATCACAATATTGCTGACAATACCAACGGTTTAATGATAAAAGGCAATAATCAAATTATTGCTCATAACACAATTATTAATACTCAAAATAATAAAAATGATATTGTCATTCTTTCTGAAGATTGTTCGAATACAAATACTTGGCTGTTTAACAATCTTGCTGAAAAAATAGGGGCTCACAGAAGTGCTACAACATTTTCACTTTCGGCAAATAGCCCCATGCCAATAGCTGGAAATAATGGTGGTTCAAATTATGGATATTTGAAAGATGAGAACAGTACACCCGAGGATACCGATGATGATTTTTGGAGGGCATGTGTAGACGGTGACACTTATTATAATGCAACAGCAGGAGTAGGAAGTGCACAAAACAACATAGATCAAATAAATATTTCAAGGACAGGGGTAACTTACAATGCAGATGTTGAGAGTTTAATAAATTATGATTCATCGGATGGCAAATCTGAATCTGATTATCATCCTACAAGTAACACGATTATTGATCAAGGAGTTACTCTATCAAGTACCCCGACAGGCTCCGCCACCTATGGGCCTTCATCGAATTTCAATTATACACCAATTACAGGAAGTTCCAGACAGATGGATGAACTTATTCCACATACAAATGCAGGTTCAGGTGCAGATATTGGTGCATTTGAGGTTGGTGAATCTTGGACAACAGGAATTAATTGGACTCCAAAATTTCATACAACCATATGGAAAAAAACAGCAGCTACAACTGATTGGAATACTGCATCAAATTGGTCAACTGGATACGTACCTACATCTGATGTGCATGTTATTATTCCTACGGGTGCAACTCGCTACCCTGAAATTTCAAATACCGGTGCGTCATCAAAAAACATCACTGTAAATACTTCTGCGACATTGACAATAAACAAGGGTTATGATCTTACTGTTGCTGGAAACTTTACTAATAGAGGAACGGTAACTTTAAATTCAGATAGTAATGAATTTTCTTCAATAATTGTTCAGGGAACCTCATCGGGAAATATTACATATAACAGATATGTAAACTCATTAAGTGGAGGTACAGGCTGGGATTTAATTGGTTCGCCTGTTAATGGATTACAAATCAGTTCTTTTGCGACTACCAATGATTCTCCTTTAGCAACTGGAAATGGTAGTGGCGCAGGAGATGTTGGTGAGTATGCAATTGGAACATATGATCCTAGTAACAACACATGGGCTAACTATACTACATCAAACGTAAGTACAACCCAGTTCACGCCTGGAAAAGGTTATCAAATGGCTACGGACAGTGGTGCAACAATGGCATTTACAGGAACGATTGACACAGATGCAACAGAAACAATTGCCATTGAAAGTTTTACTGACGAATCAGGGCGCCGTTGGAATTTAATATCAAATCCCTATCCATCATTTATTACAATTGGGCCTAATTCCACTTCAAATACATTTTTACAAGTTAATGACGACGTAATTGACGCTTCATATGTTGGTGTATATGGCTATGATGCTGATAATTCAAATGGATCTGATTATACTATTTATAATAACACTTCGTCATCAAAAATAGCACCTGGTCAAGGATTCTTTGTTGCCGCAAGAAGTACAACAGCTGCCAATATTACATTCAAAGAAGAAATGCAAACAACTTCAACAGGAGATGATTTTATCTCTGGTGACAATATGGAAAATACTGAGGTTGTGTTAAGAATATATAACGGTGGTAATGCTGTTGGAAATACCAAATTATACTTTGGCAATGATCTTACACTAGCTCTAGATCCGGGGTGGGATGCAGGAAGTTACTCTCAATCAGCTTCAATTATGACTAGATTGGTTGAGGAGGATGAAGGTTATGGAATGGCAATTAATGCCATGGGGCTTGATGCCATGGAAAATGTGGTTGTTCCACTCGTTATTAATCAATCTGCTGGTCAGGAGTTTAGAATTAATCTTCATACATCAACAATTCCTGATCCAAATTTGTATTTGGAAGATATTGAGGAAGGGACCTTCACAAATCTTTATGAGTCTGATTTTGTTTACGCACCTACAAGTGATTTAGAAGGTGTTGGAAGATTCTTCATACACATGACTGCAGACACAATGAGTAATGGTGAAGTATCAATTAGTATGTTGAATGCATACAAGGAAATAGACGCTAACTACATCACTATTGAAGGATTAGCTACTCAACCAAATGAAACCAAGTTTCGTTTATATAACATTCTAGGTTTAGAAGTATTATCCACTACTCTACAAAATAATATGGGGATACAAAAAATCTCAACAATTGGGATGGCTACCGGTATTTATATTGTCGAATTAGAATCAGGAACTGATAGATTAACTAAGAAATTAATTATTCATTAAATCTTCAATTTCTTCAATTTCTATGGGGATGTTTTTCATAAGATTAATCGGTTCACCGCTATTTTGAACAACCACATCATCTTCTAATCTAACCCCGAATCCCTCCTCTGGTAAATAGATTCCAGGTTCAACCGTGAAAACCATATTTTCAACCATTGGCTCGTCCAATAAGCCATAGTCATGCGTGTCAAGCCCCATATGATGTGATGTTCCATGCATAAAGTACTTTTTATATGCTGGTTTTTCTTTTGACTCATTTTGAATATCAGATTTATCTAACAAACCAAGCCCAAGCAATTCTGAGGTCATTAACTTTCCCACCTCAATATGATACTCTTTCCAATCTGCACCCGGGATGAGCATTTTTGTTGCATCATTTTTAACCCTGAGAACCGCATTGTATATATCCTTTTGTCTTTTTGTATAACGACCCGAAACAGGAATTGTTCTGGTCATGTCACTAGAATAATTTGCATATTCTGCACCTACATCCATAAGTATTAACTCACCGTTTTTGCATTGTTTGTTATTCTCTATATAGTGAAGAATATTAGCATTATTTCCAGATGCAATTATTGGAGTATATGCAAATTTTTTAGATCGATTCCTTAAAAACTCGTGTATAAATTCAGCCTCAATTTCATACTCCCACACCCCATCATTTACAAAGTTTAAGACTCTTCTAAAACCCATATTTGTAATGTCGCACGCTTTTTGGATGAGTCCCAATTCAATAGGGTCTTTTACAGCCCTAAAATGCTGAAGAATTGGATTACTCCTTTCTTTTATTTTTTTTGGAAACTTGTTTTCAAGCCATTTATTAAACCTTTCCTCTCTTGTTTCCATCTCGATTTTCGCCCGATAATGCTCGTTATGGTTATAGTAAATAGTATCACATTCATTTACAACTTCGTCAATTATTTTCTCAATTTCATCAAGCCAATAAACTGATTTAACCCCACTTGTTTCATAAGCCTGTTGCTTGTTTAGTTTTGGCCCTTCCCAAACCGCAATATGATCATCGGTTTCTTTTAAAAACAAAACCTCTCTGTGGTTTGGATTTGAGGCATTAGGACATAACATTAAAACACTTTCTTCTTGATCAACACCACTCAAATAGAAAATATCTCTGTGTTGCTCGAACGGTAATGTAGAGTCAGCACTAACAGGATAAATATCATTTGAATTAAAAAAAGCAATGCTATTTTTTTTCATTCGAGACATGAAATTCTTTCTGTTTTTTACAAATAATTTTGAATCTATTTTATGATACTTCATTTAATCTAATTTGATTTATCATTACCAAAGATAATATTAAGATATTTAAAGTATTAATTTTTTGCCTATGAATCGAATCGTGCTTATTTTTGTGTTACAATAAATAATGATGCAGAATTTCATATCAACCTCAATCGGAAAGAAAGTTGCAATGGCAATTTCAGCCATTTTTCTTATGGTTTTCCTTCTTCAGCATTTTTTAATTAATATAACATCAGTATTTAGTGAAGATCTTTTTAATATGCTATCTCACTTTATGGGGACAAACCCTTTGGTTCAATTTGTTTTACAACCTGTTTTAATAGCGGGTGTAATTTTTCATTTTGTAATGGGTTTTTACCTAGAGATTCAAAACAGAAGAGCGAGCAAGTATGAATATTTTAAAGAAAGGGGTGGGGCAAATTCTACATGGATGAGTCGAAATATGATTTGGAGTGGTTTAGTTATACTTTCCTTCTTAGTATTACATTTTATAGATTTTTGGTTTCCAGAAATGAATTATAAATATATTGAGTTCAAACCTGAAGATCCTAATAGATATTACGAAGAATTAGTTCACAAATTTGAAGATATTAGAAGAGTTATTTTTTATTGTATTTCATTTGTTTTGTTATCCCTTCATTTGCTTCACGGTTTTTCATCGTCTTTAAAATCTATGGGTGCAAATAAGTCTTATGCTTCATCTGTAAAGAATCTTAGTGTGATTTATAGTGTTGGCATTCCATTGGGTTTTTGTTTTATTGCAATTTTCCATCATTTCACTCATTAAAACATATTTAAAGTGTTACAATAGTGTTATAAATTAATCATATAAATAAGCTAATATATTAATTATCACCGTGTTACAAAATGTGTTACAATATTTTTGTTAAAATTTTTATTTCAAATCAAATTATTAGTATTTTTGTTTAAAATTTAGAAATGTCAAAAAAGAAATTAACGTACTCTTTAAACTACAGGCGTCCTAAATCTGAATACAAACCATCAGACGAGTTAATGATATGCATTAGGTATTATCACAAATGTGAAATCACACAAAAAACCAAGATCATAAAAAAGAGTACAGGCGTTAAATGCAAGTTAAAAGATTGGAATTCTGACTGGCATAAATCTCCCGACAGAACACCTATTAAATACACTGATCCTCAGTATAAAAAGAAAAATAAAATTCTTAAGGATAAAGTTAAATCTTTTGATATTGAAGAGTTATTTAAAACAGTTAAGAATGACTCTTTTTCTGATTATTTAAAATCTAAATTGCCCAATGGCCCTATTGAAAAAAAGTGGACCAATCATAAGAATTCCATTAATCTTGTTAGTCCAGCAAACAAAAGAAATATTGATGTAATTGTAGTTGGTACTGGTCTAGCTGGCGGTTCCGCCTGTTCTACACTGGCTGAGCTTGGATACAATGTCAAAGCTTTTTGTTTCCAAGATTCACCTAGACGAGCCCACTCAATTGCAGCTCAAGGAGGTATTAATGCTGCCAAAAATTATCAAGGTGACGGAGATTCTATCTACAGACTTTTTTATGATACAGTTAAAGGTGGAGATTATAGATCTAGAGAAGAAAATGTTTATCGTCTTGCTGAAGTCTCGGCTAATATTATTGATCAATGTGTTGCTCAAGGTGTTCCTTTTGCTAGAGATTATGGGGGATTATTAGATAATAGATCTTTTGGTGGAGTTTTAGTTTCTAGAACTTTTTATGCTAAGGGTCAGACAGGACAGCAATTATTACTTGGTGCATATTCAGCTATGAATAGGCAAATTGCTCGTGGTAAAATTGAAATGTACAATAGGCATGAAATGCTTGATGTTGTTTTAGTTGATGGTAAGGCTAGAGGAATCATAACAAGAAACCTTGTTAATGGTGAAATTGAAAGACATTCAGCTCATGCAGTAGTCTTAGCTACCGGCGGTTACGGAAATGTATTTTATTTATCAACCAATGCAATGGGAAGTAATGTAACTGCCGCTTGGAAGGCACATAAAAGGGGTGCTTATTTTGCCAACCCGTGCTTTACTCAAATTCACCCAACATGTATTCCAGTTTCTGGAGATCATCAATCCAAATTAACTTTAATGTCTGAATCCTTAAGAAATGACGGAAGAATATGGGTTCCAAAAAATATCAAAGATGTTGAGTCTATTAGAAATGGCTCATTAAGTCCGACAGAAATTTTAGAGGAAAATAGAGATTATTTTTTAGAAAGAAGATATCCAGCTTTTGGAAATTTGGTTCCTAGAGATGTGGCTTCAAGGGCTGCAAAAGAAAGATGCGATGCAGGTTTTGGAGTTAACAAAACCGGAGAAGCGGTTTATTTAGATTTTGCTTCAGCTATAACAAGGTACGGGAAAGAGCAAGCATTAATTAACGGATTGGATGATTCAAATTCTGAAGTTGTTGAAAAGTTAGGAAAGGAAATAATCAAGAAAAAATACGGAAATTTATTTCAGATGTATGAAAAAATTGTTGATCAAAATCCATACGAAACCCCAATGATGATTTACCCTGCTGTACATTATACGATGGGTGGAATTTGGGTAGATTACAATTTAATGACAACCATACCTGGCTTGTATGCAATTGGTGAAGCCAATTTTTCGGATCATGGTGCCAACAGATTAGGAGCTTCCGCTTTGATGCAAGGCTTAGCAGACGGATATTTTGTTCTTCCTTATACAATAGGAGACTATTTATCTGATGACATATCCACGGGTCCGATAGCAAATGATACAAAGGAATTTATTGAAGCTGAAAATAATGCAAAAGAAAAGTTAGATCACTTAATAAATAATAAAGGCTCAAAATCTGTAGATTATTTCCATAAAAAATTGGGAAAGATTATGTGGAATAAATGCGGAATGGCTAGAAATAAAAAAGATTTAGAATCTGCAATAAAAGAAATTTCTGAATTAAGAAATGATTTTTACAAAGAGGTAAAAGTTCCAGGTGAACAGAACGAATTTAATGAAGAATTAGCAAAAGCTGGGAGAGTGGCCGATTTTCTAGAACTTGGCGAGCTTTTTGCAAAAGACGCATTGGAAAGAGAAGAGTCGTGCGGTGGACATTTTAGGGATGAGTATCAAACCAAAGAAGGGGAAGCAACTAGAAAAAAAGAATTTCAATTTGTTTCTGCATGGGAATATGTTGGTGAACCCAAGAATGCTATTCTTCACAAAGAAAAATTAGAATATGAAAATATTGAGGTTAAAGAAAGAAGCTATAAATAGAAAACAATGAAGCTTACACTAAAAATTTGGAGACAAAAAAATGCAGAATCTAGGGGAGGTATAGTTAACTATGATATTGATGATATTTCTCCTGATATGTCATTTTTAGAAATGTTAGATGTATTAAATGCTGATTTGATTTCTAAAGATGAAGAACCTGTATCGTTTGATCATGATTGCAGGGAAGGTATTTGTGGTTCGTGCTCATTATTTATAAATGGCCAGGCACATGGACCTGACAGGCGAATTACTACATGTCAACTTCATATGAGAAAATTCAAAGATGGTGATACTATATTTATTGAGCCATTTAGAGCTAAAGCATTTCCGGTTATAAAAGATTTGGTGGTTGATAGAAGTGCTTTTGATAGGATTCAGCAGTCAGGCGGCTACATTTCGGTAAACACATCTGGAAATACACAAGATGCAAATTCAATTCCGATTAATAAGGATGATGCTGATACCGCTTTTGATGCTGCAACATGTATTGGTTGTGGAGCGTGTGTAGCTACGTGTAAAAATTCATCAGCCATGTTATTCGTTGGAGCCAAAGTTTCTCAATATTCTCTACTCCCCCAAGGAAAAACAGAAGCATCAAGACGTGTCATAAATATGGTAAATCAAATGGATTTGGAAGGTTTTGGAAATTGCTCAAATACCGGAGCTTGTGAAGTAGAGTGTCCTAAGGGAATTTCACTTGATAATATTGCTAGAATGAATAGAGAGTTAATGAAAGCCTCTGTCAAAAAATAATTATTGTAATATAAATTCTTGTATTAAATCCCATCCAGATCTAACGTCAAGTTCATCTGGATAATAGATTACTTTTTCAGGTTTAATTTTACGTAAGTAGTTTCCGGTTGTATATTTTCCATTTTTATCTTGATCATATATTATCCTGATATAGTATTTTCCTGGATCGATATATTCAAAATTTATTTTTGAATTATCAACCTCATATTTTTCATATTTTATTTCACCTGTTGATAATACAAGTTGAATAATTATTGGAAATTTAGAATTGATAAGATTTAATTCAAGATTACCATAATCGTCATATTTTCTTGTCTTGAGTTTATATATTAAGGTGTCGTTTTGATTTTCATAAAAATCGGTTATTGCACCTGGTAATAAATTTATATTATATTCTTGTTCTTCTTCTTTTTCAAAAATAAAACTGTAATGGTTATTTATTAAATCAAGTTTTGTTTCAAAATCTATATTTAACGAGTCTTGGTTCAAAATAGATATTTTACTTTTTTCTATTTTTTCTAAAGGTAAATTTGCACTAATTAAAAAATCATCGTTAAACTTTAATGTTTTATTTTGTTCGGATTTTAAAACTAACGAGTCATTTTTTCTATCTCTAATGTTTAGTTTTAAAGTGTCAGAAAATTTATCATTGAATACATTGAAGACTATAGAGTCTAATTTTTGTTCAGTTTTCACCCAATAAATTAAGCTGTCTGATTTTTTTTCTTGTGTAATTCTACTTGAGTATTTGCTAGAATCTAGATTTGTAATTTTTATATTAACTTTTTCATAATCACCCTCATATCCAAAAGAAAATGATCTGTTTGTTTTTTGTTTGGGCTTACCTAATTTGAAATCTGGATTTTCTTTAAATATTTCAATGTTTACCAAACTATCTTGTGGTAAATCAATGTAGTTACCTGAAAATCCTATTTTATCCTCTTTACTTTGAAATGTATAATCTTTATTTTCTTCTTCAAGCGCGATCAAAAGATATTTTCCTTTTTTAATATTTTGTATTGAATATTCTGATGTAGAATCAACAACTTTTGCAACATACTTAGGCTTTCTTTTGTAAACAACAGAATCGTTAAATAACGAGTCTATTTCGTATAGTAAAACGTTTATATTTTCACTTATTTCACGATCAAAAGCATCATTAACCGAACCTTTGATTTTGAGAGAATCAATATAATTTCCAGTTGAAAAAACATATCTAAAATTTGACAAAGAATTTCTTTCATTATTATCTTCTATACTTTCACCAAAATGAAAACTATATGTCGTGTTGTCCTTTAAAGAATCTAAATCAGAAATAGTCAATAATTTATCAGCAGAGCCCATGGGCATAATTAGGGGTAACGGCTCAATTGGTGGAGAAACTATTAGCTCGGTTTGCAATTTACTTAAACGGATGTATTCGTTAAAAAAAATTTCAATTTCACTACTTGTAAAATTTGTTGAATAATTCGGCGGATTGGCTTTCAATACAATAGGCGGCTCTGTATCAATTTCTCCTCCAGATGGAGTGCCCCTATTGGCACAACCCGTAATAATTAATATGATTAATAATGAAACTTTTTTTAGCATTTTACTTTCTTCAATACAAAGAAACGCATAATTTTAAAAAAAGCATTCCTTTGTTAAATGCGTTTTATATTTTTGTTAAATGAATTCTAACCAAGACATCTTCAAAAAAATTGTTTCTCATTCAAAAGAATACGGTTTTATTTTTCAAAGCAGTGAAATATACGATGGCCTTAGCGCTGTCTATGATTATGCTCAAAACGGTGTTGAGTTAAAAAACAATATCAAAAAATACTGGTGGGCTTCGATGGTTCAAATGAATGATAATATTGTCGGATTAGATTCAGCGATACTAATGCACCCAAAAACATGGAAAGCGTCTGGTCATGTAGACGCCTTTAATGATCCTTTAATTGACAATAAGGACTCAAAACTTAGATACAGAGCAGATGTTTTAATCGAGGATTATATAGCTAAAATAGAATCAAAAATTCAAAAAGAAATTAACAAGGCGCAAAAACGTTTTGGAGATTCTTTTGATGAAATCCAATTTAGAAAAACAAATCAAAGAGTTTTAGATAATCAGAAAAAGATTGATAATACGATTGAGCAAATGAAGAAATGTTTTCAAGAAGATGATCTGTTAGCTTTGAAGAAATTGATTGATGAGCTAGGCATAGCTGACCCCGTTTCTGGATCCAGAAATTGGACAGATATTAAGCAATTTAATTTAATGTTTTCCACTAAAGTTGGTGCAAGTTCAGATTCTTCATCAGAGATTTATTTGCGTCCTGAAACTGCTCAAGGAATTTTTGTAAATTTTTTAAACGTACAGAAAAGTTCAAGAAAAAAGATTCCCTTTGGAATTGCACAAATCGGTAAAGCATTTAGAAATGAAATAATTGCAAGACAATTTATTTTTAGAATGAGAGAATTTGAGCAGATGGAGATGCAGTTTTTTGTCAAACCAGGAACACAATCAGAATGGTATAAAAAATGGAAAGAGACAAGAATGAATTGGCACAAGTCCTTAGGAATTTCTGAAGAAAATTATAGATTCCATGATCATGATAAATTGGCTCACTATGCTGATGCAGCCTGTGATATAGAATATAAATTTCCTTTTGGATTCAAAGAATTAGAAGGAATTCACTCAAGAACAAACTTTGATTTAACACAACACGAATCTCATTCAGGAAAAAAACTTAAATATTTTGATCCTGAAGATAATAAAAGCTACGTTCCCTATGTAGTAGAAACATCAATTGGATTGGATAGAATGTTTTTGGCAATATTATCCTCTTCTTTCTTCGAAGAAAAGCTTGAAAATGACTCGATAAGAACTGTTTTAAAGATACCTCCGTTTTTAGCCCCATTCAAGGCTGCAATATTGCCTTTAGTGAAAAAAGATGGTCTTTCAGAATTTGCAAAGAAATTGTATGATAATTTAAAAATACATTATAACATTTCGTATGACGAAAAAGATGCTGTGGGAAGAAGATATAGAAGACAAGATGCAATTGGAACCCCTCTTTGTATCACAGTTGATCATGATTCTTTAAATGATAACATGATAACAATCAGAGATAGAGATACAATGAAGCAAAAAAGGGTTAAGATTAAGGATTTAAAATCTGAAATTGATAAGCTTGTAAATATTTCTAACTGGCTGTCTAAATCTTAACAAAAACTCCTTTTTTTTTAGCACTAAAAGTACTAAATTGCCGCACCCGAAAAAGGACCTATTATATTTTTGGTTCTTCAATCTGGATAATAAAAATTATTACATGAAAAACATTCTATTTCCGCTATTGTTTTTGACCCTTTTATTTTTTTCAATTACAATTAAATCACAATCAAAATATACTCCACTGCCTACTGTACCTGATACCTACAAGGTAACATCAACTGATAATCTTGAGTACAAATATGTTGCTAGTATCAAGGAACTTATTAGTAGTGGAACTTTTATTCCATCAGATCCTAATCTTTTCAAAAATAAAAGATCTGATAAAAAAATGAGAGGCAACAAAGTTGTTCCTGGGAAAGGCTTACCCAAAGGGCCTGATCCCTTGTTAAATTTGGGTTCGAAAAATAATAAAAAGCAAAATAGAAATCCAATTTTAGACTTTTTGACAACCTCAAATACTGCAACACCGGGAGATCCTACTGGAGAAGTAGGTAGAGATTATTATATTACAGCTTGGAATTCCTCGTTTAGAATTTATAATCTTGATGGTACTCCAGCCATTCCTGCTGCTGGTTTAGGGAACTTATTTACACAAGATGCCGGAGATCCAATTGCATTGTATGATAGCGAAGCAGACCGATATATCATTTCGTCAATGGGTAATAGCGCGGTTAATTTTGCAGTATCAGTTTCTAACGATCCTGTTAACGATGGGTGGCATGTTTATAATGCCTCTAGTAATACTTTCCCAACAGGTGGATTTCCTGATTATCCTAAGTATTCAATATGGTCAGATGCATATTATTTAACAATTAACCCTGCTAATTTATTTGCACTAGAAAGGGACAAAATTCTTACGGGAGATACCTCTGCATCAATGCAGTCTTTTAGTATACCTGCAATAGCAACAAGCGGATTTGCCTCTGCTCAAATTTTGGATATAGTTGACGATAATCATCCTTCTCCGGGTAATGCAACCCTTATATATCTTCAAGATGATGCATGGTCAGGAGTAAATAACGATCACTTAAAATTATGGGATGTTAATGTAGATTGGAATAATCCTGCAAACTCACAAATATCAAATCCAGTGGAATTATCCACTTCCCCTTTCACAAGTGTATTTGATGGGGGTAGTTTTTCAAATTTAACTCAACCTAGCGGGACTGATATTGATGCTGCCCAGGCAATTATTATGAACCAGGCTCAGTATAGAAAATTTTCAACTCACAATTCTGCAATATTTAATTTTGTTGTTGATGCTGCGATTGGATCTGAAGAACTTGCTGCTATTCGTTGGTATGAATTACGTCAATCTGATGATGGACAGCCCTGGGAAATTTATCAAGAAGGAACATATACAGCTCCAGACGGCAGACATGCTTGGATGGGATCTATGTCAATGGATTTACAAGGTAATATTGGATTAGGGTATTCTTCTATGAGTACTTTTGAGTCAGTTTCGTTAAGATATACGGGAAGATATGCTAATGATCCTCTTGGTGAAATGACAATTGAAGAAGGAACCTTTGTAATTAGCAATGGAAATAGTACAAGTTTAAGATACGCTGACTACGCTCACATGAGTGTTGATCCGATTAATGATAAACAATTTTGGTTTGTTAGCGAATACTTTTCACCTGCCAGAAGTCATCGCGTAGGTGTTTTTCAAATCGCAGCAAATTATGCATTTGATATCGGAGTAACCAGTATTGATTCTCCTCTAACAGGAACATTAACTGACAATGAAACAGTGACCGTTTCTATTTTCAACTATGGTGAGAATGAGGCTTCTAATTTTGAGGTATCATATCAGGTTGATGGTGGTTCAGTAGTTACTGAAACTTATACAGGTTCGGTTGCATCAACGGAGACAGTACAACATACTTTTTCAACTCCGGCAGACATGTCTGAGGTGGGTACAACGTATTCGATTACAGCATATACAACATTTGCTGAAGATGAGGATGCAGAAAATGATTCCCTCACAGTTGATGTTACACATTTAAATCCAAACGATATTGGAGTTTCTGAGGTAATATCTCCATCATCTGGAGAGCTTTTATCTGCTGCAGAAGCAGTGACTGTTACCGTAACCAATTACGGTGGGGCAACACAATATGATTTTGATGTAACTTACGAGTTTAACGGAGAAACTGTGACAGAAGTTGTTGCAGGACCTCTTGAAGGAAACAGCTCAATAGAATATACATTTAACCAAACTGTAGATATTTCTGCTTTTGGTTCTTATACAATAACGGTTTACACATCATTAGACGGCGACTCAGGCACATCAAATGATTCTATTTCAGCTGATATTACAAATATCAACTGTGCACCTTCAATGGATTGTTCATTTGCTGATGGATTCCAGTTATTCCAGTTTGCGGATATAAATAACGAATCAGGCTGTGAAGGTTACGGAGATTTCACTGACCAGTCAACGGATGTTGAACTAGGTGAGACTTATGGTGTAACCATGACAACGGGATATGGAGATCAATTTGTTAGAATATGGATTGACTATAATGATGACTTTAACTTTACGTTAGACGAGTTAGTCCTTGACAACTATGAAATGGCTGATGGAGCTGCTGGAGGTTCATATACTGAAACTGTTTCAGTGACAATTCCAATAACAGCTACGTTAGGAGAGCACTTAATGAGAGCTAAAACAAACTGGCAAGCAGGTGTTCCAGACGATGCTTGTGAATTGACACAGTATGGTGAAACGGAAGATTACATGATCAATATTCAGCCAGGTGCTGCTTATGATATTGGTGTTACAAATATTACAAATCCGATCACAGGAACTTTAACAGCTTCTGAGACAATCACAGTTGAGATATTTAATTTTGGTGAAAATGAAGTTTCTAATTTTGAAGTTTCTTATTCTGTAAACGGAGGGGATTCTGTTACAGAAACTTTCACAGGAACCATAGCTTCTGGAGAATCTTCAGAGTATAGTTTTACAACTACTGCTGATATGTCAACGGTAGAAGCAATGTATACGATAGTTGCAACGGTATCTTTAACAGAAGATGAAGATGCTGAAAATGATTCTTATGAAGCTGAAATCGAACATTTGATTGCTTTTGATACAGGTGTTACAGCAATGATATCACCAACATCTGGTATTTTACTATCGTCAGCTGAAGTTGTAACGGTTGAGATTACAAACTTTGGAGGAGCTACTCTAACAGATTTTGAAATCACTTACGAGGTAGACGGAGAATCGGTAACAGAAACAGTACCAGGTCCATTAGAAGGAAATTCAACAATGGAATATACATTTGCTCAAACTGTAGACCTTTCAATCCCTGGAAATTATACTGTTTCAGCTTTCACAAATCTAGATGGCGATGTAAATACTGATAATGATATAATTGAAACTCAAGTTGTCAACTCAAATTGTGCTCCATCCATGAACTGTGGAGTTGGAGACGGTCTTCAATTGTTCCAAATGTTAGATATTAACAATCCATCAGGCTGTGAGGGTTATGGAGACTTTACAGACTTAGTTACAAACGTTGAGCAAGGAGGTATACATGATGTTACTATGACCACAGGTTATGGAAATCAGTATGTAAAGATTTGGATTGACATGAATGATGATTACAATTATACTACAGATGAGATTGTGTTAGATAATTATATATTGGGTGAAGGCTCTGCGGGTGGTACTTATACTGAAACGACACAGGTTACAATCCCTGCTGACGCTCCACTTGGAATGCATTCAATGAGAGTTAAAACAAACTGGAACGCAGGAGTTCCAGATGATGCTTGTGAATTAACTACTTACGGAGAGACAGAGGATTACATGGTTAACATTGTAACTTCTTTAGGAATTGGAGAAACAGAGTTAACCAATTCAGAGTTTGTTATTTACTCAAATGACAATGAAAACTTTACTGTTAAATTAACAACAGACTATAGTGATCTGATCACATTTAGTGTTTATGATGTTAGCGGAAAGACAATAGTATTTAATAACATTGATAAGTTTGATGGTAATACTTATCTTTATAGACTCAATATGTCGCATGCATCTGCAGGTATATACATGATAAAAATGGGTAATTCTACTATTGGATATAAAACAGGTAGAATAATAGTTAAATAAAAAATTACAAATGAAAAACTACATATTTACTTTAATTTTAATTTTTTCATTTTCATTTACTTTTAGTCAGGTTACAAATGAAGGTGAACCAAAGAGTTGGGCTTTAAATTATAATTATACTTTACAAGAAAAAGTTTTACCAAGCTTTGATTTAAATCAGGTTAAAGCTGAAGATCAAATTAATGATAGTAAGCCAAGAACACCTTGGAGGTTTGGATATTCACATTCTGTTGATTATGGCTTTGATGACGGTCAGTGGACTGAATTAGAAAATGGTGATAGAATTTGGAGAATACTTATTTCTTCCCCAGGCGCCTTATCATTAAATTTTATTTTTGATGATTTTTACATGCCACAAGGAGCGTCAATGTATTTATACAACAATGATCAATCTGATTTAATTGGCGCATACACATCTGATCAAAATCAAGAAAGCGGTATGCTTGGAACTTGGTTGATTAAAGGTGAAAAAGTATGGATTGAATACTATGAGCCGTTAAATGTTAAAGATCAAGGTAGAATTCATATGGCAAAAGCGACGCATGGATATAGAGATGCAAACGGATATAATGACCCGTCACAGAAAGATCTAAACGATTCTGACGATTGTAATATGGATGTTGATTGTCCTATTGGTGATGATTGGGAGCTTCAAAAAAATCATAATAAAAGGTCAGTAGGATTGATGCTAATGAATAATTCCTTATGTTCAGGTGCGCTTATCAATAATACGGAAAATGATGGAACTCCTTACTTTCTTACTGCTGAGCATTGTACTGTAGGAGAAAATGCTTCAACTTTTTCGTTTTTATTTGGATGGATTAGCCCTTCAACATCGTGTGCAACAGTTGCGGGAAGTCAAAGCGGTCCAATGAATATGACAATTAGTGGATCAACAAAAAGAGCAGAGTATGCACCTTCTGATTTTTCCCTTCTTGAAATCAATCAAAGTATTCCGACTGGTTGGGATAGAGTTTTCGCTGGATGGGACAGATCAGGTACGATTCCTGATTTTACAGTTGCAATACACCACCCAGGTGGAGATGTTATGAAATTTGCAAGAGACAATCAATCTCCTGATAAAATAAATTACAGTAACCCTTTATATGTTTGGGAAATCAAAGACGCTTTTGGTGGTTGGGATCTGGGTATAACAGAACCTGGTTCATCCGGTTCCCCATTATTTGATCACAATGGTAGAATTATAGGTCAAGAGGTTGGTGGTCAATCTGCGTGCTCACTCACAGTTTCTACAACTGATAACGGTTTGGGTGATATTTTTGGTCGAATGGACACAAATTGGACGGGTGGAGGACAATCGGTTTCAAGGGCTAGTGATTGGTTAGATCCTAACGGCACAGAAGTTCTAACTGTGAATGCATATCCCTCTGTGTTGACATTAGACTTATCATTAGTTTCTATTGATTCACCTATGGGTACTGCTGAATTTACAGATAGTGAACTAGTTACAATTACAATTCAAAATGGTGGAAGTGATTCTATCTCTAACTTTGATTTATCTGTCCAAGTTGATTCTGGTGATACAATTACAGAGACTTACTCTGGAACCTTAAGTCCTGGTGAATCAGATCAGTTTACATTTGGTCAAAGTTTTGATCTTTCCGATGCTGGATCCCATGAGATTACAGTCACTGGTATTCTTGACGGAGATGAGTCTTTAAGTAATAATACTTTAACAACAACGATCAATACAATTGGTGAAGCTGATTGTCCTGATGAATATGACTTACCTATAGTATGGAGAGATAATTTTGAATGTTATACTCCTTTTGCCATTGATAACATTGGTGAATGGATTATAAATGATTTAGATCAGGGTACCACTTGGGGTGCAAATGCTGTAGATTTTGAAAATGAAAGTTATGTTGG
>CACEKJ010000003.1 GCA_902560045.1 uncultured Bacteroidota bacterium | reverse complement strand
AAAAACAACTTTTATCCTTTTTTTATTCAAAAATCGCATAAAAGTGATGTATAAATGGATTTTTGCACCAATTTATGCCTAAAAACAATAATAAAAACAAAGTATATTTTTTTAATTATTTTATGAATTCCGCAAAATTTTAACAAATATCTAGAATTTTCACAAAAAATCTAGAATTTTTTTAAATGAAACCGAGTAAGTATCTTAACATAAAACAAATCAAAATGAAAAAACTATTTACACTTTTAGCATTAACTATCACATTTAGTATGAATGCACAAATGACAGATAACAGCTCCGGCACCTCAGCAACAGGTGATTATTCCGTAGCAATGGGGTCTGACACAACAGCAAACGGATACGCATCTACAGCAATGGGTAATACCACATATGCTACTGCATCCAACTCAACCGCAATGGGGATAGCCACAGAAGCTAGCGGAACTGGCTCAACCGCAATGGGTTGGCAAACAAAGGCTATTGGAGCTCGTTCTACAGCAATTGGATATAAATCAGAAGCACAAGGTGTAAATTCAATTGCAATGGGATATTTGACAATTGCAAGTGGAGAACAATCTACAGCAATGGGAGCATATTCAGAGGCAAGCGAGTATTCTTCTGTAGCTATGGGAGAAAATACAACAGCAAGCGGAGAAAATTCTACAGCAATGGGAGAAGCCTCACAAGCAATTGGGGAAAATTCTACAGCAATGGGAGATGCAACACAAGCAATTGGGGAAAATTCTACAGCGATGGGATTAACTACAATAGCAAGTGGATACGTTGCTACAGCAATAGGGCGGTCTTCAACAGCAATTGGAACGGCTTCTGCAGCAATGGGTGTGAGCACAACAGCAAGTGATTATGGGTCATTAGTAATTGGGCAATACAACTCAGCAGGCTCGTCAGTTACAACTGACCAACAATCACTTATGTTTAATACACAAAACACCGCTTTTGTGATTGGAAACGGAACAGATGAAAATAATAGAAGCGATGCATTTATAGTAATGTTTAACGGAGATGCTACTCTTGCAGGGAATTTAAGTGTAAACTCTGATGCTCGCCTGAAATCTAATATTATTTCTCTGGGAAGCACAATGTCAAAATTATTAGAAATTGACGGGAAAAGCTATATTATGAAAAGAGATGAGAATAAGGAGCAAAAAATAGGTTTACTTGCACAAGACATAGAAAAGGTGTTTCCTGAACTGGTTTCAGAAAGCAATGGGATAAAATCTGTAAACTATCAAGGGTTGGTTCCGGTGCTTATCAATGCGTTAAAAGAACAAGATGTAAGGTTAAAAGAGCAACAAATGGAAATAGAAAGTCTTAGAGATCAAGAAAAAAGAATTGATCGTTTAGAAAAGTTAATCACTCAGCTAGATTAAGCTTCCGTTTCTGCAGCGTTATCTAATAAAACTTTTCCTCTGTAATACAACTTTCCTTCGTGCCAGTAAGCTCTGTGATATAAGTGGCTTTCTCCTGTTTTTGAACAAACAGCGACCTGAGGCATTTCAGCCTTATAATGAGTTCTTCTTTTGTCTCTTCTAGTTTTTGACGTTTTTCTTTTTGGATGTGCCATTGTAAACTATTTTATTTTTTTAAACTTTTTAACTGCTCCCATCTAGGGTCGGCTAAATTACTATTTTCTTTTGGTTTAAGGTCTTCCAATATATCTAATATTTCTGACTTTAAGCTTCCGTCTTCGACACCAGGATGAATTCTCTTAGGCGGCAAAGATAATACAATCAATTCAAATATGTACTGATCAACAAAAAGCTTATGCTCCCCATGAGGTAAAACAAGGATTTCATCGTCCTCATCATTGTATTCTTGTCCAAACTTTACTACTAAAGCTGCCTCATGCTTTACAATGCAATCAAATGGCTCGTTGGTCAAATCACAGTTCACGTTTGCTTTTCCCTTAAGGCTAAAATTTAGCTCAAGAAGTGTTGATTTTTTAATTAAATCAATATCGATGTCCACAGAGACATCATTAAAATCAGAAAAATTAAATTTATCAAAGAACTTTTTATCTGCATTAAAATTAAACTGATGGTTTCCAATCTTTAAACCTGCAAATTCGATTTTATATTTGCTGTTGGGCTTCATCTTTAAAAATTTAAGGCGAGCAAATATATAAATTTTCTTGAAAAGTAAACAGATTTGCAGAATTGAATTAAGCTGTTTTTGCTTTTAAAGTTTGTCTTTAGAATACTTATCGTGAGTTTTTCTCATTTTATATATGTCTAAGGCCAAAAAAATAGAGGTTAAAAAAGAATCTTTTGAAGCCTCTCCTTTCCCTGCGATTCTATAAGCTGTACCATGGTCTGGCGATGTTCTAATTCTCTCCAGACCTGATGAATAGTTAACGCCCTTACCAAATGAAAGCGTTTTAAATGGAATCAGTCCTTGGTCATGAAATGAGGCTACCGTTATGTCGTATTTTTTATATTCTAAACTCCCAAAAAAACTATCAGATGAGAATGGGCCATAAACCAGAAATCCATTGTCATTCATCTCTTTTATAACGGGAACCGTAACCTCCTGATCATTTTTTGCAATGACACCGCCGTCTCCTGCATGAGGGTCAATAGATAAAATTGCAATTTTTGGTTTTTCAATCTGAAAATCTCTAATCAATGTATTGTGTAAGTTTTTTATTTTGTCTCTGACTAAATCCTTTGTGATTGTCTCTGTAACTTTTGCAATTGGTATGTGCTCAGTTAGCAGTGCAACTTTTAATTCATCTGAAACCATCATCATCACAGCGCGTCCATCAATTTGACTGTCTATGTAATCTGTATGGCCCATAAACTTAAAACTATCAGAGTGAATAGCTTCTTTATTAATGGGGGCTGTAACCAAAACATCAATTTTCTTATCCTTTAAATCCTGAACTGAATTTTTTATTGAATGGAAAGCTGTTTTACCCATTTCTTTATTCATATCACCAAAAGAAACGTCTGCAAACGTTTTAAAATTGTCGATTACATTGATTTTGTTTTCTTGGGATTCTTTAGGTGAATTAATTTTGTTAAAAGAAAGAGCTAACCCTATGTGACTTGAAATATATTTTAAGTTCTTTATGGGGGCATATATTATTGGAGTAATCAGGCTAAGTAGTTTATTGTCAGCCAATAAACTCAAAAGAATTTCTGTGCCAACACCATTCATGTCGCCTGAGGTAAAACCAACTTTAATTTTAATTTTTTGTTCTTCCAAGGGAATTATAATTATCTAGTAATATTTCTGTAAATTTATCAAATTAACGAGAGATTATGTTTACCGGAATCGTAGAAAGTTTAGGAAAAATCACAAATATTAATGTCAGCCAGGGTAATGTTGATTTTACAGTAAAAAGCAGTATTAGCAAAGAGCTTAAAATAGACCAAAGTATTTCTCATAATGGAGTATGTTTAACGGTTGTTGATTTAAAAACCGACGCGCACACTGTAACTGCTGTAAAAGAGACTCTTGACAAATCATCTTTAAAAAACTTTAATGTAGGAGATCATATAAATCTTGAGCGAGCAATGAAACTTGGAGAAAGATTGGATGGGCACCTGGTTCAGGGTCACGTTGATGGAACTGCAGTTTGTACAGACAAAGTTTTAAACCAAGGAAGCTGGATTTTTAAGTTTGAGTTTGAAAAAGAAATGGCAGATCTTGTTATTGAAAAAGGATCAATATGTATTGACGGGGTTAGCTTAACTTTGTTTGGTATAAAAGAAAACTCCTTTAGTGTGACAATTATACCCTATACCTATGAAAACACAACGTTTAAATATCTAGAGCCCGGAAACATAGTAAATATCGAATACGACATGATTGGCAAGTATCTTGCTAGATTTAATAACCTAAAACCATAAATAATGAAAACATTTTTAAAAATATTTGGAGCCGTACTTTTGGCTTTTGTCTTATACATATCTTACATGATAGCTTTTCCGCTTAGCCCGAAAGAAACTGTTAACTATAGCGCTGACAATTCAGACTTTGAGGTAATTTACAGTCGTCCATATAAAAACGGTCGTTTGATATTTGGTTCAAAAGAGGAGGGCGCTCTTGTACCTTTTCGAAATTATTGGAGAACTGGAGCAAATGCTGCTACGACATTTGAAACCTCAAATGACATTATCTTTAACAAAGAAAAGGTAAAAGCTGGGAAATACAGGCTTTATACAATTCCAAACGTTGAAAGCTGGAAAGTTGTGTTAAACTCAGAGGCTGACAAATTCTTTGCAATTTCTGAACCTGACTACTCTAAAGACGTTTTAACCATAAAGGCTCCTTCAAATTCTAAATTAGAGGAGAGCGTGGAGCAATTTACAATAGACTTCTCAAAAGATTCTTTGGGTTTAAAAATGAACCTTAAGTGGGATAAAACCTCCGTGTCAATTCCAATAGAATAAGTCTATGTTTGGTTTAAAAAATTTGTTTAAAGCATTAGGGTTTGTTTTCGTTATAACATTATCCATTTATTATGCTATTTACACTGTTCAATACAAAAACAACATAATGAGCTTTGAGGATTATGATCCCCCGTCATCTTTAAAAGTTGAAGGGGAGATAATAAAAAAGGCTAAATTCACTTTCATTGATGTTCACAGTCATTTGTGGAATATGCCCCTAATGGATCTTAACGAGCTCATTGCAGAGATGGATGAAATAAATATGGGATACATTGTTAACCTTAGTGGTTCTGGGTTCGGTCCTCAAGCTGCTAAAGATCTGTATTTTGAAAAATCAACAGAGAACATAAAAGAAAATCAGCCCGGGAGGATTGGTTTGTTTGTAAATGTTGACTTTAATTCCATTGATCTCGAAAATCATATCGAAAACCAAGTAAGTATAATAAGGGATGCTGTTACTAAAGGTGCAATTGGGTTGAAAGTCTACAAAAGTTTAGGCTTAACAAATAAAGACTCCAAAGGAAATCGGGTTGCGGTTGACGATGAAAGGCTTGGTCCTATATGGGAGGTTTGTGGGGAACTAGGTATTCCTGTTTTAATCCACTCCGCTGATCCTTTTCAGTTTTGGCAAGACAAAGATGGTCAAAATGAGAGGTGGTTTGAATTAAAAGAAAAGCCTAATAGGTATTACGGAGATTCAGATTTTATTCCCCCATTTGAAGATATTATCAAGGAACAGCATACGATTTTTGAAAGACACAAAAAAACAACATTTATCAATGCTCACCTTGGATGGATGGGCAATGATTTGAAAAGACTTGGCGAACATCTTGACAGGTACCCGAACGTTGTTACGGAATTTGGAGCAGTGATTGCTGAGCTTGGAAGGCAACCGAAAACTGCGAGACAATTTTTTATTGATTATCAAGACAGGATTATGTTCGGTAAGGATTCCTACAATAAAGAAGAATTTTACACCTATTTTAGAGTTTTAGAATCTGATGATGAGTACTTTAGTTATTTTAGAAAAAGGCATGCTTTTTGGAAAATGTACGGATTAAACCTTCCCGATGAAGTTTTAAAAAAAGTTTACTATAAAAATGCCCTTAAGCTGTTTCCCTCAATTGATAAATCATTATTTGAATAAATGAAAAAATTATTTCTTGTCACATCCCTTTTAATTTTTCAAACCAACATTTCTCAAAATATAACTGGTGTAGAGAATTTCTTATTAGCCTCAGAAGAAGATAAAAATCTTCTGGTTAATAATTATTTTAGCCCCTTATTTAAGTCTCTTCAGGTTTCAATGAACGAAGGGTGGTCCAGAAGCGCCAAGACACATAAAAAATTTGGTTTTGACCTTACCTTTTTTGCTTCCGCAGTTGAGATTCCTGACTCTGAAAAAAGCTTTGAGATTGCTGGATTTAACAACCTTACTTCAAGTTCAAATACTAGCCCATCGATTTTTGGTCAAGAAACCAGCGAAAGTTTTAGTGTAGATTTTCAACCAGCCGGTGAAGACTACACAATTTCAGCTAATTTTCCTGCAGCAAACGGATATGGCTCTATTTTGAAGGAAGGGCGAATGATTCTACCAAACATACAGTTCTCATTAGGCCTGCCCTTTAAAACTGATTTAATTTTAAGATATATACCCGAGTCAAAATTTAAAGGAGCGAAGCTTTCTTCGCTAGGTTTTGGGGTTAAGCATAACCTAATGCAATATTTTAAACCTGGAAAGGTTTTGCCTTTAAACATTGCTATGTTAGCTACTCATTCCTCTACAAATGGTTCGTATAATTTTGGTGTTAATTCACAAATTCAAGGTAGCGATCAAGGAATGAATTTGGACATAAACAGTTTCTCTTACGGGCTAGTTGGATCAATAGATCTGAAGGTTTTCAGTATTTATTCGTCCATTTCTAAAGTTAACACGAAAAGCGAATTTAAAATTAACGGCAACTATGTTTTAAACTATAGCTCGTCTATTTCTGGAAATGAAAGCATTCAAATTTCAGTTACTGATCCTGTTTCTATCGAAAATAAACTTGATTATTTGAAAAAAAATGTCGGCGTTTCTTTGAATTTCCCAGGGATAAAATTCTTTTTAGACTATACCATTAATGATTACAACTCTATAAATGCAGGAGTTTCAATAGGCTTAAGATAATTACAATTTAAAAAATTTTGTATTTTAGTAGACCGTTTTGCGATCAATGCAGAACGAGTGGACAGAAACAAAAAATTTAATTGTATGAAATCATTGAAGCTATTATTAGTTTCCTTAGCTATACTTTTCTCTCATAATCTTGTTGTGGGTCAAAGCTCTAAGGAGTCAAAAAAATCGAAAAATCCTGTTAAATCTGCACTTAATGGATTTAAATTTAGAAGTATTGGGCCTGCTTTCATGTCGGGTAGAATTGCTGATATAGCAATCGATCCCAAAAATGAAAATGTTTGGTATGTAGCTGTGGGTTCTGGTGGTGTATGGAAAACCGAAAATGCAGGAACAACTTGGATGCCGCTTACCGATAATATGCCTTTTTATTCAACTGGCTGTATAACTATTGATCCTCATAACAATTCTTCCATTTGGCTTGGTACAGGTGAAAATGTTGGTGGAAGACATGTTGGAATTGGACACGGAGTTTATCACAGTAAAGATGGTGGGAAATCTTGGAAAGATATGGGTTTAAAAAAATCTGAACATATTTCCAAAATTATTGTTCATCCAGAAGACCCTAACACACTTTGGGTAGCATCTCAAGGTCCTTTATGGAGCCCAGGAGGTGAAAGAGGATTGTTCAAAACAACAGATGGTGGAAAAACATGGAAAAATACATTAGAAATTAACGAATGGACAGGTGTTACTGATTTAGTAATTGATCCAACAAACCCAGATATTCTCTACGCTGCAAGCTGGCAAAAACACAGAAATGTTGCTGCTCTTATTGGTGGCGGTCCAGGCACATCACTATATAAAAGTGTTAATGGAGGAGACAGTTGGTCTAAAATTGATAAAGGCCTTCCAGGATCAAACAAAGGAAAAATCGGTTTAGCTATCTCTCCTATGCAACCGAATGTATTATATGCTGCTGTTGAGCTTGATAAAAGAGCTGGAGCAGTTTATAGATCTGAAAATAGCGGTGGTAGTTGGTCAAAAATGTCCGATACAGTTTCTGGCGGTACAGGGCCTCACTATTACCAAGAGCTTGTTGCTTCGCCACATGTTTTTGACAAAATTTATTTGATGAATGTAAGAGTTTTGGTGTCAGACAATGGAGGAAAGACTTTCTACACTATGACCGAAAGAAAAAAACATTCTGACAATCATTCATTGACATTTAAAGCAAATGATCCAAATTACATGCTAATCGGAACAGATGGTGGTATTTATGAATCTTTTGATGACTCTGCAAGCTGGAAGTTTGTAGGAAACCTTCCTTTAACACAGTTTTATAAACTTGCTGTTGATGACGCAGAGCCATTCTACAATATTTACGGAGGAACACAAGACAACAATACGCAAGGAGGTCCTTCAAGAACATTTAAAAGAAGTGGTATTTCAAACGCTGATTGGTATGTTGTATTGGGTGGTGATGGTCACCAACCTGCCACTGAGCCTGGAAATCCAGATATTATTTACGCTCAGTCACAGCAAGGATATATTAACAGAATTGATATGACTAATGGAGAAGCTGTTAGTGTTAGGCCTCAAGAAGGTATAGACGAGCCTTATGAAAGATTTAATTGGGATTCTCCAATTCTTGTAAGTTACCACGACCCAAAGAGATTATATTTTGGTACACAAAGAGTTTGGAGGTCTGAAAACAGAGGGGATAGCTGGACTGCAGTTTCTGGAGATTTAACCAAAGATGAAGAAAGGCTTGCGCTTCCAATTATGGGAAGGACTCAAAGTTTTGACAATGCGTGGGATGTTTATGCTATGTCTACCTACAATACTATTACATCATTGTCTGAATCAAGAATTGATGAAAATATTTTATATGCTGGAACTGACGATGGAATAATTCAATATACTAAAGACGGGGGTGCTAGCTGGTCAAAAATGACAGTTGACAATCTACCTGACACACCATCAAGTGCTTTTGTAAATGACATAAAAGCAGATCTTCATGACACTGAAACTGCCTATGTGCTGCTAGACAACCACAAGTTTGGTGACTACAAGCCGTATATATTTAAAACATCAAATGGTGGAAAAAAATGGACTTCTATTTCTGAGGGAATTCCTGACGGGACATTGCTTTGGAGAATTGTTCAAGATCATGTAAATCCAAACCTTCTTTTTCTTGGGACTGAGTATGGTGTATATATTAGTTTAAACCAAGGTGAAAAATGGCATAAGTTTTCTAATGGTCTTCCGACAATTCCTGTTAGAGATATTGCAATTCAAAAAAGAGAAAATGACCTTGTCTTAGCAACTTTTGGTAGAAGTTTTTATATTCTTGATGACTATAGTGCCTTAAGAGATTTAAGTGAGGAGACTTTGAGTAAAGACGGTGTAATTTTTAAGCCAAGAAAAGCGCTTCAGTTTAATCAAATTCCTGGTGGAACGAGTAGTGATGGTGGTCAAACATATTATGCTAAAAACCCTCAGTATGGTGCTAGTATTACATATTTTGTAAAAGACGCTCCTTCATCAATGAAATCAGAAAGGAAAAAATCCGAAAAGTCTAAAAAAGATGGAGATATTCCTTTTCCTGGCTGGGAGGAATTAGATAAAGAAAATTCTGAACAAAAAAACCAGGTTATTCTTGTTGTAAAAGATAAAGCTGGGGAAATTGTTACTAAAATTTCTGGGCCTCTTAGAAAAGGACTTTCAAGAGTAAACTGGAATTTAACCAGATCGATGCCTACTACAATTAAAGCTTCTTCAAGAAGCTCAAGAGGTTGGAGAGGTTATGGTGGAATTACTAGACAGGTAGAGCCTGGTACTTATGACCTGTTTTTAAATAAAAGAGTTAATGGAGTGGTTACGGAAATTGCTGGTCCTGTAGAATTACAAGTTGAAAAAATAAGGTCTGGAACTCTAACCAACCCTATGGAAGATGAACATGATCAATATTATAAAAATCTTGCGGGTTTTTCATCAGTGGTGAATTCATATCAACATAAGTTTGAAAAAGCAAACACAAGAGTTTCAACCTACCAAAGAATGCTTATGCAAATAACAACCAATATTCCTGAAGCAAGCAAATCTGTATATGAGCTAACAGAAACTATGAATATGCTTGAAAGAAAGGTTGGTGGAAGTGAAGCTAAAGCAGAGGTTGGAGAGAAAGACTTTTTAACAATCAGCGATCGACTTTCAACTGCGAGAGGTGGTTGGTATCCTAATTCTTATGGGCCAACACAGCAGCATATGAAAAGTTTTGATATTGCAAAAGAAATGTTCAATAGGGTAAAACCTGAAATGGACGCCTACTTTGAGAAAGTCAAAGAAGTAGGGAAAATCTTGGAGGAGGCCGGTGCTCCAATTGTGCTGGACTAAATCAAGTTTTAGTTAATAGAAAACCCCCAGCTCTAATCAGGCTGGGGGTTTTTGTTTTTATAGACTTAAGTTTTGTAAATTTGCCCACTATTATCGCTTTATTTAGCTGATTAATTTTATAAAAAATGAAAAAAATAATTTTACTTATTGTAGCCTTTTTGATCTACTCACCAAAAGGAAACTCACAAAAATCGGAAGAATCAACATACAACTATGTTAAAGCCTTTAAAACAGAATTTTATAGCTCCCCATCAACGGAAACAAGATCTGCTAGTGGTAAGCCAGGTCATAAATATTGGCAGAATAGAGCTGATTATAATATAAATGTTGAGTTAGATACGCTTTCCGACATAGTAATTGGAAAAGAGATTATCAGGTATACTAATAATAGCCCTGATGAATTAGACTTTTTGTGGTTACATATGGATCAAAATATATTTAAAGAAGACTCAAGAGGAAATGCTATTATTCCATTGACTGGAAGCAGAAACGGATCAAAGGGTCAAAAACTTGATGGTGGTTTTAAAATCTCTGCTGTTCAAATTATCCCTGAAAGAGGAAGTAAAAATCGTGCAATAATCGATTTGGAATATGAAATTTATGACACGCGTATGAAGGTCATTTTGCCAGAACCATTAAAGGCAAATGGGGGCAAACTCTCGTTAAAAATTGATTTTTCATTTATTTCACCTGATTATGGTTCTGATAGAATGGGGATCCTTAGAACAGATAATGGAAAAGTTTATACCGTTGCTCAATGGTACCCAAGGATGTGTGTTTATGACGATTTAAGGGGTTGGAATATTTTACCTTACACAGGTCAAGGCGAGTTCTATCTAGAATATGGTGATTTCAATGTTAATATAACTGCGCCATCAGACCATATTGTTGTTTGCTCTGGAGAGCTGTTAAACCCTCTTGAAACCTATACTTTAGATCAGCTTGACAGATGGGCAAAAGCGGAGGCAAGTGACGAAACGGTAATGATTAGATCAGCTGAAGAAATTAATGATTCCGACTCAAGACCAATTGGAAGAGAAATGATAACCTGGAAATTTAGGATTGAGAATGCTAGAGATGTTGCTTGGGCTTCATCATCAGCATTCATCGTTGATGCTGCTAGAATTAATTTGCCTAGTGGGAAAAAATCAATGGCTATTTCTGCATACCCAATAGAAAGTTATGGAGGAAATGCTTGGGAAAGATCAACGGAATATACCAAAGCCTCCGTAGAGCATTATTCAGAAAGGTGGTTTGAATACCCTTATCCAACAGCTATAAACGTTGCGGGAAATGTAAAAGGAATGGAGTACCCTGGTGTCTCTTTTTGTTATTATGCGTCAAAGGGTCAGAGCTTATGGGGTGTAACGGATCACGAATTTGGTCACAACTGGTTTCCGATGATTGTTGGATCAAATGAGAGGCTATATGGGTGGATGGATGAAGGTTTTAACTCTTTTGTAAATGATATTTGCACTGAAGAGTTTAATGAAGGGGAGTATTATTCCGGAAAGCCAAATCAACACATGATGGTGTTTACTTATGGTTTTTACTCTGATAAAGTTGAGCCTACTATTACCGCTCCTGATAATCTAATCGAGGACAATATGGGGTTACAATACAGAAAAACTGCAATGGTTTTGTGGTTGTTAAGAGATAATGTTTTAGGCGCTAAGAGATTTGATGATGCTTTTAAAGAGTATATCAATCGCTGGGCTTATAAGCACCCTGCTCCCGATGATTTTTTTAGAACCATGGAAGATGTTTCAGGTGAAGATCTTGGTTGGTTTTGGAGGTCCTGGGTGTTAAATAACTGGGCGCTTGATCAAGCGATTACAGATGTTCAATACATTTTAGGGGATCCTAGTAAAGGGGCTTATATCACTGTTAAAAATATGAGAGAAATTCCAATGCCAGTAAAATTAGAAATTACTACCGTAAGCGGTAAAAAGATTAGAAAAACTCTCCCTGTTGAAGTCTGGAAAAACAATGTCGACTGGAAGTTCTTGGTGGAAAGCACAGAGGCTTTTGAAAAGGTAATGATTGATCCGGATTTTGAATATCCTGACGTTGATGCAAAAAACAACTATTGGTATCCAAGCTCTGAATAATTATATAGTGGCAAAATAGAAAATTGTAGGAATAAAAACTGCAGACGAGAAATAAACCATCCATTTAGGATGGTTTTCTTTTGAGTGCCAATAAGCCAAAACAATCAAAGGGATTTGAAAAGGCAGCCTAACAAGAGCTTGTGTTTTACTAATCCCCATGAGGTTTTGAGCTGCCTCAGAAACATATAGGTATATGTTTGCAGGAAACACAATAATTAAAAGAAAGATAAGTGTATATGCTCCAAACTTTCTTGTTTTATTAAAAAGCAGAAAAAAGCCTCCTAAAATCTCTAGCAGACCTGTAAAATAAACTGCAAATAGTTTATGTGGAATTTGTGGGGGTGTTATGTTTAAAAAATACTGAGGTGATGTAAAGTGTTTAATTCCAATATAAACATACATAAAGCTCATCACAAAAATGGAAACGCTTTTAAATAAAGACATAGAATTAAATTTAATAAAACAAACAGGTTTTGCTATAGTTTTAGCTTAAAAAACTCTTTCAATAAACCAAAATAAGCCTACAGCTGCAATTATTAGTGAGGCAGGAATTTTAATTTCATTGCTATACCAGTCTTTCTTTAATATTATCCTAATTAAAACGAATGCAATAAGCAAGACAGCTAATTGTCCAAACTCTACTCCCAAATTAAATGCTAACAACAATGAAATAAAATTGTCTTTTGGGAGCCCATACTGAGTCAATAGTGCTGCAAAACCTAAACCGTGTAATAGGCCAAATCCAAAAACAACCCAATATCTCGACTTACTTGTTTCTTTATATAAACAGTTTTCAACAGCAACCCAAACAATTGATAGTGCAATTATGGCTTCTACAATATCTCCCCTAAGCTGAACTAATCCTTGTGCTGCCAGAACTAATGTAATGCTGTGTGCAACCGTGAAGGCTGTTACTTGCCATAGCAATGAACGAAAAGTAATGCATGAAAAAAACAACCCCAATACAAAAAGAATATGGTCAACGCCTTCGGGAATAATGTGTTCAAACCCTGCCTTTACAAAAATGTAAAACTTTTTATAAAAAGGCATTGCTGCCAAACGACGAGCTCTTTGCCTTTTTAAGGCTGCCCCATATTCAGCTGCAATTTGTTCGTTTTCAAAAATCATTTGTCCGCGCTCTATTTCAGCGATGACAAAGTCTTCTGGATTATGAGAATACAAACTTGAGCTTACCAAGAAAAGGGTAAAAAATAAAATAGCTCTGAAAAAACTCATAAAGATTAAAGGAATATTTCTATAAGGTTCTTTTAAATTTATTATTCCGAACCGTCTAAACCTCTAACTTTTAAGAGCGGTCCTATTTCCGCTTTTCTTCCCCTAAATTGAACAAACAAGTCCATTGCTTCTTCGGTTGATCCTTTTGAATATATTGTAGATCTAAGTTTTGAAGAAAGATTTGGGTCAAAAACATCTCCAGCTTCTTTAAAAGCTTCAAAGGCATCGGAGTCAAGTACTGCCGCGTGAACATAGCTGTAATAACCTGAAGAGTATCCTCCTGAAAAAATATGAGCAAAATAAGTAGTTCGGTATCTTGGTGCAATTTCATCAATTAAACCAACTTTTTTCATAGATTGAGATTCAAATCTGTTTGCATCTTTGAGGTCTTCTTCTGCAGAAATTGTATGCCAATCCATATCCAATAGAGAAGCTGCTAAATATTCTGTGTTAATAAAGCCTTGATTAAACTTAGACGCATTTAATAATTTTTCGATTAAATCGTCTGGAATAGGCTCTCCGGTTTCATAGTGAGTAGCAAAAGATTTTAACACTTCGGGTTCGCTTGCCCAGTGCTCAAGCAACTGTGATGGTAGTTCGATAAAATCTCTTGGTCCAGATGTTCCTGCCATACTTCCATAAGTAACGTCTGTAAGTGTTCCGTGCATGGCGTGGCCAAATTCATGAAAAAGAGTAACTACATTGTCAAAACTTAGCAGCGCTGGATTATCGCCTACAGGCGCTGGAAAGTTACATACGTTTACAACTATAGGGCGCTCTCTTCCGTCAAGATTTGACTGACCTTTAAAGCTGCTCATCCAAGCTCCTCCACGTTTATTAGAGCGGGTAAAATAATCTCCAATGAAAACTCCTAGATGGCTACCGTCTTTATCCGTTACTTCCCAAACTCTTGCGTCTGGATGATATAGATCAATGTCAAATATTTCCGTGAAATTTAATCCCCATAATTTGTTTGTTGTACTAAACACACCCTTTAAAACATTGTCTAGGGAAAGGTACGGTTTGATTGCAGATTCATCAAGATTATATTTTTCTTTACGCACTTTTTCAGAATAGTGCCACCAGTCCCATGCTGCAATTTTAAAGTTTTGGCCTTCAGCATCAGCAACATCTTGCATGTCTGCAACCTCTACTTTGGCTCTTTTTACAGCTGGCTTCCACAACTTAGTTAAAAGATCATAAACCTCCTCAGGAGTTTTAAGCATGTTATCGTCTAATACAAAGTGAGCGTGGGTTTTATATCCCATTATTTGTGCTCTTTCAGCTCTTAGCTTCGCAATTTGTGCAGCAATTTCTTTGTTGTCTGTTTCGTTGTTATTATCTCCGCGCATGACATAAGATTTGTAAAGTTTTTCTCTTAAGTCTCGGCGTGTAGATTCAGTTAAAAATGGATACATACTACTTCTGTGGGGGGTGAATACATATTTGTCTTTATAACTTTGCTTTTCTTCCTCTGTTTCTGCTTTCTCCATTTTTTGAGAGGCTGCGTCCAATGCTGCAGCAATTACTCCGTCAGATAGCCCATCCAAATCTGAAAGGTTAAGAATTAGTTCAAATCCGTTAGTCTCAGCTAAAAGGTTCTGGCCAAAAGAAGTTGAGAGTCCTGAAATCTTGGAGTTAATCTCTGTGATTTGCTTTTTTTGTTCTTCACTCATTAATGCCCCGCTTCTTACAAACTGCTTTCTTGTATCCTCTAATAGTTTTCGCTGTTCACTTGTAAGATCAAGAGATTCTTTTTCTTGCCATATAGCCTCAACACGATTAAACAATCCTTCATTTAATGAGATTTTATCGTAGTGTGCAGAAAGCATTGGGCTTAGCTCTCTTTGTAACTCCTGAAGCTTAGGGTTTGTGTTAGAGCTTGCTAAATTAGAAAACACGCGAGCTACTTTTGTAAGAAGCTTTCCTGTTCTTTCCAGCTCTTCAATTGTATTGGCAAAAGTTGGTGCTTCTGGATTGTTCACAATTACATCAATTTCAGATAAATTTTCTTCCATTCCTTTTTGATAGGCCGGCATATAATGCTCATCTTTTATGTCCATAAATGGGGGAACTTCATAAGCTGTGTTCCATTCTTGGAAAAATGGATTAATGTTTGGGTCCATGTTAGATTGTTGTTGGCAGCCGACTATAAGTAATAGTGCTGAAATTAAAAATAGTTTTCTCATTTTGTAGATCTTAAATTGATTGGTAAATATAGGCTTTTTTAGCCTTCCTAATAAAAGAACTCTAATAAAAAAACCCCTCATATGAGGGGTTTTTTGGTGGTCCCACCTGGGCTCGAACCAGGGACCAAATGATTATGAGTCATCTACTCTAACCAACTGAGCTATAGGACCAAATGGTTTGCAATATTAATGAATGTTTTGCTAATGACAAAACATCTTAAATGTCTTCACAAAGCTCTACTAGAACCCCGTTTGTTGTTTTTGGGTGCAAGAAAACAATCATCTTATTATCTGCCCCTTTTTTTGGTATAGTTGAAATAAATTCAAACCCCAAATTTTCTAGCCTTTCTACTTCTTTTTGAATACTATCCACATGTAGGGCAATGTGATGAACACCCTCCTTTCTTTTTTCGATAAATTTTTGAATAGGCGATTCCGAATTATTTCCTTTTAATAATTCAATTTTTTGGTTTCCAATCTTAAAAAAAGACGTTACAACTCCTTCTGAGGCAACCTCTTCTTTCTTATAAGGTTTTTTTCCAAGTAATTTTTCGAAAAGATCTTCAGATTTTTTTAAGTCTGTAACAGCAATGCCTATGTGTTCAATTTTATTTATCACATTACAAATTTAGCTTAAATTTATTTTTATTTAGTTTAAACCGGTAAATGTCCTAATTTTACGAAATGGAAACAACTAGACAAAAAAAGGTTTCAAAGCTTCTTCAAAAGGATATTGCAGAGATATTGCAAAAAAGAATAAAAAAAGAGGGTAACTACGGAATTCTATTGTCCGTAACAAAGGTTTCTGTTACTGTAGATTTTTCTGTAGCCAAAATATACCTGAGCATCTTTCCTTCTGAAATGTCAACTCAAATTCTAGCGGAAGTTTCAAAAATTTCAAGTAGAATAAGGCATGAGGTTGCTCAAAAAGCAAAGAAACAATTGAGAAAGGTTCCTGAATTGATTTTTTTCTTGGACGACTCTTTGGATTATATAGAAAAGATCGAAAGCTCACTAAAGGGGTTAGACAACCCATTGAAGAATTAATTTTTGAGTGTTGCTCGATACATATCGTTTAGATACTTTTTAACCAAAAGCAAAAACACAGCAGTAAACTACATGTCTATTCTTGCAATCTTAGGGGTGATTGTGAGCTCTGCGGCAATGATTATTGTTTTGTCTGGCTTTGGTGGGCTTAAAAACTATAGTCTTGAGTTCATTTCAAGTGTGTCTCCTGATTATAAAATTTCTTCAAAAAAAGGAAAGACTTTTATTTTCACTCAAGAAATGCAAGACTATTTAGCTGAAAATGATTTCTATTATTACAAGGCTATTGAAAATAAAGCACTTTTTTCTGTAAAGAACATTAGTCAAATTGTTGAAGTCAGGGCTGTGGATGAAAAGTTTCCAAGAAAAAACATAGACTCTATTTTAACTGATGGGGGTTGGGTTAATGAAGGTGGTGTTGTCATTGGATGGGGGCTTGCTTATGATCTGGGTGTTGCTGTAAATGACGCTTTAAACCCTGTGACTTTTTATTCTCCAAAACCAGGAAAAGGACAAGTTTTCTCTGAAAAAGATATTTTAAGATCAAGAAAATCTGTTGTTTCAGGTGTTTTTAATTTAAACGAGGAACTAAACTCAAATTTAGTGTTTACAGATTTTGATTTTGGGAAAAATCTTTTTGACCTTAAAAAGGGTATGGTTAGCTCCATAGGTCTTTATGAAAATTCTTTAAATCGGTCTAAAATAAATGGGCTTAGTAGTTTTTTCGGCAAAAACTTTAGGGTTGAGGACAAGGTTCAACAAAACAGCACTTTGTATAAAATGCTAAGAACTGAAGAGGTTGCCATATATTTTATTTTTTCATTGATTGTTGTTGTCGCGCTTTTTAATATGTTTGGAGCACTAATAATGATGGTTTTAGAAAAAAGAAAAAACCTAAAAACAATGATGGTTTTAGGTCTAACCAAAAAGGAAATTGGTAAAATATTTCTGTATCAAGGCTGGATAATATCACTTTTTGGTTGTCTTGCTGGGTTGGCTATTGGGTCTGTTTTACTGATTCTACAAACCAATTTTTCTTTATTTATGATCACTCCATCTTTACCATACCCTATATCAATCGAAGCGATTAATTATATAATTGTATTTGGAACCGTCTCTCTTCTTGGATTTATTGCTTCTTTAGCGGTTTCTTTTTATGTCAGAAAGAGTATTCCGCAAACTGCTCAGCAATAGAGTCCAAAACCTCATACACTTCTTTTGAGGTTTCAGTTGTAACTAATTTTTGTCTAAAGGGTTTAAAGTTTTCAATTCCTTTAAAGTAGTTTGAGTAGTGTCTTCTGGTTTCATAAACACCTAACCTTTCTCCCTTCCAAGAAACAGACATTTCGAGATGTCTTTTTGCAATTGCAGCGCGTTCTTTTATAGAAACTGCGGGTTTGTGTTCTCCCGTCTCAAAGTAGTGTTTGACTTCATTAAAAAACCAAGGGTTTCCTATGGATGCTCTTCCAATCATAGCGCCGTCTAAACCTAAGTTGTCTCTAACAAACTTGGCTCTTTCTGGCGTGTTAATGTCTCCATTGGCAAAAACGGGAATGTGCATTCTTGGATTGTTCTTCACTTTTTCTATGTAACTCCAATCAGCATCCCCTTTGTACATTTGGGCTCTGGTTCGTCCATGTATTGCTATTGCTTTACACCCAATGTCTTGAAGTCTTTCTGCAACTTCAACAATTTTTATCGATTCATGATCCCAACCAAGCCTTGTTTTCACTGTAACCGGCAAAGAAGTTCTTTCAACAATGGCTTTAGTTAAGCTTTCCATTAAACATATGTCTTTTAAAATCCCTGCTCCTGCGCCTTTTGAGACAACTTTTTTAACCGGACAGCCAAAATTAATGTCTATTATGTCTGGGTTTGACTTTTCGACAATATCAACAGCTTGAAGCATAGAGTCCAGCTTGGCTCCAAATATCTGAATCCCTACAGGTCTTTCCTTCTCATATATGTCAAGTTTGATTACGCTTTTTGCTGCATCTCTAATTAATCCTTCTGATGAAATAAACTCCGTATAAACGACATCTGCCCCGTTTTCTTTGCATAAAGCTCTAAATGGAGGGTCGCTCACGTCTTCCATAGGTGCCAAAAGAAGAGGAAAACTCCCTAACTCTATATCTCCAATCTTTACCATTTAATTATAAATGTTTTGGCAAAGATAACCAAGTCTTTAATATGGGCATATAACAATAATTTTTACTTATTTTTGTACCCTTAATTTGTCAGATGAAAAATATTCGAAATTTTTGCATAATTGCCCATATTGATCATGGAAAAAGCACGCTTGCTGACAGGTTATTAGAGTTTACTGGAGCAATTACTGATCGCGAAAAACAAGACCAGCTTTTAGATAACATGGATCTTGAAAGAGAAAGGGGGATTACCATTAAGTCTCACGCAATTCAAATGTATTTGAATCATGAGGGTGAAGATTTTGTGTTAAATCTGATTGACACCCCTGGTCATGTAGATTTTTCATATGAAGTTTCCAGATCGATCGCAGCTTGCGAAGGAGCCTTGTTGGTTGTTGATGCGGCACAAAGCATCCAAGCTCAGACTATATCAAATTTATATTTGGCTTTAGAAAATGATCTGGAAATTATTCCTGTTCTAAATAAAGTAGATCTTCCAAGTGCAAATCCTGCTGAAGTAACAGATGATATTGTTGATTTGTTGGGTTGTCGTGCAGAGGAAGTAATTCCTGCCAGCGCAAAAACAGGGCTTGGTATTGAAGAAATTTTAGCTGCTATTATTGAAAGAGTGCCGCCGCCTAGCGGAGAGCCTGACAAACCACTACAGGCATTAATTTTTGACTCTGTTTACAATCCTTTTCGTGGAATAGAAACTTATTTTAGAATTCTTAGTGGTTCCATAAAAAAGAATCAGAAAATTAAATTCATTGCAACGGGCAAGTCTTATTATGCTGATGAAGTTGGAACGCTTAATCTTAAGCAAAAACCAAAACAGGAAATTTGTACCGGAGATGTTGGGTATTTAATCACCGGAATAAAAGAGGCTAAGGAAGTAAAAGTAGGTGATACAATAACTGATTTTGAAAACCCTACTCTCGAGGCTGTTTCGGGTTTTGAGGATGTTAAGCCTATGGTTTTTGCTGGTATTTACCCTGTTGATACAGAAGATTATGAAGAGCTTCGTGGTGCCATGGAAAAGCTGCAGTTAAACGATGCTTCTTTGGTTTTTACTCCTGAAAGCTCAGCGGCATTAGGTTTTGGTTTTCGTTGTGGATTTCTTGGAATGCTTCACATGGAAATTGTTCAAGAACGTCTAGAAAGAGAGTTTGGGATGACAGTTATAACAACTGTTCCTAATGTTTCTTATCACGCATATTCAAAGAAAAACCCAGAAGATATTATTCTTGTAAATAATCCTTCGGATCTGCCCGACCCGTCATTTCTTGAGAGGGTTGAGGAGCCCTTTATTAAGGCTTCAATCATAACAAAATCAGACTTCATTGGTAACGTAATGTCGCTATGTATTGAAAAAAGAGGGGTTATAAAAAGTCAAACCTATTTAACAACTTCAAGGGTTGAGCTTGTTTTTGATATGCCTTTGGCAGAAATTGTTTTTGACTTTTATGATAGATTAAAAACTGTGTCAAAAGGATATGCTTCTTTTGACTATTCGCCAATTGGACTCCAACAATCAAAGCTTGTAAGGGTAGACATCTTGCTAAACGCCAAAGCCGTGGATGCTCTTTCTGCACTTATTCATGCTGATAATGCTTACAGAATAGGAAAAAAGATTTGTGAAAAGCTTAAGGAATTAATCCCTAGACAACAGTTTGATGTTCCTATTCAGGCGGCTATTGGAACAAAGATTATTGCAAGAGAAACCATAAAGGCTCTGAGAAAAGATGTTACAGCAAAATGTTATGGTGGGGACATCACTAGAAAAAGAAAGCTTTTAGAAAAACAGAAAAAAGGTAAAAAGAGAATGCGTCAAGTTGGAAGTGTTGAGATTCCTCAGGAAGCTTTTATGGCAGTATTAAAATTAAGTGACTAGGCTTTACTCGCTGTCATTAGTTGTAGAGTCCGCGGGCTTCCCTCCATTTGAAGCTATTTTTTTTGCAAGTACCTGCATGTCGTCAACCATATCTGTTTCATCAACAATTTCATAACCTAAAATGGTTTCAATTATATCTTCTAGAGTAACGATTCCTATGGTGTTTTTTGCACTGTCTATTACTAATGAAATGTGTTCGCGTTTTTTTAGTAACCTGTCAAAAAGCGTAGGTATTTTTGTCCCTTCTGTTGAAATTATAATTGTACGCTTTATTTCTTTTAGTTTAAAATTTTCTTTATTGTTAATTATACTTTCTAATATCGTATCCTTTAAAACATATGCTTCAATTTTACCGTTATTTAAAATTGGAATTCTTGAAAAGACAAGCTCTGGGTTGTTTTGGTAAAACTCGTTAATCGTCTGATTTGCATCTGCGGTAACCATCACAGAAGAAGGTGTCATGATTTCTTTTACACTAACGTTTCTTAGTTTTACAATGTTTTTAATAAGGTTTGAGTCTTTTGTTCCGATTATACCTTCCTCCTTTGCTATTTCTGCAATAGTTGAAATGTCTTCTCTTTTAAAAAAGAGCTCTTTTTTTGAGGCTCCAATTGACTTAGTAAATGCTTGTAATATCCATAAAACTCCTGTGTATTTAAACAAGGGGATTATCGACGAAAGAACAATGGTTGTAAACCTCGCTAAATTAGCCCAATACTTTGCGCCTATGGTTTTTGGAATAATTTCTGAAAACAGCAAAATCATAATCGTCATGACCGTCGAAACAATGCCTACCAATACATCATCTGAAATTCCGCCTGCCAAGAAAGTGTTTTCGAGGTTAAGTTCAGAATAAGCCACTTTAGCTTGGGCCCCAACAAGGATTGCCCCAACGGTGTGGGCTATCGTGTTGAGCGTCAAAATAATTATTAAAGGTTCGTCGATTGATTTTTTTAAGTTAGATAGCGTGTTTGCATATTTTTTACCTTCTTTAATTTCAATTTTAATAAAGGTTGTGTTTATGCTTAGCAACACAGCCTCTAAAATTGAGCACAAAAAGGAGAGGCTAATCGTTAAAAAAATAAATAATATTAAAAGTTCCAATAAGAAAAAATAATTAGGTCAAATTTAATAAATCCTATGCATATTTATAATTCTTTTTGAATTAATATGAATTATAATTCCTGCGCTTAATCTTTGAGAGTAATTCTTAAAACAGAACATGCTGCTCTTTCAGTAAACTTGTCTTTTCCTCCTCCAAGTAAGACTTTGATCCAGTTGTCTTTTTCTGGTGTTCCCAAAATTAATAAGTCGTAGCTCGCAGAAATTTCAGAAATCGTGTCAACAGGCTTATCGCTTTTAATGATCTCAACATTAGCTTTTACTTTATATTGTGTGAGCTTTTCTTCAGATCTGTGTTTAATCGTTTCTGTTTTTTGTCCTTTTTCAGGAACAACATGAAGAAGTGTTAAAGAGGCTCCAAAATGTTTACAAACACTGTCGGCTATTCCAATAAAGTTCTTGTCTTTTCTTCCTGGCCTTAGAGCTAATACTACTTTTCCAATATACCTAACCCCGTTGTCTTTATATAAAGCTAAATTTGAATTTATATTGGCCAAAAGCCAACCGATTGGGTTGGTAATGAAAATCCCTGAGTTTGGTCTTGCTCCCCATCCCATAACTAGCCACTTGCATGTGTCCTGAGCGCTTAGCCTGTTTATTGTTTGTGAGAGCTCGTAAGTTACAACGGCATCAAAACCAACCGAGAGATTCTTGGATTCAGATAGCCTTTTAATTCTTCTTTTTAGAGATGTTGACGCTGGTGAGTCTTCCATAAAAACTGACGAATCTGTTTGGTTTGGAACCTCAGTAATATCAAAAGCCTGTACAGAGTTTTTGCTGTTTATCGCTGAGGCCATTTCTACAAGCATCTCCGGCGACTCCTCATCGCCAAGTAAGGGAACAACAACGTGGGCTTCTGTGGAAATAACATCTTCTGATTCTTCTGATTCGTCAGAATATTCTCTGATTTTTGAAGGGTCTTTGAAAAATGAGGAAAATATTCCATAGCTTGATGCTACTCCGCTTCTGTCTGATTTACTTCCGTAAACTAAAAATATTAAGAAGCCTAAAACAACTACGCCTAACACTGAGACAACAGGCATAATGCCAAGAAAAGCCAACAAGACTATTCCGCTCAAAATTCCAAAAATCTGTACGTATGGATATAGTGGAGATTTAAAGGTTGGTTTATACCACTGTGCGTTCGTTTCTCTTAAAACGATAACCGTAAGCTCATTGAAGATAAACATCAAAACTTTGAATGCGCTTGCTAATTTTGCAATCTTTACTACATCTAAGAAGATGATTGCTAAAGCTATTAGTGTTGAGGTTGTCAAAATTGCCGAAATCGGAGTCATAAACCTTGGGTTAATTCCTGCCAAATAGCTTGGAAGCAGTCCGTCTTTTGACATTGCGAAAGGGAACCTAGAAGAAGCCAAAACTCCTGAGTTTGCCATCGACATTAGAGTTAAAACCCCTACAACTCCTGCAATTAATCCAAAGGTGTCTCCCCCGATTGTTTGGAAAAGTGTGTGAATTGGTTTGATGTCTGTTGCTAGAATTGAGGCATCAACGTTTCCAACCAACGCAAGAGCCACAAAACAATATATTGTAGTAATCAAAAACAATGAAATAATCATTGTAAGTGGAAGGTTTTTTGCTGGGTTTTTTATCTCTCCTGCGATTGCTGCAATTTTTGTTACACCTGCATAAGAAATATATAAAAAGGCAACTCCCGCAATAAAGCCGTTTGTTCCGTCAGAGAAAACTGGTTCGGTGAGCTTTGAGTCAAAAGAATTAAAGCCCAAAACTATAATTACAATTAGTGAAATTATGCTAACTGACACGATGAATAGCTGTGTTTTTTCTACTTTCTTTAAACCAAAGACGTTTAGTAAAAATATCAGCAATAATGCTAACAATGCTATTGCTTTAGTGTATGCTTCATCAATGTTTACAACCACATAAAGATATGCGCTAAGGCCAACTAAAGAAAAGGCACTTTTTAGTAGTAGGGATAGCCAAAGGCCTATTCCTGCAATTGTTCCAAACAGGGGGCCAAAAGCTCTTTCAATATATACATAGGTCCCTCCAGATTTTGGCATTGCTGTGCCCAGCTCAGACTTTGAAAGAACGGCTGGAAGTATACATAGTGCTGCTACTAAAAATGCTAGCCATACCGAAGATCCAGTAATTCCAACTGCTAACCCCGGAAGGACAAATATCCCGCTTAACATTCCTCCAATACTTACCGCAATAGCTCCTGGCAACGATAAGGTTCTTTCTAGTTTCTTCAAAATATTGTTTTATATTTATTAAATATAGTTAATAATATTTTCACTTGAATTTATATCCCATAATAGCTGGTAATTTTATGCTTGACGGAGGCGCCATGTTTGGTGTTGTTCCAAAATCAATATGGCAAAAAACCAACCCTGCCGACAACAATAATATGGTAAAAATTGCAGCGCGATGTTTGCTTATTGAGAATGGTAATCGGCTTGTCTTAGTTGATACGGGTATGGGTTATAAGCAAAGTGAAAAATTCTTTGGTTATTATTATCGATGGGGGAAAGACACGCTTGAGTCCTCATTAAAAAAACACGGGTTTCACCCTGATGATGTGACCGATGTTTTTCTCACTCATCTTCATTTTGATCATTGTGGTGGAGGGGTGGTTTGGTCTGGTAAAAACTCGCTAGAAACAACTTTTAAAAACGCAAAATACTGGAGCAACAAAGGTCATTGGGATTGGGCAACAAATCCAAACAAAAGGGAAAGCGCTTCTTTTTTAAAAGAAAATATTAGTCCTATAATGGAGTCTGGTCAATTAAATTATTTAGAAAAGGATGAGGTTAATTATTTAACCAAAACCGAGTTGGGTTTTGACGTGTTGTTTGTGGATGGCCATACTGAAAAACAAATGATTCCGGTTATTAATTACAAAGGTCAAAAAATTGCCTTTGCCGCTGACCTTGTGCCTACGCATGGTCATGTTCCTTTGCCTTATATTCCTGGTTATGACATAAGGCCTTTAATCTCTTTGAAAGAAAAAGATTTATTCTTAAATTATTGCACCGAAAACAATGTGTTTTTGTTCTTTGAGCACGATGCTTTTGTAGAAGTTGGATCACTTCACAAAACTGAGCGAGGGGTTCGTCTAAATAAAAAATTTAACTTGGTCGATTTATGAAAATTTTTAAACTGTTTTTGTTTGTTCTTCTTTGTCCTTTATTAATTTTATCGCAGCAGAGCGGTATGGATGATTATTACAACTCTGTAAACTGGAACCAATCAAGTGCTGCTTTAAAATCAACATTAAATTCTTTAATTTCATCAGGACACACCAATTTGCCCTATACCTCTGGAAGTGAAGACACTTGGGATGTTTTGCAGATAAGCGACTTAATCTCTGGTTCAAATAATGTTTCATTGATATACGGTTATGAAGATGGTTCAGATGCTGAACCAAAAAATGACATCTCTCGAGACAAGTCCTTAATGTCAAGTGGCACCTGTACCGGATACTGGAACAGAGAACATATCTTTCCTAAGTCTCTTGCGACCCCTGCCCTTGTCACTGACTCTGCTGGGTCAGGAACTGACCTTCACAACCTTAGAGCGGCCGATTGCCAAATGAACTCAACAAGAAACAATAATGTGTACGGAGATGGGTCAGGGGATTCTGTTTTAAATAGTGGTGTGTTTTTTCCTGGAGACGGCACTGGAACTGGAGGAGATGATTACCGTGGGGATGTAGCAAGGGCTATAATGTATATGTACATTAGATATCCTTCGCAGATAAACCCAAACGATGTTGCTTCTTCAACTAACAATTCCCATAATGACATGCCTGATATTTTTTTAGAGTGGAATCAAGAAGACCCCCCAAGCGCCATAGAGATTCTAAGAAATGACACTTTTGAAACCAAGCAGGGTAACCGAAACCCTTTTATCGACAACCCATACATTGCCCAGCTAATCTGGGGTGGTCCAACTGTTACTGATTGGTGGAACCTTGCAGCGCCAAGAATTTCTTTTAGTAGCTCAAGCTCTGTCAATGAAACGGATGGTAATGTAACTGGAACGCTGACAGCCACTATGCTAAACTATGCAGCTGATGTTACAATAAGTGTTACGGCAAACAATAGTTCAACCACAGCTGAAGGTGGAGATTATACTTTAAACCTATCCTCATGGACTTTTACAAGTGACAATGAAACAAAAGATATTGGGATGACAATACACAACGACAATGACAATCATGATGAAACTATTGTAGTTGATGTGGCTGTCACCTCGGGTTCTGCAAACCTGATTAATAGCCAATATACTGTTTCGGTTACCGATGATGAAAAAGAGCTAATAATAACCGAGCTTGCTGACCCAAACAATTCCGCCTCTAGTCGTTTTGTTGAGGTCTACAACTCGTCAAACAAAAGTGTGGACCTCTCAACCTATTATCTTCTTCGATGGACAAACGGGGGCTCTACTCCTCAGAGCGCTAAAATTAGTTTAAGTTCAGAATGCGGGGCAACACTTGCTGCAAACACTTTTTGTATAATCAGTAATGACACAAACTCAGGAACTAATTTTGCTACAATGTATGGTTTTGAGCCTGACGGAAAATCTGGGACTGGAGGGGCTGTTGACAGCAACGGTGACGACAACATTGCAATAATAACAATAGCAAGTGGAGTTACATATTCTAACTCAGACGCGTCAACATACACTGTTATAGACATGTTTGGTGTGGCTGGTGAAGACGGTTCTGGCACTGCCCACGAATTTGAAGATGGAAGAGCGGAAAGGAAGGCTTCTTCAACCACACCTTCGTCTTCCTGGGCCTCAAGTGACTGGAATGTTGAGAATGATACAGGGGGAGGCGGCTCTACTGATAATGAGCAAACGGCCCCGGGTGATTATGATCCTGGGTATTGGATTGGGGCTACGGATGTAGACACATGGACCGGTCGCTCAAACGCCAGTTGGGCAACAGCTGGCAATTGGTCAAGCGGTGTTGTTCCTGCATCGGGAGATAAAGTTTTTATTCATGACGCTACAAATGATCCGGATATTTCCACAGACATCTCTATTACAGACCTTACCGTAAAAGCTAATGGTGTTTTAGATATTGAAGCTACTGGATCACTGGCCCTTTCGGGAAATTTTTCCAATTCTGGAACGGTAACAATGAATTCTAACAGTGATGAATTTTCGGCTATAAAAGTTGATGGGTCAACATCTGGAAATATAACCTATAACAGATTTGTTAATATTGCTGCCTCAGGCGAGTGGGATTTAATTGGCTCCCCAGTGGATGGCTTATCAATTTCAAGTTTTGTAAGTACAAATACCTCGGGCACAGCAACTTTAGCTACTAATAGTTCAGCATATGCTGTAGGATACTATGATAATAGTGTTGATACATGGACAAATTATACAACTGGAACCGTCGGGGATGCTGGAAATTTTGATATTGGAAAAGGATATCAAATGGGAACTGTTAGTGGAGGCACTCAAATTTTGGCATTCACAGGTACTATTTCATCCAGTGATGAAACCCAGTCTGTGATTAACAATGATGCGGCAAATAGTGGTAGTGGTAGAAGGTGGAATTTAGTAGCCAACCCTTATCCTTCATACATTAATGCAAATGATGATGCAGATAACACAAATAATTTTTTGAGTTCGAATGTCAGTAAAATTGATACTAATTTTTTTGCTATTTATGGATGGAATGCTGATGGTACTGGTTATACAGCTAGGGGTCATGATTACAATTCTAATTCAGCTGTCTATTTTGCACCAGGTCAAGCCTTTTTCATAGCGTCGGATGATACAAGCGGTGAAAATATATCGTTTACCGAAGCCATGCAAACAGTATCGCCAACTTCAAATGATGATTTCATTTCTGGGGATCCAATTGAGCCTGCCGAGATCTTTTTAAGGCTTTATAATTATGATGAATTAATTGAGGATGCACATATAAAGTTTCAAGAAAATATGACTTTAGGACTTGATCCTGGTTATGATCTTGGAGACTATTTTCAGGGCTCAGCCATTTCATCAAGACTTGTTGAAAATGACGAGGGAATTAATTTTGCTCACCAGCAATTGCCTGTTTCAGCCATGGAAAATGCGGTGATTCCACTGATAATTAATCAATCGGCTGGACAAGAGTTTAGAGTCAATCTTCACACAGCCACCATCCCAGATCCTAATGTGTATTTGGAAGACGTTGAGATGGGTACTTTCACCAATCTTTATGAAGGAGATTTTGTGTTAACTCCAACAAGTGATTTAGAGGGTGCTGGAAGATTCTTCATCCACGTGGGTGCTGACACAATGAGTACTCAAGAAGTGTCAACAAGTATGCTTAATGCATTTAAGGGAATAAATGAAAATTACATTACTCTTGAAGGCTTAGCAACTCAATCAAATAATATTAGCGTAAGTTTATATAACATTCTAGGCACAGAAGTGTTGTCTACTACTCTTTACAATAATATAAATACTCAGGAGGTTTCAACAGTTGGGTTGTCTGCAGGTATTTATATAATTGAATTAGAATCAGGAAATGATAGATTAACTAAGAAGTTTGTAATACATTAATTATGAAAAAACTTGCCCTGTATTTATTTTTCTTCGTGTTTACTTTGATGTGTTTTACACAGGAAAATACTTTTCGCTGGCAACAAGAAGTTGACTACACAATGGTAATTGATGTAGACGTAGAAAACCACACATATAAAGGAACACAAAATCTTGTGTTTACAAACAATTCCCCGGATGATTTGGATCGTGTTTTTTACCACTTATACTTTAATGCTTTTAAGCCAGGAACTGATCTAGAACAAAACTCCAGGTATTCTTCTGACGATTCTAGAAGCATGTCTAAAAAACTACTTTCTATGCCTAAAGAGGATTGGGGGGATGTTCAAATAAAGTGGTTATTACAAGACGGAAAACCTGTGTCCTTTAAAATTGAAGAGACAATATTAGAAGTTAGTCTAGACAAACCCATTAGGTCCGGCGAAAGCTCTGTTTTAGAAATGGAGTTTTTTATACAAACTCCTGCGATGGTTAGACGGTCTGGAAAAAATAGCGAAGACAATGTTGCTTTTTCAATGTCACAATGGTATCCTAAACTTTGTCAATATGATGACGAAGGATGGCATGCTAACCCATATATTGGAAGAGAGTTTTACGGAATTTGGGGAAATTTTGATGTAACAATAAACATAGACAAAGACTATACGGTTGCGGGTTCAGGTTATTTACAAGACCCGGAACTTGTTGGTCATGGGTATGCTCCTTTAAAAGAAGGTGTTGTGCATGACGAAAAAATTTCTTGGCGGTTTATAGCGCCTAATGTTCATGATTTTAGCTGGGCTGCAGACCCCAATTTTATTCACGATTTTTTGGATATCGATGGTGGTCCCAGAATGCATTTCTTTTACAAAAGTGATTCTGAATTCGTTAATCTTTGGAAAGAGTTTCAAGAAAATTCTGCAAATTTTTTAACCTTCTTTAGCGAAACAATTGGCAGATATCCTTATTCTCAGTACTCTGTAATTATGGCGGGAGATGGTGGAATGGAGTACGCTATGTGTACATTTATTGATGGTGTCGGTCATCCTACAATTGAAAGTCTATACTCTGTAACCTCACATGAAATTGCACATACTTGGTTTCAATTCTTAATGGCCACGAATGAATCCAAACATTCTTGGATGGATGAAGGTTTTACAAGTTATATTGATGATGTAGCCTTAAACGTTGTGTTGAATCAGGGCAAGGCTTTACCAAACGCTAAAGCCTATGATGACTATTTTAATTGGGTTAATCTTGGGTTAGAGGAGCCCATGACTACTCACGCAGACAGGTTTAAATATAACACCGGTTATGGAATGAGTGCGTATGATAAAGGTTCAATTTTTTTGTCTCAGCTTCAATATATAATTGGAAAAGAAAATTTTGATAATAGTTTAAAAAAATATTTTGATGACTGGGCTTTTAAACATCCTAAACCAAATGATTTTATCCGCTCTTCTGAAAAAGTTTCTGGCCTTGAACTAGACTGGTATTTACTAGACTGGGCTCAATCAACCATGACAATTGACTATGCTATAAACAGTGTTGTTGCTGATAAGGATATGACAACTGTTAATCTTCAGAGAATTGGTCAAATGGGAATGCCAATTGATTTAAAAATTAAACTAAAGTCTGGAGAAACTCTGCTTTATAACATCCCCATGACAAAAATGAGGGGTTCAAAACCACTTAAAAACATGAAAGTTCTTGATTCATGGAGCTGGGCAAAACCTTACTACTCTTTTACAATGGATGTTGTGGCTGATAGTATTTCAGAAATTATAATTGATCCTAAAGGGGAAATGGCGGATGTTGATAGAGTTAATAATTTCTTATCCCTTTAGTTTTGATAGCACGCTCACTTCCTAAAAAAAATATTCTTAGAAATGCTGCTTCACTAGATGCTGTTTTTACGTCTGGAAAAAAACTCTCCTCTTCTAGTTGTTCTCTTTATTATCTAAAGGCAGATTCTGATAAAGATTTTCGTGTTGCTTTTTCTGTGGGAAAAAAAACACATAGCCTTGCGGTTAACAGAAACAAAATAAAAAGATTAATGAGAGAATCTTTTCGTTTGAATATTGAACAATATGATATTGTCTCCTGTGATTTGGTTTTTGTTTTTTTTGGTCAAGACATTCCTTCTTATGAAGAGGTTGAAAATTCTATTAAATCATTACTTTTGTCTTTGTCTAAAACTATTGAGTCTTGAAAAGAGTTTTTGTTTTACTTTTTATTTTTCAAAGCATTCTAATGCATGCCCAGTATAATGTTGAGCATTCTGTATATTTTGACACTGATGAGTTTTTGCTTACAAAAACAGAACAAACCAGACTACAAAAGCTTATCTCTAGTTTATCTAGAGACAATGTAATTCAGATTGAAATCTATGGTTTTTGTGATGATAGAGGGGGTGAAAATTATAATTTGGTTCTTTCTCAAAACAGAGCCAATTCTATTAAAAGTATTTTTAACAGCTCCTCTTTTTTTCCAGAAAAAATATCAACTGTTGATGGAAAAGGAGAACTACTGCTAAATATTATTGATGATAAAGATCCTAGTGTTTTAAGGGCTCTAAACAGGAGAGTAGATGTGGTTATAAGTTATCCTGAAGAAGAGTCTCCTGCCTATAATATGAAGGAAAAGGTAGTTGATAAAAATAAGTTTATTTTAGAAAACGTATTATTTATAACAGGTTATAGTTATGTTACTAGAAACTCTAAAAAGACTTTAAGTAGTGTTGTAAAGACAATAAAAGAAGAAGACTTTTCTTTTGTTATTCAAGGTCATGTGTGTTGTACAGAAGGAACTCTTGATGCTGTAGATAAAAAAACTAATAAACGTAATTTGTCTGTTGCTAGGGCAAAATTTGTTTATGATTATTTTATAAAAAATGGTGTGGATAAGTCACGAATGTCTTACGAAGGTTTGGCTCACAAATTTCCGTTAGGGGGTAGTGCTGATAAAGATCGAAGGGTTGAAATTTTAATTGTTTCAGACTAAATCGTAGAACATTCTTTGGTGAGGAATTCCATCCTCTAAATAATCCTCTCCCTCAGAATAAAAATCTAGATCTTTGTAAAATTTGTCTAAATATTTTTGTGCTGATAATTCTATTTTTCTTCCTTCCATTTCCTTTTTAATAAATTCAATAGAATTTAACATTATTTCTTTTCCAAGGTTTTTTCCTCTTTCTTTTTTGGATACTACTACTCTACCTATGCTTGGATTTTCTTCATAGTAATCTCCCTTTTTAAAAATTCTTGTGTAAGCTATAATCTCATTATTTTTTTCTATAAATAAATGTGTTGCTTTTTGATCTTTTTCATCTATATCTTGATAAACACAGTTTTGCTCAACCACAAAAACTTCAGATCTTAATTTTAAAATATTATAAATTTCTTCTGTAGAGAGTTCACTAAAATTTTTTATTACTGTGTTCATTTACTGATTTTATTAACTCTTCTTTCATGTCTTCCCCCTTCAAATTCTTGTGAAATAAATGTTTTAATAATTTCTAAAGCTTCTTCCTTTTCTATAAATCTTGCAGGTATACATACAATATTTGCATTATTATGACTTTTTGAAAGTAAAGCCAATTCTTTGTTCCAGCATAAAGCAGCTCTTACATTTTTATATTTGTTTGCTGTCATACATACTCCGTTTCCACTTCCACAAATTAATATACCTAATTCTGATTTTTTTTCGTTTACATCATTTGATACAGGATGAGCAAAATCTGGATAATCAACACTATCTAATGAGTCTGTACCGTAATTATTTACCTCTATGTTTTTAACAAGTAAATATTCTTTTATATAATTTTTATATTCCACACCTGCGTGATCATTTCCTATAGATATCCTCATTCGTTGTTAGTTGACTGTTAATATTGTTTAATATGTTTTTTTAAAGTAATTCTACTTAAAATTTATAATCTCTTTTCCTAATTTATTTTCGTTATTTAATTTACCATTTATTAATAAAATTTTGAGGGTTTTTAAAAATTTTTATGTTTTTATTTATTAAGGTTCATACCGTTCTGTTAAAATTTTTATAATGTTTATATATTGAATATATAATTGATAATGAATTAATTACATATAAATAACATGTTAATTATATATTAATACTTTCTTTATATAATTATAACCAATTAATTTTTTAAAAGTTATAGTACCTATTAACATGCTATAATAACATCTTTTTATTTTTTTAAATTTTAATATTATAATATATAATGTTTATAAGTAAAAAACCATTTAATATTCTATGTTATTATTAGTCATATTTTTGTTTTAGATGGGAAAAAGAAGAAAACAAAATAATAAAAAAACATACAGAGGCTTACTGGACTTTTCAAATAAAAAAGACCCTTTTATAGATTGTGTTAAAATTGCTCATCACATTAAACTAAATACTTCAATTATTAATTATTTACATGGAGATGTTGTAGAATTTGAAATATTAAGTAGAAAAAGAAAAGGATTTTATTTAGGAAACATATTAGGATTAATTGAAAGAAAAAAGAAAGAATATGTTGGTAGTATTCAGATAAATAAAAACTTTGCCTTTGCTATTATTGAGGATAGAAAAGTTCATTCCGATGTATTTATACCAAGCACCAATATTGGGAAAGCTCAGGATGGTGATAAAGTTTTGATTAAAATATTAGACTGGAAAAAACAGGATTTATCTCCTATAGGAAAAGTTGAAAAAATATTAGGAAAACCAGGAGAGCACTCTACAGAAATTGATACAATTCTTTCCAAAAACAGTATAGAAATTAATTTCTCTGATGAAGTTAAAGAATTTACAAAAAACATCTCTGAAAAAATAAATGAAAAGGAAATAGAAAAAAGGAGAGATTTTAGAAAAACGCTAACCTTTACAATTGATCCAACAGATGCAAAAGATTTTGATGATGCACTGTCTTATAAAAAAATAGAAAATAATAATATTGAAATTGGTATACATATAGCGGACGTCTCTCATTATGTTATTCCAGGAACTATATTGGACAAAGAAGCATACAATAGAGCAACTTCTATATACTTAGTTGATAGGGTTATACCAATGCTGCCAGAAAAACTTTCAAATAAGATATGTTCTTTAAGACCAAAGGAAGAAAAATTAACATTTTCAGCAGTCTTTAATTTTAATGAAAAGGGCGATATTATAGAAAGCTGGTTTGGAAGAACCATAATTGAGAGTGATTACAGATTTTCATATCAAGAAGCTCAGCAAATTATAGAAACAAAATCAGATAAAATACCAAAAGAAGTTTCTTTAAAGAATAAGGAATATACAGTTGATAAAAGCATAGTTGAAGCCATTTTAATTTTAGATAAAATAGCAAAACAAAAAAGAAAAGAAAGAGAAAATAAAGGATCTATTAATTTTAATAAAAAAGAGGTCTCTTTTAAATTGAATGAAGAAAAAGATCCAGTAGAAATTATTTTTAAAGAAAGTAAAGATGCTAATAAATTAATTGAAGAATTTATGCTTATAGCAAATAAAAAAGTAGCTGAACTTTTTACAGAAATAAAAAAACAAAAGTACATTTATAGAGTACACGATGTTCCAGATATAGAAAAACTCAAAAATTTAAAACACATTGTCAAGGGCTTTGGATATGCACTTGATATTTCAAGCTCAAAAGGAATTTCAAAATCTTTAAACAAATTACTTGAAGAAGTAAAAGGTAAAAAGGAACAAAACCTTATTGAGTCCTTAGCTTTAAGAAGCATGAGTAAAGCAGAATACTCAACAAACAATATTGGTCACTATGGCCTTTCTTTTATTAATTACACCCATTTTACATCTCCAATTAGAAGATATCCAGATGTGCTTGTTCATAGGCTTTTACAAGATGTTTTAAACCAACAATATGGAAGATATGATAAAAATCTACAAAAAAAATCGATTTATTGTTCCGAACAAGAAAACACAGCGGTAAAGGCAGAAAGAGAATCCATTAAGTATATGCAAATTAAGTACATGAAAGACAAAATAGGAAACACATATAATGGAATAATTTCGGGAGTATCAGACTGGGGAATTTATGTTGAAATTGAAGAAAATAAATGTGAAGGAATGGTGTATATAAGAGATATAAAAGATGACAAATATTTTTATAATTCTGATGAACAATCTCTAATAGGCAAAAACACAAAAAAGAAATATCAACTAGGAGACCCTTTACAAATAGAGGTAAAGAAGGCAGATTTAATAAAAAAACACCTTGATTTTACAATAATTTAATAATTTTAATACATGAAAAAAATTATATGTATACTGGCTTTGGTTGCTTTACCAAACCTTTTATCTGCTCAAACTGAAAGAAAAATAGGAGATTTTCAAAAACTATCAGTCTATGATGGAATTAACGTAGAGCTAATAAAATCAGACACAAATAGAGTTGAAATTAACGGAAAAAACACAGCATATATAGTTGTTAAAAATAAAAATGGAGACTTGAAAATTAGACTAAGTGTCGAAAGAAGATTCTCAGGTAATAGAACAAAGGTGAGTGTTTTTTATAAAAGTCTATACTCTATTATTTCTCACGAAGGAGCTAATGTTTTTTCAAAAGACACGATCAACCAAGCAGACTTAAATTTAAAAGCAAACAGTGGGTCTAGACAAAACATGATTGTAAAACTCAACACCCTACAGGCAACCGCTACAGCAGGAGCAAAAATAAACATCAAAGGCTTAGCAAAATACCAAGAGTTATCAGCTACAACAGGAGCAGATATCATGGTATCAAAAGTTGAAAACGAAGAAGCAAATGTAGTTTCAACAACAGGCGCACTAATAGATGTTTCGACCACAAAAGATCTAAAAGTTAATAGTAAAATAGGTGGAATTATTAACGTTCACACAAAAACGGATAAAATAACAGAAAAAATTTCAGTAGGTGGAGCTGTAAATTATTTATACGATGACTAGTGGATTTTAATATTTTAACCCCGATAACAATAGGTTTTTTTACTGCATTTATAATGGGACCAGTTTTTTGGGTTTTATTAGAAACAAGTATAACCAAAGGATTTAGGGCAGCTGTAGCATTTGATTTAGGTGTTATGTTTGCAGATGTTTGTTTTATAGCCGTTTGTTATTTTGGAAGTATGCAGCTATTAGAAGTAGAGCAAAACAAACAAGGCTTATTCGTTTTAGGCGGAACAATTCTTCTCATATATGGGGTTTTTTCATGGATCAATAGAAGTAAGAAAAACAAAGAACAGCCAGAAATTCAAGAGTTTAAAGAAAATTACTTTGGATTAGCAGCTAAAGGATTTTTCCTTAACATATTAAATGTGGGGGTATTTATTTTTTGGGGAGGGGTTTTGATAGTTTCATCGCCTACTAGCGGAAAATCATTCACCAATTTTGCCTTGTTTTTTGCAATCGTTCTTCTTTCATATTTTTTAACAGACTTATTAAAAATCTCTGTTGCACACAGGTTTAAAAGCTTCTTAACAGGAAAAGGAATACTTTTTGTAAACTCACTTATCTCTTTAATATTGATTGTTTCTGGAGTGGTGTTGATAATTAAAGGAAGTTAGCCCTCAGATTCTTATTAAAGATATAAAGAGAAATTCCTATCTTACAGTGCTAACCAATAATATTATCATGAAAAAATTAATCATACTTTTTATTTCACTGTCTTTTTTAGGATGTGAAACAAACAATGTAGAAGTACAAAAATCAGCAGGTGAGTGGATGATGGAAGGCTCTCAAAACCAAGGAAAAAAATATATAATGGGAGATGACGATGACGCAGACCTAGCTATGAAATTTATGGACGGATACGAAAACATGGACCCGCAAACAATGGTAGACTTGTCAGCGGATATTGTAAAGTTTCATCCAGGAGATGTGGCAGGTGTTTTTGACGTAGATATGACAAACACAGACTTTATTGTTGACAGACAAAAAGACATGGATTCTGTGTCAAGAAACTACATCTTTATTATGCCTCTCAAAATGGAAGGAACCAATGTAAGGTTCGTAGAAACTTCTTTTAACGAAACTACATACTTAAAGGATGGATCATCCAAATCTGTTGGGGTATATGAAAAACTTTACATAAATACAGACAACAAAATTTCAAGGGTTGTGCAATGGCACAGACCGTCTAACTAAAACAAAAACTATGAAAAGAATATTTTTAACACTTATTACTGCAGTATTAATTTTAAGCTGCAACCAAGGAGTGCAAGTTACATTTGATGATGATAAATCAAATGCAATCAGGGCACATTTTCAAAATTATCTAAATAATGACATGGATGGCCTCAAAGAATTATGGTCTCCAGACCTTAAAGTTTTCTTGAATTCAAAAAAACCAATAGGGGTAGATGATTTGGTTTCTATGTTAGAAGCTCAGCACTCTGGATTCGAACCAATAACCATGAGTTTTGGAGAAGAAGGAGGGGAAGATCTTGGAGTATGGGTTCAGACAATAACCTACCCTGCTCTAGGCGATTACCCGTCTATAACGTTAACCCAGTCGTGGTTTGACTGGAACGCAACAGGAAAAGTAAGCGGAAACACAATAGTTCTACCAGCCCACATAGGATTTAAATGGGGAGAGAATGGAAAAATAATTGAAGAATGGCACAATTATGACACTCAGGAAATGATGGCAGAGCTTGCCTTGTCTGAAGGCTCAGAATAATAAAAGCTTGTTAATATAAAAACCCCTACATTTTGTGTAGGGGTTTTTTGTTGAGGCGCCTGGCGGATTCGAACCGCCGTACAAGGTTTTGCAGACCTCTGCCTAGCCACTCGGCCAAGGCGCCAAATTATAAGCGTGGGCAAATTTATAATAAATTTTTAACTTATTCCTTATTTCTCTCATCTGTTAGACAAACTGTAACACGCTCTACATCTGCATTTATCGGCGGGCAGATTTTAGAAACACAGACGGTGATTTTATCTAATAAAGAAATCTCGGCTAAAGAGCAAGAACAAATCCTTTTTACCACAGACTCAAGCATTTTTGAACGAACTCCCATCTCTCTCTTAACAATCCTTGCAAGATCTACATAGTTAACAGTTTTCGATATGTCGTCTTCAAAAGCCTCTTTTTCAAGCAAACACTCTGCGGTTACATTTACAACATAATCGCTTCCAATTATTTTTTCTTCTTCCATGCAGCCGTGGTATGCATAAATTTTTAGATTTTCAACTTTAACTGTTGCCTTCATTAATTATTCTTTTGATAACTTTGTAAACTTATTAAAAACAAATTAGTGTGGAAAACAAACCAGAAAATTTTATAGAACAAATAATCTCAGAAGATCTTTCTGCGGGTTTTAGTTCTGCAAACCTAAAGTTTCGTTTTCCTCCGGAGCCAAACGGCTATTTGCATATTGGACACGCAAAGGCAATTGCACTAAATTTTGGATTGGGTGAAAAGTATAGCGCTCCGGTTAACCTGAGATTTGATGACACCAACCCCGCAAAAGAAGAACTAGAGTATGTTGTAGCGATAAAAGAGGATGTTTCTTGGTTGGGATATAAGTGGGCAGAAGAAACCTATTCGTCGGACAACTTTCAAAAGCTTTACGAATGGGCCATTTTTTTAATTGACCAAGACTTGGCGTATGTAGATTCTCAAACCTCTGAGGAGATGGCAATCCAAAAAGGCTCACCAACAAAGCCAGGAGAAAATAGCCCTTTTAGATCAAGGCCTGTTTCTGAGAGTCTTGCCCTTTTTGAACAAATGAAAAATGGAGATCACCCTGAAAACAAACATGTACTAAGGGCCAAAATCGACATGGGCCATTCAAATATGCTTATGAGAGATCCTATAATTTACAGGGTTTTAAAAAAAACACACCATAGAACCTCAGACGAATGGAACATTTACCCAATGTATGACTGGGCACACGGACAGTGTGATTATATTGAACAGGTTTCACACTCTCTATGTTCGCTAGAGTTTAAACCACATAGAGAACTATATGACTGGTTCTTAAACACTCTAACAAAAACCGAAAATAACTTAGAAATTCAACCCAAACAAAGAGAATTTGCTCGGCTCAACTTAAGCTATACAATAATGAGCAAGAGAAAGCTTTCTGTACTGGTTGAAAATAACATTGTTTCAGGCTGGGATGATCCCAGAATGCCTACAATCTCAGGCCTTAGACGAAGAGGATATACCCCTGCCTCTATTCGCTCTTTTATTGAAAAAATTGGTGTTGCAAAAAGAGAAAACTTAATAGACGTGTCTTTGCTGGAGTTTTGCATAAGAGAAGATCTTAACAAAACCGCTAACAGAAAAATGGTTGTAATGGACCCTATTAAATTAACAATTAGCAATTACCCAGAAGGAAAGACAGAGCTTGTAACCACAGAAAACAATCCTGAAAATGAGGGTTCAGGAACAAGAGAGCTTCCTTTTAATAAACACCTTTTTATCGAAAGAGAAGATTTTAAAGAAGAAGCTAACAGGAAGTTTTTCCGCCTTACCATAGGAAAAGAGGTAAGGCTAAAAAGCGCATATATAATTGTAGGTACAGGTGTTATTAAAGATAATAATGGAAAAATTACAGAGATTCTTTGTGAATATGACCCAAAAAGTAAAAGCGGATCCGGATCAGAGGAAAGCCTAAGAAAAGTAAAAGGAACACTACACTGGGTTACTCAAAACGAGAGCGCCCAAATTACTGTTAATTCATACGACAGACTCTTTAAAGAAGAGCTTCCTGGAAACAATTCAAATCAAGATTTTTTAGCAGATATTAATCCAGATTCCCTCACCGTTAATACTGCTTATGCCGAACCATCAATTTTAGAATCAATAACAGGCCAAAACTTTCAGTTTCAAAGAAAGGGCTATTTCGTAATGGACAAAAACAGTAAAGCCGACAATCCTGTTTTTAACAAAACTGTCGGCCTTAGAGATTCTTGGAAAAAGAAATAATTACTTTGCTTCAGGTTTTTTTCTAAGCTTTGCAGCTTTCATTTCTTCTCCAATTTGATTGCTTGCAGTAAAAGAAGCAACCATATTGTTTAGCATTTCTGATCCTGCCTGAGGGGAGTTGGGCATCAATATCAAATTACTGTTGGACGCAGACCCCACAGACTGAAGGGTGTCATAGTGTTGCGTTACAACTATTAGCGCAGACGCTTCTTGAGAATTTATATCAACACCATTTAAAACCTTTACAGAGTCCTCAAGACCTCTTGCAATTTCACGTCTTTGATCGGCAATTCCTTGCCCTTGAAGTCTTTTGCTTTCAGCCTCAGCTTTTGCTCTTTCAACGATCAATATTTTTTGTGCTTCTCCTTCGAATTGCGCAGCAACCTTTTCTCTTTCGGAAGCGTTAATTCTATTCATTGATTCTTTTACCTGGGCGTCTGGATCAATGTCTGTCACAAGGGTTTTAATTATTTGAAACCCATATTCTGTCATTGCTTCTTGAATCTCTGACTTTACAGCAATGGCAACATCGTCTTTTTTAATAAATACATCATCAAGGATTAGCTTAGGAACCTCGGCACGAACAACATCAAAAATGAAACTCGTGATTTGGTCTGCGGGGTTGTCAAGCTTATAAAAAGCATCATAAACCTTTTCTTTAATCACTTTAAACTGAACAGAGACTTTAAGCTTTACAAAAACATCGTCTTTTGTTTTTGTTTCGACTACAACGTCAAGCTGCTGAATCCTTAAACTAAGCCTTCCGGCTACACTGTCGATAATAGGCACTTTAATTTGTAGTCCGGATTGACGAATGCTTACAAACTTACCGAATCGTTCAATAACAGCAGCAGACTGTTGCTTTACAATAAAAAAAGTAAAGAATAAAAGTAACAGTCCGATAGGTAACAATATTGTATATAAAATCATTTTTAAAATTTATTTGGTTCGTAACGAACAATATAAGTAAAAGGTCCTCCTAAAAAAAAAATAAACTTTTAAAATAATGTTAAAATACCTTTAACAAAGCTTCTTTTGCGCGACTAGAAGTTTCTTCTAAACCGATGAAGGACACAATTTCTTGTAGATCAATTCCGTTAAGCGCCCCTACTAAAACCACCCTAACAGTCATCATTATTTGTCCTGCAGAAAAACCTTTGTCTATGCAAGAATTTTTTACCCCCTCCACAAATGAGTCTGCTCGCCCACTTTCTGAACCCGCCATTGATATAATTGTTTCTACAATCTCTTTTCCGCCTGGTTTAAGTATTCTTTTAAGACTCTTTTCATCATAAGATTTTGGCTCAACAAACAAATATCTTGAAAGTTCCCAAAGCTCATTGACGGTGTTTGCTCTTTCTTTGACAAGCCCAATGGCATTCTCTAGCTTAACAACATCATAATCATCCTCTTTTTTTGTGTTTAGCAAAACCCTTAACAACTCATCGTTTTGGGTTTTTTGAATATGTTGGTGGTTGTACCACTTAAGCTTTTCAAAGTCAAAGTTTGCAGATGAAGAAACCACTTTTTCTAAACTAAAAAGCTCTTTTAACTCGTTTAAGGATAAAACTTCTTTTGTCTCGTCAGGAGTCCACCCAAGAGTTGAAATATAGTTAATAAGAGCCTCAGGCAATATCCCTATCTCTTTGAATCCAAGGATTTCTTTTTCTCCTTTCCAGCGAATGGGAAAAACAGGAAATCCGTTTTTTTCCCCACTTCTCTTACTTAGCTTTCCTTTACCGTTAGGGTTAAGTATCAATGGGAGATGGGCATACTTTGGGCTCTTCCACCCAAAGGCCTCATAAAGAAGTGTGTGTAGGGCAAGTGAGGGAAGCCACTCCTCGCCCCTTATAACGTGTGTTATGCCCATCAAATAATCGTCCACAACATTTGCAAAATGATAAGTTGGCATTCCGTCCGCTTTTACCAAAATCTTATCGTCTAGCAAAGACGAGTCAATTGAAGAATCACCTCGGACTATGTCATAAGTCTTTACCTCAGACTCACTAGGACACTTAAACCGAACCACATACTTTTCTTTGTTCTCTATTTTTTCTTGAACCTCTTTCTCATCTAAGCAGAGTGAGTTATTTAAAGAGCTTCTATTGCGCCAATTGTAAATAAAAGTCTTGCCCTTTTTTTCTTCGTTTTCTCTCAATGTTAGGAGCTCTCCCTCTGTGTCAAAAGCATAATAAGCTTTGCCTTCTTTTAACAACTTTGTAACATGTTCGTTATAAATGGCTTTTCTTTCGCTTTGTCTGCACGGCTCTTGATCGGCCTCAATTCCACACCACTTAAGCGATTCAACAATATAGTTTTCCGCCCCAGAAACCTCTCTTTTTTTATCCGTATCCTCAATTCTTATAAGAAATTTACCGCCAGATTTTTTTGCATACAAATAATTAAATAACGCGGTCCGCACTCCACCAATATGTAGAGGCCCTGTTGGGCTTGGAGCAAAACGCACGCATACTTTTTTATTTGTCAAAACGAATTTTTATCAAATATAAAACAATAATCTTTCAATTGATTGTGTAGATTTGCTTATAATTTATGATTGATTTTATACACACTACACCCTTTGTCTTAAAGAACACAGAAGAATTACGAAAACTTCTTTTGCACGTTTCTGTACAAGAAGGATATACCTTGTCTCAATTTTATTATCACTTTGTTTCTGCTGAAGAAATCACACGAATCAATAAAAAGCACCTTTCACATGACTACGTTACAGATGTTATAACCTTTGATTATAGCACAGATAAAGAGCTAAAAGCTGAGGCTTACATCTGCCCTGAAGAAGTTCAGTCCAATGCTAAAAAATATAGTCAAACCGCTGAAAATGAGATGGTTAGGGTTTTGGTTCATGCACTTCTTCATGTTTGTGGCCATGACGATAAGGCTGATGAATCAAAACTAAAAATGAGAAACAAAGAAGACTTATATATTAAGATTTATCAGACCTCTTTCAAATGAATTATATTTGCAAAAGAATGTTCCACGTGAAACAAGAATATGTTTAATCAAGAATACGATGTTATTGTAGTTGGCGGCGGCCACGCCGGTAGTGAAGCAGCGGCAGCAGCAGCAAATCTTGGCGCCAAAACTCTTTTGGTAACCATGAATTTACAAACCATTGGTCAAATGTCATGCAACCCTGCTATGGGAGGAATAGCAAAAGGCCAAATTGTTCGCGAAATTGATGCTTTGGGCGGATATAGCGCCATTGTCACAGACAAGTCTGCAATCCAATTTAAAATGTTAAACCTATCAAAAGGCCCGGCAATGTGGAGCCCAAGAGCACAAAACGACAGGGCACTTTTCGCCCAGTATTGGAGAGAAATGTTGGAAGCAACACCAAACTTAGATTTTTATCAAGAAATGGTTAAGTCTTTGTGGATGGAAAAAGACAAACTTGTTGGAGTGGTTACTGGTCTTGGTCAAAAAATAAAGGCCAAATCAGTTGTGCTCACGAACGGAACTTTTCTCAATGGACTTATACACGTTGGCGATAAAAATTTTGGTGGCGGCCGTGCAGGAGAGAAAGCAGCAACAGGAATTACAGAACAACTTGTCTCTCTTGGTTTTGAGTCTGGTAGAATGAAGACAGGTACTCCCCCACGAGTTGACGGAAGGTCTCTCGACTATTCTAAGATGATAGAACAGCCAGGCGACTCTAATCCGCAAAAATTCTCTTATTTGAATGCAACTCAGCCGCTAAAAAAGCAGGTTTCCTGTCATATGACCTACACAAGCCCTGAGGTACATGACTTGCTGCGTGACGGATTTGACAGATCCCCAATGTTTAACGGCAGAATTAAAAGTATTGGTCCAAGATACTGTCCTTCAATTGAAGATAAAATACACAGATTTTCAGAAAGAGAAAGGCATCAACTATTCGTTGAGCCAGAAGGATGGAATACAGTAGAAGTATATGTTAACGGGTTCTCTACTTCTTTACCTGAAGAGGTTCAGTTTACTGCATTGAGGGCTGTTTCTGGATTTGAGAATGTAAAGTTCTTCAGACCAGGATACGCGATTGAATACGACTATTTTTTCCCAACCCAACTCACCTACTCATTAGAAACTAAAATAATTGAAAATCTTTTTTTTGCAGGACAAATTAATGGGACAACAGGATATGAAGAAGCAGGCTCACAAGGTCTTATCGCAGGAATAAATGCAGTAAAAAAAATACAGAACAAACCCCCTTTAATTTTAAAAAGAGACCAGGCTTATATTGGAGTTTTAATAGATGATTTAATCACAAAAGGAACCGAAGAGCCATACAGAATGTTTACATCAAGAGCAGAGTATAGAATGCTCTTAAGACAAGATAATGCGGACCAGAGATTAACAAAAATCAGTCATGATATTGGTCTTGCAGACTCTGAACGACTTGCTGCTTGCGAAACAAAATATTCAGACTCATCTAGCTTGATTTCATACCTGAAAAAACAGAGCATCTTACCTTCTGAAATTAATAGCATATTGGACCAAAAAAAATCCGCAAAAATAAAGCAATCTGGCAAGGCAGACAAGATTCTTTCACGCCCAAATATTTTTCTTGACGACCTTAAAAAATGCGAGTCTATTTCTTCTTTCATAGACTCAAACAATTTTTCTAAAGAGGTACAAGACCAAGCAGAAATACAAATAAAATACAGTGGCTACATTGAAAAAGAAAAAGCTAATGCTGACAAGCTTAATAGGCTTGAGTCGGTTAAAATCCCCAAAGATTTTGATTATAAAAAGCTTAAATCCATAAGTGCCGAAGCTTTAGAAAAGCTAAGAAAAATTAAGCCTGAAACCATTTCTCAAGCATCAAGAATTAGCGGGGTCTCCCCTAACGACATTTCTGTTTTGCTTGTCTTTATGGGGCGATAAATGTTTCACGTGGAACAAAACAAAACACACATAAAAACCAAAGACTTTTTTTTAACAAAAGAAGTTTTTTCAGTAATAAAAACAGAACAGGAAGGGCTCTTAAAAACAGACCCACTTCCCCCAAAAGAAGAAATACAAAAATACTATAAAGCAGAAGACTATCTTTCACACAACAGTAAATCAGATGGTTTGTTTTCCTTTTTTTACAGGCTTTTTAGAGCCATAAACTTTAAGCTCAAATACAACTCTATCAAACACCTCTTAACTCAAGGAAGCCTTCTTGATTTTGGTTGTGGAGAGGGATATTTTTTAAAACAAATGAATAACAAAGGCTATAACTCTTATGGGGTTGATCCTTTTCGAAATAAATCAAAAAAAATTAGCCATTCTATTTTTGACGAGGAATTATCAGATGTTGGTTTTAAAACCATTACAGCATGGCATTCAATTGAGCACGTCCATGATTTAGAAAAGACAATCATGCGCTTCCATGATGTTCTTTCTAAAAACGGACTAGTGGTTGTTGCAGTTCCGAACTACAACTCTTATGACGCAAAGTATTATAAAAATTTATGGGCTGGGTATGATACTCCCAGACACTTGTGGCACTTTAACAAAACAGGTTTAAGAAAGGTTTTTGAAAGAAATAAATTTATTTTTCATTCCGAGTATCCACTTTTTATAGACTCATACTATGCTTCTTTTCTTTCCGAAAAATATAAAGGATCTAAACTACCGATATTAAGGTCTATTGTGATTGGTACAATTTCAAACTTTAAAGCATTTTTCAACGGACAATATTCTTCAAACTATTTTGTCTTCAAAAAAATTCAAGAAATATAACGGAGCCCTTTTTTAACGACAGAATAACTCACTTTTCCAGCTCCAAAAATCTCACCATCCCCCTGACACGTTAAAACAGTGTTTTTAGCGACGATTAAAATTTTTTCAGATGATAGTGTCAAAATTTTACGTTTCTTAAATACACCCCCATTAAAAAGACTAAAAAAAATTTTAATTATTTCCATTTTGCTTAAATCTTGTGCAATAGTCATGTTTAGCTGTCCATTGGTTCCCGCAGGAGTTTTAATTAGCTGCATGCCTCCGCCAGTAAATTTACATAACCCTACGCCAAGCAAAAAAACCCTACTATTTATTTTGGCATCATCTGTTTCGATTTCAACCTCAATATTTTTGTAATTCATAAAGTTCATTAGCGCACAAAACAAATAGGAAAATTTACCAAGCCACTTATAACTTTGGATTTTCTTTAACATAAATGAGTCAAAGCCCACACCAGAATATGTTATAAAATATCTTTTAATTTCTTTTTTACCAGCTTTTATATTAGCCAAACCAACATCTTGTGCTTTTATTTTTCCTGAATTTAAAAAAGGGATACTTTCTGATATTTTTAAGGAAATCCCTTTGGATTTTGCCCAATCATTCCCTGTCCCTAAAGGCACTAAACCAAATAAAATATTCTCTTTGGGAATGTTTTTTTGAATTTGTATTCCAGCAACAATTTTTTGAATTGTTCCATCGCCTCCAATACAAAGGATTTTTCTATACCCTAAAGACGTTGCCTTTTCCACCAACATTATTTCATCGCCGGCAACAGAAGTTTTATGTAATTCAAAGTCAATTTGATTTTTAATTAGCAGAGCCTCTACCCTATTCAAAAGCCCCTCTGATTTCCCCGCGCGAGATTTGGGATTAGCAATTGCAAACCACTTATTATGCATACTCAGTTTTTTTCTTGTGTAGCAATCTAGTTAGTTTTATTGAAATGTCCAGGAAGATAATTTTAGGGTTCCCGTTTCTTTCAATATCCTCATAACCCTTTTGAACTTCATTGTAAAAGTCCAATATGTTCTCTTCGTGTACAAACGGGGCGAATTTTTTTAAATCAAGCCCGTTTGTGTACTTATTTTCACGGTTTTTTATTTTGTAACTATGTAAGATTGAGTCTTGAAAAACAACAGAGCAGTAGCTTAAAAATTGTTTTTGTTGCTCACGAGTTTTTTTACTCATCGTTTCAGAAAACGCGACAAGATCATTGATAGCCTCTTTTTTTGACTTCACTTTGAAAGCTGCTCGTACCCATTCTACGAAAACAACCTCATTTTCATCTTCAACACTTTGATTATCAACACTTTGAGAAAATAAATTGATTTTTTGACATCTTGAAATAATTGTTCTTAACAGGCCTTTTTCACTATTACAAACCAGAATGAAAACCGTTCTTTCTGGGGGTTCTTCCAACAGCTTGAGAAGCTTGTTTGAAGCGGAAATATTGAGTTTTTCCGCCATCCATATAATAAATATTTTTACCCCACCCTCATAAGACTTTAGGCAAGCTGTCTTTGCAATCTTTTCTGCTTCATCTTTATTAATTGCTCCTTGCTTATTTCCTAGTCCGATTTTTTCATACCAATCCTTTAACTCAAAATCAAAGTTCTTTTGAGTAAGCTCTCTCCAGTGTTGTATAAAGTCTGAAGATTTAGGATTTTTTTTGATTTCACTTGTTGTGTTAACGGGATATATATAGTGAATATCTGGATGACTACAATTTTGAAGCTTTTCAATTGCTTTTTGTTGTAATGGAATGTCTAGACCAGCGAATGGACTTCTAAGAATAGACTTGATTAAATTAACAGCTCCTTCAAGACCACTAGCCCCTTTGTTGCCGACAAGTAAATACGTGTTTGCAACCTTTCCTTTTTCAACACTTTGTGTAACTTTATTTAATTGAATTTGATCCATTGGCATCCCCAGTGAACAAATATAAAGAATTATATTTGCGACAATTATATTATTATGAATTCTATTAAGGACATTTCATTTGAACAAAAAAAAGTATTGATAAGGGTAGATTTTAATGTCCCGATAAACGATAAAGATCAGGTTACCGACAACTCTAGAATAAAATCTTCAATCCCCACAATAAAACATGTTCTAGGCCAAGGAGGCTCATGTATACTGGTGTCGCATCTTGGACGCCCCAAAGGAGTAGACCCTCAATTTTCTCTAAAAAAAATTATTCCTGAACTTGAACACTTATTAAATCTCAAAGTAAAATTTATTTCAGATTTTTTTGAAAGTAAGGACAAACACCAAGAATTAGATCTCAAAAAAGGGGAGGTGGTGCTATTAGAAAATCTTAGATTTAATCCCGAAGAAACTGCTGCCGACGAGGCATTTGCCAAAAGATTATCAACTTTAGCGGACATATATATTAATGATGCTTTTGGCACAACGCACAGGGAACATGCTTCAACCGCGACGGTTGCAAAATTTTTTGAAATAAAATGCGCAGGACTTTTACTGCAAAGAGAAATTGATTCTTTGCAAAAACTCTTGAAGAACCCAAAAAGACCAGTTACTGCAATAATTGGAGGAGCTAAGGTATCATCAAAATTATCGGTTATTGTCAATATGTTAAACGTAGTTGATAATCTGATAATTGGAGGAGGAATGGCTTATACATTTATAAAAAATAATGGGGGCAGTATTGGTGACTCAATTTTTGAAAAGGATTGCTTAAATGATTGCACAAAAATTATAGAACAAGCCAGGAACAAAGGAGTCAATATTTACCTTCCCACAGATGTTATCGCTTCGAATGAATTTTCTGATACATCATTAAAAAAAGAAATTAATATTTACGATATTCCTGAAGGTTGGCAAGGTCTAGACATTGGCACACAAACAAGAAAAGAATTTGAAGAGGTTATTTTTTCAAGCAAAACTATTTTGTGGAACGGACCGATGGGTGTATTTGAAATGAGCTCATTTGAGCACGGAACCAAAGAGGTAGCAATTGCTGTAGGAAAAGCAACGACAGAAGGTGCTTTCTCACTTGTTGGGGGAGGAGATTCGGTTGCAGCTATTAAAAAATTTAAATTAGAGCAAAGTATTAGTTGTATCAGTACAGGGGGAGGAGCCATGCTAGAAAGCTTGGAGGGAAAAGTATTACCAGGAATAAAGGCTTTAACATGAGATTTGACATAAAAACCCCTCTGCTATTTTTTATTCTTTTTTTTCTTTGCCAAACTACTTTTTCTCAAAAATTTAACACGACACCAATTGCCCCTGAAAACCTGAACAGTGATACAATTAAAAACAGAATTGACAGGCTTAATAAAAAAACCCCTTTGGATATTTTTTTAAGCTCAGATGTAGAAAAACTGATTAAAAAGTATTTAAAAAACAGAACAGACTTTTATGCTAAAAACAAGGATAAGATAAATCTTTATTTTCCTATGTTTGAGGAGCAGCTTCAAAACAGAAAAATCCCATTAGAGCTTAAATATTTACCTATAATTGAATCAAGACTAGATCCTGAAGCCGTTTCACGGGTTGGCGCTACGGGTTTGTGGCAATTAATGTTTTACACTGGGTTGGAAAATGGGCTAAAACTCAATAGTTATATAGACGAAAGAATGGACCCATTAAAATCAACTATTGCAGCTACAAAATACTTGGAGAAGCTTTATAAAATTCATTCCGACTGGAACTTAGCCTTGGCATCCTATAATGCTGGACCGAGAACAATTTCTAAAGCAATCAAAAGGTCCGGGGGGTATAAAAATTACTGGAACCTAAGACCTTTTCTTCCTAGGGAAACAGCAAACTATATTCCTTCTTTTATTGCTACAATGTATATATTAGAATATGCTGAAGAGCATGGAATTGACATCAAACAACTCCCTAACACCAAGCCTAAAATAGACACGATATATGTCAAAAACCAAATTTCATTCGAACACATTTCATCGTTTTTAAATATCTCAAAAGAGATTATAAAAAAATATAATCCGTCATATATTCATGAAATTGTCCCTGGAAAAAACAAAAACTACATAACCCTACCCGAGAAAGTAGTAGATAGTATAATATCAAATGAGGAAAGGCTTTATGCGTATTCTAAATCAGAGTTTGATAAACAAGAAAAACCGTTACCAGACTTATACTCAATAGAATCAAAAATTATATATAAAATTAAGTATGGTGAGTTTCTTGGAAAAATTGCGAAAAAATTTGGAGTAAAAGTTTCGGATTTAAAAAGATGGAACAATCTTAAAAGCGACGCAATTAAAGAAAACCAAAAGCTAATAGTATTCCCCAAAAGAATACCAAAAAATTAAATGCTAACTTTACTGGATGTCATTGAGGCTTGTTACATTATTAGTTTTTTTATTTTTTTGCTCCTGCTCTGAAAGCAATGAGAAATTACTTCCGGGATCCAGCGGAAACATAAATAATATTTCTGTAGTAGCTAGTAATTCCCTGTGGGAAAGTAGTGTTGGAGATTTAATCAGAGAAAACTTTTCCAGACCTATATACGGCCTTCCACAAGCTGAACCTGTTTTTAATCTTAATCACATTCCCTCAAAAATATTTTCTGGATTTGCCACTAAATCGAGAACAATTTTAAAACTACATATCGGAAATAAAGAATCAATATCTAATTTTAAAAACAGCTACGCTTCTCCTCAAATTATTGTTCAAGTCACAGCCCCAAATAAGGAAGCTTTGTCTCAGTTAATTTTAGATAATATATCATCTATATATTCCTCTCTATATTTTAGTGAATTAAAAGAAAAACAAAGAAGAATTTCAAAAAACACAAACAAATCACCTTTGCTAAAAAACAATCTAGGCCTTTCCCTAAAGTTCCCTTCAGCTTATCGAATCGCTAAAGAAGACTCTAATTTTATTTGGGTTCGAAGAGATATAGAATCTGGCTCTGTAAACTTATCTATCAGCAAAGTAAAAAAAGGAAATCGAGGGATATTTAGCTTGAGGGATTCTATTTCAAAAGCACAAATCCCAGGGCCAGTTGAAAACACATATATGAGTACGGATTTTGGCTATAAGCCAATTACGCAAGAGGTTAACTTTGGAAACATAAAAACTCTTGAAAGTAGAGGTCTCTGGGAAGTTGAAAATCAATTTATGGCAGGCCCATTTTTAAACTACTATATAGAGGTGGACAATGATGAAGTAATTATTTTGGACGGATTTGTATATTCACCAGGAACAAATAAAAGAGAGTATATTTTTGAGCTTGAAGCAATTATTAGAAGTTTGAAGCTTTAGTCTTCTTTTTCAGAGTCCTCTTCGTCTTCCTTTAGCGCTTTTTTAAACTCTCTAATCCCTTTTCCAGTTCCCCTCATTAATTCACTAATTTTTCTACCACCACCAAATAATATAAGAACAACAACAGCAATCAAAACAAGTTGTCCAGGACCTAATGCAAGAGGTATTATATATAAATTCATTGTAAATTATTTTAAGCTAAGTTAATAATAATACATTTAATTGTTGCTATATCTTGTCTTTCTATTCAAGACTAATGTAATTTTAAGTATTTTTGAATACTGTGAAAAACAAAAAACAAAAAAAGAATTCTATAAATAAACTTACTAGAAGCTACAAAGTAGTTGTTTCTAGTGAAGACACCTTTGAGGAAAGGCTTTCTTTTTCAACAAACAAATTCAATGTTTTTTTAGTATTGTCTTTATATTCAATAATTCTTATTGCTTTTACAATTAGCGTTGTTTTTTTTACCCAGATTAGGGAAATGGTGCCCGGATATTCATCATCTGATTTATTAACCCAGGCGATATACTTGACAAAAAAAACAGACTCTCTGGAAAAAGAGCTTGAGCTAAACAACACATTTTATAAGTCTATAGAAAATGTTCTTTCAGGAAAGACAGAACAAATAATTTACAAAGACACTTTGGCTTTAAGTAACGAGAAAGACAATATAGATTTTCAAGCGGTATTGACTAATGCCGAAGACTCAATCCTTAGAAAATATGTCGAGGAAGAGGATAAATTTAATTTAACAAAAAATGAATTAGTTATCGAAAATAAAATGTTTGTAAGCCCTGTTAAAGGTCAAATAACTCAAAAATTTGATCCGTTAAACAACCATTTTGCACTGGATATTTTGGTAGACACAGGCACCCCTGTTAAATCTATATTGGAAGGTAAGGTCATTTTTTCGGAATGGTCTGTTGACACAGGGCACGTATTAATAATTGACCACGGTGACAATATCATTTCCGTATATAAACACAACTCAAAAGTTTTAAAAACACAAAACAATTTTGTTAAAGCAGGAGAGGTCATTGCTTATTCTGGAAATCAAGGAACACTCAGTACAGGGCCTCACCTTCATTTCGAATTGTGGAAAAATGGAACCCCCATTAATCCTGAGCCACTTTTTAATTTTAATTAAAATGCTAAAGCATAGTCTTTTAAAATTAGTTGCATTAATTACAAAACATCAAATTTACAAATGGGCTAATAATCCTGAGACAACCCAAAAAAAAGAACTTAAAAAACTAATAAAAAAGGGGGCCAAAACGGTTTTTGGTAGAGACCATAAAATCACCTCAATTAAATCATACCAAGACTATAAGACTCAAATTCCAGTAAGAGATTACGAGGATTTAAAAGATTATTTTGAGATGATTAAAAAGGGAAAAGAAAACATTCTTTGGCCTGGAAAGCCAAGATATTTAGCAATTACTTCTGGAACAACTTCAGGAGCCAAATATATTCCAATAACTAAAGATAGCCTTTCCAATCATTTAAATGGAGCTAAAAATGCATTGCTAATGTATATTGCAGACACAGGTAAAACAGATTTCACTGATGGACGCTTTATATTTATTCAAGGATCACCCAAACTAGAAAAAACATCAGGAATTCACACGGGAAGGCTTTCAGGTATTTCTGCGCATCATGTACCCCTTTTTATGAAACAAAAAATGTTGCCGTCTTGGGAAACTAACATTGTTGAAAATTGGGAAGAAAAAGTGGATAAAATAATCGAAGAAACGATTAATGAAAACATGACAATTATTAGTGGTATTCCTTCCTGGCTTCAGATGTACTTTGAAAAAATATACAGCATTAGTGAAAAGAAAATATCGTCCTTATTTCCGAACCTTAGCTTACTAATTTATGGCGGTGTTAATTTTAAGCCGTATAAAGAAAAATTTAATTTTTTGATCGGTAAAGAAATAGATTCAATTGAATTATTTCCGGCAAGTGAGGGGTTTTTTGCCTTTCAAGATCTTCAAGAAAAGAACGAATTACTTTTAATTTTAAACGCAGGTATTTTTTACGAGTTCATAAAGGATGAAGATTTCAGAGAAAACAAGATGATCAGAATTTGCATAGATGATGTCGAGTTAAACACAAATTATGTTTTAATAATTTCATCTAATGCTGGTCTTTGGGGATATAACACAGGCGACACCATACAATTTAAATCTTTAAGACCACACAGGATTGTGGTAACGGGAAGAATTAAACAATATTTATCTGCTTTTGGGGAGCATGTAATAGTAAAAGAAGTTGAACAGGCAATGGAAAAGGCCGTAGAAAAAACAGGCTCTATAGTTTCCGAATTTACGGTTGCGCCAAGATATAAATCTGAAAAAGAATCTGCATGTCATGAATGGTTTGTAGAATTTGACAACCCTATTGCCAATAACGAATATTTTGCTAATGTTTTAAATCAAGAGCTTATGTCTCAAAATAAATATTACAAAGATTTGATTGACGGAAAGATAATTTCACACCCAATCATAACACCAGTTTTAAAATCAGGCTTTAAAAAATATATGGAGCATGTTGGTAGGCTAGGAGGACAAAACAAAATTCCTAAAATAGCAAATGACAGAAAAATTGCCTCTCTCTTAAAAAAATTAAAACTTATCCAGGCAACCTAAAATATTTATCACAAAAAACCGTTCTAAAAAAACAAAAGACACCTATGAAAAATAATTTTAAAGAAAACGAGGAACTAGATATAATTGTTCTTATAGAAAAAATTAAGCTCATGTTGCTGAGCGTATTTTTGCAAATATTCAGAAGATCTAAAATGATACTTTCAAATTGGAAACAGCTTATAATTGTTGTTTTAGCAGGTATTCTAATGGGTTACATTATGACAGATAGTGAAAAAAACAACTCAAAAGAAGCTACAATATTGGTTAAAATCAACTTTGATGCAGGAAACTATATCTATGACGCGATAGATCTAATAAATTTAAAAATTTTGTCTGAAGACAAAAACTTCTTTTTAAAAGAAATAATGTTAGACGAAACAGAGACAATAGATGAAATATTAATATCTCCTGTTGTTGATATTAAAGACATAATGGAAAAAGAAATTAATGCAAATGAGATTAGGGCGCTATTTGAAAATCTTGAATACGAAGATGGATTTTCTGTTACAGAAGGATTTAAGTCTGATTATGACTATCACCTAATTACCCTGAAAGTTTCTAATAATTCATCACTTAATACGGTTAGTAAGGTAATTGACTATTTTAATAGAAACCCTTTATTCGCAAAACTAAAAGACAGAAACCTACAAAGAATTTCCAGTGTAATATATGATAATGAACAAACTATTAAGCAGATTGATAAAATCATTAATTTTTACACAACTGAAAAAAAGGTTAGTTCTGCACAACTGTACATAGATAACAAAGACATTAGACCAAATGATTTGATTAATACTAAGGTTGCCCTTCAAAAAGAAAATGAAGATTTAAAAAATGAAAACTTAACTTCTGAACAAACTGTTATGGTAATAAATGAAACCAATGTTCTAGTTGAAAATAAATCACTGCTTTCTAACCTGATGATTTATTATCCGATTTTATTTTTGGTGATATATGTGCTAATAAGCTTACTAATTGGCCTCTATTCTTACCTTGACAAATTAGACAGAGCAAGCTAAAATGTCGATAAAAGATCTTACACAAAAGAGTTTTTCGGTTCTAATCATCAGATCTTTTGGAGTGTTACTTTTGTTTGGCTTTACACTATTTATAACTAATTTTTATTCTGCTGAAAATGTTGGCCGCTACGATTTTGTGAGATCTACATTAATGGTACTAGGGGGTATTTCTTTAATGGGAACAAACCAGTCAATTATTTATTATTCAGGGCTTTTAAATGCAAGAAAGAGTATTGAATCAATTAGATCAATTTACTCTGAGATGTTAAAGATAATTTTTACTCTAAGTCTGATTATTTTAGGATTTTTTATGATTTTTTTTAACGAGTCAATTATAAATGACATTTTTAAAAACAGAGAATCCTATTCACTTATTTTAAAAACTATTTTAACATTAGTTTTCTTTGCCGTTACAATGTTAAATATTGACACAATCAGGGCATTAAAAAAAACTATATTATCTGAAATGTATAGAAGTATATTCAGGTATTTGCCAGTTTTTATTTTTGCAATTATTTTGCTAAAGACCAATAATGAAGAGCTTTTAGTAGAGGTATATTTGTTAGGGTTTTTATTACTATCGCTATTTTCAAGTATCAGGGTTTACATGCTTTTTAAAAAAATTGACAAACCCAATGATAAATCAGAATCTTTTACAATAACAGAAATATTTAAAACATCATCTCCTATGGCGCTGAGTGCAATTGCCTATTTTATTATGCAAAGCGTAGACATTATTATTTTGTCAATTTACGAGGGTTTTGATCAGATTGCATATTATTCGGTTTCTGTAAAATTAGCAATGCTAACAACCTTAGCATTAATGTCAGTTAATATTGTAATTGCCCCAAGAATTGCAGAAATCTATGAAAATCAAAAGATGCAAAAACTACAAATGCTAATTAAGCATTCAACACGAATTATTTTTTTAATCAGTATTTGTGTTTTAAGTGTATTGTTTTTCTTTTCTGAAGAAATTTTAGGTTTATTTGGACAAGGCTATGTTATTGCAAACAATGCTTTACTTTTTTTATTAGCAGCTCAATTTTTTAATGCAGTTTCAGGCCCTGGAGCTATTTATCTTAATATGACTGGGCGTCAAAAAACCTTAAATAAAATATTAGTTTCAGCATTGATAATTAATATTTCATTGAACTTTTATCTAATTCCCACTCAGGGAATTAATGGCGCCGCTATAGCAACGCTGGTAAGCCTTATAATTTGGAATACAATAGCCACTGTGCTAATATATTCTAGGGATAAAATAAAAATCTTCTTGAACTAACATGAAAAAGCCTAACTTCATAATTGCTGGATTTCCAAAGTGCGGAACAACCTCTCTTCATCATTACTTGAATGAGCATCCGCAGATTTTTATGCCTAATCAAAAAGAATTGCATTTTTTTACTTTTGAAATCCTTTCAAAACTTAAAAATGGCCCCAGGGATAAAATTGTTAAAAAAACACAGGTTAATAATTCTGAAAAGTATTTAAAATTCTATAGAGAAGTAAAAAACGAAATTGCTATTGGAGATGCCTCGCCTTCTTACATAAACTATCCAACTCAATTCCCAAAAATTAAAGAATATTTAAACGACCCAAAGCTTATCATCGTTTTGCGAGATCCAATTAATCGTGCATATTCAAATTATTTACATCTTAAAAGAGAGCAAAGAGAAACACTTTCTTTTAAAGAAGCTATTAATATCGAAGAGGAAAGAAAAATCAAAAAATATTCTGATTTTTGGTATTATAAGTTTAACTCGACTTACTATGAGAAGTTAGTAAAGGCAAAAGAAATATTTAGTGATGTGTTAATTATAACCACCGAAGAATTAAGCAATAATAATGAGGCTACGATGAAAAAGGTATACAAATTTTTAGATGTAGACCTTAGTTTTAAGGCTAAACAAAACTCAAACAAGTTTAATAAAGGGGGGTATTACAAAAAAAATTTTTTTACCAAAATCATTTTTCAACCTTCGATCTTTAAAAACTTAATAAAAAGAGTTATAAAACCCACACCTCTTCTCAAAATTTTATTAGCCTGGACAGCGTCAATTTTTAGCATAAAAGCTGAGCAAATCGATAAGGAAACAGAAACACATTTGAAAAAGTATTTTAAAGAAGAAGTGGCAAAACTTAAAAGTTTGAATGTTGATATTTCAAACTGGAGAAAATATTAATATGAGAAAATTAAGCACCCCAATTATTGGCTTACAACTTATTCTTTTAGGAATTTTCTTTCTTCCTTTCAATTCTTGGGAAGGAATTTCTTTCCTAGGTGAGTATTATAGAGACTCATGCTTTTTATTTTTTATTTCAGCCTTTATTATATTATTATTTAAAAAGAAAATTAATATTCCTTATAAAAACCTCATATTTCAACTTTTACTTTTTTTTATTTCATGGGCATTTATAGCTACGCTTTTAAATTTTCATAATGTCTCAGAATATTATTTTAAACAAACCTCCGGCGCATTTAGGTTTATAAACCAATTCGGATCTTTAATAATTGCAGCCGTTATTTTGCCAATTACTTTTTATAACGGGTTTAAATCGTTTAATATCGAAAGGCTTTTAATTTTAGTAAGGAAATCAATATTAATTTCCTTACTAATAGTTTTTTTATATTCAATTATCGAAGTTCTGATAGTTAAGTTTGACGTATTATGGTTAAAGAAATCTGTGTTAAATTTATTTGATTATTTTCCTTTTACAGACGCAAGAACCGACATGCGATTAAACAGAATTTCATCTGTTTCTTTTGAACCCCCTGCTCTTGGAACATATCTTATTTCTATAGCTGGATGGATGATTAGTTACATAATTACGGAAGAAAAGAGGTCAAAATATATTCCCAGCCTAATAATTTTATTCTTAGGCTTTGTTTCAGGATCAAGAGCAGCATTCTTTGCAATTCTTATACAATTTTTTGTAGCAGCGTTGATACTTTTGAGAAAAACACAATCCAAAAAAAATATTTATAAGATAATTTTAATTACTTTTTTTAGCTCGGCTGTTGTTTTAGGAACATATAATAAACAAATTTTTGATTATGTAAAACAAGAGATATCCTCCTTTAAGCTTAATGACTCTACACATGCTTTGTCGAATAAATCAAGATTTGGTATTCAGCAAGCTATGTTTAAGGTTTTTTTAGAAAACCCGTTTTCTGGCACAGGCTATGGCCAGCAAGCCTTTGAGTCATGGAAAAAATATCCTAACTGGGCTAAAAATAATAACTGGGAGTTTAGGCTTAAATACTTGAATCAAAATGACAAAAGATTTCCACCAGGCTACAATTTATATTTAAGAATTCTTAGTGAAACAGGCATCATTGGTATGTTAATATTTGGTCTACTATTATTGCAAATATTTCTTTGGTGTTTTAACAATTTAAAAAACAAAAGAAAAATTTATTCGTTTATAATATTAGTATCAATGATTGGGTTTTCATTAAATTGGTTAAAAATGGACTCCTTTAGAATTTACTTTTTCTGGATTTGTTTAGCTTTAATATTCGTGATCGAAAACTCAAAAAAATTAAGCAATGAGTGAACTAATAATTACTATTCCTCATTACAATAACCCGACAGGGCTATTGCAAACGATTGAATCAATAGATGAAGAATTTTTAATCGACATAATAATTGTAGACGACGGAAGTAACAAAAAGCCAAACGAGAAATTAATACGATCAAAGCATAAAAAAGGAAACATTACCTTAAAATATTTAATACAAAACCAAGGTGTTGGAATTGCCGCAAATGAATGTTTGAGTTTTGTAAAAAAAGGAAGTTATAAATATGTTGCGAGATTAGATGCGGGAGACATATGTTATAAAGATAAGTTTAAAAAACAAATAAATTTTTTAGATTCAAATCCAGAAATTAAACTTGTTGGAACCTGGGCAAGAGTTGTCGATACAAACAATACATTTCTCTACAACATTAAGCACCCCGTTGAAAACAATAGTATCAAAAAGAACATGTTTTTAAACAGCATGTTTGTAAATCCAACAGTGGTTTTCTGCTCATCAATTCTTGATGTGGTTACAGAATATCCTGAAAAATATAGGCACGCAGCTCAGGATTATGCTTTCTTTTTTAAGGTTATCAAGCATTTTAAATGTGCAAATTTACCTGAGGTATTATTAGACTATATTTCTGATGAAAATTCAATCTCTACCAAAAAAAGAAAACTACAGGTTAAAAATAGAATTAAAATTATTATGGAAAATTTTAATTTAGGAATCTACCCAATTTACGGACTTCTTAGAAGTGTTATTTTATACTTCTTTTCACGAAGCACTACATCATTTGTTAAAAAAAAGTTTATGTAATATGAAGTATAGATTGGAAAAAATATACACCTATTTAGCAGCTCTAATTTGCCTATCCATTCCATTTATGACTTACGCAAAAGCTTTTGTGAATATCATAATGATTTGCCTATTCCTAATTTTAATATTAACTCTCAAAAAGGACAAAATCACAGGCTTGTTCAACCCACACTACCTAAAGATTTTTTTTGGTTTTCTAATTTTTGTGATTTTGTTTTCATTATTTAACCAATCATTTTTTGATGACTTTTCGGAAACCAGAAAGATAGCTCAAACACTTCTTTTATTAATAGTATTTTCTCAGGTTATAAATAAAAATATTTTAATCTTTAGCTTTATTGCAGGAACATTTATTAGCACATTCATTACAGATATAAATATTATTAACTATTATTTAAATTCTTTTGAATTTTTAATTTCAAAAGGGGCAGTTGAAGATTTATTTATAACCCAAAGACTTTATCTCGGATTTTTTATTGTTGTTTCAATCTTACTATTGTTAGAAACGCTTATCAAAACATCAAATAAAAAAACAAAATACATTTGTTTACTTTTTCTTGTGTTTTTTCTGATTTCCTTATTTTTAATTGCATCTAGAAGTGCTATTGCAATAGCCTTTTTGACCTTGGCATCGTCGATTATTTATCACATTAAAAACAAATATAGAATAGCCCTTCTACTTGTAACAACTATTGTTTTTTTAGTTGTTATTTTAAATAACAAAACTCTGTCTAAGAGGTTTTTGTATTCGGACGATTCGACAAGAAACTCGTTTATTGAAAAAATAAAAACTCATGAACCCAGATATGATATTTGGAAATTTTCTACACAAATATTTAATGAGTATAAACCATATTTTTTTGGAATAGGTACATATAAAACTCAGCAAATGTTAATTAAAAAATATAAGTTAATGCCTATTGAAAAGAGAAAAAACTGGTTTATTGAAAGAAATTTTAACACCCATAACCAATATTTGGACATTATTATTTCCTATGGATGTGTAGGTTTAATTTTATTTCTCATTTTATTAAAAGAGATTGTTTCATTGGTTTACAAGAACATTTATTCAGTTAACTTAATCATAAGCTTAATTTTGTTTTTGATGATAGAGAACATTTTTCATAGGCAGCTAGGATCGTTTATTTTTGCTTTAACAATTGTCCTAGCGCTTTATCTAAATGATTTAAATAATGAAAAAAATATTAGTAGCTGATTGGCTTGATAAATATGGCGGTGCTGAAAGGGTTCTTAGCGTTCTTAATAAATGCTACGAATTTGACAAATGCTATACTCTTTTAAACAATATGTCAAATGCTGATCAGTCTAAAGTATTTCAAAATAAAAATATTCCTATAATAGAATCAGCCTTAAAATCCCTTAAATCAAATTTTAGATATTTATTTTTTCTATTCCCTTTTTTTATTTCGAGATTTAAAATAGCCAAAGGAAAAAGCTTAATTATATCTTCCTCTTTTGCTGTTGCTAAGGGGTTTAAAAAGAACGAGGGACAACTTCACATATGTTATTATCAAGCTAGAAATCAAAGGTATATATGGGATACAGAAAACATTTATTTCAAAAAGTGGCAAAGATTAATTTTGTCTCCTCTTTTAAACTGCCTAAAAAAAATTGATATTTATCAATCAAAGAGACCAGACTATATTATTTCTAATTCACTATTTGTTAAAAAATGGATTAAAAAAACATATAATTTAGATAGTCATGTTATCTACCCACCGGTTGACACCAAACTATTTAAACTTCAAAAGAATAAGTCAAATTATTTTATTACAACGGCAAGGCTGGAGCCTTATAAAAGGGTAGATTTAATTGTTGATGCATTTAACAAAACGGATGAAATACTATATGTTGTAGGTGACGGATCTATGAAAAAAACATTAGTAAAAAAAGCCAATTCTAATATTGTATTTTTTGATTATTCAAATGCAAAAAAAGTTAATGAGCTAGTTAGTAAAGCAAAAGCTTTTATTCATGCAGGTATAGAAGATTTTGGGATTGCGCCTGTGGAGGCTCAGTCGTGTGGCACACCAGTAATTGGGTTTAATGGGGGGGGAGTTGCCGAAACAGTGATAGACGGTAAGACGGGCATACTTTTTAAATTTCAAACTTCAGATGCAATTTTAGAATCATTAAGACGTTTTAAAAAAGTTGAATTTGATTACGAATTGATCAGCAGACACTCGAAACAATTTTCTGAAGATGTATTTATGAATAACTTTAAAAAATTTGTTCAAGATAAAATAAGATTACATAATCTGAAATGAAAAAGAAAAAAGGAAGATTTTCAAGATTTATACGCCCAATACTAAGCCTGTATGATTTAGTAATTGTGAACCTTGTTATTCTTTACCATTTTAATTTTGAAAATAAAGGACTTTATTTTTCGATATTAGCATCTTTGGCCTGGATGGTAATTTCTGCATCTACAAATTTTTATAAGATTTACAGATTCACACCTGAAATTAAAATATTTACTTTAATCTTTAAGCAATACTTTGTTTTTACTCTTGTTCTTTTTGCGTTGATAGGCTTTTTTGAATCAACAGAATTTTTAACTCCAGCACACCCTTTGTTTTCTGCAAATCAGACAATAATAATTTCAACTTTAGTAATAGGAATTGTTGCATCATTTAAATTCGTTGTCTATTATTTACTCTTAAAATTTAGGGTAGTATTTGGGGGCAATTATCGAAAAACAATAATTATTGGCTCAGGATTACAAGCTGAAAACTTACAGGAATATTTTAATACTAAAAAAGAAGCAGGATTTAAACTAAAGAAAATATTTGAGTCAAAAAATTTAAACCTTAGTACAATATGTAGCTATATTTTAGAGGAGTCTATTGATGAGGTTTATTGCTGCTTGAGCACAGTAGATCCTCAAATAATTAATGAAATAACTAATTTTTCAGAAAGTAATTTAAAAGAAGTAAAATACATACCATCTTACGGAAAAATATATTCTAAAAAATTGTCATACCAAAACTACGGACTCATCCCCGTTTTGTCTCTAAGAACCATCCATTTAGAAGATAATTTTAACAGCTTTATAAAAAGAACTTTTGATATATTATTTTCAACTTTGGTTTTAGTTTTGTTGTTATCATGGCTAATTCCCTTGTTAGCTATTGTTATTAAAATAAATTCAAAAGGACCTGTTTTTTTTAAACAAAAAAGAAACGGATATAATTTTAAAGAGTTTTGGTGTTACAAGTTTAGGTCAATGAAATTGAACAAGGAAGCAAATACCAGCCAGGCTACGAAAAATGATTATAGGGTTACAGGTATTGGTAAATATTTAAGAAAATATAGCATCGATGAATTGCCGCAATTTTTTAATGTCCTTGTTGGCGACATGTCTGTTGTTGGTCCACGCCCCCACATGCTAAAAGAAAATGAAAAGTATAAGTCAACCATAGACAAATTTATGGTTAGACACTATGTTAAGCCTGGTATTACTGGGCTGGCTCAAACCAAAGGATTTAGAGGAGAAATAGAAACAAACCACGATATTGTTAATAGAATTAAGTATGATATTTATTATATCGAAAATTGGTCATTTATGTTAGATCTCAAAATAATAATTGAAACAGTTATTAATGTTATCAGAGGAGAGAAAAAAGCCTATTAATATATTTTTTTAATGTCAATATCTTATTTTTGATCTCAATGAATGTACTTATTTTAGGATCGGGTGGTAGGGAGCATGCTTTTGCTCATAAAATAAAACAAAGCCCTCTATGCAATAATCTTTTTGTTGCGCCAGGAAATTCTGGCACATCGGAATTAGCTACTAATCTTAATATTCAGGTTGACGAGTTTAGCAATATTGAATCAGCTATAATTAAACATAAAATATCATTGGTTGTGGTTGGACCCGAAGTTCCTTTGGTAAATGGTTTTCACGATTTCATCTCTAATAATGACAAGCTATCTAATGTGTCTGTAATTGGACCCAAAAAAGAAGCGGCTCAGTTAGAAGGTAGTAAAGATTATGCTAAGCAGTTTTTAAATAGACATAATATTCCCACAGCGAAACATGAAACATTTACCGCTGAAAATATTGAAAATGCTTATGAATATATTGATCATATGAAGCCCCCCTACGTATTAAAGGCAGATGGGCTTGCAGCAGGAAAAGGAGTTTTAATTATTGATAATGCAAATGAGGCAAAAAATTTAATTCACGAGATGCTTATCAACTCAAAATTTGGAAAAGCCAGTAGTAGTGTTGTGATTGAAGAGTTTTTAGACGGAATTGAATTAAGCTGCTTTGTCCTAACCGATGGGGAAACATATAAGTTATTTCCCAGCGCTAAGGATTATAAAAGAATAGGTGAAGGAGATACAGGCCTGAATACAGGAGGCATGGGAGCTGTTTCACCACCACCATTTTTGTCTTCAGAATTATTAAATAAAATCGAAAATAAAGTTATCAAACCAACAATAGAGGGGTTAAAAAAGGATGAAATTGAATATCAAGGATTTATATTTTTCGGCTTAATTAAAGTTGACGATGAGCCATATGTTATAGAATATAATGTTAGGATGGGAGATCCAGAAACAGAAGCTGTTTTGCCTAGAATAAAATCGGATTTTTTGGATCTTTTAATTTCTGTAAATAACGGTAACTTAGAAGATCAAAATCTTGTTATTGATAAGTATCCAGCAGTAACCGTATTTTTAGTCTCTGGAGGATACCCTGAGAAATATGAAAAAAACCAAGAGATTTTTGGATTACAAACAGTAAGTGACTCAACAGTATTCCATGCAGGTGCAATTAAAAAAGATAATAAAATTGTGACTTCCGGAGGAAGGGTTTTGGCAGTAAGCTCATCAGCTGAAACAATTGAATTAGCTTTGCAAAAATCCTATAATTCGATTAAAAAAATAAACTTCAAAAACATGAATTATAGAAAAGACATTGGGTTTGACCTATAAATAATCGTGAGCGGTTATAGTCTTATCTTCTTCGTTATTATCGTCAAACTTTTTTAGTTGAATCATCCAATAAGTGAATGCAACCATACCAATTGTTATGAAAATCCAGGCCATAATATTTGCTAGCCACCAGTTATAATCTCCTATTTCCCTAAGTGCATCAAATGGAATAAAAAAATAGTTAACAAATAGATTTTCAATGCCGTAAAAGAACTCTTTCATTAATTATAAATTATTTACTTTGCAAATATACAAATCTTTACATGATAATCAGATTTTTTAAATTTACAAAACTACCTCAATTAATAGTTTCTTTTCTTTTGTCAATAGCAATAATGCTTATATTGAAAATTGACGAATTTTCTTTCGATATTTTATATTCGTCAATTCTTCTTATTTTCATTTTTTTACTATCAATTTTTATAATTTCTAAAAACTCTATTTTAAAAAATAATCAATACACTACTTTGGGTCTAATTATTTTTAGCGGATTTATTTATAAAACACAACTTAATTCTCTCACTATACTTTCTTATTTGACTTTACTGCTTTCTGTAAGAAAAATTTACAGCCTTAAAACTCTTAAAAAGACAAATAAAAAGCTGTTTGATATTGGCTTTTGGTTTTCACTCTCTACAATATTAAACCCCGTGAATTTTATTTTTTTGGCTACTATATTTTTTGGTATATATACCTTTTATAAACTTGACCTTAAAACCATATTACAATTTTTTGCTGGTTATATCTCTATATTACTTATTGCAATTTTATTTACTAGTTTAAGCTCAATTTTTTCATTTAACTTCGATTATTTGGTTGAAACTTTAGACTCATTTATTTTAGAATTTCAAAAATGTTCTGAATGCCCTAATCTTACTTTTCCACAAATTTTATTTCCGTCAATTTCGCTTCTTGTATTCTTATTATATGTGTTTAAATATTTTGGAAACAATCTACATGAGAGGTTAAAAAATTCTTTTCTTTTAATATTTTATATGAATTCAATTGTAATGATTTTTATAATCGAAGATTATACAATTTTTTTGTTCTTCCCATTTCTGGTAACTTTGATAAGAATTATTTCTCATTTAAGAAGAAGTTTGTTTTTTGAATTGGTTATTGTTTTAGCTATTTTGTTTAACTCTTTTTCTTTTTAATTTTAAAAAATACAAAAATGAAAGTTGAAGTATCAAATGGCGAATTACTAGACAAACTCACAATCCTAGAATTAAAGATGTCAAATATTAGTGATGACAAAAAGCTTATTAATGTTAAAAAAGAATTTAATGAGTTGAGCCCATTAGCCAAATTATTGTTTGAAAAATTCAAAGACGAGTTACTAATCAAATATAAAGAACTAGCGCTTATCAACAGCGAACTATGGAAAATTGAAGATGACATTAGAGAATGCGAAAAGAATAAAAATTTTGGTGAAAAATTTGTTGAATTAGCCAGGGCTGTATATTTCACTAATGACAAAAGAAGTGATGTTAAAAAGCAAATAAATATATTAACAGGATCAGGGTTTATTGAAGAAAAATCCTACGAAGATTATGAATAATATATTTTAAGATTAGTTAAATATGATTCAAGACAGAGAATTTGAATAAACACATTTTAATAATAAGACTTTCTTCATTTGGGGATGTAGCCATGACCGTTCCTGTTATCAGTGTTCTCAGAAAAAAATATCCAAACACGAAAATAACAATACTTACAACTGTTTTTTTTTCTGAATTGTTTAATCAAATTCCAAACATTAATTTTCTATTCTTCGAAAATAAACACAAAAATATTTTAGGATTATTTTCTATTACTGTTGAAATAACAAGACTTAAAGTGGATTATATTATTGATCTTCACAATGTTTTAAGGACAAAAATTATTAAGACTTTAATAAATCCATTTAATCTTTTTAAAACCCCTTTTTTTAAAATTGACAAGGGCAGAGCGGAGAAGAAAAGAATTATTAATGGAACTGGAAGAAAAAAATTAAAAAGCATGCATCAAAGATATGCAGATGTATTCTCAAGCTTAGAAATGACATTAGATCTAAAGCAATTTAAACCATACAAGAAATTAGAAATTAGAAACAAAAACTATAGCTTCTTAAACTCAAAAAAAATGATTGGTATAGCTCCTTTTGCAAAGCATTCTTGCAAAGAATATTCAATGGAAAACATTTTAAAAATTATCAATTCAATTAGCGATAAATTTTGTGTGATTTTATTTGGTGCCCCTGGTGATGAACAAAGAAGATTGGAAAAAGTAGCCCAACAAAAAGATAATGTTTACTCAATTGCAGGAAAAGTAGTTTTGAGTGAACAGATGACTATCATGTCAAACCTTGATTTGATGGTTTCAATGGACTCAGCAAATGGACATATAGCTTCACTTTTTGGCATAAATGTCATTTCAATTTGGGGAGCAACACACCCCTGTTTAGGCTATGCAGCTTTTGGTCAATCTGAGCAAAATTCAATAACCCCTAGTTTAGAAAAATATCCTAGGATTCCAGTTAGTATTTATGGCGCAAAATGTCCTAACGAATATATTGATTCCATAAACGACATAAAGGTGGAAGAAGTAATAAAAAGAATTAAACAAGTAATTTAATTATCGTCAATATCTAAAAATAGCTCGTTAGAAGTAGGGTAAGCTTGACAGGTAATAATCAGGCCATCTTCGATTTCTCCATCGGTTAAAATATAATTTTGTTCAAGCTCTACAGTTCCGCTTTTTAAACGCCCTATACAAGTTGCACAAGCCCCTCCTTTACAAGAATAAGGCGCATCAATATCATTTTCCAAAGCAGTATCCAGGAGTGTTTTATTTTTATCCCCCTCAACTGTAGTTTCTAGACCGTCAACTTTGAATGTAATTTTAATAGAATCCAATAATTATTATTTATAACGCGAATTTAATTAATTTCCCTATCATATTAAAAAGATGTCTATTTTTGCTCTTGCACAATATCAGTGATGATATTCTGTTTTATTATTATACTATTTATTTCAATTGAAAAAGCTAAGACTAAATACTTTTTTATTTTCCTGTTTGATCCTCATGGTTGTGGGCTGTTCAAGGAAAAAAGACAAATTTTTAAATAAAAAATTTCATTCAATTACCACAACTTATAATTATCTGTTTAACGGAAATAATCTTTTTTCCTCAGGATTAAACGAACTAGATACCAGAGAGAAAGAAAATTTTTGGGAACTAATTCCTATAGAAAAATTCAAATATTTTAACGTTGATTTTGATCAGGAAAGGGAAACAAATTTTACAAGGGCTGAGGAAAAGGCCACTCTCGCAATTCAAAAGCATTCCATGAATGTAGAAGGAAAAGAAAAAAATCCAGTTATGGATGAGGCATACTTGTTACTTGGAAAATCGAGATATTTTGATAACAGATTTATTCCTGCACTTGAGGCATTCAATTACATATTATACAAATATCCAACCAGTGAACTCATTAATGAGGTTAAAATTTGGAAAGAAAAAGTTCATATAAGAATTGATCAGAATAATTATGCTATAGATAATTTAAAAGAACTTTTAGAAGAGCAGAACCTCTCAAAAGAAGAAAGGTATCTTGCAAATTCTTATATAGCTCAAGCATTTATAAACACAAAAAAGTTAGACAGTTCGCTTTTTTACTTAAAAAAATCAGTTTTTAAACAAAAAGATCTTTTGCTAAACACGAGAAGAAAGTTTTTATTAGCTCAATTATATCAGGAACTTTCTATTCAGGACACTGCTTATTCAATCTATTCTGAAATTATTGATTTACACAGAAAAATACCAAGAGATTTTTACATTAATTCTTATATCAAAAGAACCATGGTATCGGACTCAATTGACAATTCAATTGCTGAACTACAATTACTCACAGAAAATTTTGAAAACAACAACTATCTAGATATTATTTTTCATCAAATTGCCATGTTAAACTTGAAAAAAGGAGAATTATTAAATGATGATAAATCAGGTTTTACAATAACAGATTCAACTGCAATTAATTTCTTTAATAAATCACTTCGATCAGATTCAGAAGAGGAATTTTTAATTGCCAAAAACTATAACGAATTAGCTGAACTAAATTTTAGAAAGAAAAATTACTTAGAAGCAGGGCAGTATTATGACAGCACCTTAACGCAATTAGGCAAAAAGTCTAGAGAATTTAGAAAAATAAAAAGAAAACGAGAAAACTTAAACGATTTGATATATTATGAAAAAATTTCCTCTAGTCTGGATAGTATAATTAATTTAATCGAAATGCCGGAGAAAAAAAGAGAAGTATATTTTAACAACTATATTAAAAAAATAAAGGAAGCTCAAAAAAAAGAAAAAAAGAAAAGTAAAAATTTTGGATCCTTGAATACGTTAAGCACTTTTTCTGAAACGGATGAAGGTTTGTTCTATTTTTATAATTCTACGGCTGTAGCTTACGGCAAATCTGATTTTAAAAACAGTTGGGGAGATAGGCGATTAGCCGATAATTGGAGGTGGTCAATTACAACTAAAGATTCTTCTGACAAAAACATTTCAGAAACTTCAAAAAATATTGACAATGATAGTCTGCTTTCAGCGGCATATTATATTGGACTTATCCCAAAAGACACCATTCAAATAGATAGTCTTAGAAACCTGAGAAATGATGCATATTTTAGGCTAGGCTCTATTTACAAAGACCAATTTCAGGAATATGAAATATCAAATAATAGGTTATATGATTTACTAGAAAACAATCCAAAGATTAATTTAATACCGCCTGCTAAATTCTTTATTTACAAAAACTGGATGATGCTAGGCTCTACAGAAACGGCAAATAAATTTAAAGATGATATCATAAACAATCACTCAGACTCAAAATATGCATCTATCTTATTAGATCCAAATGCAACGATAAATAGTGATCAAGATTTTAAATTAATATATGAAAGTATTTACCAATTATATGAAAATGAAAAGTATGCTGAGGTAATTTCCAAGTGTGAAGAAAATATAATTTCATTTAGCGGTGAGCCAGTGGTTTCAAAATTAGAATTTTTAAAATCACTTGCAATAGCAAGAGTTTATGGATTTAAAGAATATGAAAAGGCTTTACAATTTATAAAACTAAACTATTCCGTTACTCTAGAAGGAAAAGAAGCTGAACGTATTTTAAACGAAGTTCTACCTCAAATTAAAAATGATGAATTTAAAGAGAATAAGCTATCAGAAAATTATAAAATCGTATATGTCTTTGAAAAAGATGAAAATGACAAAATTTCTCAGCAACTGAATGATCTTCAACAATATATTGATGGGGTTGACTTTTTAGATTTGAGGGTTTCTGAAGATTTTTACAATAATATTGTTACATTTGTTATTGTTCATGGATTAAAAAGTTATGATGGAAGCTTCGGGCTTTCGGAACGATTAGAAAAAACCATCAACATTCAGGCAGATTCGTTTTTTGTGATATCATCAGATAATTATAAAACGATTCAAATTCATAAAAATCTAGAACAGTTTAGAAATTAAAAAAATTGATTATGAGTAATACAAACCAACAAAATATGATAACCCAAGGCACAACTTTGGTCGGAGACATATTTAGCGAAGGAGACTTCAGGGTTGAAGGAAATATTAAAGGAAATATTAAAACTTCAGGAAAGATAGTTGTAGGAAAAACAGGTGTCGTAAACGGAAGTCTAGAAGGAGAAAATGCCGATTTTGAAGGAGGTTTTTCAGGAAAATTAAAACTTTCAGGCATGTTAACCTTGAGATCTTCGGCTTATATCGAAGGAGAAGTAGAAATTGCAAAACTTTCCGTAGAGCCTGGCGCAACATTTAATGCTACCTGTACAATGAAAGGTGGGGTTAAAGAATTGAATAATATTGAAGAAAAAAACTCATCTGAAAAGAAGGAAAAATCAGCATAATTTTATAATTTTTTCACAGTTAGCTTTTCAAATGTTAATTGTAATTGGAGGTGGAATATATCTAGGATTTAGACTTGACAATTACTTTAACAATTCTAATAATTTGTTCACCATTATTTTTTCATTACTTTCCATTCTAATATCCATTTATTATATAATAAGCCAAGTCACAAAAAATGAATAGTATTATTTCTAGGGGATTAGATTTTATTCTACTTTCTTTTGTCACAGCTGTTTTATATTTTATTCATTATAACATTAGTATGGAGTATTTTTCGGGTGATAAAATTCCCTTAAATGCTATTTATTTATTTAATTACTTTTCTGTACTTATATTTTTGATTGGCTCAAAATTAAATTTGAATTATAATTTTATCAATCCTTTAACTTTTTTTATTCTGCTAACATTGATAAAAATGCTAGCAACAATTTTGTTTTTTATTTTATTTAATAATGACCAATCATACGATATTAACTTGGTTGTATATAATTTTTTCCCTGTATATTTTTTATTGTTATCGCTTGAAGTCCTTAGCTTAAAAAAATCGTTAAATAATATTTAAAACTTCTTGTTTTATTTTGTTTGAAATTTCCTTTTATGTGCTTACATTTGCAACCATATTAATTAGAAGAAATTTTAGCAAAAATGCTTTTAAGATTTTCAGGGATTTTTACCCTAATTTTTTTCACACTTTTTTCTGCAAATATTTTTGCTAACCCAGCTGGAAATTCTGACGACAATAAAGAGTTTGATGTAAATGAAATGATTATGCATCACATCAAAGATGCGCATGAATTCCATATTATGGATATCGATGGGCATGCGGTTTCATTCCCTCTTCCAATTATTCTATGGACCGACAATGGGCTGGTTACATTTCTTTCATCAAAATTTAATCACGATGATTCGGGCAAAGTTGTTGTTGACATAAACGGACAATTTTTTGTAAAATATCACGAAAAGATATTTTACGCCGATAATGCCAATGGAGATAAATATATTTCTTACGATGAGACTGGTAATGTTGCAAACAAAAAACCACTGGATTTATCAATTACGAAAATGGTGTTCTCTATGTTTTTATCAATGCTTCTTTTAGTGTTGATTTTTGTTGCCACTGCTAAAACATATTCTAAATCCAGAAAGGGAGAACCTACAGGACTCGGAAAATTTACAGAGCCTTTGATTCTTTTCATTAAAGACGAAGTAGCCCTGCCTATGATTGGGGAAAAACACTACCAAAGATATATGCCATTTTTATTAACCTTATTCTTTTTTATCTGGATTAATAATGTGATGGGATTAATTCCTTTTTTCCCTTTCAGTGCCAATTTAAGTGGAAACATTGCATTTACATTTGTTCTAGCTGCAATAACATTTATAATTACAACAGTAGTAGCTAACAAAGATTATTGGAAACATATTTTCTGGATGCCTGGCATTCCAGTACCAATGAAATTATTTCTTGCCCCTATAGAATTTTTAGGAATTTTTATCAAACCTATCTCTCTGATGATTAGATTATTTGCTAACATATCAGCTGGGCATATTATAATATTAAGCTTAATATCACTCATATTTATTTTTAAGAGTATTTGGTTGGCGCCAGCGTCACTATTCTTTTCTGTATTTATAAGTCTTATTGAGGTTTTAGTTGTTGCCATTCAGGCATACATATTTACAATGTTGTCTGCCTTATACATAGGCAGTGCAATTGAAGAACATGAACATTAATTTTAAATTTTAAAAACATGAGTTTAATTATTTTTTTACAAGAAACAGCTGTTAATTACGGAGCATTTGCAGCAATCGGTGCAGGTTTAGCAGCAATCGGTGCAGGTATTGGTATTGGTCAAATCGGAGGATCAGCTATGGATGCAATGGCTAGACAGCCAGAAATGCAAGGTAAATTACAAGGATCTGCAATTGTTTTAATTGCATTCGTTGAGGCGGTTGCATTATTCGCAGTTGTTGTATCTCTTATCAAATAGATAATAATATTAATCTTAATTAGCTAATATGGATTTAGTTACACCAGACATTGGTCTTATTTTTTGGACAACAGTTTCTTTTGGGATCCTATATTTTATTTTGGCAAAATTTGCCTGGAAACCAATTTTAGGTGCAGTAAATGAAAGAGAACAATCTATTAAAGATGCGCTTTCTGCGGCTGAAAAAGCAAAAGATGAAATGGAGAATTTAAAATCTGATAATGAAAAGATTTTAAATGAAGCAAAGCTTCAACGAGAATTGTTATTGAAAGAAGCTAGAGAAATCAAGTCTAAAATTATTTCAGATGCTGAAAATGAAGCTACTGAAAAAGCAAATAAGCTTATCGAATCTGCAAAAACAGCTATAGAAAATGAGAAGTCAGCCGCAATGAAGGAGTTAAAACATACTGTCGTTGACCTTTCTTTAAATATTGCTGAAAAATTACTTTCTAAAGAATTAGAGAATAAGGAAAAGCAGCTAGAAAATATCCAAGAAATTTTAGATAAAACAAAATTAAATTAATGCAGTCAAGAGCGGCCATAAGATATGCAAAAGCAATTTTTGAAATTGCTAAAGAAGAGAATTCTATCGATTCAGTCTTCAGTGATATGAAGACAGTCGAGATCTTATGCAATAGCTCACATGATTTCAAAAATTTATTGTCTAATTCACAGATTAATTATAATGAGAAAAAAACTGCAATACTATCTTTAATTAAAGATCATAATTCTCTAACTATAAAACTTCTTGATTTATTAATTCAAAATAAAAGGGTTTACATAGTTAATGATATTGCGAATAGCTTTATACAATTATATAATAGTCACAACGATATTAAGGAGGCTGTAGTAATTACAGCAAGCCCAATAAATAAAGACTTAGAAGAGAAAATCTTATCAAAGATCAATGTTTCAGATCTTAAATCTATTAATCTTAAAAATATTGTTAAACCAGAAATTTTGGGTGGTTTTATTATAAGATTTGATGGAAAAGAATATAATGCTAGTGTGAAGCAAAATTTAAACAATTTAAAAACCCAACTTACAAATTAAATAATATGGCCGAAGTAAATCCTGCTGAAATTTCAGCAATTTTAAAAAAACAATTAAAAGATTTTGACTCTTCTTCGTCATTGAACGAAATTGGAAGTGTTTTGACTGTTGGTGATGGAATTGCCAGAGCTTACGGACTTTCAAATGCTCAGTATGGAGAACTTGTCGAATTTTCAAATGGAACTCAAGGAATTGTCCTTAATTTAGAAGAAGACAATGTTGGTATTGTACTGCTTGGAGCTTCAACTGGTATTAAAGAAGGAGATACTGTAAAAAGAACTTCTACAATTGCATCTGTTAAAGTTGGCGAGGGAATTGTTGGAAGAGTTGTTGATACGCTTGGTATCCCAATCGACGGAAAAGGAGATTTAACAGGAGATCTTTTTGAGATGCCTTTAGAAAGAAAAGCTCCTGGAGTTATTTTTAGACAACCCGTTAACGAGCCGCTTCAAACTGGAATTAAGTCAGTTGACGCCATGATACCAATTGGTAGAGGTCAAAGAGAGCTAGTAATTGGTGATAGACAAACGGGTAAAACAACAGTTTGCATAGATACAATTTTAAATCAAAAAGAATTTTATGATGCAGGTGAGCCTGTGTATTGCATATATGTAGCAGTTGGGCAAAAAGCATCAACAGTTGCGGGGATTGCAAAAATTTTAGAAGATAAAGGGGCTTTAGCATATACAACTATTGTTGCAGCTAATGCATCTGATCCAGCTGCAATGCAAGTTTATGCACCCTTTACAGGCGCATCAATTGGAGAATATTTCCGAGACACTGGTAGACCAGCATTAATAATATATGACGACCTTTCAAAACAAGCTGTCGCATACCGTGAAATTTCACTTTTATTAAGAAGACCACCTGGAAGAGAAGCATATCCTGGTGATGTATTTTATCTTCACTCGAGGTTACTTGAAAGAGCAGCAAAAGTTATTAATGACGACACCATTGCTAAGGAGATGAATGATCTCCCAGAATCTTTAAAATCCAAGGTAAAAGGTGGCGGTTCCTTAACCGCATTACCTATTATTGAAACACAAGCGGGAGACGTTTCTGCCTACATTCCTACAAATGTTATTTCCATTACTGACGGACAGATATTTTTAGAGTCAGACTTATTTAATTCTGGAGTTAGACCTGCAATTAATGTTGGTATTTCTGTCTCAAGAGTAGGGGGTTCAGCGCAGATTAAATCAATGAAAAAAGTTTCAGGGACATTAAAACTTGATCAGGCTCAGTTTAGGGAATTAGAGGCATTTGCAAAATTTGGATCTGATCTTGATGCAGCAACATTAAATGTTATTGAGAAAGGAAAAAGAAATGTAGAAATATTAAAACAAGCTCAAAACGATCCATTTAAAGTTGAGGATCAAGTAGCGATTATTTATGCAGGATCTAAAAACCTACTAAGAGATGTTCCCGTTGAAAAAATTAAAGAATTTGAATCTGAATACATCAGAGTTTTGAATGACAAACATTCTGACACTTTATCAACAATAAAACAAGGAAAATTAACAGAAGAAGTGACAGGCACACTTGAAAAAGTATGTGCTGATATAGTCGCAAAGTTTTAACACATGGCAAACTTAAAAGAAATTAGAAATAGAATTTCATCTGTATCTTCAACAATGCAGATTACAAGTGCTATGAAAATGGTTTCGGCTGCTAAACTAAAAAAAGCACAAGATGCGATTACAGCGATGAGACCTTATTCAGATAAGTTAACACAAATGTTAGTCGATCTATCGGCATCCGTAGATTTTGAAAATGAATTTTTGCAATCAAGAAAAACAAACAAATTATTAGTCGTTTGTGTTACTTCTAATAGGGGACTTTGTGGAGCTTTTAATTCTAATGTTATTAAAGAATGTTTAGAAATAGCCAAAAACTCTACCCATGAAGTTTCTTTTTTCTGTATTGGTAAAAAAGGGGGTGATATATTATCTAAAAAACATAATGTTATAGAGACTAACAACGAGATTTTTGATGATTTAAGTTTCGAAAACTCCTCATTAATTGCAGATTTTTTAATGTCAAAGTTTTCTGATAAAGAGTTTGACAGAATTAAAATTGTGTATAATAAATTTAAAAATGCTGCAACCCAAATAGTTACAGATGAACAATATCTACCCATAGAAAATACAAACTCTAATGATGCTATTGATTCAAGTGATTATATATTTGAACCTTCTCAAACAGAAATTATTTCTGAGCTTATCCCAAAGTCTCTTAAGACACAATTATATAAGGCAGTTAGAGACTCATATGCATCTGAACATGGCGCAAGAATGACCGCAATGCATAAAGCAACAGATAACGCAACTGACTTAAGAGACCAGCTAAAATTAACATATAACAAAGCGAGACAAGCAGCAATCACAAATGAAATTTTGGAAATTGTTGGTGGAGCAGAAGCTTTAAATAGTTAATTCCCTCTCAAAGCTTTTTGCTTTCCAAGCATTATTAGTTTATTTTTAGATTTTTAATACTATAATAACTTGGCCAAATTCTTACAACTATTTAAGCAAACATTTATATATGGGATTGCTACTGTATTCCCAAGAATTATTAGTGTCATTCTTGTAAGAGTTCATACAGATAAAAGTGTTATTAATGAAGTTGCTGATTTTGGAACTTTATCTTTAATTTTCTCATACATTATTCTCTTTAATGTAATACTGTCATACGGATTAGAAACCTCATTTTTCAGGTTTTATAATTCTGAAAAAAACAAAAAAGATGTATTAAACACAGCTGCAATTTCTATAATTATTACCTCATTTTTATTTATATCAATATTTAGTATTTTCAAACTAAATATTTCAGAATTTACAGGTATAGGAGTTGATTATTTACGAATTGTTATTTGGATTCTTGTTATTGATGCGCTTACGGTTATTCCTTTTGCATACCTAAGAGTGAAAGGAAAAGCGATTAAGTATTCTGTTATAAAAATAATTAATGTTTTAACATATTTCTCTTTAAATATTTTTCTGTTAATTTTTCTTCAAGACTTATCAGAAAAAAATCAGTTTTTTGATAACATTTATTTTGAAGATTTTCAAGTTGCATATATTTTCATTGCTAATTTAGCTGCTAGTCTGGTATCTTTATTATTATTAATTCCATTTTATTTTAACATCAACTATAAAGCAAATTTTGCACTGCTTAAGAAGATGCTATTCTATGGGTTCCCAATTCTAATATCAGGCTTGGCTTTTACCATAAATGAAACATTCGACAAAATATTATTAGATTTTTTACTCCCAGCTTCTGTGGCAAAAACAGAAATCGGCATGTACGCAGCATGTTATAAATTGGCAATATTTATGACACTATTCTCTACAGCCTACAAGTTAGCTATAGAACCTTTTTTCTTTAGCGAAGCAGATAAAAAGAATTCAAAAAAGAATTATGCTCTTGTTTTAGAAACATTTGTTATTATAGGATCTTCAATTTTAGTCCTTGTGGTTGTTTCTTTGGATATTTTAAAACAAATCTTTATTGGTGATCCTGAATATTGGAAAGCAATGTATATCGTTCCTATAATTTTATTTGCTAATTTCTGTTTAGGAATTTATCAAAACTTATCTGTTTGGTATAAAGTAACTGACATGACAAGGTTTGCAGCTTATATTTCCGTTATCGGGGCTACTTTAACATTATTAATTAATATTATATTGATACCAAAATATAGCTTTCTGGGCTCAGCAATAGCAACGTTCGTTGCATATTTTACAATGGCATTTTTGTCTTATGTTATCGGAAAAAAATATTATCCTATTCCCTACAACACACATAAAATATTGTTTTATTTAATATTGTCTGTCTCACTATCTTCAATATCTTTTTACGTATATAGAGACAACTTATTAATTGGAATTTTATGTGTACTAATAATGAATCTAGTAATTTTGTTAAACGAGAAAAAAAGAATAATTAATTTACTTAAATTAATGAGATGATAGTTAGCATAGTTAATAAATCTAAGAATGAACTTCCCAAATATGAAACTCTTCTTTCTGCTGGAATGGATTTAAGGGCTAATTTACATGAATCAATTATTATAAAACCGCTGCAAAGGTTGCTTGTAAAAACAGGATTGTATATTTCCCTACAAAAAGGATACGAAGCGCAAATTAGACCAAGAAGTGGTTTGGCTTTGAAAAAGGGAATTTCTGTTTTGAATTCTCCTGGCACTATCGATGCAGACTATCGTGGTGAAATTGGGGTAATACTCATTAATTTATCTGATTCAGATTTTGAGATAAATTCAGGTGATAGAATAGCACAAATGGTAATAGCAAAGCATGAAACAATTTCTTGGAAAATAGTAGATAAATTAGACGAATCTAAAAGAGGAGATAAAGGCTTTGGAAGCACTGGAGTTTAGAATTAAGATTATGAAAAAAATTATTCTTTTACTATCAATTATTTTTTTAAACTCTTGCTCTTTACTATACAATGCATCAAAAAGCACTAAAGAAGAAAATAGGAGATTCTCAGCTCAGAAATCAATAAGAAGCGCAAATAAGAATGTAAACAACCTCGATTATATTCAAGCTAAGGCCAAAGTTTCTTTTAGGGACAACAAAAAAATGAAATCTAATACAGTTACTTTTAGGATCTCATCAGATGAAAAGTTGTGGATTAATGCAGCGCTTGGAGCGGCAAGAGTTTTAATAGACAAGGATTCCATAAAGTATTATAATAAAATAGAAAAAAACTTTTTTGTGACAGATTTTGATTATGTAAATAAAAAGATTGGAATAGAAGCAAATTTCCAGATTCTTCAGAGTTTACTTTTAGGTATTTTAATAGAAAAATTTTCCCCCTCATCTTTGTTTAAAAGGAATATTAATAGCTATGTGTTTAAAGAAAACCAATCTATTTTAGAATCAAAAACTGTTGAGTCAACAGTATCTATTAGCCCTTATAATTTCACAATCCTTAAGCAAACCTTTGCTACCACTGAAAATATGTTAGAGGTTTTTTATGATGATTATATTGAAATTCAAGGTCAAAATATTCCAACAAAAATTAGGTTTACTAATGATGGCATAGAAAACCTTAATATTGAAATAAAATCAATTTCAGCTTTAGAAAAAATAAATATTCCATTTAGAATTCCAAAAAATTATAAAAAGATTGAATTGTGATGGATATTTTCAGAATTGTATTTATAATCACTTTTCTTTTTTCTTCAAATATTTATGCTCAGTCTAAAACAGAACTTGAGAATCAAAGAAAAGAGATATTAAACGATATTAGGCAAATTGAAAAAAAGCTATCTAACACAAAAAAAGAAAAGGGTATTATAATAGGAGATGTAGAGGATATCAATTTTAAAATTAAACTTCAGGAAAATTTAATAAATAATATTAATAACCAGTTGAATATTATTGTTACAGATATAGATTATAATGAAAATAAATTATCTGAATTAAATGTTAGAGAATCTTTGTTGAAGAATGAGCTTTCGGACATGATTTTAAAATCTTATAAGAAAAGGTCTGATTTAAATAAGATTATGTTTATTTTTTCATCTACATCATTTGCACAAGCGTATAAACGAATTCAGTACTTTAAACAGTATGCCAGTTTTCAAAGAAAAACAATTAACAAAATTAAATCTACAGCAAAAGAAATTGAAACCACAATTGAAATTCTTGATTCTCAGAAATTATTAAAACAAAACTTGATCGATGAAAATGAACAAATCAGAAATAATTTAAATAAAGAATATATAAACCTAAATAATTTGATTGCTAAAATTAGCCAAAATCAGAAAAAATATGCTGCAGAGATTAAGAGTAAACAAAAACAATCGAAGGAAATTGACAAAAAAATTAATAAGTTAATAGCAGAAGCTATTGCTAAATCTAAAAAGAAAGAAAACGGAATTGGTTTAACTGCTGAAGCTCAGCTAATTTCCAAAAATTTTAACACAAATAAAGGCAAGCTACCATGGCCTGTTTCAAAAGGCTATGTAGTATTAGGGTTTGGGAAACAACCACATCCAATTGTAAAAACCACTACTATTCAGAGTAATGGTGTTAGAATTAGAACTTCAAGTGATGTTGAGGCAAGAACTATTTTTGACGGTCTCATCTATTCGATTATTCTCTCAAAAAATAATACTTACACTGTTCTCATTCAGCATGGAAATTTCTTTACTGTGTATAAAAATTTGTCTGAAATTTTTATTTCAAAAGGGGATAAGGTAAAAACAAAAGAATTACTTGGTAAGATATCTACAGATGTTTCAACCCAACAAACAATTTTAAGTTTTAGTATATTCAAGGATGGTATTCCACAAAACCCTTCTTCTTGGATCTATAAAATGTAGTTAAGAGAATAGGGCTTTTAGCTCAGTTGCATCATCGGCTTTCATTTTTCCGGCTAAAACCAGACTTAGTTGTTTTCTTCTCAAGGCCGCGTCGTAACGCTTTTTTTCTTGTTCTGTCTCAGGAAAAATTTTATCAATTTTAGTAGGCCTTCCATTTTTATCGACAGCTACAAATGTATAAATTGCCTCATTTGCTTTTATTTTTTTTCCTTTATCATCATCAATCCAAACATCAATAAAGACCTCCATAGATGTTGTAAAAGCTCTTGAAACTTTTGCTTCAATTGTAACTGTAGTCCCTATCGGAATTGCTTTTCCAAATGAGACATGATTTACGGAAGACGTAACAACTATTTCTTCTGAATGTCTTTTAGCTGAAATACTAGCCGCTCTGTCCATCCTAGCTAATAACTCTCCACCAAACAAATTATTTAGCGCATTAGTTTCACCCGGTAATACCGAATCTGTTAAAATCGTTAATGAATTTTGTGGAGTTTTAATGCCTTTATAATTTAATTTTTAATCAATAGCCAAGCTTTTTCATCTTCAGTATTTCTAATCTCTGAAAGTGCAGTCCTAGCTTGCTCAACGGTGTCATAACTGTTATAGGCAACTTGTAACAAACCATATTTATTGACTCCAACTTTTCTTGCCTCTAAGAAACCTTTTGATTTCAATTGTGAAATTAATTTTGTTGAGTTTTCTTCTAATCTGAATGATCCGGCTATAATATGGAAATTTCCATATTGTTTTTTGATTGGAAGTTTTACTATAGGTAAGGCAGTACTGATGTTAAATGTTGCTTTTTGAATTTTTTGCTCAATTTGCTGATTGGCTTCTGCGAGAGATGCGATATTATATTCATCTACTGAGTCAAAATAGGATTTTGAGAAAACACCACTTAAGGAAATTAATACAATTATAATCGCAGCATATCTTAAGTACGAATTACTTACCTTATTATTTGTTTTTATAAGCTCACTAGATTCCACTGTTTTTAATCCAAAGGAGCTTTTTAGTACTATTGAGTTCGGATCGGGTGTAAAAATAAATTTTGCATCTTTGAGATGTATTGAGCCTATATTTTTAATTTCAATCATCTCTTGATTCTCTAACTTCTTTAAATTTTTATTAACCCAATTAGCAATTTTTTTCTCAGCTTTTTCATATGATAATTTTTCTGAGTAGGAGATGTGATTAATTAATAACCCATCGTTTTTAACAAGACTTCTATTAAATGAGATTTCTTTATTTGGAGGATAAATTTTTGTTTTATCAGAGCTTATTTTTGCAGAAATATTTCTGCAGACAAGTGCACCAAAATTTGGTACAATTACACAGTCATGATCTCTCAATAAATTAAAAATATGTAGACTAATTTTCATGTGTATCGCTAATATACTTCAAGATATAAAATTATATCAAATATTTATTTTAATAACCCAATTTTTTACGCACTCTATCCAACACACTATTGGCAGTTACTTTGGCTTTCTTTGCACCAATTTGTAATATTTGTTCTACTTCATCAGGATTACAAACAAAATAATTAAATCTTTCCCTTTCTTTACTAAAATTTTTAAGTATTAAATCCATTAATTCTTTTTTTGCATGCCCGAAACCATAACCTCCAGTTTTGTAATTTGTTTTCATTTTTTCAATTTCTTCCTTTGAGGCTAGGAGCTTGTAAATATTAAATAAATTACATTTTTTCCAATCCTTGGGTTCTTCAATTGGCGTTGAATTTGTTTTAATTGAATGGACTTGTTTTTTTAACGCTTTTTCAGACGCAAAAATATCTATGATGTTATTTTTACTCTTGCTCATTTTTTCTCCGTCGGTTCCTGGGATTAGTTTTACCTCTTCTTGTACATGACCCTCAGGTACAACGAATGTCTCACCAAATAAATTATGAAATCTATTAGCAACATTTCTCGTGATTTCTATATGTTGTAATTGATCTTTTCCAACAGGAACTACGTGTGCATCATACATTAATATATCTGCAGCCATCAATAATGGATAATTAAAAAGCCCTGAGTTCACATCCTCTAACCTATCTTTTTTGTCTTTAAAACTATGTGCAAGAGTTAGTCTGCTAAAGGGAAAAAAACAACTTAAATACCATGATAATTCAGTTACCTGAGGCACATCACTTTGACGATAAAAAATTGTTTTTTTTGGATCCAATCCAAAAGCTAACCAGGCTGCCGCTGTGTATAGAGTATTTTCCTTTAGTGTTTTTGAATCTTTTATTTGTGTCAAGGAATGAAAATCAGCAATAAATAAATAAGATTCGATTTCCTTTTGTTTTGAAAAATTAATTGCAGGTAAAATTGCACCTAAAATATTTCCCATATGAGGAACGCCAGTACTCTGGATTCCTGTTAAAATTCTTTTCAAATTTTTGGCCATAAAGCAAAGTTAAAATTTTTATTAAAATAATTTAATTAGTTTTGAAACTTGTGATAGCAGTTAAATATATTTTTTGGACTATTTACAATATATGGTTTTACATATTAGTATTAGTCTTTACACTAATAATTATTTTACCAACTTTTGTTTTAATGCAATTAAGTGGTGCTCCCTATAAGTTTTTTTATGGTGCAGGTGTCCTTTGGTCAGACCTAATTTTATTTGGTATGGGAATGTTTCCAAAAAAAAATAAGCCTCTAAAAACAACTAAACATAAGCCTTATATTTTTGTTGCCAATCATGTTTCAATGATTGATGTTATGCTTTTAGTGTCTACAGTAAGAAATAATCCTATAGTATTTATTGGAAAGAAAGAGTTGGAGAAAATCCCAATTTTTGGTTTTGTGTATAAAAAAACGATGATATTAGTTGATAGATCTAGCAAGGAAAGTAAGAAGGGTGTGTTTGAGCAAACCAAAACAAAATTAAAATTAGGGATAAGTATTGCAATTTTTCCTGAAGGTACTGTTCCAGGCATAGACGTTGAACTTGCCCCCTTCAAGCATGGCGCATTCACAATGGCCATTGAGCATCAAGTGCCAATGGTTCCATTATCTTTTCTTGACAATAAAAAAAGATTCCCTTGGAGCTATGGAGGATTAATCGGAGCTTCAAAGGGTTCTCCAGGAATCTTAAGGGTAAATACTCACGAGCCTATTCAAACAAAAGGAATGGTTAAAGATGACAGAGTTGAACTCAATGAAAAAGTGAGAGAAATTATTTTAAAGGACTTGAGATCAGCCTAAAGTACTTCTTTAAGCTTGGTTTCTAAAGTTTCCATCAATTCAGGATTATCTTTAAGTAAATTTTTCACTGAATCTCTTCCCTGACCTAATTTAGTTCCTTCATAACTAAACCATGATCCACTTTTATTTATAATTTCCGCTTCTACTGCATGATCAATAATTTCACCAACTTTTGAAATTCCTTCACCATACATAATATCAAACTCAGCTAATTTAAAAGGTGGAGCAACTTTATTTTTTACAATTTTGACTCTTGTTTTATTACCCATTACCACACCATCACTGTTTTTGATCTGAGTTGACCTTCTAATATCCAGTCTAATTGAAGCGTAAAATTTTAAAGCATTACCTCCAGTTGTAGTTTCTGGGTTGCCAAACATGATACCTATCTTTTCACGCAATTGATTGATAAACATTACTGTACAATTGGTTTTGCTAATTGATCCCGTAAGTTTTCTCAATGCCTGAGACATTAGCCTTGCGTGTAACCCCATTTTTGAATCACCCATTTCTCCTTCAATTTCACTCTTTGGAGTTAGCGCAGCAACAGAATCTATAACAACCATATCTATAGCCCCAGATCGAATTAGATTATCTGCAATTTCTAAAGCTTGTTCACCATGATCAGGCTGAGATATTATCAGATTTTCAATATCAATACCTAATTTTTCAGCGTAAAATCTATCAAATGCATGTTCTGCATCAATGAATGCGGCAATGCCTCCTTTTTTTTGACATTCAGCAATAGCATGTAGAGTCAAGGTTGTTTTTCCAGATGATTCTGGACCGTAAATTTCAATTACTCTTCCCTTGGGATAACCACCAACCCCTAACGCAATATCTAAACCTAAAGATCCAGAAGATATAGACTCTACAGATTCATCAGGAGAATCACCCATCTTCATTACTGTTCCTTTTCCGTATGTTTTGTCTAACTTATCTAAAGTTAGTTTAAGTGCTTTTAATTTGTCTGCTTTTGCGTTGGCCATAATATTTATATTTCATTACTAATTTAGGATATCTTTTTACACAATACAATTTACAAAAGGATGATTTTTATCTTTTTTATCTACTTTTGTTATTAAATCCAAATTAGTATAGCATGCAACTGTACAATAAATTAAGTGCGGACGAAAGATCTAAGATTTTAGAGACTTCAAAACTTAAGAGAATTACTCTTTCATTTTATCAATATGCACATATTATTGATCCAAAAAAATTTAGAGATTCATTATTTATTTTTTGGAATAGTATAGATGTTTTAGGTAGAATATATATCGCAAAAGAAGGCATCAATGCACAATTATCGTTACCCGAAATAAATATTGATAAGTTCACCAAACATCTTAACTCGGTTTCATTTTTAAAAAATGTAAGATTAAATATTGCTTTGAAACATGAAACAAAATCATTTTTAAAACTTAAAATAAAAGTCAGAAATAAAATATTAGCAGATGGTTTAAATGACAAAAATTTTGACGTTACTAAAAAAGGAATTCATTTAAATGCTAAGGAGTTTAATAATTTAATGAGTGATAAAGATTCAATTGTATTAGATATGAGGAACCACTATGAAAGTGAAATTGGACATTTTAAAAATGCAATATGTCCTGATGTTGACACATTCCGGGACTCATTAGATGTAATAGAAAATAAACTCAAAGATAATAAAGAAGATAAAAATCTACTTATGTATTGTACTGGGGGTATCAGATGCGAAAAAGCAAGTGCCTATTTTAAACATAAAGGATTTAAGAACGTATATCAACTTGAAGGTGGAATAATTGAATATGCAAGGCAGGTTAAAGAACAAGAACTAAAAAATAATTTTGTCGGAAAAAATTTTGTTTTTGACAACAGACGAGTAGAAAAAATTAGTGAAGAAATTATCGCACAGTGTCATCAGTGTGGGGCGCCTTTTGACGTTCATACCAATTGTGCAAACGATGCTTGCCATCTACTGTTTATCCAATGTGATGAATGTAAAAAGAAGATGAAAAACTGTTGTTCTAATAAGTGTCTTGAAATTACTCAGATGCCGTATTTATTACAAAAGGAATTAAGAAAAGGCCAAAAAAATAGTAATGATATTTTTAAAAAAGGTAGAACAAATAACATAACAACTTTTAACAAAAATGAGCTGTAACAGTTGTAAAAGTGGCAGTTCTGGACTGCCTCGGGGTTGTAATAATAACGGAAATTGTTCAAGTGGAAGTTGCGGAACTTTTACAGTGTTTGATTGGCTTTCTGATATTTCAAATTCTAAGATTAACCCTTTTAAAATTGTAGAGGTTAGATTTAAAAATGGAAGAAAGGGATATTATAGAAATAATGAACTTAATGTTTCAATAGGTGATACCATAATGACGGAATCTGAAAAAGGTTATGATATTGGCGCGGTTACTTTGACTGGTGAATTGGTAAGAATTCAACTAAAAAAGAAAGGAATAAATATTGATGATGAACTCTTTTCTTTAAAAAGATTTCCAAATGAAAAGGAGATTTCTAAATGGCAGGAATTGATGAGAAAAGAGTCAGAAATTCAGGTGAGGGCTAGAATAATTGCAATAGATCTTGGTTTAAAAATGAAAATTTCAGATGTTGAATTTCAGGCAGATGGATCTAAAGTAATTTTTTATTACACCGCTGATCAAAGGGTTGATTTTAGAGAACTTATTAAAAAATATGCTACAGAATTTAAAACCAGAATTGAAATGAAACAAGTTGGTTTGAGACAAGAAGCGTCCAGACTAGGCGGCATAGGTTCTTGTGGAAGAGAACTTTGTTGCTCAACTTGGTTAAATGATTTTAGGAAAGTAAATACCTCAGCAGCACGCTACCAAAAACTTTCAATCAACCCACAAAAATTAGCTGGTCAGTGTGGAAAATTAAAATGTTGTTTAAACTATGAACTTGACACGTACTTAGACGCTTTAAAAGATTTTCCAAAAAAAGATATAAAGATTAAAACCACAAAAGGGATCGCCATATTACAAAAGACCGATATATTCAAAAAGATTGTATGGTATTCTTATAAAAACAATTTCATGGATTGGCATGAGATTGATTTAAAATCCCTAAACAAAATGATTGAAATAAATAAATCTGGGAAAGAGGTTTCATCTCTTGAAGACTTTTCGATTCATAAAGAAGAAGTGAAAAAACTCACTTCTGAAGACAGCATAACAAGATTTGATAAAAAGAAAAAAAGAAAATATGCGATTTAAAATATTGTTATTATTGGTTTTTTTAAATTTTTCATGTGAATCAAAAATAGAATTCTTGGACTATAATTCTATAGATAATGTTTGGCATAGGGATTCAATTCAGAGTTTTGTTTTTGAATTAACCAGCACAAATAAATACAATACTTACATTAACTTACGGACTAATGAAGAATATCAGTTTAGTAATATTTTTTTAATTACTACATTGAAGGACAGTTTAAATATTTTATCAAAGGACACATTAAATTTTAAACTCGCTGACAAATCTGGTAAATTTTTAGGAAAAAAAAGAGTTAATATTATTGAAAACAGTTTAATTCACAAGGAAAATTATAAACTTGAAAAAAATAAAAAATATTCAGTGTCTATAGAACATGCTATGAGAATAATAAATAAAGTTTCAGGGTTAGAAAATTTGGATGGTGTAATTGATGTGGGTTATAAAATTGAAAAAATTAATTAGAGGTGAATAATAATTATAAGTGGTATTCTTTTTTTATGTGGTTAATTTTTTTAACCCCAATATCTATAATAACATTTCTTTTTTATTACGCTTCAACTGGTGGTTTTGGAGATATGCCAGATCTTGAGGTTCTAGAAAATCCCAAAACAAATTTAGCAAGTGAAATTTTTACATCTGACGGAAAGACATTAGCTAAATATTATTTTAATGACAACAGAACCCCAGTAACTTTTGACGAACTCCCAACTCATTTGGTTGATGCATTAATAGCTACTGAAGATATTAGATTTTATTCTCACAGCGGAATTGATTTTAAAAGAACTTTTGGCGCTGCTTTAAAGTTTGGAAAAGATGGAGGGGGAAGTACCATTACTCAACAATTGGCTAAATTACTTTTTACGGGTGAAGGTTCAAAAGATATAATAGAAAGGCTCACACAAAAATTTAAAGAATACATAATTGCTGTAAGACTTGAAAGGAATTATACAAAGGATGAAATAATTACACAGTATTTAAACCTATATGACTTTGGTAATAACGGCGACGGTATTCGAAGTGCTGCTAGGATATATTTTGGGAAAGAACCTATTGATTTAGATATAAATGAATCAGCAATTTTAGTCGGAATGTTAAAAAACTCTTCTCTATATAATCCCAGACCTCATAGAAATCCAATCGGAGTTAAAAACAGAAGAAATGTTGTTCTAAGTCAGATGAGTAAATATCAGTATTTAGAAAAAAACTTAGTTGACTCACTCAGACTAGAACCATTAAACTTGAATTATACACCTGAATCTCACAGGGAGGGTTTAGCTACATATTTTAGAGAATTTTTAAGGTCTCATATGAAAAAGTGGATTAATGATCAAAATAATCGAAAGCCTGACGGATCAAAATATAATCTTAATACTGATGGTTTAAAAATATATACAACCATTAACTACACCATGCAACAAATGGCAGAACTTGCTGTAGAGCAACATATGCCAAGATTGCAAAAAGAATTTTTTGAACAAAATAAAACTCTTGACGATTCAATAGCTCCATTTAGGGAATTAACTTCTGGCGCAGTTGATACGTTACTTAGAATTTCAATGAGAAGGTCTGAAAGATGGAGAAAAATGAAATATGATCTTAAAAAAGATAATGAGGAAATTGAGAACTCCTTTTTTGAACCTATTGATATGACAATTTTTTCTTGGGGCGGAGACATAGATACAATTATGACTCCTCTCGATTCCATGAAATATTACAAGTCCTTTTTTAGACCTGGAATGATGTCTATGGACCCAACCAATGGCCATATTAAGGCATGGGTTGGAGGAATGAATTATAGACACTTTCAATATGACATGGTAAAAAAGGGAAAGCGACAAATTGGATCTACTTTCAAGCCTTTTGTTTACGCAGCTGCAATCGATCAGCTTAAATTATCTCCTTGTGATACATTTCCAGACAGTCAGTTCTGCATTGAAAAAAATAAGTTTGGAAATATTGAGCAGTGGTGTCCAAAAAATTCTGGAGATAAGTACGGAAGAACAAGGACATTGAAAAATGCATTAGCAAATTCTGTTAACACTGTCACAGCAAGATTAATGGATAGAATTGGTCCCCAAACTGTTGTAAAATTAGCCAAAGATTTAGGCATAGAACAAAGAATTTTACCTGTACCTTCAATTGCCTTAGGCACACCCGATTTAAGTGTTTACGAAATGGTGGCAGCATATTCTACTTTTGCGAACAAAGGCGTTTATACACAACCAGTTTTCGTTGAAAAAATAGAGGATAAAAATGGAACTACATTATTCGAACATCAGCCTGTAACAAAAGATGTTTTAAGTGAAGAGGCTGCATATGTTACTGTAAATTTATTAGAGGGTGTAACAATGGCTGGTTCCGGAACTAGACTTAGAACCACGGGAGCGGACGAATACAATAGGGCGTATCAAAATATTGTTACCGGTTATCCATATGAGTTTACAAATCCAATTGCAGGAAAAACAGGTACAACCCAAAATCAAAGTGACGGTTGGTTTATTGGGATGGTTCCAAATTTGGTTACAGGTGTATGGGTTGGGGCAGAGGATAGAGCAATTCATTTTGAAGATATTGCATATGGCCAAGGGGCGTCAATGGCTCTACCCATATGGGGAGTATATATGAAAAGTGTTTATCAAGATTCAACTTTAATGATTTCTAATGAGGCGTTTGATAGACCCAAAAAATTAACAATAGAATTGGATTGTAACAAGTTTGTAATTGACAGTATTGGATCTGGAAAAACTACCGATCAAGAGATTCTAGATATTGATTTTTAATATCTATATATTCATTTAAGCAACCAGGGTTCTTCATAGCTCCTTCTGAAATTGTATCTTTTATTTCTTTTCCAGACATTATTTTTTTGATTGGTATTTCCATTTTTTTACCACTAATTGTGTACGGAATTTCAGAAACACTAAATATTAAATTTGGAATATGTCTAGGAGAACATTTTAATTTAATTACGCTCTTTATTTTTTTCTTAAGTTCATTATTAATAGGGTCAATTGTAGTGAGAAATAAAACTAGTTTACTACTGTTCTGAATTGTTAAATCTATAATCAATGAGTCTTTAATTTCATCAAATTGATCAAGAACATTATATATTTCTGAGGTTCCAATTCTTATTCCATTTCTATTTAGTGTTGCATCTGACCTTCCTTGCATAACGATGCCTTTTTTAGGATCTATATAGATCCAATCCCCATGAGTCCAAACCCCCTTATTTTTTTCAAAATAAGAACTATGATATTTTTTAAAATTAGGATCATTCCAGAAAAAAACCGGCATCGATGGCAATGGTTGTGTAATTACCAACTCTCCTGTTTGATTTAAAATAGGTTTTTTATTTTCATCCCAAGCTTCAATTGCAGCCCCTAACATATTACATTGTAAATATCCTGAATATACAGGAAGCATTGTACATCCTCCAATAAACGCAGAGCAAACATCTGTTCCCCCACTAAGAGATATTATTTGGGTTTTTGGTAATTTGTCTTGTATCCATATAAAAGCATCTTCTGAGAGAGGCGATCCTGTCGCACCAATTGTCTTTAGTTTGGATAATTCAATTTGGTTTACATCCTTTATATTTTGCTTCATGGTTGCAATAAACAGTGGCGATCCATTACCGAAATGATTTATTTGAGCTTCTTTAGCAAATCTCCATTGTACCCCAATATCGGGATAGTTAGCAGCCCCATCGTACAAGCATAACTTTGCCCCACATAACAGTGAACCCAGTGCATAGTTCCACATCATCCAACCCGTTGTGGTATTCCAAAAAAATCTATCTCCATCACAAATATTTTGATGTAGATAAAGTGATTTGTATTGTTCAATTAGTATTCCTCCTGTTCGATGTGTAATGGCTTTTGGTTTCCCAGTTGTACCAGACGAAAATAAAACCCATATAGGATGATCAAAATCTACAGATTCCATATTAAAATCAATCCAATAATCACTATTTAAATCCCAGTTTGTAAAATCAGATGAAAAAATTATTGTATTATTTAGACTTTTAAGTTTTATTTTTAGTTCTTCAATTTTATCACTTTGATCATAATATTTACCACCATATATGTATTTCTGATGTGCTAAAAGCATTTTTGGATTGAGCTGATC
>CACEKJ010000002.1 GCA_902560045.1 uncultured Bacteroidota bacterium | reverse complement strand
AGACCTACCAGTGAAGCAATCATTTGGAATACCTATAAAAATTGGATTCAATCATACAGAGATTTACCTATTTTAATCAATCAATGGGCTAATGTAGTAAGATGGGAAATGAGAACTAGACTTTTCTTAAGAACTGCGGAGTTTTTATGGCAAGAAGGCCACACAGCACATGAAACCCAAAATGAAGCAATTGAAGAAACAAAAATGATTAACGACCTTTATGCAGAATTTGCTGAAAACTTCATGTCAATGCCAGTTTTAAAAGGTATAAAGTCCAAAAACGAAACCTTTGCTGGTGCAGAGACAACTTATTGTATTGAAGCATTAATGCAAGACGGAAAAGCTTTACAGGCTGGTACTTCACATTTTTTGGGTCAAAATTTTGCTAAAGCTTTTGATGTAAAGTTTGCTGATAGGGAAGGCAAGTTGCAGCATGTTTGGGCTACTTCATGGGGTGTTTCTTCTAGACTAATGGGAGCCTTAATTATGACTCACAGTGATGATCATGGATTAGTTCTTCCTCCAAAATTAGCTCCATTTCAGGTAGTTATTGTACCGATTTACAAAAATGAAGATGAATTAAATGAAATATCTTCTGTTGCTGAAACTTTAAAATCTGAATTAATAAAAAATAATGTTTCAGTGAAATTTGATGCAAGAGATACAATTAGACCTGGCCAAAAATTTGCACAACATGAAATTCAAGGAGTACCAATTAGGATTGCAATTGGACCTAAAGATTTACAAAACAAAACAGTTGAAATAGCCAGAAGAGACAATTTAACTAAGGATTATGTAAAACTTGATATCGCAACAGATCATGTTATTCATCTTTTGGATGAAATTCAAAATAATTTATTCCAGAGGGCTCTTAAATTTAGAGATGAAAATATCACTAAGGTTGATAGTTTTGATGAATTTAAGGAGGTATTAGAAAATAAGGGAGGCTTTATTTCAGCTCATTGGGACGGAAGCTCTGAAACCGAAAATAAAATTAAAGAATTAACCAAAGCAACTATTCGTTGCATTCCGGAATCTACTAATAATGAATCAGGTAATTGTGTCTTTTCTGGTAATCCATCTAGTCAAAGGGTATTATTTGCAAAAGCTTACTAACTAATCAGTAGATTTTTTTATTACAGATGTTGCGACATTTAAAAATAGTTGTATTTTTGCACGCGCAACTATTGTTAAACAATAAATGGCCCGTTCGTCTATCGGCTAGGACGCCAGGTTTTCATCCTGGTAAGAGGGGTTCGATTCCCCTACGGGCTACAAAATATATATATTATGGCAAATCATAAATCAGCTATTAAAAGAATTAGAAGTAGCGAGACTAAAAAGCAAAGGAATAAATATCAGCACAAGACTGCAAGAACTGCTATGAAGAAGTTTTTTGATATTACAAAAAAGAAAGATGCTGAAAAAGAATTACCGGTGCTAAATTCTATGATTGATAAGCTTGCTAAAAACAACATTATACATGACAACAAGGCTTCAAATCTTAAGGCAAATGTTGCTAAGCATGCGAGTGGTCTAAAAAAATAATTTAACTGTTTAATTGTTCTTTAGAGTATCTAACATAAATTTTTTAGCAAAGCTAAATGAGAGTTCTCTCGATTCTGGATTTCCTCCTAAATTAACCCCTCTTTCTACACAAAACAAAAATCCTATTTTTTGCATAATAGGTGACGACATAGGTAGAGATAAATAGTTCATTAAAACATCACCTTCCTTGTTTAGTTTAAATAAGCAATCTTTAAAACTATAACCGTTTTCATTATAGCTTACGGCCTCTTTGCTGTCGAAAGAATGATGAGAGTTAGGGTAAATAGTTAGATCAATATTTGCTGTTTTTGAAATTTTATCTACAAAATAATTACATGATTCTGCAGGTGTCCAATCGTCAATTTCACCTATTAAAATATGTATCGGTGAGTCGGTAAAATCTGTATTTTCTGGATCAAAAAAACAGGGAGGATAAAAAGCTAAATGTGAAGCAAATTTTAAATCACTTGTAATAGCTTCCTTAATTGGTAACCAGCCAGAAAATAATGCAACTGCACCCCCCAAGCTCCATCCAGTAATTGAAACCTTATCTTTATCAATATTTGGATGATTTGATAATACCTCAAAGGCTCTGTATGCATCTAAAATAATTGCAGCAGTTGTAACTTCAACTTGTGATCCAACAGTTGATTTTATATCTCTACTTTTAAAACTATTTAGTTCAAATGTTGCAAAACCATTTTCTTGATACATTTCCATATATTCGTGGTGATGAGATCTCCAGCCTAAACTTCCTGCAACTCCCATAATTAAAGGAAATTTTTTTTTAGAATTTAAAGAGTCAATAGGTAATGTTAATTTCCCAAATACTTCTTGTTGTTGCTGGTTTTCTAAATCTTTAATGATATCACTTAAAGAAAAGGGGTTTGCACTGTTAAATGATATGATCTCAGAGTTTTGCGCATTAATATGAAAAGAAATAATGTATATGAGAATAATGAAAAATCGCACAAATAAAAATTTAATCGATGATTTTTAGCCATTCATGGAAATCAGAAACTCTTCATTGTTAAGAGTTTGTTTGAATCTCTCATTAACAAATTCCATTGCTTCAACTGGGTTCATATCAGCTAAATATTTTCTCATGACCCACATTCTTTGAACGGTTTTTTCATCAAGTAATAAGTCATCTCTTCTTGTACTTGAAGATGTAAGATCAATTGCAGGGAAAATTCTTCTGTTAGAAATATTTCTATCCAGTTGAAGTTCCATATTACCTGTACCCTTGAATTCTTCAAAAATAACTTCATCCATTTTTGATCCAGTTTCGGTAAGTGCAGTTGCAATTATAGAAAGGGAACCTCCATTTTCTATGTTCCTAGCAGCTCCGAAAAATCTCTTAGGTTTGTGTAGAGCATTTGCATCAACTCCACCACTTAAGATTTTACCAGACGCAGGTTGTACAGTGTTATAAGCTCTGGCTAACCTTGTTATAGAATCAAGTAAAATAACTACATCGTAACCACACTCCACAAGCCTTTTTGCTTTTTCTAAGACTATATTAGCAATTCTTACGTGTTCATTAGCTTCCTTATCAAAAGTAGAGGCAATTACTTCACCTTTCACATTCCTTTGCATATCGGTAACTTCTTCTGGTCTTTCATCAATAAGTAATATTAATTGATAAACCTCTGGGTGATTTGCAGCAATCGCATTTGCAATGTCTTTAAGAAGCATTGTTTTACCTGTTTTAGGTTGCGAAACGATCATCCCTCTTTGACCCTTACCAATAGGTGAAAATAGATCCATAACTCTTGTAGATATTGTATTATTTTTATCTGCCAAGTTAAATTTTTCCTCAGGAAATAAAGGTGTTAGGTGTTCAAAAGACACCCTATCTCTAACAATTTTTGGATCAAGTCCATTTATTTTATTAACCTGAATTAAAGGAAAATACTTTTCTCCTTCTTTAGGAGGTCTTACATTCCCAAGAACTGTATCTCCTTTTTTTAGTCCAAATAATCTGATTTGAGACTGCGAAACATAAATGTCATCAGGTGATGAAAGGTAATTATAATCCGATGATCTTAAAAACCCATAACCATCTTGCATTACATCAAGAACACCTTCACTTTCGATAATCGCATCAAATTCAAAATCTGGCTCTTTGTATCTGTTTCTTTTGTCTCTGTTTCCGTTTGGCTCTGCCTTTGGTTTTCTTTGATTTCCATCTTTTTTAGAAGTATGGTGTTTTTTCTCAGGTCTATTATTTTTTTCATCTGAAGAATTTTTTTCTTCACTTTCTTTACCATCTTCTGATCTGTGAGGCTTCTTTCGTGTTTTGAATTTAGGATTAGGTTTATTTGGTTTATCCTCTTGAACGTTGTCTTTTTCTTCAGGATTAGAAGCTTGGTGATCTAATATCTTATATACTAAATCTAATTTTTTTAAAGTTTTAAACTTTGAGATTTTTAGGTTTTCTGCAATTTCTTGTAACTCAGATAGTTTTTTTTCTTTTAATTTTGATATTTCAAACATTGTGTATTGTTAAATTATTTTTGAGAATTATACCCTAAAATGAATAATAGTTATAAGGGTATGTGATTTGAAGTTAATTAAATTTTTCTCTGATAGAAGAATTCTGTACAATTATACAACATTATTTTAAATTCAACCTAATTTTTTTTTTAATTCTAGTAAATTTGATTTAAAATTAAATTATCATGATTCAGAGAATTCAGTCTATATATTTGCTTTTATCTAGTTTGTTTTATTTTAATTATTGGTTTTTTGGAATGGAATGGTTCAATAAGGGTTTTTTAATTCTTCAAGATGTTCTTGCTGAAATAACCATTCCAGACTTTATTTTTATCATAATTTCATTTATTCCTTTACTTATTGTTGTCCTTTGCATAATAAGCATGTTATTGTTTAGAAATCGTGCCCTTCAGTTTAGTCTTTCTACACATGCCTATAGATTGAGTTTATTTATGTGTTTTTTCACAATATTTTATTTTTATAATGTTTTGCAAGGTTTAATTGATCTAATGCCTTCGAAAACACTTGAATTTCTTATGTATGCTGCAATCTTAAATCCTTTTATTTGTAGCTATCTCATACATTTAGCAAAAAAGTCAATAAAAAAAGACGATGATCTAGTTAGTTCATTAAATAGAATCAGATAATTATCTGTTGAATTCTATGACTTCTAAATTTTCAATTTTGTCCTCATCTACATCAAATCTTACCATGGTCCTTTTTTTATGAAATCCATGCTTTCCTATGGCTCCAGGATTTATATGTAGAAGATTATATTTTTTATCAAAAATAATTTTTAAAATATGTGAGTGACCACAAATAAAGAGATTTACCTTATTTGACTTAAATCCATCTTTAATTCTTTGCTTATATCTGTTTGGATAACCTCCAATGTGAGTTATCCAGACATAAATATTTTCACAGTAAAATTTACAATCAAGCGGTAATTCTTTTCTGACTTCATGATTGTCAATATTTCCGTAAACTCCCTTTAACGGTTTTATCTGCTTAAGTTGATCTATTATTGTAACGTCGCCAACATCACCAGCATGCCATATTTCATCAACAGTGTTTGCATATTTAATAATTTTTTCATCTAAAAAACCGTGTGTGTCTGATAAAAGAAGAATTTTTCTCAAATTATTTTCTGTATGATTATTAAGTATATATTTGTTTTACAAACTTACGAATAGATTGAGATATTTCATTGAACTTTCATACAACGGAAAAAATTTTCACGGTTGGCAATACCAACCGAATGCGATGAGCGTTCAGCAGACCATTGAAAAGTCATTAGAAATCTTATTAAAACAAAAAATTAAAATTCTAGGTGCTGGCAGAACAGATACTGGGGTTCATGCAAAGCAAATGTATGCCCATTTTGATTTTGAAGAACCGATTGATTTAGAGCATTTAATTTATAAATTAAATGCTTTTCTTAATAAAGATATAGGGATTGCAAATATCCATAAGGTAAGACACGATTCACATGCAAGATTTGATGCTATTTCAAGAGAATATGAGTATTATATTACACAAATTAAAGACGTTTACAATCACGACAAAAAATATTTTTTTTCAAAAAAATTAGATTTTGATAAAATCGATAAGGCCATAGATATTTTAAAGAATACAAAAAATTTCAAATCTTTTTGTAGAACAAAATCAGATGTTACAAACTATAATTGTGAAATTTTTGATTTTAATTATGAAATAAAAGAATCAGAAATTATTTTTAGAATTCGTGCAAATAGATTTTTAAGAAATATGGTTCGATCTTTAATTGGAACAATTTTAGATGTTTCACTAAAGAAAATATCAATAAAAAATTTAACAGAGATAATAGAAAAATCAAATAGAATATACGCTGGACCTTCAGTTCCTGCACACGCTTTGTTTTTATCAAATGTTGAATATCCAAAAAATGTTTTCTTAGATGAGTAATAAAACTAATGTATATAATATAGAGTTATTTAAAAGACTGTTGACCTATGTTAGGTTTTATAACAAAATCTTTATTATCTCAATTTTCTCTGTATTTGGATTGTCAGTTTTTGGTGCGCTTAGACCTGTTGTATTAGAAAAAATTGTTGACGAGAACTTAACTCAATATAATTATGATTTCTTTCTTCAATACATTTTAATAATGGTTCTATTATTAATCCTTGAGGTACTTTGCAACTATTCTTTTATTTATAATGCCGGATTATTAGGTCAATCGGTTGTTAAAGATATTCGAGTAAAATTATTTAATCATATACAGAATTTTAAAATGAAATATTATGATAAGTCGTCAGTTGGTATATTAATTACTAGAACTGTAACGGATATGGAAAGAATTGCTGATATTTTTGGGCAAGGTCTTTTCATGATCTTAAGTGATATTTTAAAAATGCTGATTGTTTCTATTGTAATGATAAATATGAACTGGGAACTTAGCTTAATTGTTTTTATATCCCTTCCGTTTATTTTAATGGCAACAAAAATTTTTCAAAAATATATGAAGTCAGCTTTTGATGAAGTAAGAAATGAGGTTGCAAATTTAAATTCTTTTGTACAAGAGAGGGTCACTGGAATTAATGTTTTACAACTTTTTGCAAGAGAAAAGGTTGAGTATGAGAAATTTAAAAAAATTAATGAGAGACATAAAAAAGCTTGGCTAAAAACTGTTTGGTATAATTCCATATTTTTTCCAGTGGCTGAAATATTTTCATCACTGACTTTAGGTTTAGTTGTTTGGTATGGTGGAATGAATACTGTCTTAGAAAACACGGCATCCCTAGGTGAACTTACAGCATTTATTATGATGATCCCAATGCTATTTAGACCCCTATATCAAATTGCTAATAAATTTAATACTTTACTAATGGGCATGGTAGCGGCTGAAAGGGTTTTTAAAATTTTAGATACAGAATCTTCAATTAATGATATTGGGGTAAAAATAGCTGATAATATTAAAGGGGAAATCAGATATAAAAACGTCTATTTCTCGTATAATAAGTCCGAAAAGGTTATTGAAAATTTTAACTTGGAAATTCAGGCTGGAACTACAAATGCAATTGTTGGAGCTACAGGCTCTGGAAAATCTACAATTATAAAGTTGCTAAACAGATTCTATAATTTGGATAAAGGGAATATTTATATTGATGATATTAATATTGAGGAATATAAAATATCATCTCTAAGAAAAAATATTGGTTTTGTTTCCCAAGATGTACATCTTTTTTCTGATACGATTTTAAATAACATCACCCTTAAGAATATGGATATTCCTTTTTTGAGGGTAAAAAATGCAGCTAAGGAAATCCAAATAGATGGATTTATCAGCGGACTTCCTGAAGGATATAATTACAATGTTAGAGAGAGAGGCGCTGGTATTTCAACAGGACAAAGACAATTAATTTCATTCCTAAGGGCTTATATTAAAGATCCACAGATTCTTATTCTAGATGAAGCAACTTCTTCAATTGATACAGATTCTGAATTATTAATTCAAAATGCAATAGAAAAAATAACAAAGAACAGAACGTCAATTATCATCGCCCACAGATTAAGTACAATAATGAAAGCTGATAATATAATAGTTATGGATAAAGGAAAAATTGTAGAACAGGGAACCCACAGTAGTCTTATTGTTAATAAAGACGGTTTTTATAAAAAACTTTATGATGCCCAGCTAAAAAAAGAGGGTAGTTTGATCACAACTTAAGAAAGGTCTTTTTCGATTAATTTTGTAAGATTTTCAACCGAAACAAATTCAATAAACTTTCCGTTTTTAATGTAAGAAATCTTTCCATTTTCTTCAGAAACTACGATTGCAACTGCATCTGTTTTTTCAGTAATGCTAACCGCAGCTCTATGCCTTAGGCCATATTTAACAGATATTTTAGATTGATTATTAATTGGAAGTACCACCCTTGTAGCCTTGATAAAATTATTTGAAATAATAATAGCACCATCATGAAGAGGACTATTTTTAAAAAAAATACTTTCTAAAATAGGCTGAGTTACCATTATATTCATCTCATCTCCTGAGTCTTCTAAGAAATTCAAATTATTACTTCTTTCAATTACAATTAAAGCACCTGTTTTTGATTGACTCATGTTATTGCATGCTAACATAACGGATTCAATATCGGTAGTATCTCGTTCTAGTCTTTGGTTTTTGAAAAATTTTATTTTTTCTAAAAAAGATCCTTTTTTAGAAAGATTTGTAGAACCAACCATTAGTAAAAATTTTCGTATTTCAGGTTGAAATACAACAATTAATGCTATAATACCTACACTCATAAAACCTCCTATAATGCTTGATAACAATTCCATATCTAATAATACGGTAATTCTCCAAACAAGATAAATCAGAATAATTCCAATAAAAATATTAATTGCTACGGTTCCTTTTAAAAGTTTGTATGCGTAATATAAAAGACTAGCAACAAGAATGATGTCTAGTACATCAATTATAGAAAAGTTTAGAATTTCACTTACAAAGTCCATAATTATTACAAATATAGGATTAATTAATTTTAAGACTTCAATTCATTTACCAACCTGATGCATTCGTTTGCCTCTTTCACATCGTGTACTCTTATAATATTAGCTCCCTTCAACAATGAAATTGTATGTAATACCGTGGAGCCATTCAATGAATCGATGGGAGATAAATTAAGAGTTTTATAAATCATTGATTTTCTTGATACACCAACAAGCAATGGTTTATCAAGTTTTTTCAAATAAGTTAAGTTTTTTAAAATATCAAAATTTTGATTAGTTGTCTTTGCAAAACCAAATCCTGGATCAATAATAATGTCATTTACACCAAAACTTTTAGCTAATTCAATTTTTTTAGAAAAATAGTTCTCCATTTCTTCGATAATATTTTCATAGTCGGTTTTATCCATCATATTAGAAGGATTTCCTCTCATGTGCATTATAATGTAAGGAACATTCAACTTTGCTACGGTTTCAAACATTTTTGAATCTAAACTTCCGCCCGAAATATCATTTATAATATCAGCACCATTTTCAACACATTGTTTTGCTACTTCACTTCTAAACGTATCAATCGAAATTAAAATCTTTGAAAACCTTTCTTTAATCAATTTTACAATAGGTAAAACACGAGCTAACTCAACTTCAGGGCTAATATTATCTGCGCCCGGTCTTGAGCTATAACCGCCAATATCTATAATACTTGCCCCATCATTAATCATTTTTTCAACTTGATCAATCACTTTTTTTTGATTGTCATAGAATCCACCATCATAAAAAGAGTCAGGGGTGACATTTAAAATTCCCATAATCATTGGACTTGATAAATCTAAGAGTCTTTCTTTTAATTTTATTGTCATTTTGGTATGTTTAAAAATTTAAAGATGTTTGTTTGACGATTAAAGATATTTAATCGAAATTTACGTAAAATTACTACTATTCGTGCAAAAAACACTAAGGCAATACGATAATGTGACATCCAAATGTAAATCACTTTTTGAAAAGAAATTACATGATTATGGAAGTGCTTGGAGAATACTAAGACTATCATCTTTAACTGATCAGATTTTTATTAAAGCTCAAAGAATTAGAGGTCTTCAACAAAATTCTGTTCAAATGATCGATGAAGGGCAAACAGATGAGTTTATAGGAATAATAAATTATTCTATTATGGCTCTTATTCAAATTGAAAAAGGAATTGCTGAGGCGCCTGATTTGTCACCAAGTGAATCTATTGAGTTTTATGATTTGATGATGAATAAAACAAGAGATTTGATGATGAATAAAAATCACGATTATGGTGAAGCATGGAGAGAAATGAGAGTTAGCTCGTTAACAGATTTAATTTTACAAAAATTACTAAGAGTCAAACAAATCGAAGACAATCAGGGTAGTACCCTAGTTAGCGAAGGAATTGACGCAAATTACACAGATATAATTAACTATGCAGTTTTTGCCCTAATCCATTTAAAGCTATAATGAAATTATTAACTACATTTTTTAGATATTTTGTTGGTTCGCTCTTTATTTTTTCTGGTTTGATTAAATTAAATGATCCCGTAGGTTTCTCGTTTAAATTAGAAGAATATTTTGGACCCACTGTTTTTGATATCGATTTTTTAATCCCAACTGTTCTTCCAATGGCAATATTTATTGTTATTGTTGAGGTTGTACTTGGAGTCTTTTTAATCATTGGTTATAAGAAAAATATTACAATATGGAGTTTATTATTGATGATTATTTTTTTTACATTCCTTACCTGGTATTCAGCGTACTTTAATAAAGTTACCGATTGCGGATGCTTCGGAGATGCAATCAAACTTACCCCTTGGGAATCATTTACAAAGGACGTGGTTCTATTGATAATGATCTCATTCCTATATTTTAAGAAAAATTTAATCAAACCTTTATTAAAGCCTCCAATTGAAAACTATGTTATTGTATTCTCGTTAATTTCATGTATTCTTATTACTTATCGTGTCTTAAATCATTTACCAATTTTAGATTTTAGAGCATATAAAATTGGAGATAATATAATAGAAAACATGTTAGTTCCTGATGACGCTCCAAAAGATATTTATGAATACAATTGGGAATTTATGGATGGTAATGAAAAAAAGACAATTATTACAAATGGGGAGTATCCCGATGTTTCATGGGATTTTGTTAAAGTTGAGACCAAATTAATCGAAAAAGGCTATGAGCCTTTGATTTATGATTTCACAATTGAGGTTAATAACAATGATTTAACATTTGAGATATTAAACGAAGAGAAATTGGTAATATATATTTCTTATAACCTTGAAAAATTCTCAAAAAGTTCAATTCAAAAAATGATTGATTCATCTGAAAAAGCAAGGGAGTTGGGTTATAAGGTAATAGGCCTCACTGCTTCATCGGTCGAAGAAAGAAATCTTTTTTTGAAAACTAACAATCTATTTTTTGATTTTTATACTTGTGACGAAACAGCTTTAAAAACAATTGTCCGTTCTAATCCCGGGGCTATTGTTTTAAATAAAGGAATGGTAATAGATAAGAAACATCATATCGATTTTTTAGACTTAAATTTTAAATAATTGATTAAATATATTCTTGATAAATTCTTTTATTCTCTTTTAACTTTATTTGGGGTTGTAACAGTGATTTTTTTTCTATTTAATGTATTGCCTGGAGACCCAGCACAAATGATGCTTGGGCAAAATGAAAATTCAGAGCAGTTAAATATTGTTAAAAAAAAATATGGTTTTGACAAGCCCTTAAGCACTCAATATCTTTATTATTTAAATGATTTATCTCCCTTTTCACTACACTCGTTAAACAAAGATGACTATTCTTTTTTTGACAGGGAAAATTATACAGGGTTAGAACTTTTAAAAACTCATAATTACTCTGTTAATATAAAATATCCTTATTTAAGAACATCTTTTGTTAATCAAGGAAAAAAAGTTTCAGATATTATTGTGGAAACATTACCAAATACAATAATTCTTGCAATTTCAGCTATTTCAATTGCTATTATTTTAGGAATTTTCTTGGGAATTTTATCTGCCTTATATAAAAACACATTTCTAGATATTGCAATTCAGTTTTTTAGTACTGTAGGAATGAGTGTTCCTTCTTTTTTTAGTGCAATTATTTTTGCATGGATTTTTGGTTTTCTACTTAAAGATTTTACTGGCTTGGAAATGTCTGGTAGTCTTTATGAATTAGATGATTACGGAGAGTCTTTTCATTTAAAATTAAAAAATTTATTACTCCCCTCGGTGGTATTAGGAATTCGTCCTCTGGCTGTAATTAGCCAGCTCATGAGAAATGAACTTTTAAATATATTAAATCAAGACTATATAAGAACGGCAAAAGCAAAGGGCCTATCCAAATTTTACGTTATTAAAAATCATGCAATAAAAAACTCTTTAAATCCCGTTGTGACTGCAATTTCAGGTTGGTTTGCATCTTTATTGGCAGGTGCTGTATTTGTTGAATTTATATTTGGTTGGAACGGAATAGGTAAGGAGATTGTAAATGCTTTAAATCTACTTGATTTGCCAGTGATTATGGGCTCAGTGATTGTTATAGCATTTATGTTTATATTGATAAATATATTTGTAGATATTATTTACATAAAGTTAGACCCAAGAGTAAAATTAAATTAAAATGAAAAGAAAAAAAATTGTAGCAGGAAATTGGAAAATGAATATGAATATTGATGAATCAAAAAATCTTGTTTCTCAACTAAAAGAAATTTCAGCAGCAAATGTTGATATTAAAATAGCACCAAGTTTTACAAATCTATATCTTACTAATTCATTACTAGAATCATCTAAAATTGATGTGATTTCCCAGGATCTCCATCACGAGCAAAGCGGAGCTTATACCGGAGAGATTTCGGCTGATATGTTATTAAGTATAGGAGTTAAAACATCCATTGTTGGTCATAGCGAGAGAAGAAAATATTTTAACGAGTCAGATATTATATTATCAAAAAAGGTTAATTCAGCTATTCAAAATTCTATGAATGTTATTTTTTGTATCGGAGAAGAACTCTCAGAAAGAAACAATAACAATCATTTTGAAATAATCAAATCTCAGCTTTTAAATGGTATCTTTCATCTTGAAGTTTCTAACTTTCAAAATATTATAATTGCTTATGAGCCAGTTTGGGCTATTGGTACAGGGATGACAGCTAGTTCCGATCAAATTCAAGAAATGCATGAATTTATTAGAAATCTAATAAAGTCAAATTATGGAATTGAAACCTCTGAAAGTGTAAGAATTTTATACGGTGGTAGTGTAAAGCCTAATAATGCCAAAGAAATCTTTTCATTAGAGGATGTTGACGGTGGCTTAATAGGAGGAGCTTCTTTGAATGCATCAGACTTTAGTGAAATTGTGAAAGCTGCTAATGAATTATAATTATGTTTCTGTAAAATTTAAAATTTCTCCTATTTATCCCGGAGTTGAAATTTTGATTGCTGAATTAAGCCAATTAGAGTATGAAATGTTTGAAGAAATTAATACAGGCGTAATTGCTTATATCCAATCAAGCAATTTTAATAAAAAGACTCTATCTAATATCAGGCTATTAAAATCTTCGGAATTTAAAATTAGTTATTCAATCCATGCTATTGAAAATAAGAACTGGAATAAAGAGTGGGAGAAAAATTTTAAAAAGGTAAAAATCGGAGACAATTGTGTTATCAGGGCGCCTTTCCATAAAGCTTCAAAAAAAGATTATGAAATTATAATTATGCCAGAAATGAGTTTTGGCACTGGCCATCATGAATCAACTCAATTGATGATTAAATATATCTTAGATTCTAATTTAACAGATTTAAATGTGTGCGATGTAGGCTCGGGTACAGGGATTTTATCTATTCTTAGTGAAAAAAAAGGTGCAAAAAAAGTTGATGCTGTTGATGTTGATTTGAAATGTTATAAAAATTCGATTGAAAATTTTACAAGAAATCAATGTTCAAAAATACATGTTCAACATGCTACTTCCGACACACTTATATACAATAAATATGATTTAATTTTGTGTAATATTACCCTTAATCATTTGATTGATAATTTTAATAATTTTAAAAAAATGTCATCTAATAATACAGAATTAATAATAAGTGGATTTTATAAAGACGACCTTAAAAAAGTTAACAGAGAATTGAAAAAATACAATTTTGATTTTATGGGCTATAAAGAAAAAAATAATTGGGTAAGTTCTAAGTATTGTTACAATTTAAACTGTTAATTGAATTATAACAGTTTTCATTCAAATTACATTTTAGTATTTCATTGAACCCTTCTGTAATGTTGGTCATTGCTTTAAAACCTAGTTTCTTAAGAATAGATATTGCAATCACTGATCTATATCCTCCAGCACAATGAACATATAATTTGTCTTCATATTTGATTTCTTTATACATCTCTTGTAATGAATTTAGCGGAAAGTTAATTGCTCCTTCAATATGCTTATTATCAAATTCTGATTTTGATCTTACATCTAAGATGTTGATTTTGTTTAATTTAAGAATATCAACAAAGTCTTTAGATTTAATTGTTTCAATTGATGAGATAGGATTTCCTTGATTTTCCCACTCATTAATACCTCCGTTTAGAAAACCTAAGCAGTTATCAAACCCAACTCTGGAAAGTCTAGTTAAAGTTTCCACTTCCTTTCCTTCGGGGGTGATAAGTAAAATTTTCTTGTTTGTATCTTCTACGATTGATCCAACCCATGGGGCAAAACTCCCGTTTAATCCGATAAATATCGAATTTGGAATATGTTTATTCATAAAATCTTTTTGATGTCTAACATCTAGTAATATGATTTCAGGATTTAACAGAAAATTTTTAAACTCGTCAATCTCAAGAGATTTATTCCCTTGTTCAATGACATCTTCAAAAGAATTATATCCCAATTTATTCATCATCGCATTATCCTTAAAATATTTTGGTGGAAGAGGCATACCATCTAACAGTTCTTTTACAAACTCTTTTTTGGTCATATCTTCTTTTAATGCATAATTTGTTTTTTTTTGAATACCTAAAGTGCTAAATGTTTCTTTACTTAAATTTTTTCCACAGGATGATCCAGCTCCGTGAGCAGGATAAACAATAATCTCATCGTCTAACGGCATTATTTTATTTCTTAATGAATCAAAAAGAATTCCCGCTAGATCTTCACTCGTTATATTTGAACTGGTTGCCAAATCTGGCCTTCCCACATCTCCAATGAATAATGTATCTCCTGTGAATATAGCATTGTTTTTTCCGTTCTCATCTGTCAGAAGATAACAAGTTGATTCAGGTGTGTGACCAGGTGTATGTAGCACTTTTATTGAAATTTTACCTACAGAAAAGATTTCAGAATCTTTAGCATTATATACAGGGTAATCTGTATGAGCATTTGGACCATAAACAATTTTAGCTCCAGTTTTTCTTGCAAGATCTATATGACCAGAAACAAAATCAGCATGAAAATGAGTTTCAAAAACATATTTTATTTTCGCTTTGTCTTTATTTGCTTTGTCAATATATTGTTGAGTTTCTCTTAACGGATCAATAATGATAGCTTCATTTTCTGAGCTGATATAATACGAGCCTTGAGATAAACATGCAGTGTAAATTTGTTCAATTTTCATCTTAAAGCAAAATTATGAAATAATTAGCATAATTATTCCACCAATTGCCATTCCTTCAACATATGATAACCATAAAGCATCAAAAGTTGATAAATTAAGGTTTTTTAACATTTGATCAATTTTGTGCTTATAGGGTTTTGTTAAAAGATATAAACTACCTGCTATCAATATATAAATAGAAATAATTTTCATGTTATAAATTTACAAATCTTTACTAATGAAAGATTTAATATCTTTAACTAAAATTATTTTATGTATTCAATTGCTTTTGATAAAAATTTAATTAAGGATGTAAAATTGGTTGAAATTAACCTATTGAATCCTCATGAAAAAGTTATTGAAAAAAAGAAGAGTTCCCTAGCTAAGTTTATCAAGTCCTACGAAAACTATTATATAATATCATCTATTGTTTGTTGTCACAAAAGCATGTTAATAATTGATGGACATCATAGGTTTTTTGCTTTAAAAGAGTTAGGATTTAAAAAAGTGCCAGTTACACTTATTGATTATTCACATAAATCCATAAGAACTGGAAAACTAAACCCAATTGATAAAGATTACATAGTTAACGTGGGTCTTAGCAAAGAATTGATGGAGCCAAAAAGTACCGAACATGCGATATATTGTTATAAAAGCAAACAATGGCAACCTATAATATTATTATCTTCAATGTTTAAAATTGAAACAGCAGATATTTTGTAATTAAACTTTAAAAAATGATTTTATCTACCACTGAATCTATTCCAAATAGAGAAATTAACGAAGTTCTAGGTATCGCTAGAGGGTCCACCGTTAGAACTAGAAATGTAGCTAGAGATATTGTAGCTCAAATTAAAAATATAATAGGAGGAGAAATTGAGGAGTACACAAAACTTCAAGCTTATGCCAGAGAACAAGCATTGGAAAGAATGATAATTGATGCTAACAAACTAAATGCAGATGCCATTTTAAATATTCGATTTACAACATCAGTTATCACTCAAGGTGCATCAGAAATTTTAGCATATGGAACAGCAGTATCCTTAAAATAAAAGCTCTAATTTATGATTTCTGCAATCTTTTACATTATAATAATAATTTTATTGATATGGTTAATTGTTAATAGAGTTAATCAGTATGATAAAGAAAAGTTTAATAAACGTAAAAATTAATTTTTATTTTGAAATATAGATTTTTTTTCATTTTTCTTTTATCGCAAGTTTTACATTCCCAACAATTCAGAAATATTAATAATACATCTGATTTGGGGGTATATAACAATAACAACGGAGTTGCTGTAGCTGATTATGATCGCGATGGCGATTTAGATCTTTTTATTGTATCAGTATATTCTAATGACGATGAGGATTCATGGAGTAGATTACTTGAAAACACAAATAATGGAAATTTTATTGATGTTACTGAAAATTCAGGTATAAGTCAATCTTTAGATCACGAGATAGATTTGATAAATTATGATGAAAATGGAAATCAAATTCTAGATGTTTTAGAACACGGAGACAGACTTTCTGCTTCTTGGGGAGATTTTAACAATGACGGTTTTCCTGATCTTTTTTTAGGTAATGCTATTCAAAGTGAACTCTATAAAAATAATGGGGACGGTACATTTACAAACGTGACAGATTCAGCAGGATTTGAAGTTTATTGTGAAAAATGTTACATAACAGGTGCTTTGTGGTTAGATTATGATTTAGACGGATATTTGGATATTTTTTTATCAGATTATAATTCTCTTTCTCCAAATAAACTTTACAGAAATTTAGGAAACGAAACTTTTGAGCTAATTGATATCAGCTCTTCGTCTGAAAATGCAAATAGTTTTTCTGCACTCCCTATATATGCAAATGATGATATGTATCCTGATATTTATATAGCAAACGATTTTGACGTAAATAATCAATTATTGATAAATCAGAATGGTGAGGGTTTTATAGATATGGCTGTTGATTTTGGAGTTGAAGATCCTTATGATGGAATGGGTCTTGCGACATGTGATTTTAACAATGACTTAAAATTAGATTTTTATGTCACAAATATTAAAGAAAATAGTTTGTATGCAAAAGATATATTTGACGCCGAATTTACCTATACAAATTATTCTGAGCAAGTAAATGTATACGATACAGGTTGGGCATGGGGCGCTATTTTTTCAGACTATAATCACGATGGTTTAGAAGACTTATATGTGGCAAATGGATTTTTTAACTATGATCAGAATCTTTATTTCGAAAATATTTTGAATGGAAATGTAAATTCTTTTCAACCAGGTAATTTTTCTGAAAATACAATGTCTCTTCAACATACTAAAAGTAGATCCGTCAATTCTTTTGATTATGACAATGATGGAGACTTAGATCTGATCTTCTCTGTATTTGATAATGATTTAAATATTTGGGAAAACAGATCAATAGATAGTGAATTTACCGAAGAGGTAATGGGAAATTGGGTGAAGTTTAATTTGGAAGGATCAACATCTAATAAAGATGCACTAGGATCAATAATAGAGGTTGAATTTGAAGATGGATCAAAACAAATTAGACATTACAATGGATCTGGCTACCAACACCAATCAATTCAGTCAATTCATTTTGGAGGTGGAGAAAACAACCTTATCACAAGTTTAACTGTCGATTGGCCTAGTACTGGTGAAGAAACATACTTTGATATTGAAATGAATTCAACATATCATATAATAGAAGGTCAAGGAATTGAATCAATTGACAATAATTCATCTACATATATATATGGGTGTACTAATCCAAATTCTTGTAATTATGATTCAGACGCAACAATTGACGATGGATCTTGTATTTTTATAAATTCTCAAGAAATTTTAGGCGAAACTTTTGTTGAACCGCTATTGACTTATAATTACAGTTATGATGATGATTCGATTTTAGAATTTGAATGGAGCGTTGAAAATGGCAATATAATTTCAGGAAATGGAACGCAAGAAATAAGTGTTGAGTGGGACATTGCTGAAATGGGTAAAATCTCATTAATTGCCACAGATGAAAATTGTTCAACGAACCCTATTAATTTAGATGTTGAGTTTTATTTACCTTTTTCATCTGATGAATTTAATTTTTCGGTTGCTAGACTATGGAATGAGGTATTGTTATATTCTATCAGAAACGACTTTGCTAGACCCACAGTTCATGCAAGGAACTTATTTCACATTAGTGCTGCGATGTATGACGCATGGGCAATTATTAACGAAAAAGGATCACCTTATTTAATCGGAAATTATGTGAACGGATTTGATTCGCAAATTGTAGAATTTTCAAATTCTAATAGTGAAAATTTAAATAATAAAAATACAATTAGTTATGCAGCATATAGATTAATAAAACACAGATTTGATCAGTCACCTGGCTTTGAAAAAATAAAACAAAAATGCGAAGCCCTTATGAGTTTATTAGATTTAGATATTGATTATTTAGATTCTTCTGAAAATAATACTAATGCTTCATCACTAGGAAACTATATAGCTGAAAAGTATATAGAATACGGAATGTTAGACGGTTCTAATGAAGACATGGACTATGTTAATCAATATTATTTACCTGAAAATGATCCTCTAACACCGATATTTTCTGGAAATACTGAATTAACAAATCCAAACAGGTGGCAACCCCTTTCATTAGACGTATTTGTAGATCAAAGTGGAAATGTTCTCTCCGAATCAACACCTGAATTTTTAGGAGCTGAATGGGGAAATGTTTGGCCTTTTGGTTTATCAAATGATGTTTTGACGGAATTTGAACGTGAAGGAAATATTTATAAGGTTTATCATGATCCTGGTCCGCCTCCTATGATTGATGATGATGAGCAAACAAATGAATTATTTATTGAAGCCTTTTCAATGGTTTCAATATGGGGATCACACTTATCTCCTCTAGACAACACGATTTGGGATATATCCCCTAATTCTAATGGAAATGTTGACGACAACACATATCCATCAGATTTTTCTAACTATACTTCTTTTTATGATTATTTTGAAGGTAATGACACTGGTCAAGGTTATTCAATTAACCCCATTACTAATGAGTCTTATGATGTTCAAAATGTACCTAGGGGAGATTACACTAGAGTTTTGGCAGAATATTGGGCTGATGGACCAGATTCTGAAACACCACCGGGACATTGGTTTGTATTACTTAATTCTGTTAGTGATAATCCTGATTTAGAAAAGAAATTTCAAGGACAAGGTGATGAATTATCAGATTTAGAATGGGATGTAAAATCATACTTCATTTTGGGTGGAATAATGCATGATGTGGCAGTTTCTGTATGGGGAATAAAAGGTTGGTATGATTATGTTAGACCTATATCGGCAATTAGATATTTTTCTGAAATGGGTCAACGTTCAGATCCTGACTTGGATAATTACAATGAAAATGGATTTACCTTAATTGATGGTCTTATTGAAGTTGTTGAAGAGGGAGATGTATTAGCAGGGGATGACAATGAAAATATAGGAAAAATCAAATTATACACTTGGAAAGGACATGTTTATGTTGAAAATACCGAGAACGATTTTGCAGGTGTAGGTTGGATTCTAGCAGAAAATTGGTGGCCTTATCAAAGACCTACATTTGTCACACCCAATTTTGCCGGATATGTTTCTGGTCACTCGACATACTCAAGAGCTGCCGCAGAAATGCTAAAGAATTTTACGGGAAGTCCTTATTTCCCAGGGGGGCTAGAAATTTTTAAAGCAAAACAAAACGAATTTCTGGTTTTTGAAGATGGTCCAAGTCAAGATGTTGAATTACAATGGGTTTCATATAAAGATGCTGCAGATCAGTGTAGTTTATCAAGAATTTGGGGCGGTATTCATCCGTATATTGACGATATTCCTGGTAGAATGATTGGTGAAATCATTGGTAATGAGAGCTTTGATTTTGGAGCAGAATATTTTGAAGATAATTTGTCTATTTCTAATAACTTATTTAATGATATTAGACTACTTAAAAACCCTATAAGAATAGGAGATGAAATTGTATTAGTCAATGTAACCGGAAATGAAAACTTCATTTTATATAATTTAAACGGCCAGAAAATTTCATTTGAAATGAGATATGATAATAATAATATTTTTATTCCGACAAGTCATTTAAGTCAAGGGATATATATATTAAAATCAAACGAAATTAGTTTCAAGGTGATAGTGCGATAATACTTTTCTTTTTTATTTTTGCGTTCAAAATTGGCCTCGTAGCATAACTGAATAGTGCATCTGATTACGGCACCCAACCTACAGATTAGTGGTTTTTTTACAATATCAACTTTACAGAGTATTTATCAGATAAACTGATTTTCGTTGTACCCTTGGTTGTACCCACATTTAAAATAATTGTAAATTGTAGGTATGAAAAACAAGGACATTGAGAAATGGGAGAAGACCAAAGAAGAAAAGAAAAAAATAGAAGAATATAGAACAAGGAAAAAGAGATTGGTATATTGGTTGATTATTTTTTCAGGTTTTATAATTCTAACTGCTTACTTAATGTACAATGGATTTTATATCATAGGTTCAATATTGCTTCTTATTGCATTTCTTGTTTATTATGAAGGAGAGGTAGAAAAAAAAGAAAATAAAAAAAGAGAAAAAATAAAAGCAATAAAAAAAGAAGAAAAACTAAAACATCAAAAACATATAGAGCGTCTTAAAGTTGACCCTAAGTATGCAAAATTACACAAAGAAAAAGTAGTAGATTGTGACGATGGTGTTTCGAGAATTGTTAAAGAATCTTCAACCGGAATTATAATAAGCGCCGCCTATGAAGATGATTTTAGTTTGTCGGGGTATTTAACGAAAGACCATTATCTCTCTATTAATGGTAGTAATACAATTAAGGTGGGTACAATTGAATCAATAAATGGTAGGTCAAATAAAAACTATGATATATTTAATCAAAAATGGTTTTCAGAACAAGGTGTTTCTTTAAACGTTGAGCAAATAATTAAATATTACACTAAAAAGAAACTTATTGAGGATAGATTGGCGAAGATAAAAAATGAGGAAAGATTGGAAAAGATAAAAAGGGGGGAAAGAATTGAGTTTGTAACGCTTCCCGCAAATAAAAATGAAAGTAACTATAGGCCAAATTTGATTTGTATTAATAGATTTATGTTTGAAAAATATGCATCAACTCTAAGGCTTTTTTCAGGAAAATTAGATGACACAGTATTAATAGACGGATTGATAAAAGAGAATTTTAAAGAACAGTATATAGCATCTACAGGGAAATCTGAAAAAGAATTTGAGAAATTTTGGGAAACAAAAAAATCTATAGAAAAAACTCTTAGCAATGTTAAAAATAATAATGAACAATATGCTTTTCCAAAAGAAGCCCTAACAATTATTGATGAGCTGACATATATTGGTGAAGAAAAGAAGATTTTTAATGGTTATGAGATTATTGAAACTTTTGACGATGGCAAACCTAAAAAAATAGTCAAATACAAAGACGGAAAAAGAACTAATGAATACAAAGAACATCCTTTCGACTTTAACCCGTCTAAATCATAAGCATATCTTCTTCATTTAAATCCTTAACATCAATATCCTCTTTTTCTTACACTAGCAAATGTTCTTTTTTCTTTCTTTTCTTTGATGGAATTCCTAACGTATTCATCTTTAATCTTAGCTATTTTAGTTTTCTCTTTTAATAGATGTAACAATGTTTTACCATTACCACCCATTTTTACAGCTTCAATAAAATCCACTTTATCAAAATCTTTAATCTCACCCTCAAACACCACGTATAATTTTGGCCCTCCAAAATCAAAAAATACAGGTTTTTGAATACGAGACCAATCCCTTAATAATGGTGAATAATACCAAAACTCCCACGCTCCTGATGTAGGGTCTATTACTTCTTTAAACTTTTTTTCATCATATTTTCTCCTTTTACCATCGACTATCCATATTATGTTTTTATAAAAAGTATTTCTTGCAAGTATTTCTTCTGGTTTAATAGGGGAGTGCTGAAATTCTACTACTAAACCCTTTGGTGTTTTTATATCTGCAATATGTCGCTCTCCGGTTTCTGAAGAATGTACAACTTCTTGCCAATCTTTTGAAAACTGATTTTTCCAGTCTCTATGCCATTTAGTTTCATTTTCCCACCAATGGTCACATTTTCTTTTACTTTTGTGAGCCCAATGATGAATTTTCACATCACCACATTTCGCAATTACTTCTGCCTTACATACTTGGCATACAGCACCTTTTAAGTTAATTTCAGCTTCTTTTCTCTCACCATTATGTAATGCAAATTTCATTACAATAAACCTATGAATTTTTTTTAACTCATAGGGATATTCTCTTTTAAGTTTAAAAAAAATAAAGATATATTTGCAGACACGTTGCACTCTGTAAAAGAGCCTAAGAAATATAGTCGTTGTACCCCACGTTGTACCCACGTATTTTTTAAGAGATTTACAAAGTAGCAATTTTAAGAATATAACGGCCTCGTAGCATAACTGAATAGTGCATCTGATTACGGCTCAGAAGGTTGGGGGTTTGAATCCCTCCGAGGTCACATCAGTAAAGACTCGCTTTTTGTAGTGGGTCTTTCTTTTTTGGTGACACAAATTAGTCTATTTTTTGTTTTTTTAATTTTCAAATTTATTTTCCTAATTGGTGACACATTTGGTGACACACAGCTTGAAGTATTTAGAAGAATAATTAAATAAGCTAACTTCTAAAAATTTCCATCTGCTACTTGAAAGCAGGTAAGTCCATTTCTTCTCCACATTTCAACTAGAGCATTTCTATCGTCAAATACACAAAAAATATTTTCTTTTCCAATTTCCGTCATCCATTTTTCCTTTAGTTCAACATCAGAAATATATTTACCTTTAATAGTATTTTTTCTCATTTTTATTTGGTCAAATTCAATATCATTTTTGTGCAACCATTCTAAGGTTGCTTCTTTTGTTGTATTTAATCTACCACTAAGAATAAAAATTTTAAATCCTTTTGATTTTAATAGCTTTAATAATTCAATTACAGGGTAATTAGGTTTGTCAAGTTTAATATTTTTTGGATCAAAAAAAATATCCCAATCAATTTTATAATCTTTCTTAGTACTTAGTTCTCTTCTTTTATCAATTAATGCAATTGTTCCATCAAGATCAAATATTATAATGTCACTCATCAATTAACCAGCTTTTTAAGAAAATTAAGAAATCGTTTTCATCAGGAGTTATTGGTGCTCTGGTGGGATGAGCAGTTTTTCTTCTAATTTCATTTAGTTTAAGCATCCATTCAAGTGATCTTTCCTTATTTGCGCTTCCGACAATCCTTGGGTCTGTAAAAATCTCTTTAAAACAACTTGCCCAGTTATCACCTTTTTCTATAATAGATTTATAGCTGCTTAGGTCTAAGAAATTTTCTTGTGGCTCTCTTTGTCCTTGTTCATTATACATCTCATAGGTTTTACTTAAAACACCTCTAGGTATAGCCTCAGGACGTAACCATTCTGCCCCAAAATTATATTTTTCAATGATTTTAGATTTTACTGTATCAAAAATTTTCAGCTCTAAGTCTCTTACCATTTCTGTACCAGAATCATTAAATTCACCTGAATTATTTCTTATCCATTCTTGTAGGCCATCAGGATTAAAATTTGGATCATTTTGATATATATAGTTTTGAAATTCTCTATAAACATTATCCCTTCCTTGACCACCTGTACCGGCACTTCTGAAATTTTGTATCTCTGAAATACTTAGGCCGTTAATATAATTTGAAAGATGTTCTAGCTTCGGTTTACAAATATCAAATATGTCCTCTGCAGATTTGGTTTGTATTTGTGAGTTATTTGATAAAGAATCTAATTTAATTACAGAATCAACTAATCGAATAACTGAAGCAATTCCGATATTCATCGAAATAAAACCTCCTCCAGAACTACCCAAATCCCAGTTTTGTTCGCTTTTTTCTTTTATATATTTGAAAATAAGAATAAAAAACTTTTTTGCTTTAATAAGCATTCTTGAATAATCATCAACCCATAAATGACCAGTAGACACCAATCTATTTCTGGAAATCTTAGCAAAAAAATTAGTTTTTTTGAATCCGTAACTTATAATATAGTCTAACGTAATATTAACCAAATCTGATTTTTTGTTTTCCCCAAGCTTTATTCGTCCATATAGCGGACTAGAATTATCTTTAGATAACTCCATTAATAATCTAGCCATTACTGCAAAAATTGCATTATTATAAATTGGCGAGTTCCAATGTAGTTCAGCTTTAATAGTTGTCAATAAATTTTGTGAAACAGATTTCTGTTTGTGATTGATATTTACAAACATATCAACTTGATTTTCAACAGGAAGATTTTCAAATGCCACTACAGGAATTGTATGTTTTGATTTCCATTCACTTTTTGAATACCCATAAAGTCTATGTTGTCCGTCAATAATAAATGCAGATCTAAATTTATCTGGAAGTTTTAGAACACCAACTGAACAATCTTCAACGTCGTGATCGGATGATATTTTATCAAAAACTAAATTTCTTCCACTGGTGTCAAAATTCACAATAATCGAATTAGGAAAAAATCCAGAACCTCCATCATTTGAATCTAAAAAGGCACCAATGTCTGAAATTCTTTTTTTATTTACCATTCTCTGATAAGTTCCAACTACTTCTTCACTGGTTGTATTATTATGTAATATGTAAGAAAGTTTAAGTAATTTTTCTGGCTGAATTGAAAATGAATAATAAGTATGACCACCCATTTTACCTCTTATTGCAGGAACTTTATTTTTTAAAGAAGGTATAGATTGACCTGAAAATATTCTTCCAAATAATTGATATTTTGAAGCCTCTCCTAAATGAGAAGACAGTTGATCGTAATAATTGATATCATCTTGTGTAAATAACAGGATGTTATTTTCTTTAATTCTATTTACATCATTTTCAGAAACAACTATATTATTAGTAGCTAAAATTAATTTAACTTTTTTTCTGGTTTCAAAAATGCTATTTAAATACCTTATTATTCCATCTCGAATATTTGCAAAGTCATTTATGATTGTTTGAAGTGGTCTGGGTCTTCTGGATTCGGAACTTTTACATTCAATTACTATGGCTGTATCATCATCAAAACAAAAAACATCGATTTGTCTCGGAGGTATATCTTGGTTATTTGAATATGGAATTTTAAATGTATTGTCAATATTTAATCTGCTGTATCCCATTTTTTGAAATACTGACCAAACTTTATTTTCAAATATTACCGAATGTAATTTGGGTTTTTTTAGTCTGACGGAGTTAACATTTTCTCTGTCGATTTCCCATCCTTGATTTATTAACTCATCTTTTTCAGAGTTGCTTACAGACTTAAAGTTGTATTTTTGATTTTTTATTCTTGAGACAGATCTTAAATTATCAGTGGTTGTAATTTTTTCTAAAAAATCTTCTCTAGTCATAATTAAATATAATAAATCTAATTATATCTTGATAAATTAAAAATTATTTTTTGGTGACACATATGGTGACACACTTTTTTAAGAAAGTTTATGAATAATTTTTTTGTCCTTCTAACTATTTTAACCTGTAAAAAAACAAACTAATAGATTAATATTTAATCTGATAATTTATTCAAAATTTTACTTACAGGGAAGATTTTCTAATTACGGCTCAGAAGGTTGGGGGTTTGAATCCCTCCGAGGTCACATCTGTTAAGGCTCACTTTAATTAGTGGGTCTTTTTTTATTATATAAAATCAAGTAAGTATTAAAATGAATCGAATTTACTATTCCAATTACTTTCGCTGAAATTCCTTCTGGTTAAAAAGAACATGTAGAAGAAAATAAAAATAAATCCTTTAACAAGAAACAAGAATAGAATAAATACTTCAGAGGATGTTAAACTTGGCATTACCAATTTACCTACTAATGCAAAAAAAATGCTAACCAAAATTGAAAATATAGTTAGGTTATCAATATTTTTAAATGGAAGAACCATAAGTTTTCTTAATTTATTAAATTCTTTTCCCCATTTATGTACAAGATAAAAATAGTCATTTCCTATTGGTACAAATAGAATTGGGTCATCCGGACTTTTTATTTTAAAAAGTTTTGATGGAGCCATTATCTTAAAATTACTAAGGCTTGTATCGTGTTTAGACTCTAAATCTGTAATTATTCTAGTAATATTTTTTGGATATTCTCCTTTAAATAAATTAGAATCAAGAAATCTAAGCCTGTATCTAACACATATTTTCTTAATCGTGTCTTTATGGAATATATTTTTAGATTCCATTTTATCAAATTTTAGCTGATTATTTTTATAATCATTTTTTTTATTCAATGATATCCTTATTTTATCTTTTTTAGAATCATGATTACTCCATATTTTTTTTACAATAGACTTTAGCTCATCAGAACTTATTTCTTTATTTCTTTCACTTAATAACTCTTCAAATAAATTTACTTTTCTCATTATAATTTTAAATATATCTTATGTACCAAAATTTATACCAAACATCTCTAAAACTTCAAGAAAACCACTTGTGTTCTCCAAAATAATTTTTTGGAGTGATTGACTTGGATTCTAAATAATAGTTTATTCCACCAATTACACTTTTTAAATAAGATTGTAAGGCTGGAGTAACAATCAATTTGTATGGTATGTAAGAAGCAATCTTTGGAAAATTTCTTAGAAAATACGGATAAACAGAAATTTTTAAGTAAACGGACTCTCCTCTTTTGTAAATATCCCAAATTACGTATGATTGACCCTTATTTTTTTCGCCTATAAATAAACTATATCCCTTTTTCTCTTCCCAATTAGTAAATTTTCTAATGTATGTCAGTCCATTGAGATAAATTAGTTCGTCAATAGAATTTTCCCCAGGCCATTTAATAGTTTTATTTGAACTACAAAATGGATGAAATAATTCAAGATTTGAAGGGGATGAAATTAATTCCCAAAGAGATTCTAATGAAGAGTTTATTTTTTCTTCATATTCCACTTTCCACTTCTTTTTAATTTTATGTAAATCTCTCGACAAAATATCATAAATTTGGTATGCAAAATTAATTAAAATGAAGTTTAATTTTTTACTCGTTTTTTTGACTTTATTAACAAGTTATTCATGTAATGAAAAAACCACTTATATAAATTATGGGGAGGATATTAATAGTCAAATAAGTTATTTTGAAAGTATTGAAAATGATTTTGAAATAACAAATATAGCTGGACAAATAATTGATGTTTGTCCTAAGAAAGGATGCTGGATGAATGTACTAGTTGATACGGATACTGTTTTCGTAAAATTTAAGGATTATGGTTTTTTTGTTCCAAAATCAGGAATAGAAGGAAAACAAATTCTAATGTCGGGTAAAATATTTCGCGATACTATTTCTATTGAAAGGTTAAAGCATTATGCTGAGGATGCAAAGCGGTCTGAGGAAGAAATTGCTCAAATAGTTAGTCCTGAGTTTAAAATTAATATGATAGCGAATGGAGTAGCTATACGGGAAAATTAATTTTCATAAATAATTTCTACCATTGCCTCGTTTCTTCTGTTAAAAACTTTGTAAGGGCTATTGTATGATACGTAAAAAATATCTCCTTTGATATTGATATTTAACTCATTAAGTTTTTTAAGTAGTTCTTTAGAGTGAGAGTTAAATTTTTTAGAATTTGAGTATCCTCCATATTTAATACATGCATAATATTTTGCTTCTGATTCAAAGATTACAACATCTTTGTCTTTAGGCTGAGAAATTGTTTCTAAATTATAATTTGAAGGCATAACGAATTCCATGGTATTTTGATTTTCGTCATTTTTCATATACACTGGAGTGGTCATTGCAATTTTCTCTCCTTTTGAATTATTTCCACTGATAAATTGAAAAAGTTTGTAAAAGTTTCCGTTTGCGCTTCTATCCGAAACTACTCTAGCTTTTAAAGATGAATCATAGAAACGAATTTCAAAATTATTATCTGACAAGATGACGTCATACTTCTGAGTTTCATAATTAGAAATCATTGCGGTCGTAGTTAAAATTAAAGTTATAAAGAATTTCATATTATTAGTTTGTTTTTAAGCGGATTAGTATTGCTCCACCTCTTGCTATTCCACCATACTTATTTGTTGCAGCTAGTGATTTTAATATAGTAATGCTTTTAACCATCTGTGGATCAATAAAAGAAGGATAGTCAGTGTAAATATTACCGTCAACATCATAAATTGCATAAGCTTGGTTATTAATCGAAAGGCTACCGCCTCTAATCAATACTTTATCACCAACAACTGTAACACCAGGAAATTTACCTGTTATGACCTCTAAAAGGGTAGTTGCAGCTGGTGAAATGGTAATCTTTGACGAAGATTTTGATATGCCAGAATTCTTAGTTCCACAAGAAAAAACTATAGTTAAAGCGATTAAAAGTAATCTAATTTTCATATTAAAATAATTGCAAACCTTATGCCAAGGTTTTATTAGACAAATAGTGTGAATTGCACTATATTTGCTTCAATGAAAAGAATATTTGTATTTATATTTTTGTTCCCTCTCTGTTTTTTTTCTCAATCTAATTTTGGGCCTCCGTCTAATCCAACCTATGGTGTAGTACAGACTAATATCCCACAAGGTTACTATGATCAGGCAAATAATTTATCAAGTGATGAGTTAAAAGAGGCATTGCATCAAATTATATCAAATCATGTCATATTTCCATATACTTCTAATTCAACAGATACATGGGATATACTTCAGGAATCTGATCAGGACCCAAATGAAAATAATAACATGATATTAGTTTATACCGGTAGATCTCAGGAAAAAGGTTATAGAGATGGTAGCGGAAATTATTCACAATACGAAAATGGAAATGGAACTCAGAGTAATTCATGGAATAGAGAACATATTTGGCCTAAGTCACATGGCTTTCCCGATGAAGATGACAATGCATACACAGATGTTCACAATTTAAAACCTTGTGACAGATCTGTTAATTCCTCTAGAGGTACTAAAGACTTTGATTTTGGCGGAAATCAACATTCGGAAGCGTCAGATTGTTTAACGGATAGTGATAGTTGGGAGCCACCAGATTATGTTAAAGGTGATATTGCAAGAATTTTATTCTATATGGTAGTCAGGTATGATCCAGGTGTTGATCATGAAAATAACACATTTGATTTAGAACTTGTAGATTATACAACTCCTAACAATACCGAACCTATTTTAGGTAAATTATCCTCACTTTTAGATTGGCATTTAAGTGATCCAGTTGATGATTTTGAAATCAACAGAAATGAAATAATATTTGGTTTTCAGCAAAACAGGAATCCATTTATTGATCATCCCAATCTAGTCAATTATTTGTGGGGTGATAATGTTGGTCTTGTGTGGAATGAAAATTTAACCGTTCCAGAAAATGAAATTGTAAAAACAATTATCTATCCAAACCCGTCTTCAGGAATTATAAATTTCAGTTCTGATATGGAAGATGAAATTATTGAAATTTTTAATTTAAACGGTCAAAATATTCTTAATAAAATAATTGACAGCTCCAATAGCGTTGAATTAGATTTACCCTCAGGTATTTATTTTCTTAGAAGTAATACAAAATCGGGTATTTATAATTCTAAATTAATCATCAATTAGTATGAATCTATTTTTTATATTTTTTGGATTTTTATTGTTGGTAATCGGTGGTGAATTTATTGTAAGATCATCCGTTGCTTTATCTCTAAAGTTTAATATTTCCAAGCTGGTAATAGGAATGACAGTTGTAGCTTTTGCAACTTCACTTCCAGAATTAATAGTTAGTATAAATGCAGCTTTAAGTAATTCTCCTGCTATTGCAATTAATAATGTTATAGGATCAAATATTGCAAACATTGCTCTTGTTTTATCTATTATTTCTATTCTAAGTTTTATAAAAGTCGATAAAAATTTTTACCGGCAGGATTGGCCAATCATGTTTGGTTTTTCAATTTTATTGACAGTGTTTTGCATAACTGATATGGTTTTAAACCAAGTTGAAGGAGCTATTTTGGTTGTCTCACTTTTATTTTTTATTTATTTCTCTTTAAAAAAATCAGATAATAAATTAAATATTGATGATATAGACGATAAATTAGTGTCTACCTCAAATACTAAAATAATCATATGGCTACTAATATCTTCTGTATCTCTCTACTTTGGTGCTGAATTCCTTGTAAATGGAGCAGTAAATTTTGCCAAGCAGATAAATATAAGTGAAGCGGTTATTTCGGTTTCCATAGTAGCAATAGGTACCAGTATTCCTGAGCTTGCAGCATCCCTTATTGCAATAGCAAAAAAAGAAAAAGGAATTTCTGTTGGTAATTTAATTGGTTCAAATATTTTTAATATTGGTTCGGTTTTAGGAATTACGGCAATTATTAAACCAATTCAAATAGCACAGGAGATTATAGAAAGAGATATAATTTGGATGTTGTTTTTTGCACTTCTATTGTTATTTATGGTGATATTACCCAGAAGGAACGATCTCGGAAAATTAAAGGGCTTCTTTATGCTCCTCTTATACTTCGTTTTTATAACACTGGCATTTATTTAAAAAAAAAGGAACCGTTTTCACAATTCCTTTTTTAATTAAGCACAGATTTTTTAGGCTGATTTTACAGTTTTTATTATTCGTGCTGCAATTTTATATGGATCCGCATTTGAAGCAGGTCGTCTATCTTCAAGCCATCCTTTGTAACCCTTTTCAACAGTGATAATAGGTATTCTAATTGATGCACCCCTATCGGATACTCCATAACTAAATTGATCAATAGATTGTGTTTCATGCAATCCTGTTAGTCTCATATCATTGTATGCTCCGTAAACAGCAATATGCTCGTCAACTACAGGTCTAAACGCTTCACATATTTTTTCATATGTTTCTTTGGAACCACATGTTCTTAGAGTTTCATTTGAAAAATTAGCATGCATACCAGACCCATTCCAATCTCCTTGTATTGGTTTGGGATGATATTCAATATAATATCCGTAGTCTTCTGTTAATCTGTCTAATATATATCTAGCAACCCAAAGTTGATCACCTGCTTTTTTAGCACCTTTTCCAAATACCTGGAATTCCCATTGCCCACATGCAACCTCTTGATTAATTCCCTCAATATTGATCCCAGCTGCCAAGCAGATATCAGCATGATCTTCTACAAGCTGCCTCCCATGGGTATTCTTACCGCCAACTGAACAATAGTAGAGTCCTTGCGGGCCAGGATAACCTCCAGGAGGAAAACCAAGTGGAAGGTCAGTATCAGTATCCATGATAAAATACTCTTGCTCAAATCCAAACCAGAAATCATCATCATCATCGTCTATTGTAGCTCTACCATTGGAAGCATGTGGTGTACCGTCAGGATTCATAACTTCTGTCATTACAAGAAACCCATTTTCTCTTGTTGGATCAGGAAATATTGCAACAGGTTTTAATAAACAGTCAGAAGAGCCTCCTTCTGCCTGTTGAGTTGAACTGCCGTCAAATGCCCAAACTGGACAACTTTCAAGTTTTCCGTCAAAATCTTTTAACATTTTTGTTTTACTACGCATGTTTTGCGTTGGAACATATCCATCTAGCCAAATATATTCTAATTTTGCTGTGCTCATTTTTAAATTTGCTTTAGTTAATTATTGATTTTAAATGATTGCATAATATATTAATAAATTTAAAAATCATTAAGAATTATTTTTTGATTTTAAGTCATATTTATAAACATTTCAATAACTGTCTTCATTCCATATAAATAATGCAAAAAAAGATTCGAAATATACCTTATTGTTAATAACATATTTTTCTTTTTTTTTATTTTAAAAATCTTATCGTCTTTATAAGTTAATTTTTAATGTTTTCTTTAATACTTTTGTGTTCTAATTATCTTTATTTTAATGAATAATTCATCTCAAAAATATATGCTTCGTGGGGTTTCTGCTTCAAAGGAAGATGTACACAATGCTATTAAAAATATTGACAAAGGATTATTTCCCAAAGCTTTTTGTAAAATTGTTCCAGACTTTTTAACCCAAAGCAAAGATCACTGTATTGTCATGCATGCAGATGGAGCCGGAACTAAAAGTTCGTTAGCCTATATGTATTGGAAAGAAACCGGGGACCTATCAGTATGGAAAGGGATTGCTCAAGATGCACTAATAATGAATATTGATGATTTGATATGTGTTGGTGCAACAGACAATATTTTACTTTCTTCTACCATAGGTAGAAATAAAAATTTAATAAGTGGAGATGTAATTTCTTCAATAATAAATGGTACTAAAGAAATTGTTGACGAATTAAATCAAAATGATATTAATATACACATGACAGGCGGAGAAACTGCTGATGTTGGAGATATTGTAAGAACTATTATTGTTGATAGCACTGTAGTAGCAAGAATGAATAAAAACGATGTGATTGATAATTCAAACATCAAAGATGGTAATGTTATTATTGGGTTAGCTTCCTACGGTAAATCTAGTTATGAGAAAGTTTATAATAGCGGTATGGGTAGCAATGGTTTAACATCTGCAAGACATGATGTTTTTTCAAATCTTTTAGCTGAAAAATACCCTGAAAGTTTTGATCCAAGTTTGCCTGAGGAACTGGTTTATTCTGGCACCAAAGGACTAACTGATAAATTTGATGAAGTAGAGCTAGATGCTGGAAAAATGGTTTTATCCCCAACAAGAACCTATGCACCTGTGATTAAAAAGATTTTAAAACAAATAGGTAATAAAAATATTAATGGAATAGTCCATTGCAGTGGGGGTGCACAGACTAAGATTTTACATTTCATTTCAAATGATTTACATGTGATAAAGGATAGCTTATTCGAACCTCCCTTTTTATTTAGGTTAATTCAAAGTGAATCAAACACAGACTGGAAAGAAATGTATAAGGTTTTTAACTGTGGTCATAGAATGGAGCTTTATGTAGATCCAAAATTTGCTGATAAAATTATTAGTATCTCCCATTCATTCGATATTGAAGCAAAAATTATAGGAAGAGTAGAAAAATCAAAATCAAAAAAATTGTCAATTAAATCTGAATTTGGTGAGTTTAATTATTAAATTACATCCACTGCTGAATTAAAAAATATTTAGGTGTTAGAGAAATTAAAATTAGTAGAAAATAGATTTACGGAAATAAATGAGTTAATCATTCAGCCTGATATAATTTCAGACCAAAAAAAATATATTCAAATCTCCAAAGAATATAAAGAGATTAAAAAGATTATAGAAAAGGGTAACGAATACAAAAATATTTTAGCCAATAAATCAGAAGCGCAAGATATTATCTCTAATGAAGATGATAAGGAGATGATTGAAATGGCAGAAATGCAATTAGAAGAAGCTGAAAATGCTATTCCTAAAATTGAAGAAGATTTGAAATTATTACTTATTCCTAAAGATCCTGACGATTCAAAAAATGTTGTTGTTGAGATTAGAGCTGGGACTGGGGGAGACGAGGCAAGTATTTTTGCTGGTGATCTTTACAGAATGTATACTAAATTTTCAGAGACCAAAAAGTGGTCTGTTAATTTGGTAGATGTTAGTGAAGGAACTTCTGGCGGATACAAAGAGGTAATTTTTGAAGTAAACGGGGAAGATGTTTATGGCCATTTAAAATTTGAAGCTGGAGTTCATCGTGTTCAAAGGGTCCCACAGACAGAAACACAAGGTAGAGTACACACAAGTGCGGCTACTGTCATTGTTTTACCGGAGGCAGAAGAGTTTGATGTTGAACTGGATATGCAGGACGTAAGAATAGAAAGAACTACCTCTACAGGTCCTGGTGGTCAATCAGTTAATACTACCTATTCAGCAATCAGATTGCACCATGAACCCACAGGAATAACTGTAAGTTGTCAAGATCAAAAATCTCAACATAAAAACCTTGATAAAGCCCTAAAGGTATTGAGAACTAGACTGTATGAATTAGAGGTTGAAAAAAGAAGGCAAGCTGATTCTCTTAAGAGAAAAAGTATGGTTTCATCAGGAGATAGAAGTGCAAAAATTAGAACATATAATTATCCTCAAGGAAGAGTTACCGAACACAGAATAGGTTTAACTTTGTATGATTTAACAAAAATCATTAATGGAGATATACAGAAAATTATTGACGAGTTGATGTTGGCTGAAAACTCGGAGATTTTAAAAGCAAATAATTAAAAATGAAAATTAGTGATCTAATACTTGAAATAAAAAATAAAGATTCTTTTTTGTGTATTGGCTTAGATACTGATATTAATAAGATTCCAAAATTTCTTCTAAATGAAGAGGATCCAATTTTTTCGTTTAATAAATCTATTATTGATAAAACAAATCCTTATTGTGTTTCCTACAAGCTCAATACTGCGTTTTATGAATCATTAGGAACCTCAGGTTGGGTCTCAATGAAAAGAACAATTGATTACATTAATAAAAACTTTCCCAAAATATTTACCATAGCAGACGCAAAAAGAGGGGATATTGGTAATACCAGCAAGATGTATGCTCAGACTTTTTTTGCAAATATGAATTTTGATAGTGTTACAATTAATCCATATATGGGATCTGATTCTGTAAAGCCTTTTTTAGAATTTGAGAATAAGACTTCTATTTTGTTAGGCTTAACTTCAAACTCAGGTGCTTTAGATATTCAGCTGAAAAAAACAAATCAAGATTATGTTTTCATCGAGATGATTAAGTCCTCTATGAACTGGGGCAATGAAGAGAATATGATGTATGTAGTAGGTGCAACAAAACCGCAGTATATAGAAAAAATAAGGGGATTAATTCCTAATCATTTTTTGTTAATGCCAGGAGTTGGCGCGCAGGGAGGAGATTTAAATGAAATATGTAAATACGCTATAAATGATAATATCGGAGTATTGGTTAATTCTTCAAGATCTATAATTTATGCATCTCAAGAAAAAAACTTTGCTGATAAAGCCGCAAGTGAAGCAATTAAGCTTCAAGGAAAAATGAAAATAATTCTTTCTCAAGAAAAATAGTTTTTCATGAAATCATTCATTATTTCAGTAGCTTTTTTTTATTTAACTCTCATTTCATTTTCTCAGAATACAAATGATCAAAATTACATACAGGTTTTGGGTATTGTTCAAGATGCTGGATTTCCTCATATTGGATGTGAAAAAGATTGCTGCTTGGGAGTTTCACCTGGAGAATATTTTGTCAGCTGTATAGGGCTAGTTGATAAAAAAAATAAAAAAAGATATTTGTTTGATGCTACACCAGATTTACATAATCAGCTAAGGATTTTAGAGAATTTCCCTACAAGTGACAATATAGTTGACGGAATTTTTTTAACACATGCTCATATTGGTCATTACACAGGCTTAATGTACTTAGGTCGTGAGGGATTAGGAGGCAATGAGATAAATGTTTTTGCACTTGAAAGAATGTCTAATTTTTTACAAAATAATGGCCCATGGGATCAATTGGTTTACTTAAAAAATATTTCATTAAATAGTTTAGAAAATTTACAACCAGTAAATCTTTCCAAAGATTTAAAAGTTATTCCGATAAAAGTTCCTCATAGAGATGAATATTCTGAAACAGTTGGCTATAAAATAGCAGGCAAAACAAAAAAAGTATTATTTATTCCAGACATTGACAAATGGAGTGAATGGGAAAGAGATATTATTCAGGAAGTGAAAAATGTTGACTATGCACTTATTGATGGTACTTTTTATAATGGTAGTGAACTTAATCGTGATATGAGTGAAATCCCACATCCATCGATTGAAGAAACAATCGGTTTATTTTTAAACGAGCCTTTGAAGGAAAGAAATAAAATTTATTTCATTCATATTAATCATACTAACCCTATATTGACAAATAAAAATAATATCAAAAGCAATATTGAAAATTTTGGATTTAATATTGCACAAAGGGGTTTAAAATTATTTCTTGATTAATTTAAAAATATGAATTGGAATTGTCAACATACTTGGAAAAAAGCTTCTATTAATACTCTTTGGTGTTTGCTAGGTTGTAGCATAGGTGATTTTGGTACAATATTTTATTTTCAAACAGTTGAACATTCATTATTGACCTGGCAAATTATGGGTTTAGCCATAACAAATGGGCTATTGACTAGTATTTTACTTGAAACATTTATTCTTTTTAGACAAATGAACTTAAGGGAGGCTTTCAAGGTTGCAATTGGCATGAGTTTTATAAGTATGATAGCTATGGAAGCATCAATGAATATTATAGATGTTATTCTTACAGGAGGGGCAAAATTAACCTGGTGGGTTATACCAATTATGTTATTTGTAGGGTTTATAACTCCTCTACCTTATAATTATTACAGGTTAAAAAAATGGGGACACGGCTGCCATTAAAACTATTTAATTCCAGGTTGTTTTAATTTCCAGTTTTCCTCAGACTTTTTTTCATTAACCATTTCTTTGACCTCAGCTAAGAGACGCTTTGCATCAAAAATAATTCCGTCTTTTACAGTGTATTTTACACCCCCAACTCTTGTTACTTCATTATTTTCGTTTAATTTAATTGCACCAGTTCCATATAGAGATTTAAAGTTTTCCAAAGGATTTTCTTCAGTAATTACAAAATCAGCTAGTTTACCGATTTGAACACTTCCAATTTTATCATCCATTCCCAAAGCTTCAGCTCCGTTTAGAGTAGCTGACTTAATTACTTCTAAGGGATGAAATCCAGCTTCTCTTAATAATTCTAATTCCCTTACATAAGCAAATCCGTAAAGTTGATATATGAAACCAGAATCAGAACCCGTAGATACTCTACCTCCTCTGTTTTTAAATTCATTAATGAATTTCATCCATAGTCTGTAATTATCTCTCCATTCAACTTCTTGTTCCGTACCCCAGTAGTGCCAATAAGATCCATGAGATATTCTACTTGGTTCATAAAACTTCCACAATGAAGGTAAAGTATAGTCCTCATGCCATTCTGCTCTTCGTGCTCGATGTAAATCTCTATTGGCTTCATATATATTAAAAGTTGGAACGATTGTAAAATTTAATGAAATCAACTCATTCATGACATTATTCCAGTGATCAGAGTAAGGTTCAGCTGCTTGTTTCCACAATTTTCCAGCCTCTTCGAACCTATGTTGTTCATTCTGATAATTATAATCAAATGGATAATCTTGTACAACTCGATCATTAAATAAAGCTTCAGGTAACCCATACCAGTGCTCCATTGAAGTTAAACCTGCTCTTGCCGAGTTCAAGACGTTCCATCTTGCTACACTAAGTTGTGCATGATGAGCTGCAGATCCTAATCCTAATTTTTTATTTTCGTCGAGTGCTGCACTCATTATTTCGGGTTCTGCTCCAAAAAACTTAATTCCGTCTGCACCCTTTTTCGCATTTGCTCTTACCCAACTTCTCGCCATTTCAGGATTACTAATAGGTGCACCATTTAAAGGATTAAAATTTTTCCCGGTTTGACCAAAACTTGTATAAGCAAAAATCCGAGGAGCAACAATCTTATTCTCTGCGCTTAGTTTTTTAAGATTCAATGCCCAATCTATTCCTCTTCCACCAGGTTCTCTAACTGTAGTAATTCCATGGGCCATCCATAATCTAAATACATAATCATAATCTGCACCCTGACCAGTTCCACCAATATGACCATGCATATCAATAAATCCAGGAAGAAGATACATTCCGTTTGCATCTAATTCATATCCTTCCTTTTTTAATACGGGCCTACGTGAATCTTTAATTTCAACGCCAGGATAACCAACACTTTTAATATTCTTAATGATATTGTTTTCAACTACAATATCAACAGGCCCTCTCGGCGGTGATCCATCTCCGTTAATCAGAGTCACTCCTCTTATTATGAGTTGATCAAATGGTCCATCACCTAAATATTTTTCCTGAGAATAAATACTGGTTGAGATTATAATAACAAATAAGGTTATAAACTTTTTCATATTTTCTGAATTTATTTTGACGGAACAGAAATATTATCACCCAAAAATATAGCATTTAGAAATAATTTGTTTGTTCCGTACCAAGTTCCTCTAAAGTTTGGATTATCGGCAAAAACTATTACTCTACCTGATCCAACATTAGAAACAATTAAAGAAGCTGCACCAGGAATATATTCTTTTCTATTTAATTCAGAAATGTAACCATCAATGTGAAAGTCTTCAGAATAAATCGCTACTGATGAATAATCATCCTTGGTTTTATTTATAAAAACATTATTATTTTTATAAACAGGTATTGATTTATCATGGTATCCAAAGGCAAGGGGATGTGTCAAGTCTAAATCAGCATTAAGAATTACACCTCCAATTCTTTCTCTTCCAATATGTTCACTGGCATCTACATATCTTTTTCTTGAATATGTGGTATCATTTTTAGATTTAACAAGAGTTTCATTGATTAAATCACTATCAATAGCCCAACTTGATCCTTTAGCAATCGTAATAAGTGTATTTCCGTCTTCAACCCAATTTTTAATTTTATCAATTTGTTTATTATCCAATTGATCATATGACCCTGAAACCATAACTAAAGTTGTATACTTATCTAAAGAAATTCTTGAAAATTGATCAAGTCTAATTTTAGTAAGAGGCATTCCAATACGTGTATCTAACAGATGCCACACCTCACCGGCTTCATAAGAATTTACTCCTTCACCAATAAGCATCGCAACCTTTACTGGCTTATTTATTCTAAAGTTGTTGCTACCAAGATCAATACCGTTTATACTATATCCTGACTCAGAATTATAAACTGGTACATCATATTTTTCCTGCATTTCTTTCACGATTGAAAATAGTTTTTCAGAGGATATATTTTGTTTGCTAACAGGAATTAGCACTGAACCGTAATTGAATTTCTTAATCGATTTTGTTCCGTTAACCTTTACGCTGAAAGGTTTGAAAGCCGAATAGGTAATAATTTCATTTTTTTGTAAAAGGTTAAGCGCAGCAGCAGCATTGTAGTCATCCCAATCTAAAATATATGCATAGTTTGACTTATTTACCTTGATATTTTTTATAAAATTTTCGGTGCTTTTTATTTCGGATTCTCCAAAAAAACTTTTTAATTTCTTGGACTTCATATTGTATATGTTAGAAACACTCCATGCAGATGCATCATAATATACGCTATCTACATATTTACTATGTGTTTCAAAGAAGTTTTTAACCATCCTAGACTGTCCTTGATTTACAGGAACTACAAATTTTCCTTTGCTATTATATACCTTAATTTTATGCATTAGAAGTTTGTCGATGAAGGCTTTATTTCTGTTTTGATCATACATGTCTCCAAACTCATATGCTTTAATTTTTTCGTCTTTAAATTCGTTTACCGAAGAATTAAAAAATCTTCTTTGGTAATCCCTTAATAAATCTTTATTGTCAACTGCTGCTTCAACAGTAGCTATACTTGATAAATATTGATTTCTTATCGTAAACCCAAAAGACATTGTGCCGTAATTTGTTTCTTGAAGATGTCCTCTAGAACTTGCTTGTTCAAACAAAATAGCTACAGCTCCCTGAACATCAGGATATGAAGATCCGTAACCAGGGTAGGTTTCATCAAAAGACTCTTTTGTATAATAAAATGATCCAATACTATCTAAGGCTTTCACATAGTATTCTGCAAAAATTGGACTTAAAACGCTATAGTTTTCATCAGGAATTAATGGTTTCAAAGATGCATTTCTTTTCATTGGTTCAAAAAAGTAATTACTATTTGTTCCCATTTCATGAAAATCAGTAACCACATTTGGGTACCAACTATGATACCATTTAAGTTTTCCTCTGCTTTCGGGGTTAATTGCTAATAACCAATCTCTATTTAAATCAAACCAATAGTGATTTGTTCTTCCTTTTGGCCACATTTCATTATGTTCAGCATCATTACTATCAGCAACAAGATTTATTGATTTGTATTGATTTGCCCATTGTGAATGCCTGTCTCTTCCGTCTGGGTTAATAGTTGGGTCAATAAAAACTACTGAGTTTTCAATTAATCTTTTGATTTTAATATTTTCTGATGCCACTAAGGTATATGCAGCTAACATTGCAGCTTCGGCACTAGATGGCTCATTGCCGTGTACCCCGTAACCGAGATTGATAATCACTGGTAAATTTTTATTGACTTCAAGATTGGATTTGGGTACGGTGTACTTAAGATGCTCTTGCTTTATTTTGTCAAGATTACTCAAGTTATTCATTGAGGATACTGTAAGCATAATAAGATCCCTACCTTCATGAGATTCACCATATTTAATTATTTCGGCTTTTTTTGAGGAGTTAGATAAATAATTTAAATAAGAAACAATTAAATCATGGCGTGTATGTTCAAAGCCAATTTCATATCCTAGAAATTCCTCTGGACTTTGTATATTTTCATTGTATGGACCATTATTCTCCAGAAAATAGTCCTGAGCAATTAGATTATTTAAACATAATATTAATGTAGTTAAACTAAGTATTAATCTCATAATTTTGAATTTTGGGGAATGATAAATTTAATAATTAAAATTTATTGATTCGATTTTGAAGTATATTTTTAATTTTACAAACTATGAGAATTTTGTTATTACTAGTCATTATTTTTTCTTTTTCTTGTAGAGAGGAGAAAAGATACCAAGATGTTAATTTAACTGAATATCAAAGGCAGGTAAATAATTATTTTAAAGACGCATCAGTATCACCCTTAAAACCAAAGGATTTAAAAAATTTTCAAGGATTAGATTTTTTTGAGTTTGATTCCATATATGTTGTAAAAGCTAAAATTGAAGAAACAAAAGAAAGTCTTCCTTTTAAAATGAAAACAACCACTGATATTCCTGCTGATGTAAGAAAATATGCTGATTTATTTTTTCAAATAACAGATAAAGAATTTGAATTATCGGTTTATGAAAATCTTGAATATGAAGGAGTAGAGGGATATGAAAATTATTTATTTCTTCCTTTTTTAGATGAGACTAACGAAAATGAAACATACGGAGGGGGAAGATATTTAGATTTGTTCCTTAACGGAACTGACTCAATAATTATTGATTTTAATAAAGCATATAATCCTAAGTGCGTTTATGATGAGAATTTCTCCTGTCCAATTGTTCCGAGAAAAAATTTCCTAAATACCAGAATCGAAGCGGGAGTTAAAAATTTTATTAGGAATTAATTTTAAATATTCTTTGTTAGGTATAATCCGATAAAAACAGCTAAAACCCCGATTAGAAAAGATCCGATTGTATAAATAGAAAAGTTAAATATTTCACCGTTTTTTATTAATTCTAAGTTCTCATTAGCAAAAGCTGAAAATGTTGTGAATCCCCCACAAAACCCTGTAACTAATAAAAGTGTCTGGCTACTATTTAGGGCATTTTCTTTTTGAGCATATCCAAGTATAATCCCCATTAATAAACACCCTATAATGTTCACAGTGAAAGTTCCATAGGGTAAGACTTTTGAATATTGACTCATAACATTAGAAATCAAATATCTTAGCCCACTTCCAAGACCACCACCCAAAAAAACTAATAGAAAACCTTTCATAAATTTATACTATCTAATTTACTGTTAATACTTTGATTATAATTCTTAAAAAAGAAATCTTTTTTTTAGTTAAGTTAGCTTAAACAAAAATAAATTTTATAGCTGCTATCAAGCCAATAAATCCAATAAATGCTAGTAAAACCCAGGCACTTCCTTTATAATATTTTTTGTGAAGTTTAGCATCTTTTTTATAAGCTATAAATAAAATTATAGAGAAGCATATAGTAAATAATAATGCAAAAATTAATTGACCTTGTGAAAACATTTTTTTTTGCGAAACTAATAAATATTAAAATAAATTAATATCATGAAAGACAAAATATTAGCTGTGAAAGAATTTCATAAAGCATTTAAGTTAGATTATTTAGATCAACCAAAAGCAGATTTGGGTACTAATAAAAACAATTTGCGTTTCAATTTAATGAAAGAAGAAAATGAAGAGTACTTAGAGGCAGCTAATAATAATGATATGGTTGAAGTTGCTGATGCTCTTGGAGACATGCTTTATATTCTTTGCGGTACTATTATAGAGCACGGAATGCAACATAAAATCGACGAGGTATTTAGTGAGATACAAAATAGTAATATGAGTAAATTAGGTGATGATGGAAATCCGATATATAGAGAGGATGGTAAAGTTTTAAAAGGGCCCAATTATTTTAAACCCGACATCAAGGGAATTCTAGACAATTAAATCTTGAATCTCCAATTGTGCGGATCGTCAAGTTCATTGGTTTGTATTCCAACTAAATTTCCTTTTAATCTTTGAGCATAAGAATCATTTTGTGTCTCTAATTCATAAAGTTCCCCTTTATGTTGAAAAGCCTTTATTTCACTAACCACAGCTGCTGTTCCAGCTCCAAAAATCTCTTTTAGGCTGCCGTTTTTTGCTGCCGTTTTTAATTCCTCAATTTTTAGTTTTTTAATCTCAACAGAAATTCCATTATCTTTTGCTATTTGAATGATACTTTTCCTAGTTACTCCATCTAGAATTGTATCAGTAGTTGGAGCGGTTATTAGTGTATCATTGATTCTAAAAAATACGTTCATAGTACCTGCTTCTTCCAAATAGTTGTGTTCGTTTGAATCTGTCCATATTATTTGGTCAAAACCTTCCTTTTTAGCAAGATTTGTTGGATAGAACTGACCAGCATAGTTACCCGCTGCTTTAGCATATCCTACACCGCCAGAAGCAGCTCTACTAAACTTGTCAGCTACTTTAACCTTCAATTTTTTGGTGTAATATAGGGTTGCTGGTGCGCAAATGATCATAAACTTATAGCTTTTTGAAGGAACGGCTTGAATAGCATATTCATTTCCGATAACAAAAGGCCTTATATAAAGTGATCTCCCTTCTCCTTTTTTAACCCAATCCCTATCAAGGTCAACGAGTTTTGTAAGTGCCTCAAAAAATAAATCCTTTGGAAATTCTGGAATGGCCATCCTTACTGCAGACCTATTGATTCTTTCAAAATTTTGATCAGGTCTGAATAACCAAACCTCATCGTTTTTGTCTTTGTATGCCTTCATTCCCTCAAAAATAGCTTGACCATAATGAAATACACTTGCCGAGGGTTCAACCGAAATAGTTTGGTAGGGTTTAATTATTGGATTTATCCATTTACCGTCAATAAAATCACATTCAAACATGTGATCTGTGAATACAGATCCAAACGAAAAGTTATTAAAATCTACATCCTGTATTTTACTTTTTTCAGTTTTTAAAATTTTCAAATTGTGGTCCATATTAAAAGGAATAAAATTCATGCAAAATTAATCATTTAAATTATATTTACTTCAACTTTATAAATAAATGAAAATATTAATCACTGGCGCAACTGGACTGATTGGATCTCAAATTGTGGAAGATTGTCTTAAAAGAAATATTAAGATAAATTTTTTAACAACTAGTAAGAGGAAAATTAATAGTCTGTTAAATTGTAAAGGTTTTTATTGGAACCCTGAAAAAAATATTATTGACCTTTCGTGTTTTGAAGGTGTTAGTGTCATAATTAACCTGTCTGGTGCATCTATTTTTAGACTTTGGACCAAAACAAATAAAAGAATTATACTTAGCAGTAGGGTAAATAGCTTGAGATTTTTAAAGAATACATTAATAAAAAATAAAATAAAGATTGATTCCATTGTTTCAGCAAGTGGAATTGGAGCTTACCCAACTTCTTATGACAAAGAATTTGATGAAAATGAGACTGAAAGAAGCAAATATTTTTTAGCAGATGTGATAAAGGAGTGGGAACAAGCTACAAATTCCTTTAATGATATTATTAAAAATGTTTCTATAATTAGGATTGGATTGGTTTTGTCAAATAAAGGAGGTGTATTAAAACAAACGATTCAGCCCATGTCATTTGGTTTTGGTGTTTATTTTGGGTCTGGTAAGCAATGGCAATCGTGGATTCATATAAATGATATTTCTGGAATATTTTTGCATGCTGCTTCTATGAAATTAAATGGTATTTACAATGGTGTTGCTCCAAATCCCATTTCAAATTTTACATTTACCAAAACCATTTCAAAAATTAGAGGTAATGTTTATTTTTTAATGCCTGTTCCAAAACTATTTTTCAAAATTATTTTTGGAAAAATGCATACTATCCTTTTTAAAAGTCAAAAGATATCTAGTGAAAAAATTGCATCAACCAGTTACAAGTTTCATTTTACTGATATTGAAAGCGCACTGATAAATATTTTAAAGTGACATTTTGGCATTAATTTTAATGTGGCTTCAATTTTGTACTAAACTTTAAAAAAATAACAATGTCTAAAAAGAAATCTAATAAAAAACTTGATAAGGAGGAAAAAATCGATCCTGTCGAAAAACAGACAGATGAAATTAATCTTGAAGATCAGATTAAACTAGAGAAAGATAAGTTTCTAAGGCTTTTTGCTGAGTTTGAGAATTACAAGAGAAGGACTGCTAAAGAGAGGATTGAATTATTTTCTACAGCAAGTGAAGAAGTAATGATTTCTTTGCTTCCGGTTTTAGACGACTTCGACAGAGCTTCAATTGAGATTGAAAAAGATAAAGACAATGAAATTTTAAAAGGAATTGTTTTAATTAAAAATAAACTTTATGATTCATTAAAATCTAAGGGGCTAAGCCTAATTGAAATAAATAAAGGTGACGAATTTAACGCTGATCATCATGAGGCAGTTACTCAGATTGATTCACCTGATAAAAATATGAAAGGTAAAATAATCGATATAATTGAAAAGGGTTACAAGTTGGGTGAAAAAGTAATTAGGTATCCAAAAGTTGTAATAGGTAAATAAAATGAAAGAAGATTATTACAAAATACTAGGTGTAAGTAAAGGTGCTTCTGCTTCAGAAATAAAAAAAGCTTACAGAAAAATGGCCATAAAGTATCATCCAGATAAAAATCCTGGTGATAGTGCTGCAGAGGAAAAATTTAAAGAGGCCGCTGAAGCTTATGACGTACTAAGCAATCCTGAAAAAAAATCAAGATATGATCAGTTTGGTCATCAGGCTTTTCAAGGTGGTGGAGCAGGATTCGGAGGCGGAATGAATATGGATGATATATTCAGCCAATTTGGAGATATTTTTGGAGGTGCTTTTGGAGGCTTTGGAGGCTTTGGAGGGGGACAAGGTAGACGGGTAGTAAAGGGAAGTAATTTAAGAGTTCGTGTAAATTTAACCTTAGATGAAATCTGTAATGGTGTAGAGAAAAAAATAAAAGTAAAAAGGAAAGTATTAGCTTCCGGTGCAACTTTTAAGACATGTCCCCAATGTAATGGAAAGGGACAGGTTACTCGTGTAACGAACACTATTCTTGGAAGAATGCAAACGTCTTCAACATGTCCTAGTTGTTCTGGCTCAGGTCAGGTAATCGATAATAGACCAAACGGAGCAGATGAAAATGGAATGATTTCTAAAGAGGAAACGGTTAAAATACCCATTCCGGCTGGAGTCGTAGACGATATGCAGTTAAAGGTTAGTGGTAAGGGAAATGAAGCTCCAGGAAATGGAATTAGTGGGGACTTATTAGTTGTGATTAACGAAGTTCCTCATAAAAATTTACAAAGGGAAGGTGACAATCTACATTATGAATTATATGTAAGTATTCCAGATGCTATATTAGGTGCTAACAAAGAAATTGAGACAGTTTCTGGAAAAGTCAGAATTAAAATAGAATCAGGAATGCAGTCTGGTAAAATTTTAAGATTGAGAGGTAAAGGTATCCCAAGTATAAATGGATATGGTAGTGGAGATTTACTGGTTCATGTAAATGTTTGGACTCCTAAAACTTTGGACAAAAAGCAAAAGCAATTTTTTGAATCAATGACCAACAACGAGCATTTTGAACCTAAACCAGAAAGTTCAGAAAAGTCTTTTTTTGACAGGGTAAAAGACATGTTTTCATAGTTGTTTCTTAAAGTTTTATTAAATATTTATTCATACTCCTAAATCTAGGTTGAATAATACTATATTTAAAGAAACCAATTTTAGATGAATAATATCCTAACTATTGACTCTGTTTCCAAACATTATGGAAATTTTACAGCCCTAAATGATGTTTCTATAAATATTCCAGAAGGATCAATTTTTGGACTATTAGGCCCAAACGGAGCTGGAAAAACAACATTAATTAGAATCATTAATCAAATTACTCAACCTGATTCTGGAAAGGTTTTTTTTTAATAACTCCGAATTAAAACCAAGTCATATTAAAAATATAGGCTACTTACCTGAAGAAAGGGGTTTGTATCCTAAAATGAAAATTGGTGAACAGGCCATATATTTGGCTCAATTAAAAGGATTAGACAGATCTGTTGCTAAATCTGAATTAAACAAATGGTTTGAAAAATTTGAAATTTCGGATTGGTGGGATAAAAAAGTAACAGAACTTTCTAAGGGAATGGCTCAAAAGGTTCAGTTCATTGTTACCGTCTTACACAAACCTAAGTTATTGATCTTTGATGAACCATTTTCTGGATTTGATCCAATCAATGCAAATCTTATAAAGGATGAAATTTTGGAATTACGAAAACAAGGTGCCACTGTAATTTTTTCAACCCACAGAATGGAGTCCGTTGAAGAATTATGTGAAGATATAGCGTTAATTAATAAATCAAATAAGATTTTAGACGGAAAATTAGATAATATAAAGGCAAAATTTAAATCAAATACATTTGAAATTGCAGTTAATACATCTAATGTTGATCATTTAAAAAACCAATTAAACACACTTTACAATACTAGTACTCCAACTTTTAAAACCCTTGGTGATAATTTAAGATTAAATATTAATCTCAAACCTACTCAGAAATCAAATGAATTACTAAAAATTTTAAATGACAATGGAGAGGTTATTCACTTTAAAGAAGTAATCCCTAGTGCAAGTGAAATATTCATTAACTCTGTAAAAAATAATTAATATGGGTCATTTTACTCTTATAACAACTCGTGAATATTTAAATAAGATAACAAATAAGACATTTATTTTATCTACATTTTTGACTCCTCTTTTTATTGTAGGTTTAATTTTTTTTCTAGGTTATTTGTCAAGTTTAAATAATGAAACAGTCAAAAATATTTCTGTAGTTGATGAAACTGGATTTGTTTATGAAAATTTAAATTCATCAGAATTTTTGAGATATAACCTTTTAGAAAATTTTTCATTTGAGGAAGCAAAAATTATTTCTGAAACAAAATCTGATTACGGTCTTATACATATACCAAATCTTGATTCTCCAAAAGCAATAGCAGACTCTATTTCTTTTATTTCAGAAGACTCTCCTTCATTCACCTTGATTAATAACATTGAAACTCAGCTTGAAAGAATATTGACAAGCAAAAATTTTAAAATTGAAGGACTAGATATCAACCAAATAAACAATTCTAAGGTTTATGTTAACTTATTTCAAGAAACTTTCGAGGGTGAAAAAACAACAAAAACTGACGGTTTTCTTAAGCTGATTTTTGGTATGTTTTTAGGAATGCTGTTATATATATTTATTTTCGCTTATGGAAGTATGATAATGATGAGTGTAATTGAAGAGAAGACAAATAGAATCGTTGAAATAGTAATTTCATCTGTTAAGCCTTTTCAGCTAATGACAGGGAAAATAATAGGAACATCCCTTGCAGGACTTACTCAATTCATTGTTTGGGGATTTTTATTTTTTGTTTTTTCTACAATAGTTACATCAATATTTGGCATAACATCAATGCCAAGCAATGCAGGTAATGCATCAATTATGTTAAGCGCATCTCAAGATAGCGGGATTTCATCCGATTCTTTAGAAATGATTGCAGCCTTTATTAACTTACCTCTCACCAATATTTTGATAGCCTTTTTGTTTTATTTTTTAGGTGGCTATTTTCTTTATTCATCTATTTTTGCTGCTATTGGCGCTGCAGTTGATAATCAAACCGATGCACAACAGTTTCTTATGCCAATAACAATTGTTTTAATTGTTGCATTATATGCTGGGATTCTAACTGTTCCAGAAGATCCAAACGGGATTGTTGCTCAAATTTTTTCTTTTATTCCATTAACTTCTCCCATTGTAATGATGATGAGAATACCTTATGGAGTTCCAATTTTTGAACAAATAATTTCAATTACAATTTTATTTTTATCCGTTATTTTAATAATTTGGATAGCAGCAAAGATTTATAGAATAGGTATATTAATGTATGGAAAAAAGCCATCATACAAAGAATTAATAAAATGGCTTAAATACTGATTAAATTATGTCAAAAATATTAATTATCGAAGATGAACCAGCTATTAGAAGAGTCCTGGTCAAAATATTAGCTGAAGAGGATAAGTCTCACCAAATTGATGAGGCAGAAAACGGAATAGAAGCAATTAATAAGATTAAAAAAGAGTCTTATGATTTAATTATTTCAGATATAAAAATGCCTAAAGTTGACGGTATAGAGGTGTTAGATTTCTCGAAAAAAAACACCCCAGAGACACCAATTATAATGATTTCAGGTCATGGCGATTTAGAACTTGCAGTTGATTCCATGAAGAAAGGTGCGTTTGACTATATTTCTAAACCTCCAGATTTAAACAGACTACTAACTACAGTAAGAAATGCATTAGACAGAAAACAATTAGTTGTTGAAAATAAATTGCTTCGAAAAAAAATTAGCAAAAATTTTGAAATGATAGGAAAAAGTAAGGCTATAAATCAAATAAAAGATCTTGTTGATAAAGTTTCCGAAACTGATGCTAAAATCTTAGTTAATGGGCCCAATGGTTCTGGAAAAGAATTAGTTGCTAAATCAATTCATAATCTAAGTAAGCGAGCGCATCAGCCGCTAATCGAAGTTAATTGTGCCGCTATTCCTAGTGAATTAATAGAAAGCGAATTATTTGGTCATGTAAAAGGATCATTTACTGGAGCGGTTAAAGACAAAATAGGAAAGTTTGAGGCAGCTCATAATGGAACAATATTTTTAGACGAAATCGGAGATATGAGCTTGTCAGCTCAAGCTAAAGTATTAAGGGTGTTACAAGATAATTGTATTCAAAAGGTTGGAGGTGCAAAAGACATTAAAATTGATGTAAGAGTAATAGCAGCTACAAATAAAGATTTAAAAAAAGAGATTAAGGAAGGAAAATTTAGAGAAGACTTATACCATCGTTTAGCGGTAATTATTATAGATGTTCCTTCTTTAAATTCTAGAAAAGATGATATTCCCTTATTAATTGATCATTTTTCAAAAAATATAGCTGATGCACAAGGCTCAGAAGTTAGAAAATTTTCAAAAAAGGCTATTGATTTAATGAAAAAAAACGATTGGTCTGGTAATGTTAGGGAATTAAGAAATGTCATTGAGAGACTTATTATTCTTGGAGATAAGGAAATTTCTGAAAAAAATGTAAAAGATTTTATCAAAATATAAGATGAGGTATATTATAATTTTATTAATTTCTATATGTACATATTCCCAAACTGATGAAAAGGTGATAAGAGATATTTATACAAATTCTCTTACAAATGGTAAAAGCTATGAATGGCTAGATTATTTATCCAATCAGATTGGGGGTAGACTCTCTGGCTCTTTGAACGCTGAAAGAGCAGTTAACTGGACTAAGTCAGAAATGGAATTAATGGGTCTTGATAAAGTATGGCTTCAGCCCGTAATGGTTCCAAAATGGGTTAGGGGTGCTCCAGAATTTGCCTACATAGAAACTTCACCTGGAAAAACTACTCAAGTCAACATATGTGCTCTTGGCGGTTCTATCTCAACTCCTACTGCAGGGCTCAAGGCAAAAGTAGTTGAGGTAAAAAGTTTTGAAGAGCTTGAAAAATTGGGTAGGGATAAAATCCAAGGAAAAATTGTTTTTTATAACAGACCGATGGATGCGACCCTGATTGATACGTTTAAGGCATACGGTGGTTGCGTGGATCAAAGATATGAAGGAGCTGTTAATGCAATAGAATACGGAGCTTCTGCTGTCATTGTTAGATCAATGAATTTAGCTATTGACAATTCGCCACACACAGGTAGTATGACCTATGGAGAAATTCCAGTAACGGATAGGATCCCCTCCGCAGCCATAAGTACAAAAGATGCAGATTTATTAAGTTCAATGCTTAAAATGGATAATGATATCAAATTTTATTTCAAACAAAATTGTAAGCAATTGGATGATGTATTATCGCATAATGTAATTGGTGAAATCACTGGCTCTGAATTTCCTGATGAATATGTTTTGGTAGGAGGTCATTTAGATTCCTGGGATATTGGGGATGGCTCTCATGATGATGGAGCTGGATGTGTACAATCAATGGATGTTTTAAGATTATTAAAAATTTCTGGAATAACTCCTAAAAGAAGTATAAGAGTTGTTTTGTTCATGAATGAGGAAAATGGACTTAGAGGAGGTAAAAAATATGCAGAGGAAGCTTTCAGAAAAGGTGAAAATCACATTTTTGCTCTCGAAAGCGATGCAGGTGCATTTACTCCAAGAGGTTTTTATTTTGACTCTGATGAAGCTAATTTTTCCCAAATACAAAGTTGGAAAAAATTATTTAAACCTTATTTAATTCACTTTTTTGAATTAGGAGGTAGTGGCGCAGACATCGGACCATTGAAAACCCCTGATAATGTATTAAGTGGTCTCAAACCAGATTCCCAAAGATATTTTGATCATCATCACTCTGAAAATGATACTTTTGAAACAATTCATAAAAGAGAGCTTGAGCTAGGTGCAGCAACGATGACTGCCTTGATCTATTTAATTGATAAATACGGGCTAGTTTCAAAACCCAAACTTTAAATGGAAGTTACTTCTTAAAACTTACAATTGCTTGTCTTATTTTCACTAATCTTTCCAGAAGGCCCTCAAGATCATTTAATGGCAACATATTTTTTCCGTCGCTAAGTGCCTGAGTTGGATCAAAATGTGTTTCTATAAATAGACCGTCAATATCATTCACAATCCCGCCCCTTGCTATTGTTTCAATCATTTCGGGTAATCCACCAGTTACTCCACTTGTTTGATTGGGTTTTTGTAATGAATGTGTCACATCAAGAACAGTAGTTGCATAGGATTTCATAATCGGAATTCCTCTAAAATCAACTATTAAATCTTGATAGCCAAACATAGTTCCTCTATCAGTTATCATTACTTTTTCATTACCAGATTCAATTATTTTACCAACAGCAAACTGCATGCTTTCAGGACTCATAAATTGTCCTTTTTTTAAATTTATCACCTTTCCTGTCTTGGCAGCGGCAACAAGAATATCGGTTTGCCGAACTAAAAAAGCTGGAATTTGAAGAATATCTACATAATTAGCGGCTAACTTCGCATCGTCAACAGAATGAATATCGGTAATGACAGGAATCTTAAAATTAGTACCTATTTTTTTTAAAATATCGAGTGCTTTTTCATCTCCAATCCCGGTAAAACTATCTAGTCTACTACGATTTGCTTTTTTGAAACTTCCCTTGAAGATTAAGGGAATTTCTAAACGATCCGTAATTCTTATAATTTGACTAGCTATTTCTACAGCCATTTCTTCACTCTCAATAGCACAAGGTCCTGCTATGAGGAAAAAATTATCAGAAGATAAATTTTTGATATTTGGTATTTGATCAATATTCATTTAATCTTTTTTACAAATTTATCATTAAATAAATTAAATGTTCCTCACTTAACTAGTTAATAAAATGTGAAAATCTTAAAATTCTTAAGTTATACACTGATAATTAATTAAAATTATGATGATTTTTCAACAAAAAGCCCGATTTATCTACTATTTCACTAAAAATAAGACTCAAATTTTGCGTATTTATTAAAGTACCATAAATCAGATATTTTTCAATTTCTATCTGTTGGAAGAGGATTTTTAGAAATATTATCTTACCATATTTTCAATATTTTAAGATATTTTTAACATTTTGGCATATATTTTGTGTAATTTTGAGTGTATAACAAATTAAACACTATATAATTATGGAAATGTTAAATTTTATTTTTGACGCCGCTTCTGTAGCTCCTGGTGACTTCACTGGGTTTACATTTTTTATCGGCTCAGTTTCAATGTTAGCTGCTACTGTGTGGTTTTTAATGCAACACGGTCAAGTTGACAAGAAATTTAAAGATTCAATGCTTGTTGCAGCACTAATTACTGGTATTGCAGCCGTGCATTATTTCTACATGAGAGAGCAGTGGGTTCTTACTGGAGAATCTCCAACTGAATTAAGGTACATAGACTGGATTCTTACTGTACCATTAATGGTTGTTGAATTTGCTCTTTTAACAGGTGTTGGAATGAGAAAATTATTCTGGGCATCTGTAATAATGTTAGTTACTGGTTACTTCGGTGAGTCTGGAGTAATGGGTGGAACTGCAACTATGTGGGGTACTGCCTCAGCACTTGCATACTTCTACATGGCTTATGAAGTTGGTTGTTTAACCATTTTTGGTGGACCAACAGGAGCTGTAGGAACTGCATTAAACAGCGCATCTGGTAAAATACCTTCGGCTGGTAGAATGTTACAATGGTTTGTTCTTGTAGGATGGGCTATTTATCCATTAGGTTATTTAATGGGAACTGACGCTGGACAATGGTATGAAGGAATGTCTAATATTGCATTAGATATGAACGTTGTATACAATGTTGGTGATGCTATTAACAAAATTGGTTTCGGTATGGCAGTTTGGTCTGCAGCTAGAAGTTAATTTTTGATTAATAAATAACTTTTAAGAAAAAGGTGAGGATTTTCCTCACCTTTTTTTTTATATTGGAATAAATAACTAACCATGGATATTATAGTAAGATCAAAATTGATTGGTCTAATTCTTGCCTTATCGATTATTTTTTTTGGCTTAGAGAGTTCTTACTCAATTTTACTTTTTCTTATTATCATGTTATCGATCGGTATCCCTCATGGATCTGTGGATCATATCATAGCTTTTATAAATCCCGAGGCAAGAAGATTTAACAGTAAGTTAATTTTTTATATTGTCTACCTATCTCTTATTCTTATAAATATTATACTGTGGATTATTTCTCCTTTTTTAGGATTACTAATATTTTTACTTATTTCATGTTATCATTTTGGAGAAACCCAGGTTTTAGGATATAATTCCACAGACAATAAGCTGCTTAATTTTGTCATCGGAGCTAATATTTTACTTTCTCTTTTTTTAAATAACATTATTGAGTTACAAGAAATCCTATACATCCTACCAGAGTTTTCAAACCTTGACTTGTCAAATTTTGAGAGCGTATTTTTTCTTTTGATCTCAGTTGCTGTTTTAATGTTAAGCGTAACTAACTTTAATATCAAAAGAAAAGTTCCTTTATATGCTGAAATAACCATAATATACATGGTTTTCTATCATACAGATCTTCTAACTTCTTTTGCTTTGTACTTTGGGTTTTGCCATTCTCTTCCAATGTTAATGTTAGAGTTTAAGGAATTTAAGAGTGATAATTTTATCAAATTTTACTTTAAGACCCTTCCTTTCACAATATTATCTTTAGTTTTTGGTTTTTTATTATATCATTTCAATAATGATTTACTCACAAGTGATAACCTCATTTTATTTGTGTTTATTATAATTTCAAGTTTGACATTACCTCATGTTTTTATCATGAAGGATTTTGTTAAGGATAAATAAAAATTATTATAATGGTTTCGATTGAAACTTATGAATCTAATTATAAATCTCAATGGGACAGTTTTATTGATGTGTCCAAGAATGCTACTTTTTTATTCAAAAGAGATTTTATGGATTATCATTCTTCTCGTTTTGAAGATTCTTCCTTTTTAATTTTTAAAGATTTAGAGCTTGTTGCATTGTTTCCTGCTAATATAGAAGCTAAAAACTTATATTCTCATAAAGGATTAACTTACGGAGGATTAGTTGTCAAAGAGAACATTAAATTAAATGATTTCTTAGATATATTTAGAAGCTTATTAGAGTTCTGCAATAAAAACTCTTTTAAAAAATTATTTATTAAAGAAATACCCTCAATTTATAATTCAAATTTTTCTAATGAACTAGACTATTTATCATTTATAACCAACAGTAATATTTATCGTAAGGATATAATATCTGTTATTGAATTGAATAAAAAAATCAAAATTTCAAAAGATAGAGTTCAAGGTTATAAAAGAGGGGTGAAAAATAATTTAAAAATAGTTGAAACAGATAATTTCAAAGAATTTTGGAATAAAATTTTAAAACCCACTTTATCAAAAAAACATTCTGTTTCACCTGTTCATTCATTAGATGAAATTGAACAATTGAAATCCAATTTTGGAAAAAACATTAGACAATTTAATGTTTATCTTAAGGATAATTTAGTTGCGGGAACAACTATTTTTCAAACAAAAAATGTTATTCATGTCCAATACATTGGATCTAATAAGGATAAAAATATATTGGGCTCATTAGATTTTTTATTTTATAATTTAATCAATGATACTTTTTCTGATTATAAATTTTTTGATTTTGGAACATCTAATGAAAAAGAAGGAAGAAAGATAAATAGTGGACTCTTATACTGGAAAGAGGGTTTTGGCGCTAGGTCAATAAGTCAAAATTTTTATGAAATCAATACTGCAGATTTTCAAAAATTAAATAATTTGATGATTTAGCTTATTTAAGCCAAAGTAATTTTCTGTAGTATAGATTTAAGAGCGTAAAGTGAATTATGTATGTTATAAAATAGGAAATTGAAACCCCAACAAAGCCATACATATCAATAAACAGATAACTTAATATTATAAATATAGCAGACCATTCAATTTGAAAGAAAACAAAGCTCTTTGTGTCTGCTTTTGAAATCATAATATTTCCTAGAACCCAACAATTAATTTTAATCACATCCCCAAGTAGGTGAAAAAATATTATTGCATTAATTAAAACAAATTCTTTTGAAAGTAAAATGTCAATAATTATATTTTTAGTTAAGTATACGCCTATTGTTATTATAATTATAATCGGAATCGTAACTTTCCAGATCTTAAACACTTCCTGTTTAAGTTTTTCATCGTTAACCTTTGAAAAAGTTGGGATCAGATAAAATTTAAATGTTGTTATTAAGAAGAGTAAATAAATTGCCGAAATCCTCCACATTGCTTCCCACGACCCGGCATAATCAGATCCAAACTCATTATATATATGGTCGCGAATAATAAAAGTAGATATAATTAAACATGTTGGTCCTGCTATTGCCATAACAGAAAATTTCGATAATTTTTTTAAATTTTCTGTAATAAAAGATTCTAATATCCACTTGATTTTAAAAGGTCTATAGTAGATGTAAAACATAACATTAATTAAAAGAGATAAAATCTGATTTAATGCTAGGGCATAGAATGCACCAATTATCTCCATCTCTAAAACAAGAAGAATTATCACTATTGCTGATAAAATATTTGAAAATATATTTATTAGAACATAAAGCTCAATTTTTTTTAATCCATTATAAATCGACAGAAAACATGTATGTATAGACGCAGATATTACTGAACATATGAGGATTAAAAAATAAAAGTTTTGATTGAAGTTTATTTGAAGAAAATCCGAAACTTTTTCTTTAAAAACTAAAATTAGTCCCGAAACAATTAAAGCACTAAAAAAGTTAATTTTAAAACTTGTGCCAACAATACCCTTTAATTCAATTTCCTGTTTTTCAAATTCTGAAGTATATTTAATTATTCCATTTTCAATCCCAAATGAACTTATTGTATTACCTAACCTTAGAAAATCTTTTAATTGACCCATAAGAAACATCCCATTTGTACCAAGATAAACGGCTACAATTTTCGTTGAGATAAGCCTTGCAATAAGACTTATTGCAGTACTTAACCCTGATAAAAACGATGTTTTAATAAAATTCATTTTTTTTATTATTAATTAAAATCTTCCCACTCAGAAAAGTTATAATTTAAACTACATTTTAGATCGTTGACATCTTTATAATAGATACTTCTTAAATATTCTCGAGTATGGTCATCTAGCTTTTTAAATTTTAACTCTTTCTTGAACCATTTTTCAATTATAAATTTCATAATATATTTTATATCTGACCTGCTTTTTTTTGGCAATAAATATTTAACATATTCGGTATATTTCATTTTTCCGGAAGAAGATTTTCTGATAAAATGATATGCACTTGGAAAAACTATTTTTCTTGTTTTATTAGACGCAATTTCTTTAATTTCATTTATTTGACTAACTCCAATAAAATCAAAACATTCGTTCAAAGTAGATAGTTTATTTTTTAATAATTCTTCGAAGGTTATTATTTTAATATTATCCTTTCCAAAATTATCTAAAAATCTATTTATCCATCTGTTATATAGGCCAAACTCATAATAATATTTCGGATAATCGTCGTATTCTTCAAAATTAAATTCTGCCCCATTATTAATTATTTCATCAAGGTTATTTTTTTCTAAACCTAAACCCTTCAACCAGTTTACATGAGAAAAATATCTATCAATAGGATTTCTTAAAATAAAGATAAACTTTGGAGGTTCTTTGTAATTATTTTTCACATTATTTATAAAGCTATCATAGTACATGTACGCTGTACTAGATTCACCTTTAAATTTTTTTGTATTATCGAATAAATTTTGATAATTGTGCATCTCAGTGTTTCCAAATTCCTTAAAATTTTTATTTTTCCAATAACCAGGTTCCTTGACAGATGACATAGATATTTCAGGATGGGTATTAAGCATATCATGCAGAGTAGTTGTTCCAGATTTTGCCGCTCCTGGAATAAAAAAATTAGGCTTTAAATGTTCAATTAATTCTCCCAAGCCTTCAAATATTTTTTAGTGATAACATTATAGTCGTGATACTTTAAAATAAATTCTCTTGCATTTTTAGAGATCATTTTTATCTTTTCTGGGTTTTCAATTAACCAAGATAATTTTTCAACCAAATATGAAACATCAGGCATTGCATTAATAACGGCATAATCTTCTACAATATTATAATGTTCTCTCCATTCTTTTTCAGCACCAGTCAATACTACTTTACCCATCGCCATTGCTTCTAGTGCATTATAACCCTGGTCGTATGCATATACTTGATCCAAAAGGATATCGCAATTTTTTACATTTTTTATATGCTCTGAGTAAGCCTGGTCAGTTGTTCTTGTTATTTCAACTTTATTCGAATACTTACCTTCAATAATTGATAATGACTTTTTAAAAAATTTATTCCCTTTCTTTAATTTATTCTTTGAGTTAATTGCGTGTAGTATCACAATTTTTTGGTTGAAAGATTTACCATCTTCATTTAATGTATCAATATCAATAGGATTAGGTATCATTCCAAGATATTTTTTGGAATTGACGTAAGGAATATGATAATCTAAGTCTGAAGAAATGATTCCTTGAATATTTTGTTCAATATAATTACTTAGTTTGCTGTGATCTGAATCCAGATATTTTAATATGTGTCGGTATTCTTTTTTTAAAGAATTATTTTCAAAATAAGGGGTTAGTATGGAGTATTTAAATTTTTTATCATTCGCATAACTTATACTTTTATGATCCACACCACAGGCTAATAAGAAAACCTTCTTATTATTTTTAAAAACATGTTTTAGAAGGCTAATTTCTAAATTTGCTGATGTATTAAATGGCCTTTCGTTTATGAGCTGTACAATATCAAAATCAGCTAATTTTATTATTATTTTTTTGGATTTAAAATAGATCTCTAATTCGTTTAAACTAAACTTAAAAATCTTGTCTATGATTTTAGCTATAATCTTTAAATATTTGTTTTCAAAAATCGTTGACTTTATTAAAATATCTACATCATATTTTTTAAAACCATCTCCACTTCCAAGCAGAATAACTTCGTGACCCAGATTTAACAATCCTTTTTTTAAAGAATTATGAAGATTGCTATATTCTCCAATAAGTAAGATTTTCATTATATTGTTCTCAGTACTGTCAAATATAATTTTTTAATGACACAAGTATTAAAAAAATCAAAGAATTTACAGATCTTAATTTCTACAAAAGGGAAAAAGGACTTGTCATTTTTAGATAAAATGTTTAAGAACTGCAACCCAATGGATTATTCCATTATAGTTGTTGATCAATCTGAATCTGAAAAAGATTTAAGTACTATTTCTGAAAAATTTGATATAAAATATTACAACATTCAGGCAAATGGCTTATCTAACAGTAGAAATTTTGCAATTTCAAAATCAAGCGGTGCTATATGCTTATTATGTGACGATGATGTTATTTATGAAAAAGACTTCTATGAAATCATTATTAATTCGTTCGATCAAAATGACTCAGATGTTATTACTTATTATGCAAAAAATGACAATGGCTCTCTTTTCAAAGACTATCCTTCACTAATTATCCATAATTACAAATCCATTTCTTATATAAATTCATTTTTAATAGCATTTAAAAGGGAAAAGATTGTTGCTAATAATATTAAATTTGACCCTTTATTTGGACTTGGCGCTATATTTCAAACAGCTGACGAATACATTTTTTTAAGAAATATTCTTGAAAAGAAACTAAGAATAACATCTTGTCCTAAAATTATTTTAACTCATCCTACAGAAAGCTCAGGCCAAGATGCTGGTATTGATAAAAATATTTTTGCTAGGGCAGCAATTTTTTATAAGTTTTACGGTTATGTATCTTATGTAAAGCTTATACATCATATCTTTTTGTTAAAGAGAAACAACATGATATATTTTAATGAAATTATATCGAAGTTTATGGTTGGACTCAAAGGAATTAAAAAATTTAAATCATTAAAATGAATACGATTAAAGATGTAAAAATTATAGATATTCCTAAAATTATTGATCCCAAAGGAAGAGGTAAGCTTTCAGTTGTTGAGAAAAATATAATTCCTTTTGATATCAAAAGAGTTTATTATTTATATGATGTTCCAAGTGATGCCTATAGAGGAGGTCATGCCCATAAAAACCTAATTCAATTTATGATTCCATTGAGTGGAAGTTTCGAGGTTTTGGTTGATGACGGAACCAACAAAACCAAAATCATGCTCAACAAACCTCACAAAGGTCTATTGATCCCTAAAGGTATTTGGAGGGAGATGGATAATTTTTCATCAGGAGCCGTATGTGCTGTATTAGCCTCAGACTATTTTGACGAGGAAGATTATTTTAGAGATTATAATGAATTCAAAAAATTTAAGAATCTTTAATGCTACACAAATAGTCCAATCTGAAAATATCAAATAAAAATAAACTTGGTATTTGACTATTTAAACTATTATTGATCGAATTTCTAAATAGTGCTGAAAACTTTAAAAATAATTTTTTTAAAAGAAATTTTTCCAGAAAAATAAATGCACTTAAAATTGAAATATCGTGAGTTTTAATTTTATTCTCTCTATAATTTTTGTAGAGATTATCTAACGCTTTTTTAGTTTTTTCAATAAATATTTTATTTTCTTCAATTTCATTTACAGAGACTTCGTTATCAACGTGAACTACATTTATTTTTTTCTCTTTCAATATCGAGCCAAGCATATAATCATTTCCATATGAGGAATTAGTTATCTCTGAAAAAATACTTAAAATTAGCTCTCTTTTAACCATAAAATTTCTTGATGACATAAATTTGTATGGGGATTTATTTCTTATTAGAGACTTTTTAGCTTCTCTGTTTTTACCAAATTCATATCTTAAAAAATTATTTTCACTGCCCTTTGGTTTATCGAAAAAACATCCTCCAAAAACAATCGAATTTTTGTCTGTTAATTCAATATACCTCCTTAAAAAGTAATCAGATGGAGTAGTGTCAACATCAATAAAAATTATCCAATCGTATTGGGCACTCTCAGCAAGTAAAACTCTATTCTTAACCCTCCCGATATTTTTCTTTGTTTCAATGAATTTACAATTAGTGAGTAAATTTATTTTTTGATTATGCTCGTTTTTGGATGAGAATGATCCGTCGTCAATACATATTATTTCAAAATCAATATTTAAAATTAATGCCTGTTTTTCAATTTTACTTACGATTGGATAGGCATCATAATCATAACATGGAATTAAAATGGATATCATGAGTATATTTTTTCAATTTCAAGATCTTTTGTTTCTATCTCATCTACTAATCCATTTCTACATCGTAAAATTCTTCCATTGTATTTTTTCAATAAACTAAAATCATGAGTAGCCATTAAAATGGTATTTCCATTCTCGTTTATTTCCCTTAATACCTCCATAATTTCTATACTGCTCTTTGGGTCTAAATTTCCTGTAGGCTCATCAGCTATAACAATTTTTGGATCATTTAAAAGGGATCTTGCTATGGCAACCTTTTGTTTTTCTCCACCTGAAAGTTGGCTTGGAAATTTATTTGCATGATCTATTATATGAACTTTATTCAGACATAATTCAATTTTTTCTTTTCTCTCATTCTTGTTTTTCCAACCAGTTGCTTTTAAAACAAAATCTAAATTATCGTATACATTTCTGTCTTTTAATAATTGAAAGTCTTGAAAGATAATACCAATTTTTCTTCTTAGTTCAGGAATATTTTTGTTTTTGATCAAAGAAAGATTAGTTTTTGAAATAACAGCTTCTCCGCTAATTATTTTTTTTTCAGAATACATAGATTTTAATATGCTAGATTTGCCGGACCCAGTTTTGCCTATAAGAAACACAAATTCACCTTTATTTATTTTTAAATTAAGATTCTTTATTTTCAATTCAGATTCTAATTTTATTTCTGCATTTTTATATTCTACAATTAGATTATCCATTAGTCATTTTTGTTATGATAAATTAAATACTTCTTTCTCATTAATTTAAATTTATCTAAATCTTTTTTCCAACTTTTTCTGATTTCATTCTCTGGAATGCCATTAATAATTTGCTTTTTTAACTCCTTTACCCCAGCAAGTTTGACAAAATAAGAATTAAAAAATTCACCCTTTTTAGTACTTTCATTAAAAGCATCAATGACATATTTTAAATTTATCTTTTCAAGCTTTTTGGTTTCGGCTAAATTTTTACCATAACATAAGATATTTTCATGCTTTGGATATTTTGAACCTAAATTTTTTTTGGGGGTAAACTTAAATTCATTAAATTTTTTATTTAAAAATGGACTCCCATAAATTTGAAATTGCATATTAGTTCCTCTTCCCGCACTAATATTTGTTCCCTCAAACAAACAAAGAGATGGATACAGGTTTACCGATGATTTATTAGGTAAGTTTGGGGATGGTTTAATTGGGAGTTCATAAACCTTATTTCTGTCATAGTTTTTTAGTTTAACCACATAAAGTTGAGATTTAATACCATTGGTCAACCACTCTTCTTGATTTATCATATTTGCGTATTCTCCGATAGTTAAGCCATAGACTATGGGAACTTCATGCATTCCAACGAAACTCTTATTATCTAAATTTAAAACAGGTCCATCAACATAATGCCCGTTAGGATTAGGTCTGTCAAGAACAATTAATGGAATATTATTTCTAGCAGAAGTTTCCATAACATAATGTAATACAGAAATATGTGTATAAAACCTAACTCCAACATCCTGGATATCAAATATTAAAACATCAATATCTCTAACATCATTGTCATCTATTTCCCCATAATTCCTATTTTTTCCATGAAGAGATATAATCTTTAAACCTGTCCTTAAGTCTATCTCATCGTCTACATTTGCTCCATTGGGTTTAGTCCCTCTGAACCCATGTTCTGGCGCAAATATTTTCTTTATATTAAAATCTAAGCTTAACAAAGAGTCTATTAAGTGGGTGTATGAATCATTCTCTTTAAAAATTACAGATGTGTGGTTTGCAATAACCCCAATTCTTTTATTTTTAATAAGATTTTCATAATCAGATATTTGGCTGGCCCCAACAATAACATTAGATTTAAGTTCGTTAATTTTGTTATCAGCAATAACATAATATACGGATCCAATAACGATTAATAATAAAAGAATTAAGTTTTGAATTTTGAACATTTTTTGACAAAAAAAATTATTGATGCTAAACCATATAAAAATAGTATTTCAGCACCAATAATAAAAATTGGAGTGCTTGCAATTTCAATAAGTGTTCTAGTTATGATGGTTTCGGTTGCCGTTGCTCTTGGAATGCAAAAAGTAATTAAAGATAAAATTTCTTCAATCGAAGGGCATATAAATATTAGTAGTTTCAGGAATATATCAAATGAGAATTCAATTAATCCAATCGTTCCAGATCAGGAATTTTTAAATTGGCTTGACAATATTCCTGAAATTTCTAGAGTTGAAAAAATTATTACAAAATTTGGGATTTTTAGAACTCCAAATGAATTTGAAGGAGGATATTTTAAAGGAATCTCAGCTGAATATAATTTCTCTGAAATAGCAAGATTTATCACTGATGGAGAATTAATTTTAAAAGCCGATGAAGTCACAAATAATGTAGTTGTTTCACAAATTTTATCAGATAAGTTAAGATTAAATGTTGGGGATAATTTCCAAATGTTATCATCAAAAAATCAAGATGATATGCCCTCAGTCACTGGATTTAAAATTTCAGGTATTTATAATTCTGGTTTTGAAGAATTAGATTCGAAGTACATATTTGGGGATTATAGACATATTCAAAGAATTAATAAATGGGATAAAAACGAAATAAGTTCAATTGAAATTCATTTAAAAAATCATTCTGATTTGGACTTGGTTTCAGACATGGTGTATTTAAATTCGCCCTCTGATTATGATGTTGTAAGTTCGAAGGAAAAATATTATTCAATTTTTGAATGGATAAAATTATTTGATAAAAATATTGTTGCTATACTTTTCATTATGACTTTAGTAGCATCAATTAATATAATATCAGTTCTCTTGGTTCTGATACTTGAAAGAATAAATATGATTGGGATTTTAAAAGCCTTAGGTGCAAAAAATTCATCTATTAGAAAATATTTTATTTATACCTCAATGTATTTAATTTTTAGAGGTATTCTTATTGGAAATTTTATTGGAGGGTTTTTAATTTTTATTCAGCAAAAGTTTAAAATAATTTCATTAGACTCTAAAATTTATTATGTAGATACAGTTCCAATATTTTTTAAATTTTCTCATTTTTTATATTTGAACCTTTTGATTCTTTTTGTTTGTTTTTGCGCAATAATATTACCCAGTTTCTTGGTTTCAAAAATTAATCCAAAGGATACAATTAAATTTAATTAATTGATTTAATTCTGATTCATTGGATTATATTTGCAATTCATAAATGATGTACTATAAAAATATAATTGAAACTATTGGAAATACTCCAATGATTGCTATAAATAAATTAGCAAAAGATCTTCCTTGTAAAGTATATGCAAAATATGAAACATTTAATCCAGGAAATTCTGTAAAAGATAGAATTGGTCTCAAAATGGTTATTGATGCAGAAAAAAAAGGTCTTCTTAAGCCTGGTGGGACTATTATTGAAGGAACATCAGGAAATACCGGAATGGGATTAGCTATTGCAGCAATTTCAAAAGGCTACAAATGTATTTTTGTTACTACTGATAAGCAATCAGATGAAAAAATTAATGTTTTGAAAGCTTTTGGAGCTGAAGTTATTGTTTGTCCAACCAATGTTGAGCCAGAAGACGAAAGATCGTATTACTCTGTTGCAAAAAGATTAGGAAATGAAATTAAAAATTCATGGTACGTCAATCAATACGATAATCCTAGTAATCCAAGAGCTCATTATGAGTCTACAGGTCCAGAAATATGGGACCAAACAGATGGTAAAATCACACATTTTGTTGTGGGTGTAGGCACTGGAGGAACAATTTCAGGAGTTGGAAAATATTTAAAAGAAAAAAATCCTAATATTAAAATATGGGGTGTTGACTCATACGGTTCAGTATTAAAAAAATATCATGAAACCGGAGTATTCGATAAGAACGAAATTTATCCATATGTAACTGAAGGAATTGGAGAAGACATGTTGCCAGAAAATGTAAATTTTGAAATTATAGATGGTTTTACAAAGGTTACTGATAAGGATGCCGCTATTTATTGCAGAAAATTACTGAAAGAAGAAGGAATGTTTTTAGGTAATTCAGCTGGAGCAGCAATTAAGGGTGTACTACAATTACAGGAAAATTTTAAGCCCGAAGACTTGGTTGTGGTTTTATTTCATGATCATGGAAGCAGATATTTAAAAAAGATATACAATGATGATTGGATGCGTGAAATGGGTTACATGTAATTTAATTTTCATAAATCTATTTTTTTTCTCATATTGTCCTGCATTAAATAACTAACCATGAAAAGATATCTTTTATCATTTATTATACTTTTAAATTCTTTAACCACAAGCGCTCAAGACAAGGGATTAGATCAAAGAATTGATGAGGCTTTCAAGCCAATTTCTGATTTTTTTAGTTCTGTTGTTTTCTTCGAAATAGCAGGTACTCCATTTGTAATTTTGCTTCTCGTTGGTAGTGCAATATTTTTTACAGTATATTTTGGATTTCCTAACATTAGATATTTTTGGACATCAATCAATGTAGTTAGAGGAAAGTATGATGATTTAGATAAAAGTGAATCTGGCAATAAAGAAGGAGAAGTTTCTCACTTCCAAGCGCTTGCAACTGCAGTGTCTGGAACAGTAGGAAACGGTAACATTGCTGGGGTTGCCTTAGCAATCGCTCTAGGTGGTCCAGGGGCTACTTTTTGGATGATCGTATGTGGATTGCTGGGTATGTCAACCAAATTTGTTGAATGTACTTTAGGAGTATATTTTAGAGATGTAGATAAGGACGGTGTAGTATATGGTGGGCCAATGTATTATATAAGTAAAGGTCTAGAATCTAAAGGCTTTAAAAAATTAGGAACCATTGCAGGAAGTCTATTTGCAGTATTCTGTATTGGAGGATCTTTTGGAGGAGGAAATGCCGCACAATCTAATCAGGCTACAATAGTTTTAAAAGATTTATTTGGTTACGAATCAACTTTTGCCGGCGCAATGATAGGAATTGTTTTAGCTGCTTTAGTTGGTATTATAATTATCGGTGGAATAAAAAGAATTGCATCGGTCACTGAAAAAGTTGTTCCTTTCATGGCATTGCTCTATATCTTGGCATGTATCTACATTTTAGCTATAAATATTTCATTTGTTGACGATGCTATTGCATTAATTATCAAAGAAGCATTTAATCCAACAGCTGTTGGGGTAGGAGGTGTAATCGGAGTTTTAATGGTTGGATTTAGACGTGCAGCTTTTTCAAATGAAGCAGGGGCAGGATCAGCTTCAATTGCACACTCGGCTGTTAAAACCAAGTATGCAGCTTCTGAAGGGTTGGTAGCATTACTAGAGCCATTCATTGACACAGTTGTTATTTGTACAATGACAGCCTTGGTAATAATTACATTTAATTCAACAGGTGCATTTGTATATGGCGGTGATGGAATGGGTGGAGTTATGATTGATGGTGTAATGTATGAAGGAGCTGGAATTACCTCTCAGGCATTTGCACAGTATATACCATATTCTGATATATTTTTAACAATTGCTGTCGTTTTATTTGCTGTTTCTACGATGATATCGTGGTCTTATTACGGATTGCAATCATGGAAATTCTTATTTGGTAGAGGAAAAGCAGCGGATATGACATACAAGATATTATTTTTAGTTTTTGTGATTGTCGGAGCTGCAGCAAGTATGAATTCCATATGGGCATTCTCTGATGCGATGATTTTTGCAATGGTTTTCCCAAATATGATAGGGTTATATTTCTTATTTCCGATTGTTAAAGAGCAGCTTAATAAATATCTTGAGGCTATAAAAAATTAATTTTTTATCATTAAAATCTTTTGTTAGATTATTTTTAGTTTATATTTGCACCTTTAATTCTAAAGAAAGGAGGTTTGTAATATGCTAATAATACCAATTAAAGACGGAGAAAATATCGACAGAGCATTGAAGCGTTTCAAGAGAAAGTTTGACAAAACTGGAACTAAGAAATCTTTGCAAACCAGAAAAGAGTTTATAAAGCCTTCAGTTAAAAGAAGAGCTGAAATACAAAAAGCACAGTATGTGCAAACTCTTAGAGACAACGAAGATATTTAATCATTTTCTCATTTACATTACTTTTAAATTACTATTATTTATAACTTTATAGATTATAGTTAATATGGAATTTCAATCTTTTCTTGATTATCTCTCTTTAGAAAAAAAATACTCAGAAAAAACGATTGTTGCATACAAAAATGATTTACAATCATTTAAAAGTTTTAATCAAAAAGAGTTTTCACAAAATTCGGCTAAAAATGCAGTTTATTCCCAAATTAGGTCATGGATTGTTTTTTTAGTAGATACTGGAATCACTAACAAAACCATCAATAGAAAAATTTCTTCCCTAAATAGTTACTATAAGTTTTTACTTAAAACAGAAACAATAAGTAAAAACCCTTTATCATCTCATAAGGCATTAAAAACAAAGACCTCAATTCAATTACCTTTTTCTGAGTTAGAAATTTATGAAGTTTTAAATTCGACAAATTTTCAAGATAATTTTGAAGGTTGCAGAGATCGATTGATTTTGGAAATTTTGTATAGTACTGGAATTAGGAGACAGGAGTTAATCAATTTGGAATTAAAAAATATTGATATCAATAATAAGACTATCAAAGTTCTTGGAAAAAGAAAGAAGGAAAGATATATACCGTTAATTAAATCCACTATGATTCTAATTAAACAATATTTAGATTTTAGAGAAAAATTAAATTTTAAAATTAATAATGAATATTTTTTTATTACATCTAAAGGAAAAAAAATTTATGACAATCTTGTTTATCGTATTACAAAAAAATATTTTTCTAAATATTCAACCAAACAGAAAAAAAGCCCTCATATTCTCAGACATTCATTTGCAACTCATCTCTTAAATAATGGTGCTGATTTAAATTCTGTAAAGGATTTATTAGGGCATACAAGCCTAGCTGCTACACAAGTTTATACAAATAGATCAATTGAGGAAATGAAAAAAGTTTTTAAGAAATCTCATCCTAGAAATAAAGGTTAGTTTTTTATTTTTTTTACTCCTTAAAAAAAAATATAATTTGTTTTGTTTGAAAAAATAAATATTTACATTTGCATTCCGCATTTAGCGGGGTTTTTTTTGAAAAAATTAAGCCGATGTAGCTCAGCTGGCTAGAGCAGCTGATTTGTAATCAGCAGGTCGTGGGTTCGAGTCCCTCCATCGGCTCATTAGTTCTTTAAAATATTTACTTTGGGGAGATACTCAAGCGGCCAACGAGGGCAGACTGTAAATCTGCTGTTTTTAACTTCGCAGGTTCGAATCCTGCTCTCCCCACATAATAATGCGGGAGTAGCTCAGTTGGTAGAGCGTCAGCCTTCCAAGCTGAATGTCGCCGGTTCGAACCCGGTCTCCCGCTCAAAAAAATCACTAGCCGGTGTAGCTCAGTGGTAGAGCGCTTCCTTGGTAAGGAAGAGGTCCCGAGTTCAATTCTCGGCATTGGCTCATCTATTAAAAGCCATTTTTAATTTTCTTATAATTTATTCTTAGGTCAATTTAGTTCAAATGTAAATTGGCGTTTGTTAAAACTTGAAAACCTAAACAACTTATTAATGGCTGTTTATGAAGTTGTTGAATTCTGTTTTTGCAGTCAGACTTTCAAAAAGAGATACGTGTCCACCACCAGGGATTTCAACAAACTGTTTGTTTTGACAAGTTGAGCAATTTATTACGTCTTGTTTAAAAGTTGGCCACAGGTACATTTGTATTGGGGAATCATCCAATCCTTGAACATACAAAATGTCAGACTTAAATTCATTTGTGAAATTGAGTAATGATCTTTCAAAATATGCGTTTGGGTTGTTAGAAGTGGTTCCATAAACATTTTTTAAATTAGTACATACAGCGCTTGACTGAACTTGGCCATTCTCTTCAAGTTGACACCTATATACAAGATTTAATGGTCCTGGTGAATTGGCAATTACGCCATTTATTTGATGCATAGTATTAAGTCTTGTTACCATATATCCTCCTTGAGAATGTCCCCCTAAAAATATCTTATTTACAGTTATCCCTAATTCTTGACTTGCGTTATTTTTTAACCATAATAAGGCAGCTTCACATTGAATAATACCGTCGCCAAATAATACATTTTCTTGGGGATATGCTACACTTATAATCATCATGTCATTTCTGTCCAAAACACTCTTGAATTTATCAAGAGTTGTATTGGCAGCAGTCATTAAGTTGAGGTCATTTGAAACTGTACCGTGAAATACTAATAAAACATCAACTTCATTTAGAGCAGGTTTGTCTATTACAACATCAACATTTATATTGTTATAAGTAATATTCTGTGTTACTCTGTAAGCATTAATAGACTCTTCTATAGTATTTTCTTTGAAACAAGAGGAAAAATATACAAATGAAAGTAAAAAAAATATTCTCATAGAAAAACATGACGTTGAAAATTTAATAAAAATTACCTAATTATTGTCAAATCTCCCCCAATTTCCTCCTCCATCATAATCATTATCATCGACGTTTCTTAGGTCAGATTCTCTTCTTTTTCTTTGGTCATCATGTGATTTTTTTATCATCCATAATAGTCCTGACATGTATAAAAGGAAAATAATAAAACCTATTATGAACATTAAGGGACTAAGCATCTTTTTTAATATTTGAGTTAATGTCTTTTCTTCTTTGGCGTATTGCTATAGCAAACAAAAGAATTGTTCCAGGCCAGTGTGCTGTATATTGAGCTTCATCAATATTTCCAGAAATACCCAATCCAATTGAGTATATCATACAGGTAAATGCCAAAATTATTGGGTAGTATACTTCTAGTATTTTTTTCATATTCGTTTATTTTAATTATTTATTTAAATCTTTTAAAATATCTCTTTTAACTTTTGAGAGGTATTTTTTTCTCTTTTTCTCTGAAACAAATGGGACAGACCAAAATTGTTTGGTTTTGAACCATAGTGAGGCTTTCCATCCAAAAACAAAGCTGTAAACTCCCATCACTAATCTTAATTTGACAGAGTTTAAATATAAAGTTCTAACGGGAATTGATGGTGCTCCGTGAGTTATATATGTTCTAACAATTTTATCTTTTAAAAAGGGTTTTGGATAAGCATATGTTTTTGTAATATTTACAAATTTATAAGCAAAACCAGGCGTAAGAACTTCATCAAAAAATATTTCCATTCTGGGAGTTAGCCTGAACCACCAAACAGGGGATATTATATATATTCTTTCACACCATAAAATCAATTTTTTATAATTTTCAATTAAATTATTTCTTGGTCTGGTAAAACTGTCTCTGTATAAATCAACAATTTTCAATTCTTGATCTGAATTTTCAATTTCTTGAGTTATGGTTTTATAAATCCCATTGTAACAAAATGAACTTTTATCTGGATGACCTATTATAACAAGGTTTTTCATTTTTGGTTTTTAATACACATTACAAACGTTATGCCACTTAAACAAGAAAATTTTAGTTCATCAAAACAATAATCTGTTTTGATGAAATTTTTAATTCAAATTAAATATCTTAGAAGAATTATTTAATCAAATCAATACATTATGAAAAAATTATTAATTATTGCAAGTGTTCTTTTTATAATTTCTTGCAAAAATTCAGAACCAAAACAGTCTGAGTCAATTTACAATGACGAAACTGTCTTGATTGTAAATTATCAATTAGAAAATATGACACTCGACCAGCATGCAGAGCTAGGATTGGCTGTTGCACCAAATTTTACATCCGAAAATGTCCCAGGATTAATCGGAAAATCTTTTATCGGAGATGTTGAACGTGGTGTTTTCGGAGGAGTATACTATTTTTCAAGCCTAGAATCTGTAAATACATATTTAGAATCTGAACTATGGAAAGGTGTTGTTGCTCATCCAAACTTAGTAAATTTTAAAACTGATATTTTTAGAACCTTTAAGGGAACAGAGTTGGCAAATGGTTCTCACTCAATGAGAAAAAAATCATCTGAATCTTCTGATGCCGAAAACTTACAAATATTGGTTGTAAACTATACTAATGAAGTTAATCCATCAGACGAAGATATGAGTAAACAGGTAATGGAGTATGCACCTGTTTTTAGCAATGAAAATTTTCCAGGAATGATTGGAAAAACTATGATAAATAGTTTAGATGGAGATATTTATGGTGGCGTATATTATTTCACAAATAGATCGGCTATTGATGACTATTTTTCGTCTGATCTTTGGGTAGGATTTGATGGCGACAAAAACACTAACGTATATAAGAAGGATATATATGGTGTTGCTCCAATTTCATCCATTTCCAACGGTTTACCCGTTCTATAGTCAAATTAAATAAATTTCGGTTCTATTCATAACGGCACAAATATTGTAAGTTGTTGATTATGAATAGAATTGAAAATTTACACAATAATGTTTTTTCAAAAAAAAATGTAGAGCTTTTTGAAAAAAATATAATGTTATTGGCAGTAGTTGGATTTGTAATTCATTTGCTTCTAATATTTATTGAAAATTACTACTCACTAGATATTTTTTCGTCAAGAACAAATTTATCTAGCAATCCTATTTCTGCATTATATACACCATTTACCTTTATTTTGGTGTATGAAGCCTTTTTGTTAATTTATTACTTACCAAGGTCTTTTACTACTTCTGTTGCTAAGGAGTATGAAATTATATCTCTTGTCTTAATTAGAAAGATTTTTAAAGATATTCCTGAAATATCCCTAGAACCAGATCAAATACTTAATGAAAATAATCTTCAGCTGATGTATGATCTTCTTGCTGTTATTGTAATATTTTATTTGATTTATTTATTTAAAAAAACTTGGGTTAACACCCCTAAAAGAAAAACTAATAAAAATTTAGAGAAGTTCATCAACTACAAAAAACTCTTATCAATATTGTTAGTTCCAACCCTCTTGATTCTTTGTTTTATTAATTTTTATGAATGGTTTATTCAAGTATTTATTTCTCAGTCCTACACAGATAACTTAAATGGAGTTTTCTTTATTGATTTTTTTACAATACTGATTCTAGTTGATGTTTTTATATTGCTCATATCTTTTCAGTACACCGAAAGGTACTCACAATTGATCAGAAACACAGGATTTATTATTTCAACAATTTTATTAAGATTATCATTTAGTGCAGAAGGATTATATAGTATTTTACTATTGATTCTAGGCGTTGTATTTGGTCTGGTTATTCTAAGAATTTATAAGTTGGCTGAGGAAAATTATTAAATTTAATGAAAAGAATTTCTCTTTTAAAGGCCTTTGATCACTTGTCAAAGGATCCTGTAATGAACTTTTTAATTGCTAAATTTTCTAAAAGAATTGATTGGGGAAACCGTTTCGATGAAAATTATGCCAAATCAATTGCAAATCTGATAATTGAACAGCAGATAAGTTTCAAAGCTGCAATAACGGTTAAAAAAAGATTTTCTGATCTGATAAAAAATAAAAGTAATTTAGAAGTATTGAATATTCCAAATCATAAAATCCAATCTATAGGCTTATCTCACAGGAAAGTTGAGTATATAAAAAATACATATAACTTTTTTCACAACAATAACTTTGATTTTGAAAATCTTTCTGATGAGGATGTAATAAATGAACTAACAAAGATCAAAGGTGTGGGGGAATGGACTGCACAGATGTTTTTAATTTTCAATCTTTTTAGGCAAAATATTTTTTCACCAAAGGACTTGGCTTTGATCAACTCCATAAAAATTAATTATGATATTCATACATTGGATAAAATAAAGCTTGATAAATTGGTAAAATTATGGAGTCCTTACAACTCAATTGCCTGTTTACTTTTATGGGAATCTGTGGAAAATAAATTTTTTTTCAAAGCTTAACGTAATGTGTTGGTTTTAACTGCTTTGAATAATAAAAAATATTAAGTTTGGCCTACTGAGAAAGCTCTTCAAAAAAAAAATTGTAAAAAATTGGTTAATTAGATATAAAAAATTATATTTGCGCTCATTTTAAAAGCAACTAAAATAATATATTATGGCAAAGGAAACATTTGATCGTTCGAAACCGCATTTAAATATCGGTACAATCGGACACGTTGATCATGGAAAAACTACACTTACTGCTGCTATTACAACTGTTCTAGCTGGCGCTGGTTTATCCGAAAAAAGAGATTTTGATACTATTGATAATGCCCCTGAAGAAAAAGAAAGAGGTATTACTATCAATACATCACATGTTGAATATTCGACTGAGAATCGTCACTACGCTCACGTAGACTGTCCAGGTCACGCCGACTATGTAAAAAACATGGTAACTGGTGCTGCACAAATGGATGGAGCAATACTTGTTGTTGCTGCTACTGATGGGCCAATGCCTCAGACTCGTGAACACATTCTATTAGGAAGACAAGTTGGTATTCCAAGAATTGTTGTGTTTATGAATAAGGTTGATATGGTAGATGATGACGAGCTTTTAGAACTTGTTGAAATGGAAATCCGTGAATTATTATCATTTTATGAATATGATGGTGATAACGGTCCTGTTATCGCTGGTTCTGCATTAGGAGCCTTAAACGGTGAGCAAAAATGGGTAGATACAGTTCTTGAATTAATGAAAAATGTTGATTCTTGGATTGAGTTACCTACTCGTGAGGTTGATAAAGATTTTTTAATGCCTATTGAGGATGTATTCTCAATTACTGGTAGAGGTACTGTTGCAACAGGAAGAATTGAAACTGGTGTTGCAAATACAGGTGATGCTGTTGATATCATTGGAATGGGAGCTGAAAAGCTTGATTCTACAGTTACTGGAGTAGAGATGTTCCGTAAGATATTAGACAGAGGAGAAGCTGGTGATAATGTTGGGATTCTGTTAAGAGGTATTGAAAAAACTGATATCAGTAGAGGTATGGTAATCTGTAAGAAAGGTTCTGTAACTCCTCATTCAAAGTTTAAAGCTGAAGTTTATATTTTGAAAAAAGAAGAAGGTGGTCGTCATACCCCTTTCCACAACAATTATAGACCTCAATTTTATGTAAGAACTACTGACGTTACTGGTACTATTGCGCTTCCTTCAGGAGTAGAGATGGTTATGCCAGGAGACAACTTAACTATTACTGTTGAGTTGATCCAGCCAATTGCCATGAGTATAGGACTTCGTTTTGCAATCCGTGAGGGTGGTAGAACAGTTGGTGCTGGTCAGGTAACTGAAATTTTAGACTAAAAAATAACCCATAATATTATGTTAAGGTATTTTGTTTAGTAATAAGCAAAATACCTTGACTTATGTTTACGGGTTTAGCTCAGTTGGTAGAGCACTGGTCTCCAAAACCAGGTGTCGGGAGTTCGAGTCTCTCAACCCGTGCAAAAAATAATATAATATGACAGGAATTGTTAAATATGTAAAAGAATCTTTTGAGGAGCTTAGGTCTCACGTAAGTTGGCCGAACTTTAATGAAGGATTGAATTTAACAGTTTTAGTTGCTGTGTTTTCAATTATTTTTTCATTGATTATTTGGGGATTGGATACAGTGTTCAGTAGAATTATAAAAGAATTTTTTAATCTCATTAATTAAAAAGTATATGTCAGATAAGAATTCGCTTTTTAAATGGTATGTTGTAAGGGCTGTAAGTGGTCAAGAAAACAAAATCAAAACATATATTGAAAATGAGATTTCTCATATGGGTATGGATAGTTTTATAGAAGAAATACTTGTACCCTCTGAAAAAGTTGTTCAAATTAGAAAAGGAAAAAAAGTTACTAAAGATAAAACTTATTTTCCTGGCTATATAATGATTAAAGCCAACCTTGCTGGAGAAGTTCCTCACGTGATCAAGTCAGTCACAAATGTAATTGGTTTTTTAGGTGAAACCAAAGGTGGAGATCCTATTCCTTTGAGACAATCAGAGGTTAATAGAATGCTTGGAAAAGTAGATGAATTGGCCTTACAAGAAGAATCTGACATTATTATTCCATTTATTCATGGAGAAAGTGTCAAAGTTATTGACGGTCCGTTTAACGGATTTGATGGAACTATTGAAAAAATTAATGAAGAAAAAAGAAAACTTGAGGTAATGGTTAAGATCTTTGGAAGAAAAACTCCATTGGAACTTAGTTATATGCAAGTTGAAAAATTATAAATGTTACATAATATAAATGATTTTATTGCTTCCAATAATGAAATCATTGAAACTTAAATTAGTAATATGGCAAAAGAAATAGATAAAGTTCTCAAGTTACAAGTTAGAGGAGGTGCTGCTAATCCATCGCCACCAGTAGGACCTGCTTTAGGTGCAGCTGGTGTTAATATAATGGATTTTTGTAAGCAATTCAATGCTAGAACTCAGGACAAACCAGGAAAAGTTTTACCGGTTGTTATAACTGTTTACAAAGACAAATCATTTGATTTTGTAATCAAAACTCCTCCAGCAGCTGTTCAGCTACTAGAGGCGGCTAAGGTTAAAAAAGGTTCTGGTGAGCCAAACATTAATAAAGTTTCTAAGGTATCATGGGATCAGGTGAAAAAAATTGCAGAGGATAAAATGGTAGATTTAAATGCATTTACGGTTGAGTCAGCAATGAAAATGGTTGCAGGTACCGCGAGATCAATGGGTATAAATGTTAAGGGAGGTAAAGCACCTGAATAATTTAATCAATATGGGAAAATTAACAAAGAATAGAAAATTATCGGAAGCAAAAGTGGACAATTCAAAGTTATATAACTTGGATGAAGCATGTTCCTTGTTGAAAGATATTACTACTACTAAGTTTGATGCATCTGTTGATTTAGCTGTTAGATTAGGAGTTGATCCTAAAAAAGCTAATGAAATGGTTAGAGGTGTTGTTTCTCTTCCTAACGGAACGGGAAAAGACATGAAGGTTTTAGCATTAGTTTCACCAGATAAAGAGGAAGAAGCTAAAAATGCTGGAGCTGATTTTGTTGGACTTGATGAGTACATTGATAAAATTAAAGGTGGATGGACTGATGTAGATGTTATAGTTACAATGCCAAGTGTTATGGGTAAATTAGGACCTTTAGGAAGAATTTTAGGGCCTAGAGGATTAATGCCTAACCCAAAGACAGGTACTGTTACTATGGATGTTGGTAAAGCAGTTTCTGATGTTAAGGCTGGTAAAATAGATTTCAAGGTTGATAAAGCAGGTATTGTTCATGCTTCGATCGGAAAAGTTTCTTTTTCAGCTGATAAAATTGTAGGTAATGCAAACGAATTACTTCAAACATTAATAAAGATGAAACCAACATCATCAAAAGGTACGTATATTAAAAGTATATACATATCATCTACAATGAGTCCAAGTTTAGCTATTGACCCTAAAATATAATTTGTAATTATGACAAGAGAAGAAAAATCAGTAGCAATAAATGAAATCTTAGACGTATTAAAGTCAAATCAAAATATTTATTTGACAGATATTTCTGGATTGAATGCACTTGAGACATCAAATCTTAGAAGAATGTGTTTTAAAGCTGGTGTAAAATTATCAGTGGTTAAAAACACATTGCTTGAAAAAGCAATGGAAAGTTCCGAAAAAGACTTTGGTGAATTGAAAGAAACGCTAAAAGGTAATACTTCAGTTATGATTGCTGAAGTGAGTAACGCACCGGCTAAGGTTATAAAGAATTTTAGAAAAAAATCTGAAAGACCAATTTTAAAAGGTGCGATGATTGAAGAGGATATATATGTTGGAGATGAGCAGCTAGAAACTTTATTTACAATTAAGTCCAAAGAGGAATTAATTGGAGATATAATCATGTTGTTACAGTCTCCTGCTAAGAATGTTATTTCTGCACTTTCATCTAGTGGAGGTAAACTTTCAGGTATTCTTCAAACATTATCAAATAAATAATAATAAAGTAAAAATAAAAACAGAAAAATGGCAGATTTAAAAACTTTCGCAGAACAGTTGGTCAACTTATCGGTTAAAGAGGTGAGTGAATTAGCTGATATTTTAAAAAATGAGTATGGTATTGAGCCAGCAGCAGCAGCAGTTGCAGCTCCTGCAGCAGCAGGTGGTGCAGGTGGAGGAGATGCAGCTGAAGAAAAATCAGAATTTGATGTAGTTCTTACAGCAGCAGGTGGATCAAAACTTGCAGTTGTTAAATTGGTAAAAGAATTAACAGGTTTAGGTCTTAAAGACGCAAAAGAACTTGTTGATGGAGCACCAAAAACAATCAAAGAAGCAGTAAGTAAAGACGAAGCTGAAGGATTTAAAAAATCTTTAGAAGAAGCTGGAGCTGAGGTTGAACTTAAATAAGTTCAACTTTAAACACATTAAGGCATAGTTATAAACTGAAATTTATAACTATGCCTTTTGGTGTACTTAATTGATTTTTAACTCATTTTTAAATATAAACACATATGTCATCAAATTTAGCTGAAAGAATTAATTTTTCATCAATTAAAAATGCTAGTCAATATCCTGACTTTCTGGATATTCAAATTAAATCTTTTCAAGATTTCTTTCAATTAGAAACTAAATCAGACGAACGTGCTGAGGAAGGTCTATATAACACTTTCCAGGATAATTTTCCTATAACCGATGCAAGGAATCAGTTCGTATTAGAATTTCTTGATTATTTTGTTGATCCTCCAAGATATTCAATCCAAGAATGTATTGAAAGAGGTTTAACCTACAGCGTTCCTCTTAAGGCAAGATTAAAGTTGTACTGTACAGACCCTGAACATGAAGATTTTGAAACGATTGTTCAAGATGTATATTTAGGTACAATTCCCTACATGACACCTAGCGGTACTTTTTGTATAAATGGTGCAGAAAGAGTTGTGGTTTCTCAATTACACCGATCTCCTGGTGTATTTTTTGGACAATCCTTTCACGCAAATGGAACAAAATTATACTCTGCTCGTGTTATTCCTTTTAAAGGATCATGGATAGAGTTTGCAACTGACATTAACAGTGTTATGTACGCTTACATTGACAGAAAAAAGAAACTTCCAGTTACAACTCTATTTAGAGCAATTGGTTATGAAAGAGATAAAGATATTTTAGAGATATTTGATTTAGCTGAAGAAATTAAGGTTTCCAAGGCCAATCTTAAAAAGTTTTATGGTAGAAAATTAGCTGCTCGTGTTTTAAATACATGGCATGAAGATTTTGTTGATGAAGATACGGGTGAGGTTGTTTCTATTGAAAGAAATGAAATTGTTTTAGATAGAGATACAGAAATTGATAAAGAAAATGCGATTGAAATTATCGAGTCAGGAGTCAAAACTGTTTTAATTCACAAAGAAATAACTCAGCAGGGAGAATATGCTATCATTCACAACACTCTTCAAAAAGATCCTACAAATTCTGAAAAAGAAGCGGTAGAGCATATTTATAGACAATTAAGAAATGCTGAACCACCAGATGAAGAAACGGCGAGAGGTATAATTGATAAACTATTTTTTAGTGAACAAAGATATAATCTTGGTGATGTAGGTAGATACAGAATGAATAAAAAACTTGGTTTAGACATTGGAATGGATAAGCAAGTTTTAACTACTGAAGATATTATTACAATAATAAAATATTTAATAGAACTAATTAACTCTAAAGCAGAAATAGATGATATAGATCATTTATCAAATAGAAGGGTTAGAACTGTGGGGGAACAACTTTCCTCTCAATTTGGTGTTGGTCTTGCTAGAATGGCCAGAACTATCAGGGAAAGAATGAATGTGAGAGATAATGAGGTTTTCACTCCTATAGATTTGATTAATGCCAAAACTTTATCCTCAGTTATTAATTCATTTTTTGGAACAAACCAATTGTCTCAATTTATGGATCAAACGAATCCATTGGCTGAGATTACTCATAAAAGAAGATTATCTGCCCTAGGCCCTGGAGGTTTGTCGAGGGAACGTGCTGGTTTTGAAGTCCGTGATGTTCATTATACACATTATGGAAGATTATGCCCAATTGAAACCCCCGAAGGTCCAAATATTGGTTTAATTTCTTCCCTTGGTGTATTTGCAAAAATTAATAATATGGGATTCATCGAAACACCATACAGAAAGGTTAAAGACGGTGTTGTTGATTTGAAGTCCGACCCTATTTATTTAAGTGCTGAAGAGGAGGAAAATAAACTTATTGCTCAATCTAATATAAGCGTTGACAAATCTGGAAAAATTACAGATGATAAGGTTATTGCTAGACAAGAAGGTGACTTCCCGTTAACCGAACCTAATAATGTTCACTACACTGATGTTGCACCTAATCAAATTGCTTCAATTTCTGCATCTTTGATTCCTTTCTTGGAACATGATGATGCAAACCGTGCACTTATGGGCTCAAACATGATGCGTCAAGCGGTTCCACTTTTATTACCTCAGTCCCCAATTGTTGGTACTGGTTTAGAAAAACAAGTTGCTTCGGACTCTAGAGTTTTGATTAATGCTGAAGCTAATGGTACTGTGAAATATGTTGATGCTAATGAGATAGTTATTAAATACAACAGAAATAAAAGCGAAGTTTTAACAAGTTTTGATTCTGATGTAGTTACCTATAAGTTAACAAAATTTAAAAAAACAAATCAAGGTACATGTGTAAATTTAAAATCTATTGTTTCCAAGGGTGACAAAGTAACAAAAGGACAGGTTTTGTGTGAAGGATATGCAACCAATAACGGTGAGCTTGCCCTCGGAAGAAATGTTCAGGTTGCTTTTATGCCATGGAAAGGATATAACTTTGAAGATGCAATTGTAATTTCCGAAAAAGTTGTTAGGGATGATGTATTTACATCTATTCATATTGACGAATATTCAATTGAAGTACGTGACACAAAACTAGGTAATGAAGAATTAACCAATGATATTCCAAATGTTTCTGAAGAGGCTACTAAAGATCTAGACGAGAATGGAATGATTAGAATTGGAGCGGAAATTAATGCTGGAGATATTCTAATTGGTAAAATCACTCCTAAAGGTGAAAGTGATCCTACCCCAGAAGAAAAACTTCTTAGAGCAATCTTTGGAGATAAAGCTGGAGATGTCAAAGATGCATCATTAAAAGCTCCACCTTCTTTGCACGGAGTTGTAATCGATAAAAAGTTATTTGCAAGATCTGTAAAAGATAAAAGAAAAAGAATCCAAGACAAAGAAGATTTAAAAGCGTTAGAAGACAGCTATGACTTAAAGTTTTCTGAGTTAAAGGATATCTTAATTGAAAAACTATATACTATTTTAAATGGTAAAACATCTCAGGGAATATTTAATGATTTAGGTGAAGAGGTTTTTCCTAAAGGGAAAAAATTTACTCAAAAAATGTTAAACTCTGCAGATGATTTTGCTCATTTAGTTTCAACTAAGTGGGTAACCGATAAAACAACAAACGAAACAGTTTCTCAGATAATTCACAACTATAAGATTAAAGAAAATGATCTTCAAGGTTCATTGAGGAGAGAAAAGTTTACTATTTCTGTTGGTGATGAGTTACCGTCTGGAATTTTAAAGTTAGCTAAGGTTTACATTGCTAAAAAGAGAAAGTTAAAGGTTGGTGATAAGATGGCCGGTAGACATGGTAACAAGGGTATTGTTGCTAAGATTGTTAGAGAAGAGGATATGCCTTTCTTAGAAAATGGTAAGCCTGTTGATATTGTACTAAATCCTTTGGGTGTACCATCTAGGATGAATATTGGTCAGATTTACGAAACTGTTCTTGGATGGGCAGGTTTAAAACTTGATAAAAAATATTCTACTCCAATTTTTGACGGAGCTACCTTAGATGAAATAAATAACATTACAGATGAAGCTGGTTTACCAAGATTTGGTCATACTTATCTATATGACGGTGGAACAGGACAAAAGTTTGATCAACCAGCTACAGTTGGTGTAATCTACATGCTTAAATTAGGTCACATGGTTGATGACAAGATGCATTCAAGATCGATTGGTCCATATTCGTTAATTACTCAGCAACCTTTAGGTGGTAAGGCCCAGTTTGGAGGTCAAAGGTTTGGAGAAATGGAAGTTTGGGCACTAGAAGCTTACGGTGCATCCAGTACATTAAGGGAAATTCTTACAGTTAAGTCAGATGATGTTGTAGGTAGAGCAAAGACTTATGAAGCAATTGTAAAAGGTGAATCGATGCCTACACCTGGATTACCTGAATCTTTCAATGTATTGATGCATGAATTAAAAGGATTAGGATTAGATATTAGATTAGAAGAATAAAAAAATATTATACTCAAGTTATGCGTAGAAAAAAAGATAATACTGCAATAAAATTTAATAAAATCTCAATTGGTTTAGGATCTCCTGAATCTATATTATCTGCCTCTAGAGGTGAGGTTTTAAAACCTGAGACTATTAATTATAGAACTCACAAGCCTGAAAGAGACGGTTTATTCTGTGAAAGAATTTTTGGACCCGTAAGAGATTATGAGTGTGCATGTGGTAAGTATAAGAGAATAAGATACAAAGGGATTGTTTGTGACAGATGTGGTGTTGAAGTAACTGAGAAGAAGGTTAGAAGGGACAGAATTGGACACATTAATTTAGTTGTACCGGTAGCTCATATATGGTACTTCAGATCTTTACCTAACAAGATTGGATATCTTTTAGGACTTCCTTCTAAAAAACTTGATATGATCATATATTATGAAAGATATGTTGTAATTCAAGCTGGTAATGCAAAAAATATTGAAGGTGAACCATTAAATAAAATGGACTTTTTAACTGAGGAGGAATATTTAAATGTTTTGGAATCCCTACCGCAGGAAAATATGTACTTAGATGACAGTGATCCAGAAAAGTTTATTGCTAAGATGGGTGCAGATTGTCTAATTGAACTTCTATCTAGAATAAATTTAGATGAACTTTCTTATGAGCTTAGAGATAAAGCTAATAACGAAACTTCAAAACAAAGAAAAACAGAAGCATTAAAAAGACTTCAAGTTGTTGAGTCTTTTAGAGAAGGAAATCTTAACAGAGAGAATTTGCCGGAATGGATGATTATGAAAGCAATTCCTGTAATCCCACCTGAACTAAGACCCTTAGTACCACTGGATGGAGGAAGGTTTGCAACTTCTGATTTAAATGATTTATACAGAAGAGTAATCATCAGAAACAATAGGCTTAAAAGATTGATTGAAATTAAAGCACCTGAAGTTATTTTGAGAAACGAGAAAAGAATGCTTCAAGAATCTGTTGATTCCCTTTTTGACAATACCAGAAAATCGTCGGCTGTAAAAACCGAATCCAACAGACCATTAAAATCTTTATCCGACTCTCTTAAGGGAAAGCAAGGTAGATTTAGACAAAATTTACTTGGAAAAAGAGTTGATTATTCCGCTAGATCTGTAATCGTTGTAGGTCCAGATTTAAAACTTTTTGAATGTGGCCTTCCAAAAAAATATGGCAGCTGAGTTATATAAGCCATTCATCATTAGAAAATTAATGGAAAGAGGAATAGTTAAAACTGTTAAATCTGCCAGAAAAATCATAGATAGAAGAGATCCTGTAGTATGGGATATCTTAGAAAATGTTTTAAGAGGGCATCCTGTTCTTTTAAATAGAGCGCCAACTTTGCACAGACTCGGTATTCAAGCTTTTCAACCAAAATTAATTGAAGGTAAGGCAATACAGTTACACCCGTTAGTATGTACAGCCTTTAATGCGGATTTTGATGGAGATCAAATGGCAGTTCATTTACCACTGGGTCCAGAAGCTATTTTAGAGGCTCAACTTTTAATGTTAGCGTCACATAATATTCTTAATCCAGCAAATGGATCACCTATTACTGTTCCATCTCAGGATATGGTTTTAGGTTTATATTACATGACTAAACAGAAGATTTCTGACAAAAATATTACAGTACTTGGAGAGGGATTGACTTTTTATTCCCCTGAAGAGGTTGTTATAGCATACAATGAGAAAAAAGTAGATTTGAATGCTACCATAAAGGTTAAAACAAAAGATTTTGATTCAAAAAATAATTTAGTAGATAAAATTGTTGACACTACGGTTGGAAGAGTTTTATTTAATGAAAAGGTTCCTGAGGCTGCTGGATACATAAATGAAGTCCTTACCAAGAAATCATTGCGTGATATTATTGGTGAAATACTCAAGTTGACGAGCGTCCCAGAAACAGCTGAATTCCTTGATGAAATAAAAACCTTAGGATATAAGTTTGCCTTCCAAGGTGGGCTTTCATTTAGTTTAGGGGATATCATTATACCTAAAGAAAAATTTGAAATGATTAATCATGCTAACAAGCAAGTAGATGTAATTAAGTCAAATTATAATATGGGTCTAATTACAAATAATGAAAGATACAATCAGGTTATTGACATTTGGACATCTACCAATGCAGAACTTACAGAGCTTTCCATGAAAAGAATTAGAGAAGACCAACAAGGCTTTAATTCTGTATATATGATGCTAGACTCTGGTGCGAGAGGATCCAAAGAACAGATTAGACAGCTTACAGGAATGAGAGGTCTAATGGCCAAACCTAAAAAATCTACAGCTGGTGGTGGTGAAATTATCGAAAATCCAATTCTTTCAAACTTTAAAGAAGGCCTTTCAATTTTAGAGTATTTTATTTCAACTCACGGAGCTAGAAAAGGTCTAGCTGATACTGCATTAAAAACTGCAGATGCTGGATACCTTACTAGAAGACTTGTTGATGTTTCTCAAGATGTGATTGTTACCGAAGAAGATTGTGGTACTTTAAGAGGAATATCAGTTTCAGCTTTGAAAAAGAATGAAGAGGTTGTAGAAAAGTTAGGTGCTAGAATTGTTGGAAGAACTTCCTTACACGACGTATATGATCCGATTACCGGAGATCTTCTTGTCAAATCAGGAGATTTAATCAATGATGAAATTTCTAGAAATATTGAAAATTCATCTGTTGATACTGTTGAAGTTAGGTCTCCATTGACTTGTGAAACAAAAAGAGGTATTTGTGCAAAATGTTATGGAAGAAACCTGGCTACAGGCAAAAATGTTCAAATGGGAGAAGCTGTTGGAGTAGTTGCAGCTCAGTCAATTGGTGAGCCTGGTACCCAGCTGACTCTTAGAACATTCCATGTTGGGGGTATTGCAGGAAATATTTCTGAAGAAAACAGTGTAACTTCCAAGTTTGACGGAAATATTGAAATCGAAGACCTTAAGACAGTTAAAGGGAAAAACAATGATGGTGATGATGTTGAAATAGTTATTTCAAGAACTTCTGAAATAAAAATTTCTGATCCAAATACAGGACTAACATTGAGCACAAATAACATTCCTTATGGTTCATTCCTTTATGTAAAGGGTAAAAAGAAAATTAAAAAAGGCACATTAATATGTGAGTGGGATCCTTACAATGGAGTTATTATTTCTGATTTTGCAGGTAAAATTAGTTATGAAAATATTGAACAAGGTTTAACCTATGAAGTAGAAATTGATGAGCAAACAGGATTCCAAGAGAAAGTAATCATTGAATCAAGAAATAAAAAAATGATTCCTACATTACTCGTTAAAAATTCAAAAGATGAGATAATTAGATCGTATAATTTACCTGTTGGTGCTCACCTTGTTGTTAATGATGGTGATAAAATTGATTTGGGTAAAATATTAGTTAAAATCCCAAGAAAATCTGCTAAAACAGGTGATATTACTGGTGGTCTTCCTAGAGTTACAGAATTATTTGAAGCAAGAAATCCTTCAAATCCTGCAATTGTTAGTGAAATAGATGGAGTTGTATCATTTGGTAAAATTAAAAGAGGTAACAGAGAAATAATAATTGAAGCTAAAACGGGTGAAATAAGAAAATACCTTATTAAATTATCTAATCAAATTCTAGTTCAAGAAAATGATTTTGTTAAAGCAGGGACTCCAATGTCTGAAGGTTCTATTACGCCAAATGACATTTTAAATATAAAAGGTCCTTCTGCTGTTCAACAATATTTGGTTAATGAAGTTCAAGAGGTTTATAGATTGCAAGGAGTTAAAATTAACGATAAGCATTTTGAAGTAGTTGTTAGACAAATGATGAGAAAGGTAAAAATTAAAGACTCTGGAGATACTATTTTCTTACAAGATCAGCTTATTCATAAGTCTGATTTTATTGAAGAAAATGATAGTATTTACGGTAAGAAAATTGTTGAAGATGCTGGAGATTCTGAAACTTATAAAGTAGGTCAAATTATTTCATCTAGAGATTTCAGAGATGAAAATTCTATTTTAAGAAGAGAAGATAAGAATCTTTTGGTTGCTAGAGATGCTCGACCTGCTACTGCTACTCCAATGCTACAAGGAATTACTAAGGCTTCTTTACAGACCAAGTCGTTTATTTCTGCAGCTTCATTCCAGGAAACAACCAAAGTTCTAAATGAATCTGCTGTTAATGCTAGAGTTGATAATTTAGATGGCTTAAAAGAAAATGTGATTGTTGGTCATAGAATTCCAGCTGGAACAGGACTAAGAAAATACGATGATATTTTGGTTGGATCTAAAGAAAGCTACGATGAACTAATGGATGCAAGTTTAGGAGAAGAGGAATTAAACACTAATTAATAATTTTGATGAATAAAAAAAAAGATAACAAAGGAAAAATTAATATCGAATTAGATGAAAAAATAGCTGAGGGTACCTATTCTAACCTAGCTATAATAAACCATTCTGTTTCAGAATTTGTTATTGATTTTATCTCAATCATGCCTGGTTCACCAAAAAATAAGGTTAAGTCCAGAATTATTATTACACCTCAACATGCTAAAAAGCTTTCTAAGGCTCTAAATGATAATATAAAAAGATTTGAAGATAACTTTGGCTCTATAAAGGATTATGATAATCCTAAATTTCAAATGAATTTTGGGCCAACTGGCAAAGCATAAATTTATTAGGTTTATTCATTTTCCATTCCTACTTTTGATTTATGCAGGAAGAAAAGGTAGTTTTAGTTGACCAAAAAAATAATCAGATTGGTCTAATGCCCAAGATGGAAGCTCATCTCAAGGGGGTTTTGCATAGAGCTTTTTCCGTAATCATATTCAATAGTAGTGGTGAAATTATGTTACAAAAAAGAGCATCCACAAAATATCACACTCCAAAACTTTGGTCTAATACTTGCTGTAGTCATCAGAGAGAAAAAGAAAATAACATATCAGCAGGTAAAAGAAGATTAAAAGAAGAAATGGGTTTTGTTACCAATCTTTATGATTTTGACTCTTTTATTTATCACGTTTCTTTTTCAAATGGTTTAATTGAACATGAGTTTGATCATATTTTGTTAGGTGTTTACAATGGAATTCCAAAGATTAATCCTGATGAAGTTGATGAATGGAAATGGATTTCAATTGATGAATTATGTATTGATATCGAAAAAAATCCTGAAAAATATACAGCCTGGTTCAAAATTATAATTAATAAATATTCAGAAAGTTTAAAAAAATGGAAGTTACAGTAAGCAGAAAAGCACATTTTAATGCTGCCCACAGATTATTTAATAAAAATTGGTCTGATGAAAAAAATGAATCTGTATTTGGTAAATGTAATAACTCAAATTATCATGGTCATAATTACGAAATGATAGTAAGTGTTACCGGAAAAATTAATCCTGAAACTGGATATGTTATTGACATGGGTATTTTAAAAAAAATTATAAAAGATGAAGTTGAAGAAAGGTTAGATCACAAGAATTTAAACTTAGATGTTGAATATTTTGCTGATATAATCCCATCTGCTGAAAATATATGTATATATATTTATAGCCTTCTAAGAAATAAGATTTCAAACGAATTGGATATCTCAGTTACATTATACGAGACACCAAGAAATTTTGTAAAATATCCTTCAAATTAAATATGAATAATATATTTCTTTCTGTCAAAAATGAAATTGAATCTAAGGGTTACGAAATTGTAGGATATGATTTTGATAGACCATGGGGTGGTTTTCTTTTAATCAACGAGTTACAGTCTGAAAAATTTATAAACGAATTCATTTCTAAAGACCTATATAAAATTGAGGGCAGGGTAAGCCCTAAGATCTTAATTGTAAATCCAAATTCAAGGTTATCATGGCAATATCATTACAGAAGAAAAGAAATTTGGAAAGTTTATAAAAATCCTGTTGGTGTAGTTAGATCAAGTGATGATAATGAAAACGAAATGTTTATTCACAGTGAAGGAGACTTGATTCAATTTGATAAAGAAGAGAGACATCGACTAGTTGGCCTATCAAAGCCTGGAATTGTTTCTGAAATATGGATTCATACAGATAAAAATAACCCTTCAAACGAAGACGATATTATTCGTCTTCAAGATGATTATTCTAGGGATTAATTAACTTACGACCATAGTATGTTTCCCTCATTTCTTCAGAGAGATTTTGATATATATTTTCTAAAAAACCAAGGTTTATATTGTTCTTATACTTATACGCCAAGTAGGGGGACAAAATGTTTGTGTTATTATTTAGACAATAATTAACAATAAATAATATTTTCTTTTGATCAACTTTAAGCCTTTCTTCATTTAACGAATCGTATTTTTTAGTATTATTTTCAATTGATGCCTGTATTTGTTGCTCTAGCATTTGGAGATCAATATCATTATACCGATTAATGTGGCCATTTAATTTTTCAAATTCATAGTTTAAGTCAGAATTTTCTATTTTGCCATTAAATTCAAACTTTTCTTTAGAGCTTGTAAATATTATTTTAGCTGAGGGCTCTGAAATAAAACTAAAGATGTTTTCTGAATCTTTTGATTGAATTTTAAGAACTAATTCTAAAGGTTCATTTATATATGCGGTTAAATCAAATTTTTCATTTACAACTTTACTTGAATCTAACAATGTATTGCTATCAGGTTGAATTAAATAAATAAAAGAGTTGTTTAAACCCTTAATTTCACCACTAATATTTATTTCATCTTTGTCAGATAAACACGAGCATATAATAGCAAAAATGATTATTGTAAATTTTTTCATTTAAATGTCAAGCCAATAAGTAAGTTTAAGGTTAATTGATCTATTTTTTACTCTTGGAATAAAAATACTATTGTATCTATTATCTGTATAGTAATTATCGTTGTAAACTAAAAATAAATCTGAAAGGGGGGCAAATCTCCATTGCAATCTAGTATTTAAACTTAAATTTTCACTCTGATTGCTGTATTGCATAAGAGTAGCCCAATAAACATTTTTGGAAAATGTAAATTCAAATCTCGGAGCAATCAACAGAATATTTGCAGATGAATATGGTTTTGGTAATTTAACTTTATCGTATTTCATTTCAATCGAACTTGTGAATTTAGGCCTTATTCTTTGGCTAAGTTCAATATCGAGAGAAGTTTTTGTTCCATTGTAAAACTTACCATATGATGGCCTAATCTCATAGGTAAAATCTTTTGAATAATCTGAATTATAAGAAATATTAAAATTGGTATAATAGTATTCTGAGTTCGCGGGCAAAGGATTACCATTATTGGTTCCAGTAGGATCAAAATCTTCGTATAAATAGGTATAGTTATTCCACATACTAAGATTTATCCTCTCACTATTTATTCCATAAGTATCAAATTTTGATATTATATAATAATCCGATATTTCATTATTTAAACCTGGCTTTAATATATAAACTGGAGTTAATTCAAATCTATGATTAAGAAACTTAGATTTCTCTGGCCAAATAGTGTAACTAATTTCAGGGTAAAGTTTAATTATATCATTTCGTCTTACATAACCTAGGTCTGATCTGTAATCTTCTCCTATGTATAAACCTGCAGCTCTAAATCCAAAATTTCTTGATTCATAAGACGTACTTATTCCGTATGAATTTGAATTTTCGTTTTCCTCTGGAGAATAAGATCTATGAAAATAGTACTTACCATCCCATTTACTATCATTTGATCTGAGGTTATAATCAAAACCAATTACTCTGTTAAATTTATCGTTTTCTTCTAGGTATTCGTTTTCGCCTGTGGCTTCACGATTTATGAAAAATATATTAAAGTTTGATCTGTCAAACACTTTTTGTTGTAAAGTAATGATTGAATTATTATAAGCTGAAATTTCATTTTCAATATCTTGACTTGTTTGCATATTTAATAAACCTATCCTTAAATTATTATTAATCTTACCACTCAGTCTAAGTCCTGCTATAATTTTATTCTCTATATTATTTCCATCTTTATCTTTAGCGATTCCAATTCTTCTAGAAAAAAATGGTCTAGCCTCTCTATTATTTCCAAATCCGGAAAAAAGATCGCTATTTTCAATAAAAAATTGTCTTTTTTCAGGTAATGTAACCTCAAATCTACTAAGGTTTGTAACCTGCTGATCAACTTCTACTTGAGAAAAATCAGGGTTTACGGTTAAATCTAAAGTCAGTGAATTATCAATAATAAATTTAGCATCACCGCCAAATTCAAAACTTTTCCCATTCTCTACATTTTCATAATCGTTGTATGAAATAGAATTTATATATGGAATAATGGATTTTTTTGATTTAGATTTTCTTAGAGGTTTTTCAAAATTCATAATACCAGTGAACCCCAAATTAAAAAACATCAAATTTTCAGGAACTTCATTCCACGAATTCCATGTGTTATTTTCTGTATTTCTCATGTAAGAGTTTACACCCCATTTTGTTTCACCTTCTCTATATTTAAAAGCGGAAAGTGGTATTTTCCATTCCGTCACATAATAATCATCATATATTTTTGAATTTGAAACCCATTTTACGTCCCATGTCATATCCCAATCTTGAAGACCTCCCCCTCCATTAAACAGCAGCATATCCCTTTGAATTCCGTAATGATTACTACCAATCACAAATGCGTTACTACCGTCATTGAAGGTGTCAAAAATCATAGTTATATTATCAGAATTTCCAGCTTCAAAATCTCTTCTGAAAGAATTGATTTTTAAATTTTCAGTTGATGCAAAAACTTTAATTCCTACATATAAAAAATCATCATCATTCATTACTTTGATTACAGCTTCGTTTTTTGTGGGCGAACTATGGTTGGGGAAATGTTCATAAAAATCGGAGGCTTCAATCGTTTTACTCCAGTCAGATTCATCAAGAACTCCATCAACAATAATTTCATTAGTTGTGTATTTCACAAACAGTTCTTTTTTTGTAGTTTGGGATATTACTGAGAAAGATAAAAGCAGAAGTAATAAATAAATTATTTTTTTCAAAAAATTAAATTTTAACAAAAGTATACAAATATTACATATCAATTTTATCTTTAACAAAACTTTAAAATGAGAGTATTAATATTCTTTTTATTAATTACAATTTTTTCTTTTAAGTTAGATGATTTACCAGAAGGTTTTATTAGATTAAATGATATTGATAGTAGTATTATTGTTGATTTAAAATATAATACAAAATCAAATTTCACTGGAAAAATAGTACGCGGATACAAATCAAATACAGCAATCTTATCAAATGAGGCATCAAAAGCACTCATTAACGCTCAAAAAGATTTTAAAATGCTTGGCTATTCTCTAATCTTATTTGATGCCTATAGACCTCAATCAGCTGTTGATTTTTTCTTTGAATGGTCAAAAGACCTAAATGATACTATTAATAAAATCTCTTATTATCCTAACATTAACAAATCTCAACTATTTGCTCAAGGTTATATTGCTAAGAAATCAGGACATTCTAGAGGAAGTACCGTGGATGTTTCTCTTGTAGATTTATCAACAATGAAACAAATTGATATGGGTAGTATATATGATTATTTTGGAATTAGGTCGTCTACCTTTTATCCTAACATTTCAGACTCACAAAAAAATAACAGAATGATCTTATATAATGTCATGACAAATAACGGATTTAAAAATTACTCAAAAGAATGGTGGCATTTT
>CACEKJ010000001.1 GCA_902560045.1 uncultured Bacteroidota bacterium | reverse complement strand
GATTCACATATGTAAGTATGTTTTCGTTCACCTCGGTAAATTCGCTTAATTTTGTAATTTTTCTTTCAGCCCTTCTACAAACTGCTCTTGAAACATGACAGAATGAAACTAATTTGTCACCACCTGGGATAATAAACTTATTTAGCACTGGTAATTCTTTCTGAATTTTATCAATTTGAGATTCGATAAAGATTGTATCCTCAGCACTTATTTGTAGTTTTTCTAGCTGGTTTTCTTTTTTGGTTTCAAATTGAGCGAGGATTGATCCAATAGTAAAAAGTTTTAATTGAATTTTGAACAATACTTCATTTATGTCTTTTTCATTAGAATAATCCTTAATTAAACCCAAAAATGAATTTAATTCGTCAATTGTTCCATAAGCATCAACTCTTAAATCATGTTTAAAAACAATTTCTCCGCCAATTAACGAAGTCTTTCCTTTATCGCCATTTTTACTGTAAATTTTCATGTCTGGTTTTGTTTATTTGGATTACTAAGTAAGAATATCTAACCAGTAAAGAGATAAATATTGGCAGTAAAGTTATATTATATTTTTGAACTCCGGTTGTCCAATGTATAAATAATAGTATCAGTAAAATTATATTTAGTTTCACAAAGTTAATTGTCCACAAAGGAGGGGTTTTTCTAATTAATGCAAAAAGCACTGCCAAATTAAAAGGAAACCCCCATAAAAAATTAAAGTTTTGTGCTGACGCAAAGTGATTACTAAAAAACCATAAATAGATTATTAACACTCCAATAAGTCCTGAAAATAGATAAATGATAAAATCTATTGACCTATTCCAAGAATTATTTTTAAAATTAAAATAGGTAAGCAAAATAATTAACAGAGAGATTATTGAATTTACAAGGAAAGGTTTTGGAAATTCTTCATTATATTTCGATGGTGAATCAGGTGAAAAAATAATATTTTTTGTGATTGGTTTTGAATAATCTATCATTAGCTCATCCATGTATTTCATTAATTTTTCCGGAATAAAAAAAGTTTCTCTAACTGAGATTTTTTTATCAATTATTGCACCCAAGCATAAATCAATTCCAAGTGCTGCCCAAGAATTTTCGCTTATTTTTTCATGGATTAGTTCTCTGTAAGTAATGATGGCTTCGGATTCTAATTTGTCGTCCCTAAATTTATTATTTGTGTCATCAATTAAAATATCAGCTACCCTGGTTGAGCAATTATCTCTCAAATAATCATAAGTGTAATATTTATTTTCTGGCTTAGAGTTATTAACTAGCAGATCAATAATATTCATTTTTGACTCTTCACTAATGTTTAATTCATGCTCAACTAAATATCTGTTTTGATATATATAACCATCTTTAAAATTTTCATATTTCTGAACAGCTAATTTGTAAACAGGTCTACCTTTTACAAAATTTGAATAAAAATTTGGGGCGGAGAAATCGTAAACTCCAAAATTAAAAACAATGTCATTTCCGTTACTAATAACTCTGACACCTGTATGTCCAAAAGCGTCTGCCAAACTAGATCCTTCCCCGATTGATATTATACTTACTTTTGTTTCTTTAAAAGATGTTTTTGTTCCCTCAGTTTTGTTGACACAATAAAGACTGTGAATTGAAAGACAAAATAGTATTAAGTAAACTCTAATCATCTTAGAAGGTTAAGGTTAAATTTTAAAGAAAATATATTGGAGTAAAGTGCTGCAGATTGATTGCCAATATCTGTAAATGCATAATTTACTTCAATGTCTTGAAGATTAAATCCAATTCCAAAATTGGGTTGAAAACTTAATTCTGTTGTTGAATCAAATTGAAGTTCATTTTGAAAGTTTCCCAAACCTAATCTCAAATACACAAGTTCGGAATATGCAAATTCCAAGCCTAAAGATGGGTTTATACTTGCAAAGCTTGTTGATATTATATCGTTAGTTTGCTCAAAGAGCATAAATAAGTCAATTGCAGCCAACATGGAATAATCACTACTGAGATAGATTTCTTTTGAAATTCCTAACTGAATTTTTGGTATTGAAATTTCATTTTTTTCCGGTATTTCTTGATTTTCTCCTTCCAATGCATTTTGAATATCATTTAACCTATCCTCATCGAAAGACCAGGAATTATAGGTTGTGGTTATATCCCTAGCCATTAATCCAAATTTCCATCCGTTTTTATTTTCATGTTGTATACCCAAATCAAATCCAAAGCCCCATGAATTTGCAAAGTCTCCGATAATTCTTCTAATAATCTTAGCGTTAACCCCAAAATTTAAATTTAAAAGTTTATTTCTTTTTGCATAACTAAAAATAAATGCATAGTCCGCTGCAGAAAACATTTCAATTCTATTGTAATCAATATTTCCCTGATTATCAATAAGCTGTGTTGTATCCATTATGTCATCAACCCCAAATCGAATTAATGAAAAACCCATAGCCGATTCACTGTCAATTTTTTTAGCATAAGAGATATAATTGAAGTTAGCAATGTTAGCAAAATAGTTGGAATGCATTAATGAGATCTCATCTCTTTCAATATTAATCAACCCTGCGGGGTTCCAATAGGTTGCATTAACATCATCCACGGTTGAAGATACCGCATTGCCCATACCGATTGATTTTGCATCAACTCCGATATTTAAAAATTCGTTTGAATACTTTGATCTGTTCTGTGCAGTTAAAAGATTCCCAATTAAAAAAAAGATGATTAAAATGTATTTATTCATATGATTAATAACCTTTTTCAAAGTTATATATTGTTTTTCAAACTTTAATTAAGTAATTAATTTAATATTTTACGATTATAAATTATTAGTTTTGATTAATTAAACTAAAAAAATGAATCTCAGATTTTTTCCGAATTCAATCACTTTACTTAACCTTTTTATTGGATGTATTGTTGTTTTACTACTTGTAGAAAATAATATAGAAGTTAAATATGTTTTTGTTTTATCTGTGATCTGTCTGATTTTAGACTTTTTGGACGGATATATTGCTAGAAAATTAAATGCTAAGTCTGAATTGGGTTTACAATTAGATTCCTTAGCTGACATGGTTAGTTTTGGCTTGGTCCCGGGAGTACTTCTTTACAATATGTTTCTCGATGCACCTTCATCTTCAGTAGGTTCAATTTTTTCTTCTTTTGTCCCTTTCACGGGTTTTGTGATTACTCTTTGCTCAGCTTACAGATTAGCTAAGTTTAATACACTTAAAACAAATTCCAAATTTTTTAAAGGCCTTCCAACTCCAGCCAATACAATGTTAATTTATTCATTTTCTATAATTTCTAATGATGGATCTGCTTTTTCTGACATGATATCAAATTATAATGTAATCATATTTATTACTCTGATTTGTGGGTTTTTACTAGTTTCAAACCTAAAACTTTTAAACTTCAAGTTTAAGAGCCTTAAATTTATTGGAAACAGAAGACGATTTTTAATAATTTTCATCTCTGTTCCTTCAATTATAATATATGGGATCTATGCAATACCGCTTATTTTAGGCTTGTATATTTTAATATCAATAGGCACCTATTACAAATTAAAGACTTAGATAGTTTTTTTTCTTAATTCAAAGTTTTTGCCCAGGTATACTTTTCTTACCATTTCGTCAGACGCAAGTTCTTCAGGCTTACCGTCTTTAAGAATACTTCCTTCAAACATTAAGTAAGTTCTATCTGTAATTGCAAGGGTTTCTTGAACATTATGGTCTGTGATAAGAATACCAATATTTTTCTTGGTTAAATCTCTAACAATTTTTTGAATATCTTCTACTGCTAAGGGATCAACACCAGCAAAAGGTTCGTCTAATAATATAAAACTGGGGCTAGTGGCTAGTGCTCTAGCAATTTCGGTTCTTCTTCTTTCTCCACCTGATAATAAATCCCCCCGACTTTTACGAATGGCTTGTAATCCAAATTCATCAAGTAAGGACTCAACTTTATCATTTTGTTCTTTTTTCGAGAGATCAGTCATTTGTAATACACTATGAATATTATCTTCAACACTCATTTTTCTGAATACAGAAGATTCTTGAGCTAAGTAACCAATCCCATTTTGTGCCCTCTTATACATTGGAAATTTGGTTATTTCTCTATCATCCAAAAAGATAGATCCTGAGTTTGGTTTAATCAAACCTACTATCATATAAAAAGATGTAGTTTTACCTGCACCATTAGGACCTAATAAACCAACAATTTCTCCTTGCTTAAGATTAAGTGAAACATCCTTAACAACCGCTTTGCCAGCATATGATTTAAGCAAATTTTGAGCCTTTAAAATCATTTTGTTTGATTTTTTACAACAATTCTTGAAATAAATATACTTACTTGATATAAAATAACGATAGGAATTGCTACTATTATTTGACTAGCGACATCTGGAGGCGTAATTATGGCTGCTAATACCAATACTAAAACCAGCGCATATTTTCTGTATTGAACTAAAGTCTTTGGAGTAACTACTCCAGCTTTTGTTAAAAAATAAATTATTATTGGTAATTCAAAAATGATCCCTGAAGCAAGTGATGATGACCTAACCAAACCTATAAATGATCCCAGATCAAATTCATTTAAAACTTCATTAGACACCTGATAGGTACCTAAAAAATTAATTGATAGAGGAGTTATTATATAATACCCAAACAATACCCCAATGAAAAAGAGTAAAGAAGAGATGAAAATAAAGCCTCTTGATCGTGCTTTTTCTTTTGCCAATAACCCAGGACTGATAAATTTCCAAAATTCATACAGAACATATGGGAAAGAAAGAATAAATCCAGCAATTATTGAAGTCATCACATGAGCTGAAAATTGGCCTGCCATGGTCCTGTTTTGAATAACAAAAGGGAACTCATCACCACAAAAAGTTGTTTCTACTCCGATAAAAGTTGCAGCTTGGCATAAAAATGTATAGGTTGGAAAACTCATTTTTTTTGGACCAAGTATAATTGTATCAAAAATAAATTCCTTCATTAAGAAACATATAAAACCAACTGAGATGATAGCGATTAATGAGCGAATTATATGCCATCTAAGCTCTTCTAGATGTTCAAGAAATGACATGTTATCATGACCATTGCTCATGATGCTATTCCTTCTTTAATTAAACTTTGGATATGAAGAATTCCGTGATATTTGTCATTTTTTGTAGTAACTAATTGTGAAATTTTATTTTTTCTCATTAGCTCTAAGGCTTCAACAGCTAATGATTCATGATCAATTATTTGTGGATTCACAGACATTATATCTTGAGCAGTTAAATTTTTAATTTCTTTATGATTTAAAAGAGTCCTTCTAAGATCACCATCGGTAATCACACCAACTATCTTTTCTTCATTTAATACAGCTGTAATGCCTAGCATTTTTTCACTAATTTCTATAATAACCTCATTAATTGAATCATTTGTTTTATTTGAGGGTATTAAACTAGGCTCTACAAGATCTTTTACTTTTAAAATCAGTTTCTTTCCTAAATTTCCACCGGGGTGAAATTTGGCAAAATCATTTTTTGTAAATCCTTTAATTTTTACCAAAGTGACAGCAATGGCATCTCCGATGACTAGCTGAGCAGTTGTACTGTTTGTTGGTGCAAGGTTGTTTGGACAAACTTCAACCTCAACAAAACTGTTTAGTATTACAGAGGAGTTTTTGGCTAAAAAAGAGGATTTGTCACCTGTTATAGCGATTAACTGATTATTATTCATTTTTATAAATGGAACCAGCTCTTTTATTTCAGGCGTATTTCCACTTTTTGAAATGCATATAATAACATCATCACTTTTAATTATTCCTAAGTCACCATGAATTGCATCAGCAGCATGCATAAATATTGAAGGGGTCCCCGTAGAATTTAAGGTTGCTACAATTTTATTAGCAATTATAGCGCTTTTTCCGATTCCTGTAACCACAACTCTTCCTGTTGATTTAAGAATTATTTGAATTGCTTTTTCAAAATTTTCATCAATATATTTAGAAATATTATTAATACTTTCTGATTGAAGTTTAATCACTTCCTTTCCAAATTCTATGATACTTTTTTTATCCAAAACTAGACTGATTATATATTATGCAAAAAAACAAAAATTTTATTAAAGAATTTCTTAAATGAAAAAAGAATGTTTTAACTTAAAGTTCCGTTAATCAGATATGTGCAAATTTAATGAGTAATAAAGAAAAAATTTTCAACTGTCTTAAAAAGACTTTTGGATTTAATGAGTTTAAGGGGCCTCAGGAAGATATAATACTAAATATTACCGAATCAAATAACACATTTGTTATTATGCCAACAGGTGGTGGTAAGTCTTTATGTTATCAATTACCTGCATTACTTTTGGAAGGTACAGCTATTGTGATTTCACCTCTCATAGCTTTAATGAAAAATCAAGTTGACGCAATTCGGGGTTTTTCAGAAGAGGATAGCATTGCTCATGTTTTAAATTCTTCATTAACATCAGAAGAGATTAATCAAGTTAAAAAAGATCTTACTGAAAAAAAGACGAAACTTTTATATCTAGCACCAGAATCTTTTTCAAAATCATCAAATATTGAATTTTTAAAATCAATAAATATTTCTTTTTTAGCTGTTGATGAAGCACATTGTATTAGCGAATGGGGACATGATTTTAGACCTGAATACAGAAATATTAAATCAGTTTTAGATCAGATTAATAGCAAAACTCCAATCATTGCACTTACAGCAACAGCAACACCTAAAGTTCAGTCAGATATTTTAAAAAATTTAGAAATTTCAGATGCAAATATTTTTAAGTCTTCCTTTAACAGACCAAATCTTTTTTATGAAGTAAAATCAAAAACAGAAAGTGTAAATTCAGACCTAATTAAATTTGTCAAGAAAAATAACGGTAAGTCTGGTATAATTTACTGTTTAAGCAGAAAAAAAGTTGAGGAAATAGCACAATTATTAATTCTCAATAATATCAAAGCAGTTGCTTATCATGCAGGATTAGATTCAAAACTTAGGCATCTAAATCAAGACAAATTTTTAATGGAAGATGTCGACGTTGTAGTAGCTACAATTGCTTTTGGAATGGGTATAGATAAGCCAGATATTAGATTTGTTATTCACTATGATGTTCCTAAAAGTCTTGAAGGATATTATCAGGAAACAGGTAGAGCAGGAAGAGATGGTGGAGAAGGTCATTGTCTAGCTTATTATTCTCACAAGGATATTGAGAAGCTTGAAAAATTTCTTGAATCAAAGCCAAAATCTGAAAAAGATATTGCATCATTACTTCTAGAGGAAGTGACTGCTTATTGCTTAACCTCGTTAAGCAGAAGAAAATATTTATTAAACTATTTTGGAGAATATTTTGATTCTGAAATTGGTGAGGGAAGGCTTATGGATGATAATATGCAAAATCCAAAGAAATCAATTGATGCTAGTGAAGACCTTGTTTCTGTCTTAAAATTACTTATTGACACCAAATTTATCTATAAACAAAAAGATATAGTTAGTATTCTAATCGGTCAAAGTAATGCTCTTTTAAACTCACACAACATTACTTCGAACTCAAATTTTGGGATAGGTAAATCAAAAGATGCCTCCTATTGGAGAAGTTTAATTTGGCATGCCAGAGTAGAGTCTTATATGAACAAAAACATTGAAAATTACGGGTCTATTGGTATCACTGAATTAGGACATAGTTTTTTAGAAAACCCTGATAAGTTTGTGATATATTATGATAGGGATTTTAAAGATTCGAATCAAACAACCAATGTTAAAAAACTTAGTAATTCAGGGGATGAAACATTGATGTTGCTCTTAAAAGATTTAAGAAAAAAAATTGCAGACAAGCATTCAGTACCACCCTATGTAATATTTCAAGATCCATCTTTGATTGAAATGACCTTAAAATTCCCTGTTAAAATGGATGAGTTATCCTCGATTTTTGGGGTAGGTGAGGGTAAGTCAAAAAAATATGGAAAAGAATTTATTGAATTAATATCAAAATATGTTGTTGAAAATAATATTTCTAGACCTGATGATTTTGTGATTAAATCTTCGGGAAAAAATTCATCTCTTAAATTATTTATCATTCAGAGTATTGACAGAAAATTATCTCTTGACGATATAGCAGATTCAAAATCAATGGATATGATGGATTTTATAAAAGAGATGGAATCAATTGTATATTCTGGAACAAAACTAGATTTGAATTATTGTTTGGAAGAATATTTAGATGAGGATCAGCAGGAGGAAATGTATGATTATTTTATAGAATCTGAATCTGACAGTATCGAATTAGCATTAGAAGAATTTGACGGTGAGTTTGACGAATTTGAATTAAGACTTTATAGGATTAAATTTTTAAGTGAGTTAGGGAATTAGTTAATATATTTGCCAAAAATTAATAAAAATGAAAGAAGGTTTATTTGCTCAAATCAAAACATCCAAAGGGGTAATTGAAATTCAGCTTGAATTTGAAAAAACACCTGGCACCGTAGGAAATTTTGTTGGCTTATCTATTGGTAAGATAAAAAATTCAAATAAGGAGCTTGGAAAACCTTATTATGATGGATTAAAATTTCACAGAGTGATTAATGATTTTATGATTCAAGGAGGTTGTCCTATTGGTACAGGGACCGGAGACCCTGGTTATAAGTTTGATGATGAATTCAATTCTGATTTGAAACATGATAAGCCAGGCATCCTTTCAATGGCTAATTCAGGACCTGCAACAAATGGAAGTCAGTTTTTTATTACTCATATTGAAACTCCTTGGCTCGACAATAAACACACAGTTTTTGGACATGTAATAGATGGATTAGATGTTGTTAACTCGATTGTTCAAGACGATGAAATCATTAATATTAAGATAAATGCTGTTGGAGAGAAGGCCCAGGCTTTTGATCCTGTAAAGGCTTTTGAAAATTTTAATAAGTTAAAAGAGGAAAGAATCAATGAACAAAAGAAAAGAACGGAAAAATTATTAAATGACCTTTCTGACGGTTATTCTAAAACTGACTCTGGATTAATGTATAAGTTTTTGGATAATAAAAATTCGAAGAAACCATCAAAGGGTGAAAAAGTAAACGTTCATTACAAAGGAATGTTATTAGACGGGACAGTTTTTGATTCGTCATTTAAAAGAAATCAGCCTATTGAATTCACTCTTGGAATTGGTCAAGTTATAAAGGGTTGGGACGAAGGAATTTCTCTTTTAGGTGTTGGAGATAAAGCAAGCTTTATAATACCAAGCGATTTAGCCTATGGTGAGTCTGGAGCTGGTGGTGTTATCCCTCCGAATGCACCGTTATTATTTGAGGTTGAATTAATTTCTGCTGGTTAATTTTTTATTTCCATTTGATATTGCATCCAATGCTAGGTTTTTGCAAAGAAATATTTTCTCTATTTTCTAAGAGACATTCAATAGCATTTTTTAAATCTCTTCCGTCACAACTTACCCCATTTCCAGGTCTTGAATCGTCTAGTTGACCTCTGTAAACTAACTTCAAATTACTATCATATAAATAGAAATCTGGAGTACATGCTGCATCATATTCTTTAGCAGTATTTTGTGTTTTATCGTACAAATACGGAAAGCTAAAATTATATTCGACAGCATTTTTTTTCATTAGTTCGGGGCTATCTTCAGGATAATTTATCACATCATTACTAGAGATTGCAATAAAATTTACTTCTTTAGGTTGATATATGTTAGCTAAATTTACAATTGTATTGTTTACATGTTTTACGTAAGGGCAATGATTACAAATAAACATAATTAAGGTTCCCTTTAAGCCTTTAAGATCATTTAAATTAACATAACTATCTGAAGTAACATCCGGTAAATTAAAATCAGGAGCTTTGGTTCCTAATGAAACCATATTAGAAGGAGTTTTTGCCATTTTTTTTAAAAATTATTTAGTTGTAATTTTACAAAAAAAAATTTTATGAAACCACACAAAATAAGTTTTGTTAACGCAATTACACTCATTTCTTTTGGTCTTTGGGGTTATATCGATGTAGATTATTCTCCAACAGCCTTAATTCCGGTAATTTTTGGTATAATTATTTTGATATTAAACCCTGGGTTAAAAAGAGAAAATAAAGTAGTTGCACACATAGTTGTTTTATTGACCTTTTTAATATTAGGTGGTCTTGTAAAGCCCTTAATGAGCACACTTGAAAGTGGAAATACAATGGGTATTACGAGGGTTTCCCTTATGATGTTGTCAACTCTTATGGCTTTAATCGTGTTTATAAAGAGTTTTATAGCCAATCGATCTAAAAAATAATTAGATTTGGATAATTTATTTAAATCATTCAAAGATTTAGATATAAGAGTAGGTACAGTCGTTCACGCTGAGCTCTTTAAAGAAGCCATCAATCCTTCTTTTAAAATAACAATTGATTTTGGAGATCTTGGTATTCTAAAATCTTCTGCTCAAATAACAGAATTATACAAAGTTAATGACCTGAAAGATACTCAGGTTATAGCTGTTGTAAATTTCCCAAAAAAACAGATTGCAAATTTTATGAGTGAATGTTTGATATTAGGTGTAGTTAATGACAAAGGAGTAGTCCTTTTAAGACCCGACTCACAGGTTAATAATGGTCTAAAAATTCATTAAAATTACATAATTCCAGAAAAGAAAATAGCATTCATTAATATTTTGTTTGTCCCATACCAGAATGCTCTGAAATTTGTGTTATCTGTTATGTAGATAACTTTTCCTTTTGAAACTTTTTGAATTTTTATTGGGGTAGTTGATTTTAAAAGATTTAAATTTTCTTTAGAAATATACCCGCTAATTAATGGGCTAACTGAATATTTAATAGGGTTATTATAGCTTTGCGGATCTTGATTTAGAAAGATTGTAGAATTTCTAAATATTGGCATAGACGAATTAGTTTGACCATAATTAATCGGATGGGACCTGTCAATTTTTGTTTCAAATATTGCCCCTCCTATTTTTTGAGCACCTATAAAACTTGATTTTTCAATAAAGCTTATGTCCTTTGCAATCAGATTATATTCTTTCTCTTGCACCTTTATAAGATTAGCTTCTTTTAACCAATTGATAGAATTTTTGTAACCAATCAAAACACCACCGTTTTCAACCCATTCATGAATCTTTTTTATCACGGAAGGGTTTTTAATATTACTACTTGGAGAAATAATTGTGGTGTACTTATCTAAATTTATTTTTTCAAAATCACGAATGTCTAATTTGTTAACAGTTACATGATATCTTGTATCGAGAAGATGCCAAATTTCACCGGCATCATATGAGGTTACTCCATCCCCAACTAACAAACCAATATTTTTCTTTTTTAATCGCTTAAAATAATCACTACCTAAATCAGGTCCTTCTGCATATCCTGTATTAACAGAGTGAATTCTTACATGACTATCATCACTTATTTCAGTAATAATTTTATAAAGTTTGTTTGGATCATTATCCAATACAGGGATTAGGATAGTTCCATAATCAAATTTTCTTCCATTAATCTCAAATGGTTTTGTAGAAACTTTAATAATAACATCTTTTTTAAGAAGCTTATTTACTGCTCTGGGTGTAAGATATTCATGATATTCCATCAAATAAGCATAATTACTCAAGTCAAAAGTGTGAGTTCCTTTAAAATCAATTTCATCAACTTCTTTTAAAGCTTTTTTGACTGGAAAATTTAGGTCATAATCTAAATTAAATGCAAGAGGAAGTGTCCATGAGGAAACATCATAAAACAGGCTATCATTAAATTTTGTCCTAGTTTCAAACATTGCATTAATAAGTCTATATTTTTTTTGATTTTTTGGAATCACATAAGAAAAATCTTTTTTGTATAATTTTTTATTGTGTATTATATCAGAGTCAAGGGTAAAAAACTCTATCTCATGTCTTTTTAGAATTTCAGCTAATTTATTAGTTCTGTATCTATCTTTTGTATTTCCAAAAATTATAGCATCGTTTTTAAATTTTTCAGATTCTTTTTGGGATTCAATAAAGAATGTTTTTTGATAATCTAATATTTCTAATCTTAAATTTTTTGCAGCTTTCAAGGTTGATATTGCTGTTGTAAACTGATTTTTAATTGTAAAAGGAAAAGTTAAAATTCCATTAGCAGTTTTCTGAATATGCCCCCTTGAGCTAGCTTGTTCGAATAAAATTCCTATGGAACCATTTATATCTGGAAATGTAGAGCCTTTTCCGTAGTAGAAGTCATCAAATTTTTCTTCTGAATAATATAATGAACCAATTTCATCCAAACTTTCAATATGATATTCAGCTATTTTTTTTGTTAATTTTTGATTTAATTTTGGGGTAAGGGGATGTGTTCTTGAGGGTACTCCTGGCTGAAAAAAGAAAGTTGCATTTGTTCCCATTTCATGATGGTCCGTTAAAATATTAGGTTGCCACTTGTTAAAACTTTTTATTCTAGCTTGGGATTCAGGTAACTGAACAGGTAACCAATCTCTATTAAGATCAAACCAGTAGTGATTTGTTCTTGCACTTGGCCATACTTCACTATACTCTCTATCGAAAGGATCAGAGGTAAGATTTAAATTTTTATTTGAATTTGCCCAATAGGAAAACCTTTGTAATCCATCAGGATTCATAGAAGGATCTAGTAAGATAACTGTCCTATCTAAAAGATTTTTAACAAAATCGCTTTCTGATGCAGCTAAATAATATGCTAATAATAAACTTGCATTTGAACCACTTGCTTCGTTTCCGTGAATAGAAAATCCTTGATAAACGACTATTGGTTGATTTTTTAACTCAATATTTTTGTTAAAATTTGTAATTTCTCTATGAGATGATTGTATCTCGCTTATATTATTATGATTTTCTTTTGAGGTGATAGTAAGAAGTATAATCGGTCTGTTTTCATAGGTAAATCCCCTGTTTTCTATGCTGATTCTGTCTGAGACATCAGCTAGGGTGTACATGTATTGAACTAGTTTATCGTGTGTAACATGCCAATCGCCAATGTTATGTCCAATTACATCTTGGGGTTTTGGAATGGATTCATTTAAATCTTTATCTAATTGGGAAAAATAATAGTCAAGATTATCGTTTGAACTCTGAGAATAAACATTTATACTCAGAATAATAGCAATTAAAAATATTCTCATAGAAGCTTTAGGCTTAAATATCATCAAAACTTACATCCGTAAATTCATTAGACGAGTCATCTTTTGAATCTTCATTATCTTCATCATTTTTGGTTTCATGATTTTCTTCCTTTTTGAAATCTTTTTGGTGTCTTTCACTGATAACTTCTTCGCCTTTTTCAGAAATAATGTAGTTTGTCATTTCATTTAAAATTTCAGAGAATTCATTAAAATCTTCTTTGTATAAATAAATTTTGTGTTTCTTATAATGAAATGAACCATCATCATTTGTAAATTTTTTACTTTCTGTAAGTGTCAAATAATAGTCTCCAGCTTTGGTAGATCTAACATCAAAAAAGTATGTTCTTCTTCCTGCTCTAAGTACTTTGGAAAAAATTTCTTCTCTCTCCATCTTCAGGTAATTATTGGGTTATTATTTATAAATGTAAAAAAAAAAATATGTTATCAAGTTATTCTAATCTTCTTTTTCTGTTAATTGTTTGAAATATAACTGTTTATAGTATCCATTTTCGTTAATTAACTCTTCATGAGACCCTTTTTGAATAATCTTACCATCATTTAAAACAATTATCTTGTCCAAGTTTTGAATCGATGAAATTCTGTGACTTGAAATAATCGTTGTTGTATCCTTAATATACTCATTAAGGGACTTTATGATTTTTTCCTCAGTTTCTGTATCTAGTGCAGAAAGACAGTCATCCATAATTAATATTTTAGGTTTTTTTACCAAAGCTCTGGCAATGCAGACACGTTGTTTTTGACCACCACTTAAGTTTACACCTCTTTCACCTAGCATTGTGTTGTATTGATCTTTAAATTTTAAAATTTCTTTATGTATTCCAGCTATCTCACAAACTTTTTCAATTTCTTTTTTACTTGCTTTTTCGTTTCCAAATCTAATATTATTTATAATTGTGTCAGAAAAAAGAAAAGAGTCCTGAGGAACCACTCCTATATTTTCTCTCAAATGGATCAAGTCAATTTTATTTAAGGAATGATCATCTAAAAGAATTTCACCTGAGCTTATATTGTAGGATCTTGTAATAAGTTTTAATGCTGTAGTTTTTCCTGAACCAGTCACCCCAATTATCCCTAGAGATGACTTTGGTTTTATCACAAAACTTATTCCATTTAACGCTTGAACATTAGAATCAGAGTATTCGAAAAATATATTTTTAAACTCAATTTTTCCGTTTACTTTTTTTATGCCATTTTTAAGGTTTTTAATTTCTGATTTTTCTATCAAAAATTCATTGATTCTTTTTTGGGATGCTTCTGCCTGCTGAACGATTGAACTGATCCAGCCTAATGATGCTACTGGCCATGTTAGCATATTAACATAAATTATAAATTCAGCAATAATACCTATACTTTCAATAGATCCATCTAAATATTGTTTACCTCCAATATAAATTACAAAAATGTTACTGACTCCTATTAATAATATCATTAAGGGAAAGAATAGCGCTTGCATTTTTGCAAGGCTCACTTGGTTTTCCTTATTTAATTGAGATATTTCTTCAAATTTATCTGAAGTTGAATCTTGCATTGAATAGGATTTTACAATTTTAATTCCTGTAAATATTTCTTGTGAAAAGGAGGATAGATTTGACAAAGATTCTTGAACTATTTTACTTTTAATATTTATTATTCTACTTAATTTATAAATTGTAAATGATAGAATTGGTAGTGGGCTAACTGTATAAAGAGTCAATTCTGGAGATTGTTTGTACATGTAAAAAAAAGTGATTATTAACAAAGTAATCGTATTCGTTGAGTACATTATTGCAGGTCCAACATACATCCTAACTCTTGAAACATCCTCACTAATTCTATTCATTAGATCCCCTGTTTGATTTTTTTTATAAAAACGTAATGAAAGTTTCTGATATTGCTTGTAAATCTCATTTTTGAGATCAAACTCCACATACCTTGAAACATTAATAATTGTTTGCCGGGTTAAAAAAGTAAATATACCTGCTGAGATTGCAGCAAGTAAGATTAAAAAAATATTTTCAATGAGTTCTGTTTGTACGATTTCTATATCCGTTACATTTCCTTTTCTAAACTCATCAATAACATTAACAGAATTTCTTATCAGACCTGGTGTGAATAATAATAAAATTCTTGCTATAATAATTATAAAGAACCCTAATAGGAGATTCGTTTTGTACTTTAATAAATATTTATTTAAATATTTTAATTCTTTCAAGGGGATTAAATTATATAATTATTAGTATTATCTTGCAGCAACTTTTGATCGTTCTTTAAAATGTTAAATCGAAGACATATTCGGCTTAAAATAATGCAATATTTGTATGCACTTGAAATCTCCGATTTCGAAGATACAAAAGAACATCATAAAAATCTTCTTAAGGGTATTGAATCTATTCATGACCAATACATATTACAAATATCTTTCTTAATTGAAATTTATAAAAAAGCAAAAAGTACCTATACAATTTCAAAAGACAATCTATACGGAAATGCAAGTTCAAAGTATTCTAATGAAAGAATGTCAAAAAACATATTTCTTGAACTTGTATCACAAAATTCTAAGATTACTTCCTTAATAAATTCAAGGGATTTTATTAACTGGGAGGTTGATTATAAATATGTAACAATGATTTACAATGAATTTATAAACACAGACCTTTTCAAAGATTATATTTCATCCGATGATAATTCTTTTGATTCAGATAGAAAACTTATTTATAATCTTTGTAAAGATATTATTATGCCTAATGAAAAATTTCAGGAATTTTTAGAGGAAAAGAATATCTTTTGGATGGATGACTTTCCGCTTGTAAATACAATGATTTTAAAATTCATTAAGAATTCTACAGTCAAAAGTTTTGATAAAAATTTTTATTTTAAGTTATACTCTAATAGTTCAGATAAAAAATACTCAAATGATTTGGCAAATCTTTCCTTGAGAAATTTTAAAAAAAATAATGGGTTAATCAATAAATATGTTTCGAACTGGGATGTTGATAGAATTGCAAAAATAGATTTAGTTATTCTTAATTTAGCGATAACGGAAATAATAGATTTCAAGTTGATACCTGTAAAAGTAAGTTTAAATGAATTTATTGAAATTTCTAAGGACTATTCAACCGAAAAGAGTAGTTTTTTTATAAATGGAATATTGGACAAGTTAGTTAAAGATCTTTTAGAAAAAAAATCTCTAATTAAGGAGGGAAGAGGTTTGAGGGAATAATATTTTTCTTTATTTTTGAAATCTAAATATTTATATCAATGAAAAAAATTATTTATCTCTTTGCAATAATGTTTGTATTTACTAGCTGTGGTGATGATCCATTTAGCAAAGTAAAGTCTGAGAATGTAAAATCTGCTGCGGTTCGTGATAATGCTCCGTTTAAATATCCTGTTATGACTTTTGACAGGAAAATACATGATTTTGGAACGATTGAAGATGGGGCTGCTCAAGAAACGGTTTTTTCTTATACCAATACAGGTGATGCACCCTTAGTCATCAGTGAGATTAAATCAACATGTGGTTGTACAGTTCCTCAAGATTGGAGTAGAGCTCCGTTATTACCTGGTGAATCATCGCAATTTACCGTTAAATTTAATGGGAAAGGTGCAAATAAAACTACAAAAACTGTTACTATCAATGCAAATACCCAAAACGGATCTGAATCTGTAAGAATAATGGCATTTATTAATAAATCTACCTCAGGCGGATCTCCATCTGGAATGGTAATTAATTAAAATGGAAGGTTTTTCACAATTTACTCCGTTTCTCTTAATGTTTGCGGTAATCTATTTTTTTATGATTGCCCCTCAAATGAGAAAAGCAAAGAAGGAAAGAACATTTTTAAAAGATCTTAAATCTGGTGATAGGGTGGTTATGAAAAGTGGTATGCATGGTAGAATTAACCATATAAATCCAAAAGAGGGCACTTGTATTATTGAAACTACTGCGGGTAAATTAAAATTTAATAAATCAATGATCTCGATGGATGCGTCAAATGAACTAAATAAATAGAAAATGTTGCGAATTAATGTATAAGAAGTTTATTTCTCCATTTTTATTTCTATTTGACCCCGAAAAAATCCACCATTTTACTTTTTATTTATTAAAAATTCTCTTTAAAATTCCATTTAGTGGTTTTCTTATAAAATCCATATATACAGTCAAACACGATAGTCTTGAAAGAGAATTATTTGGTTTAAAATTCCCTAACCCTGTGGGTATGGCTGCTGGTTTTGATAAAAATGCTACCCATATAAGTGAGTTTGAAAATTTCGGTTTTGGTTTTATTGAGATAGGAACTGTAACTCCAAAACCCCAAATTGGAAATCCCAAAAAGAGGTTATTTAGATTAAAAGAAGACAAGGCCGTAATCAACAGAATGGGTTTTAATAATGATGGTACCGAATTAATCAAGAAAAGATTAAAAAAAAGTTTCAATGTTATTATTGGTGGAAATATTGGTAAAAACAAAATAACTCCTAACTCTGACGCAAAAAGTGATTACATCTATTGTTTCAAGGAATTATATAATCAAGTTGATTATTTTGTTGTAAATGTAAGTTCCCCAAATACCCCTGGTTTGAGAGAATTACAATCCAAAGAATTTTTAAATGATTTATTTTGTGATTTGAATAAAATCAGATTTGAATCTTCAAACCCAAAACCTATTCTTTTAAAAATTTCACCGGATTTAAATGAGCAAAAAATCTTAGAAATTTTAGATGTAATTAGTATTAATAAAATCGATGGAATAATTGCCACTAATACATCTGTAAATTTCCCAAAACTAAATTCTAAAAACAGAAATGAAAAGGGGGGGTTGAGTGGTGCTCCAATTTATGATAGGAGTAATGAGGTAATTTCGTTTATATCAAAATCTACAAATGGAAAATTACCAATAATTGGTGTTGGTGGTATCTCGTCAGTTGATCAAGCGATTGAAAAAATTAAAGCAGGGGCACATCTTATACAAATATATACTGGTTTAATTTATGAGGGACCTGGATTTATTAAAAGAATAAACAAAGAATTACTTAACTATAAACTTTAGTTTTTCTGTTTCGAATCCCCTAAATATTGAAATAAAATACATTCCACCACTTAAATCATTTGTTGAGATTGTTAAATCATTTTCATCATATATCTCACCCTTTTTAATAAGTCTTCCATTGATATTATAAATTTCAAAGTAGTCAGGTAATCCATCAAAGTAGTTTATTCTAATAAATGAATCGGATGGATTTGGAGAGATGAAAAAATCAGACTTAATAATCTCGTTATTATTTAAATAATTTGTGCTGATATAGGTTGTTTCCTCAAATTCGAATTCTTGATTAAACCTAATTAACTCACCCTCTTCTGTTGTTAATTCATAGTATTCAGTCCCAACAGTCCAGAAATTTGCAGCTAACCCATTTCCAGAAGAATCATAAATGGTAAAGTTGTAACATTCAGATTGGATGACATCAAGCTCTTCTATATGCTCTCCAGTTTCTGAATATGGTCCACCAGAATAAATAATTTCATCATTACTATTTTTCAATTCCCAAGTATTTTCATCTGTATCAACAACAACCAATTTTAAGATTATTTTTGATGTTTCAAATAAGCTTGAATTAAGATTAATATACTCAGGAAAAACTTTTGTTATACTTTCATTTTCGTTGGATATTTTGAGTGTTACATCATAAACTCCAGGTGTATAATTATGAGAAAAGTTTTGTTCTGTATAATCAACTATATCATCTCCGTTAACATCCCATTCCCATGATATTGCTCCAACACTGTCATCAAAAAAGTTAACAGTCATTACATCATTACAGTAATCGATAATGTTTTCAGAATAAAAATCAACGTTAAAAGATGGGCATTCATAATATGTTTTAAATGTGTGAAATCCAGCATACATTCTAGCATATTGTTCAATTGTAAAGTTATCACGACATACTTGGGGTGCATATGACATTATGTTTGAAGGGTCAGGTTGAAATAAAAAGCCGTATTCATCCATCGCAGTTCCACTGTATAGGCAATTCACATTACTAACATTTGATGAACTAAGCTGTGGATCAGCTGGCGTGTCACATACTCTATCTCCGGCACTAGAGCAGTTTGTACCGGTAACAAGCTCGTCAGTTAACACACCATTTTCTGGTCCGTGTGTGTGAATTAGGTTAAAGTGATGACCAAATTCGTGAGCTAAAGTTTGGTTTACTGACGAATTGGTACATTGATTATCCATTACAATTACATCATAATACTGGTTAGGATTTCCAGGCATATATGTATATCCACAAATACCAGAGCCGCTACCGCTAGTAATTGATTCAACAAAATAAATATTTAAAATATCTTGTTGATGATTTTCATACAAATATGGCATTTCCTCTGCCATATCAAAGTCATAAAGAAAGCTACTGTTTATATAGTTAATATCATCACATACATTAATTCTCAAGAACGAATTTGCCAACCATTCGTTGGCCTCATCAATTTCAGAAAAAATTTCATCAACTGTGATACTTGTATCTCCACCATCATCGGTTATAATATGTAACTTTGCAGGAACATCAGTTAAGGCAGTTGATGTTTTGGTTTGATATTTATCATAAAATTCATTTAGGTAATAATCATAATTTGATTTTGAATTCAATTCAATTTCATTGTAATTTTCTGGCATAATCGTCCCACAACTTACCAGATTTTCCTGAGAATAATTGAAAGAGAAAATCAATGATAAAATTATTAAAAGTATGAATCTTATTTTATACATATTTTTATTTTAAAGTGTAAATTTATGTAATATTATACTTATATCAATAATTATTCCGATTAATGCTGACTTCGTTTTTGATTTCATGTGTGCTTTTAGCCATCAGCCCTGGCCCTGATAACATGTACCTTATTTCTCTTACCATGAGATCTGGAAAAAATGCAGGATTTTTATTTTTATCAGGTTTGGTAGTAGGCTGTTTTATACATACTTTATTACTTTCTTTTGGATTAAGCGTTTTTATTTTAGAAAGTAAGTTTGCTTTTAATTTATTAAAGTTATTTGGTTTTACTTACATAATGTTTCTTGCTATTCAATTGTTGTTTTCAAAACAACAAAACAACTTTAAAGATGATTTAGAATCAAATAGCTCATATTTTAATTTTTTTAAAAAAGGGGTTTTAATGAACTTATTGAATCCAAAAGTGTTTCTTTTTTTTGTTGCTTTTTTTCCAAACTTTATTTTTTCCCAAACTATTTCTATCGAGATCCAGTTAATATACCTGGGACTAATTTTTATTTGCTCAACAATTCTGGTTTTTGGAATTTTAGTAATTTTCTCTAATTCTTTTTATTCAAAATTTAATAAAACTTCAAATTCAAATAAAATAGTTAAGTACATAAATGTAATTGTCCTATTGATCATTTCGATTTTAATTTTATTTACAGAAAATAATTTAACTTTAGAATAGAAAGGTTCAGATGTCTAAATTTAAAATAATCGAATGCCCCAGGGATGCAATGCAAAGCGTAAAAATGTTTATCCCTACTGAAAAAAAGATCAAATACATTCAAAGCTTAATTGGAGTGGAATTTGACACATTAGATATGGGTAGTTTCGTTTCTCAAAAAGCTATTCCTCAGCTAAAAGATACAGCTGATGTTCTTAATTCTTTAGATGTTTCCATGTCAAAAACAAAACTATTGGTAATTGTTGCCAACATTAGAGGAGCTGAAAGTGCCGCAAAATTTAATAATATTTCCTATGTTGGTTATCCATTTTCCATTTCTGAAAATTTTCAAATGAGAAATACCAATAAGACAGTTGTTGAGTCATTTGATATTCTTATGAATATTAATGAGATTACGAAGTCAGTTGATAAGGAATTGGTTGTTTATTTATCCATGTGCTTTGGCAATCCTTATGGAGAGGTGTGGAATTTAAATTTAATTGATAAATGGGTTTCAAAACTTGTTTCTGTAGGAATAAAAATTATTTCCTTAAGTGATACAATAGGTTCTGCTACGCCCGAATCAATTAATAAGGTATATACATACATGTCTTTAAAATATCCTGATATAGAGTTTGGTTTACACCTGCACACAACTCCTAGTTTGTGGAGAGATAAAGTTGAAGCTTCTGTAAAATCTGGATGTAAAAGGCTTGACGGAGCAATTCAAGGATTTGGTGGATGTCCAATGGCCTCCGATGATTTAGTCGGGAATATGCCAACAGAAAAGATTATCTCTTTTTGTAATGAAAATAAAATTAATTCATTTATAAACCCGTTTAACTTTGAAGTTTCCTACAACTATGCGAATGACATATTTAAAAATTATAGATAATTAAATAAGTCAATATATTATTTTCCCTGTACAAATTAATTGATGTTTAAAATGAGTGATGTTTAATTAGCAAATTGTATATTTGCATGCAATTAATCTCTAATTGCATGAAACCTATCTCCGATAAAATTATTTCCGAAGCCTTAACATATGACGATGTATTATTAGTCCCTGGATATTCCAATGTTTTACCTAGAGAGGTAAGTATCAGATCAAAATTTTCAAAAAATATTCCATTAAATATTCCGATTGTTTCAGCTGCAATGGACACTGTAACTGAGAGTAGAATGGCAATTGCAATTGCACAAGAAGGAGGAATTGGTGTGATACATAAAAATATGCCTATAAAAAAACAGGCTGAAAAAATAAGAAGAGTAAAAAGAGCTGAGAGCGGTATGATAATGGATCCAGTAACCTTACCAATGGATTCCAAAGTTTCTGATGCCAAAAAAAGTATGAAAGAAAATAAAATTGGAGGTATTCCGATTGTTGATAATTCAGGTTTACTTAAGGGAATTGTTACCAACCGTGACATGAGGTTTGAAAAGAAAGATGATAAACTTATTGCCGAGGTAATGACAAAAGACAATTTAATAACTGTTGGAGTAGGGACTTCATTAGAGGAGGCAGAGGTAATTTTACAAGAAAATAAGATTGAAAAACTTCCAGTAGTTACAAAATCAAATAAATTAGTCGGTCTTATTACTTTCAGTGACATCATTAAGCTTAAACTTAAACCCATAGCCAATAAGGACAAATATGGTAGATTGAGAGTTGCAGCAGCTATTGGAGTCACTGATGATTCATTAGAAAGATCTGAAGCTCTAATTAAATGTGGCGTAGATGCTATAGTTGTTGATACTGCTCATGGACATACAGAAAGGGTTGTTAACTTACTCAAAAAATTAAAAAAGAATTTTAATGATGTTGATATCATTGTTGGAAATATTGCGACCGCGGAAGCAGCAAAATTTTTAATCAAAGCGGGGGCTGATGGAATTAAAGTAGGAATTGGACCAGGTTCAATTTGTACAACCAGAATTGTTGCTGGAGTTGGTTTCCCCCAATTTTCTGCAATTTTACAGGTTTGCCAGGAAATAAACACAGAGGTTCCAGTTATTGCAGATGGAGGGATAAAATATACGGGTGATATTGCCAAAGCAATTGCAGCCGGCGCATCCTCCGTAATGTTGGGTTCTTTACTAGCAGGAACAAAAGAATCACCCGGTGAAACTATTATATATGAAGGAAGAAAATTTAAATCTTACAGAGGAATGGGTTCCTTAGAAGCTATGAAAAAGGGTAGTAAAGACAGATATTTTCAAGATGTAGAAAGTGATGTGAAAAAGTTAGTTCCTGAAGGAATAGTCGGTAGAGTTCCCTATAAAGGGGATTTAGTTGAGAGTATTCATCAATTTGTTGGCGGACTTAGAGCGGGTATGGGGTATTGTGGAGCTGAAGATATTTCTTCTTTACAGAAAAACGCAAAATTTGTAAAAATTACTACTTCAGGAATTGTTGAGAGCCACCCTCACGGGGTAAATATTACTAAAGAAGCCCCAAATTACTCCAGATAAATATTTTAAATTGTTTATATATTTTTATTTTTGCCCACTAATGTGATTATATGTACAAGATATTTCTGTTTTTTTTCTGTTTTTCTTTTTCTTTTTCACAAAATGAAAAAGATGTGCTATTCACTGTAAGCGATAGCCCTGTATATGTGGAAGAGTTCCATAGGGTGTATAATAAAAATATTGATTTGATTAAAGACTCAGATCAAAGAGACGTTCAGACCTACTTAGATTTATTTATTAATTACAAATTGAAATTGGCTGAAGCATATAGTTTAGACTTGCACAAGGAAAACACCTATCTGAAAGAATTAAATAAATATGCAAAACAATTACAAAACTCTTACTTAACAGATAAAAAAACTGAACAAAAGTTTCTGAAAGAAGCATACGAAAGAACTAAATATGAGGTTAAGGTTTCACATGTTTTAATAAGATATAGTGAATCAGATAAAGATTCAATTAAAGTCATTCAAAAGTTAAAAAATTTTAGAAACGATTTTTTAGAATTAAACATCGACAATTTCAATAAAAAACATAATAAAAACAATGAATATATTGTTGAAGATTTAGGATATTTTTCTGCTTTTAAAATGATATACAATTTTGAAAATGTTGCATATGACACTCAAATTGGTGAAGTTTCATTACCATTCAAAACAAGATTTGGTTATCATATAATTAAGGTGCATGATAAAAGACCCTCACTTGGAGAAATAAATGTAGGTCATATTATGATATATAAGTCAAAAGAAAATTCAGTAGAGAAAATTAATTCTGTGCTTGATTCAATCAATAAGGGTGCAAGTTTTGAATATTTAGCAAAAAAATATTCTGAAGACAAAAACTCGTCTTTTAAAGGAGGGAGATTGAATTCGTTCTCTAGTGGTCAGATTAACTCAATTCCTTTTGAAAATGCTGCTTTTAAATTAAAAAATCCTGGAGATATTTCTGAAGTTGTTGAAACAAAATACGGCTGGCATATTATTAAGTTGTATTCCAAAAAGAATATTCAATCATATGAAGAAATTAAATATGAGTTGTTAAATAAGCTAAAGAAAAGCTCAAGATTTGATTTTATTTCAGATTCTTTTTACGAGTCTCTCTTGACAAAATATAATCTAAGTTATGAAAATAAAGAGCTAAAATATTTTGATTCGATAGTTGATAACTCTCTTCTTAATGCGAATTGGAGTATGCCTGAGGGAATCAGTGATAAGACAAATATGGTTGCTATTCTAAACAACACCTATTCTCTGTTAGATTTTGCCGATTATTTAGAAAATAATCAATCTAAAAACCCTAAAAAATCTCTCTATAATGTATTAAGAGAAAAGTATAGATCATTTTTAAATTTAAAAATGTTAAAAATTTATAAAGATAATTTAGAAAAGGAAAATGCTGATTACAGAAATGTATTAAACGAATACAGAGAGGGGCTATTGCTTTTTAATTTGATGCAGGATAAAATATGGACATATAATGAAAGTGATTCACTAAAGTTAAAAGACTTCTTTAATAAAAATAGTGTTAATTATAAGTCTTTTGAATCTGATAAAGGAAAAATAATTGGAGACTACCAAGAAAAACTTGAATTAGAATGGATAAAAGAATTAAAATTAAAATACCCTGTTTTAATCAACAAAAAGGCTTTTCGAAGGATAAAAAAAATGTATTCATATGAATAAGTTTTTTATTATAATATCAATTCTGTTTGTAGGTTGTAAAATGTCTGGCGATGAAGACGGGCAAAATGTAGCTAGATTTAATGATTCATATTTAAATAAAAGTGATTTTTCGGAATTGATGACAAATTATTCTGAAGAGGACTCTGTAGTTAAGGCTAATAATATTATTAATAATTGGGCAATCAATAAAATATTAATTGAGAGGGCCAAACTAAATTTAACTGAATCTAGATTAAATGAGATAGAGTCATTGGTCGATGATTATCGTTCAGATCTTTTGTCTGACTCTTATTTAGAAGCCTTGGTAAATTCTACAATCAATTTGGAGGTTGATTCATCAGAAATTCAATCTTTATTTGACAGCAATAAAGATCTCTTTTTGTTAAATGAAGATATATATAGATTAATTTTTATTGAATTACCTCAAGATTTTTCTGATACTTATGAGGTTAGAAAAAGAATAAGAAGATTCAATGAAAAAGACCAATATTTTTTAGATTCAATTTCATATAGATATAACAGTTATTCCTTTGATACAAAAACATGGGTTTCTGAAAAAAAATTACTTAATGAGTTTGATTTTTTAAATTCTTACTCCTATCGAAGCTTAAAAAATTATAATTTTTATCAATACAAAGACTCATTAAGTTTATATTTGATTAAAATAGTTGATTCAGCTAGAAAAGGTGAGATATCACCCATTGAAAATGTATTATCAACACTAGAGTATATGTCATTAAATCAAAGAAAAAAAGAGGTGATGTTAAAGATTAAGGCTAATATTCTTAAAGATGCATTATTAAACAATAAATTAGAAATTTATTAAATATGAGAAATATAAAATTATTAACCGTTCTGTTTTTTTTATCACAATTTTTATTTTCACAAGAGCGAGAAAAAATTGATGGTGTTGCTGCTGTGATTGGTGATTTTGTTGTTCTCGAGTCTGATATAGATAAACAGTTTACACAACTTAGAGTTTCGGGTGTTTCAATGGAAAATATTTCTAAATGTCAGGTGTTTGGTAAACTTTTAGAAGATAAGTTATATCAGCATCATGCTATTCAGGATAGTATTGAAGTCAATCAAGCAGAAATACAATCCTATGTCGATCAACAAGTTAATGCATTTGCTCAACAAATAGGTTCTATGGATAAGCTTTTAGAATATTATAAAAAAGACTCTGAACAAGAGTTAAGATCCGAAATGTTTGAACTTAATAAAAATTCTGAGCTAGCCAAAAAGATGCAACAATCTATAATTGAAGAAATTGAAATAACCCCTGAAGAAGTTAGACAGTTTTTTAATTCTATTCCTAAGAATGACAGACCTGTCTTCGGTACCGAGCTGAGAGTCTCTCAAATAGTAGTTTATCCTACTGTTAGTCAACAGGAAAAACAAAATGTTATTAATAGATTAAAAGATTTTAAAGCAGATGTAATTGATAATGGTGCAAGTTTTATTTCAAAAGCTGTATTGTATAGTGAAGATCCTGGCTCCAGAACCAAAGGAGGAAAATATTCAATTAACCGTAAAAACTCTCCAATGGTTAAGAGATTTAACGAGGTCGCTTTTTCGTTATCTGAAGGTGAGATTTCTGAACCTTTCGAAACAGAATATGGGTTTTTTATAATCTATCTCGAAAAGATCAGAGGTCAAGAATATGATATACGAACAATATTATTAAGACCAAAATTTAGTCAAAAAGAAATTCAAGAGACAAAAAGCAGATTGGTAAATGTAAGAGAAAGAATTGTTTCTGGTGAAATTTCTTTTGCTGATGCTGCCATTGAAGCTAGTGATGAAATTGAAACAAGATTTGATGGTGGACTACTAATTAACCCTGAAACACAAGATTATAATTTTGAATTGACTAAGATGGATCCTGAATTATATGCTCAAATAGCTAATTTGAAAGAGGGTGAAGTTAGTATTGTATATCAAGATGAAGATAGGTATAATCCAGTAAAATTTAAAATATTAACTGTTTCAAACAGGTACGATGAGCATGTTGCTGATTTTTCAAAGGATTATATTAAGATTCAAAAATTAGCATTGCAGAATAAACAATTAAAAGAAATTGAAAAATGGCAAAATGAAAAAATTTTTGATACTTATATTAATATAAGTAATGATTTTGGAAGTTGTGAATTCTTTAGTAATTGGTTAAAAAATTAATATTTTTTTAAATTAACTTTATAAACTAAAATAAGATATGGCGTTTGATATTGAAATGATAAAAAAGGTTTATTCTAACATTGTAAAAAATGTTGATGATGTTAGAGGTATAGTCAATAAACCTCTTTCATTGTCTGAAAAGATCTTATACTCACACTTATGGAGTCAAACAAATAAATCTTTTAAAAGAGGTAAAGATTATGTAGATTTTAAACCTGACAGAATTGCTTGTCAGGATGCTACTGCTCAAATGGCATTATTACAATTTATGCAGGCAGGTAAACAAAAAGTTGCTGTTCCAACTACTGTTCATTGTGACCACCTAATTCAAGCTAAAATGGGTGCCAAAGAAGACTTATTTCAGGCTAATAAAGTAAGTAATGAGGTTTTTGAGTTTTTAAAGAATGTTTCAAATAAGTACGGAATTGGATTTTGGAAACCTGGCGCTGGGATTATACATCAAGTAGTTTTAGAAAATTATGCTTTCCCTGGTGGGATGATGATTGGTACAGATTCACACACTGTAAACGCTGGTGGTTTGGGTATGGTTGCAATTGGTGTTGGAGGAGCTGATGCAGTTGACGTAATGGCTGGAATGCCATGGGAGTTAAAATTTCCCAAGATTATCGGAGTAAAATTAGTAGGTGAGTTAAATGGTTGGACTTCAGCTAAAGATGTTATTTTAAAAGTTGCGGGAATTTTAACCGTTAAAGGTGGAACCGGGTGTATTATTGAATATTTTGGCCCTGGTGCTAAATCTCTATCATGTACTGGTAAAGGTACTATTTGTAATATGGGAGCAGAAGTTGGAGCAACCACTTCTACTTTTGGGTACGACGAGTCTATGGAAAGATATTTAAAATCAACAGATAGGGTTGATGTTGCGGAAGAGGCAAATAAAATAAAAGATTATCTTACTGCAGATCCTGATGTTTATGATGATCCTGAAAAATATTTTGACCAGGTTATTGAAATTAATCTTTCTGAGTTAAAGCCTCATTTAAATGGTCCATTTACACCAGATCTTGCAACTCCTGTTTCAGAAATTGGAGATAAAGCAAAAGAAAATGATTGGCCGTTAAAAGTTGACTGGGGTTTAATTGGTTCATGTACAAATTCGTCTTACGAAGATTTAACAAGGGCAGCTTCAATAGCTAAACAAGCTATTGATAAGAATTTAATTACCAAATCTGATTTTGGAATAAATCCCGGATCAGAACAGGTAAGGTATACTGCTGAAAGAGACGGAATTTTAAAAATCTTCGAAGATTTGAATGCTACTATATTTACAAATGCTTGTGGACCTTGTATTGGGCAATGGGATAGAAGTGATTTAAAAGACCAAGAAAAGAATACAATAGTTCACTCGTTTAACAGAAACTTTTCTAAAAGGGCTGACGGAAATCCAAATACACATGCATTTGTTGGTTCACCTGAAATTGTTGCTGCCATCGCTATAGCAGGTAAATTAGATTTTGATCCAACAAAAGACAAGCTCTTAAATGAATTAGGAGAAGAAGTTATGCTTGATCCACCTGTAGGAGTTGAATTGCCAAGTGACGGTTTTGATTGTGAAGATTCAGGATATATTGAACCAGAAACAGATGGTAGTAAAGTGGTTGTTTCTGTTGATCCAAAATCTGAAAGATTACAGCTCTTAGAGCCATTTTTACCGATTGGTAGAGATATAAAAGATGCTAGGCTATTAATAAAAGCTCATGGAAAATGTACAACTGACCACATTTCTATGGCAGGACCATGGTTGAGGTATAGAGGACATCTGGATAATATTTCTAATAATTGTTTAATTGGAGCTGTGAATAGCTATAATATGAAAACAAATTTCATTAAGAATCATTTAAACGGAGACTATGGGGGAGTTCCAGATACTCAAAGAGATTATAAGTCTAATAATATTAAAACTGTGGTAGTTGGTGATCATAATTATGGAGAAGGGTCATCCAGGGAACATGCTGCAATGGAGCCACGTCATTTAGGTGTTTGTGCTGTTATTGTTAAATCTTTTGCTAGAATACACGAAACCAACCTTAAAAAGCAAGGAATGTTAGCTTTAACATTCTCAAATGAGAAAGATTATGATTTAATCATGGAAGATGACTTATTCACCTTCGTCAACTTAGATAGTTTTTCACCTGGAAAACAGCTTGAGATTCTGTTGAATCATTCTGATGGTTCTAAAGATATAATTTTCTTGAACCATACTTACAATAAGTCTCAAATCGAATGGTATGATGAAGGGTCAGCTTTAAATCTTATAAAAAAAGAAAATTTATAATGCTTTTTTATAAAAGCTTTGAAAAAAAACTTTAATAAACTCTTTAGACTTTACCGATAGAATAATATTTATGTCTTCAAGGAGACTGCTTTCTTCATCTAAAAAACGAAGGACGTTTTCGGTTTTATTTTTTTTTATCATTTTATAAAAAATCATTTCACCCATGTGGTTATATTGTGATAAAACTCCAAGTAAGATATTATCTAAAAATTTATATTTTGTCTTTGGATGTATTATTAAGCTTTTACCTTTTTTAATATTTTCTAATATTTTTAATGTATTTTTTTCACAGTTCTTAAAAGAATAACCTGTAGAGGGTTTAATCCAGCCACCAGCAGATCCAATTTTTGTTATATTTTTTGTTGAATCTATATAAAACGGATAAGAAGTCATTGGTATTACACCAAATTCAGACTTGATTACCTCATAATCAGATGTATAATAGTTATTCATATAATCTCTAATGTAATTTTCATATACTTTTTTTTCGCACTCATTTTTAGAAAAATATGTGTGTTCGATTAAAGCTTCATTTTCTTTAAAAGGTAAAACATATGTGAAGGCTGTATGATTTTTGTCTCTTATTCTGTAATCCATAAAAACAAAAGAATCCTTATTAAATTTAGCTTTTTTTGTTCTTACAACCCAACCAAGAAAATGCTGTTTAAGTGAGGTATAATTATTTTGTTCCTTTTTAAATCTTTTATTAGGCCTAGAATCAAAGACATGATTTGCATAATAGTTTTTTTTATTTCCAACTACAATAAGCTTCTTATTTTCTTGTCGAATTTTCAGAATAGTATCTTTTACTAACTTGATTTGATTGTTCTGTTTCAAATTTTTCTTAACAAAATTTGAAAAACTAAATGAATTGAGAGTTTTATAGTTGTAATTAGAAAAATCCATTTCTATACTTCCAAATTTAGAATGAAATTTCCCTTTACTCCATTTGTTTTCAAGAATTGAGTCCCATTTCCCTATACCTTTTTCCCAAAATGAAAAAGAATTATTTTGTTTTTTGGACTTTGAATTATCAATTACTAATATTTTGTGATTCTTAAAATATTCATCATTAATAAAACTATAAGATAAGTGTAAACCAGAAACTCCACCACCAACTATTATATAATCATAATGGTTTTGTTTCATGAAAATTTATTAAGATAATTAGTTCTTTTTGAAGTATTTTAACGGAGGAAATAACATTCCAAAACTTTCCCCACCATTTTTTTTGATATTAGCGTGATGCATTTTGTGTGCCTTTCTGACTCCCTTAGCATACCAATTATTTGCTTTGCGTAAGAATTTAAATCTCTGATGAATAAAAATATCGTGAACAATAAAATAGGTAAGTCCGTAGGCCATAATTCCAAAACCTATAGAAAAACCAAAACTAAATCCTAATTCAACTTGAGAATAAAAACATATCATACTAACAACAGCATAGAAAACAAAAAATAAATCATTTCTTTCCCACCAAGAGGTCTTGAGGTTTTGATTGTGGTGGTCTTTGTGCAATGTCCATAAAAATCCATGCATGATGTATTTATGAGAAAACCAAGCCATAAATTCCATGAAGCAAAAAGTGATAAAAAATATTAAAATTTGTAATAGTATATTCATTAAAGTAGGTTTAGCTGATATTTTACATAACTTCTAGTAAGAAGTTCTAATTTTTTTAGATTAGGAACCCTAATTCTTCTATTTATAATTTCTGTTGCAGGCGTTTTCTTTAACTTTTTAAGTAGTTGATTATAATATCTGTATGCCATAAAAACTCCAAATTTTGCTTCTATGGGAAGGTTCTTTATTCCTTCAAGTCCTTTTGAAAAATCATTTTCAATATCAGAGATTATAAAACCTTTATCTTTTTCGTCTAAGTTTTTAAAACTTGTATTTGGAAAATAAGACCTGTTTAAATCTTCCTTATCGGCTTTTAAATCTCTAAGGAAATTAACTTTTTGAAAAGCAGAACCTAAACTCATTGCATTTTCCTTAAGACTTAAATATAGTTTTTTATTTCCCTGTACAAAGACTTTTAAACACATAAGTCCAACCACATCTGCGGATCCATAAATGTATTCTTTAAATTCTTTAACAGTAGAGTATTTCTTTTTACTTAAGTCCATTTTCATACTTTTCATAAAAGCATCAACTAAACTAATGTCAATATCATATTTGTGAAAAGTGTGTTGAAATGAATTTAAGATTGGGTTTAAATGAATTTTATTTTTTAGGGCTTTGTCTAGGTCTAAAGAAAAATCTTGAAATAATTCTTTTTTATCATAATCATGGAAAGAGTCTACAATTTCATCTGCAAATCTAACAAAGCCATAAATATTGTAAATATCTCTTCTGATATTTTCAGAAAGAAGTCTTGTTGCTAATGAAAAAGATGTGCTATATGTTTTAGTAACTTTTTTACTACAACTGTATGATACTTCGTCGAAAATTTTTTTCATTAGAATTTTTTTACAATTTAAAGATAAATTATTATTTATTAATCAAATTAGCAACTAACTCACCAGAAACAACAGCAGGTGGTACACCAGGCCCTGGAACAGTGAGTTGACCACAGAAATACAAATTTTGTACCAATTTACTTTTAATATTTGGTCTCAAGAATGCAGTTTGAAATAATGTGTTGGCCAAGCCGTATGCATTTCCACCATAGGAATTGTATTCATTCTTAAAGTCATTTACACAAAAACTTCTTTTATATGTTATGGAATCTTTAAGCTCTTGACCCGTGTAGAGTTCCATTTTTTTAATAATTTTTTCAAAATACTTATCCCTTGTCTCCTCGTTGTCAATAAGATCAATTGCTATGGGTATTAAAAAAAATGCATTTTCAGAACCTTCTGGTGCGGTTTTACTATTTGTTTTGGAGGTAAAATTTGCATAAAAAAGTGGGTCCGTTGGCCATTTGGGTGAATCATAAATTTCTTCAGCATGTTTATTGAAATCCGTATCAAATATTAGATTGTGATGTTGAACATTTTTTAATTTTTTATTAAAGCCTACATAAAAAAGTAAAGAGGAGGGTGCAAAGACCCTAGATTTCCAATATCTGTTGTTGTATTGTCTAGATTTAACGGGTAATAAGCTTTCTGTGTGGTGATAATCAGCGCCTGATAAAATTAAGTCACAATCTGTTGATTTGCCATTTATCACAATATTCTCAACTTTTTTGTTACTAACATTGATTTTTGAAAGTTCATGGTTGACTTTGTATTTGACCCCTAATGACTTACCCAGATCTACCATTGCATTAACCAAATCATGGAATCCATTTGGTGGTTGAAATGTCCCAATACCAAAATCTGCATAATTCATAAAATTGTAAAAAGCTGGTGTATTTGAGGCTTTTGCTCCTAAAAATAAAACTGGAAACTCCAATATGGAGCGTAATTTAGGATTTTTAAAATCTCTACGAATATCTTTTCTAATGTTGGATAGGAAAAATCTAACTCGTTTAATTGTTTTTTTTGAAACCAACTCCAATGGGCTATTCCCAGGCATTTTATATAGCATGTCTGTAACACCTATTTCGTAATTTTCTTTTGCAATTTTCAAGTACTTTTTGAGTTTTTCTCCACTTCCTTTTTCAATCGATTCAAATTTTTTGCAAATTTTTTCAGGTGTGTCTTCAATATCAATAAAATCATCTTTTCCAAAATAAACCCTGTAAGCAGGACTTAATTTAGTTAATGTAAAATAGTCAGAAACTTTTTTCCCGAAATCGTTAAAAAATTTATCAAATACGTCTGGCATCCAATACCAGCTGGGTCCCATATCAAAAGTAAATCCCGCAGCTTTGAATTGTCTTGCTCTACCTCCAAGAGCATCATTTTTTTCATAAATTGTAACATTATGCCCAGCTTTTGCTAAATAACAAGCAGCAGATAATGATGAAAATCCAGAACCAATAATTGCTATATTTTTTTTCATATGTTTAAGTGCGCACGAGAAGACTCGAACTTCCACAATCAATTTGATTATTAGGCCCTCAACCTAACGCGTCTACCAATTCCGCCACGTGCGCTTTTTTTTAATAATTTTGTTTAAAACTTTTGGGAGTTAATCCATATTTATTCTTGAAAGCAGTGATAAAATGACTGGCTGTACTATATCCAAGTTTTAAACTTACTTCGTTTACATTGTAATTATTATCAGAAAGAAGTTTTTTAGCTAATTCCATTTTATATTCAATCAAAAACTGATATACAGGTTTTCCGTATATTTTTTTAAATCCTTCTTTTAATTTCTTTAAGCTAAGGTTAATTTCTTCTGAAAGTTCGACTAATGAGGGTGGGTTAGTCATATTTTCAATAATTATATCTTTAGCTTTTTTAATTTTTTTAAAATTTTCCTCATTAGTTAAAAAAGGACATTGTTCAATATTTAAATCCCTATTTCGATTATATAAATGACTGAAAAGCTCATACACTTTTGCTTTTAAGAAAAGGTTTTTTGTTGAACTTTTAATGTCAAACCTCTTTATTTCGTTTAAAACAAGAAATATTGGATTTGAAATTTTATTTTCAAAATAATATTTTTGATTAACATTTTCATCTTTTAGAAATTGAATGTTATTACTATCCTCAGAAAAAAGTTTATGAAATTTTTTTATCGAAATTAATATTGAAATTAAAGAAGATTTTTCTGAAATAACTGCATTAATGGGTAGGTTTTTTATGGGATTATACAAAACAATATATTTTCCATTTTCAACTGTCATTTTATATGCTCCATCATTAAAAATAAATGTAGATTTTCCCTCAAGCATAAAATGAAATTGAATGTAAGAAGCGTCAATCTCTTTTTTTAAATGGCTTTTTTTATTGCCTTCATTAGTATTATTTAAAATATTAAATCCACCTTCTATCTCCGCGTTAAATGCTGTCATTTATTTAATTTAATCTTTATTAATAATTATTAGACATGAAAAATATCAATAATTGAACCAATTTAATTAATCTACAGAATTTTTTTAGTTTAAAAATTCAATTAATTAATAAATATTCTAAAATATTTTCAAATATTATTATTTATAATAATTAACTTGCAATTTAGAATTACTCTAAATAATAATTATGAAGTATTACTTGATTGCTTTTTTTACTCTAACATCTGTCCTTTCCTGTAAAATTAATAACTCTAATGAGATCAATATTTATAGTCAAAGACATTATGAAGTAGATAGAATTCAATATGAAAACTTTGAAAAACTTACTGGCATTAAAGTTAATGTCATAAAGGCAGGCGCTGATGAGTTACTGGAACGGCTTAAAAATGAAGGTAAAAACACTCCTGCAGATTTATTTGTTACGGTTGATGCTGGAAAATTACAAAAGGGGGTGGAAATTGGGCTTTTTCAGAAAATTGATAACAGCGTTATTAACTCAAATGTGAGTGATGATTTAAAAGATCAAAATGGTTATTGGATTCCGATTACATATAGGGCAAGATTATTGGTCTATAGCAATGATAGAGTTTCTGAATCAGATTTGAGCACATACGAAGATTTAGCTAATAAAAAATGGAGAAAAAGATTATTGGTGAGGTCCTCGTCCAATGCCTATAATCAGGCATTAATGTCCTCATTGTATGCAAATTTAGGAAAGGAAGCGGTTACAGATTGGTCAGCAAATGTTGTGGCTAATTTTGCTAGAGATCCAAAAGGGAATGATAGAGATCAGGTTAAGGCAATAGCGGCTGGTCAAGGAGATATTGCAATTGTAAATTCCTATTATATAGGCTTATTACTTTCATCTGAAAAACAGTCTGAAGTTGATGCTGGAAAAGCTGTTTCGGTTTTTTTTCCAAATCAAGAAAATAATGAAAGAGGTACGCATATAAATATTTCAGGTTTTGCAATGACTAAAAATGCCCCACATAAAGAAAATGCAATAAAGTTGTTGGAATATCTTACTGGAATTGAGGCTCAGAACACCTATGTTAATAACAGTTATGAATATCCTGCAAATCCTAATGTTTTCCCGTCCAAAATTGTTCAGTCTTGGGGGGATTTTAAGCGCGATACACTAGATTTAAATACTTTAGGAATCTATCGTAATGATGCAATAAGAGTTTTTGATCAAACTGGTTGGAAATAAAATAGTAGTTTGAAAAAAAGTAGATTCCAAGAATATTATTCTGTAATTATTTTTATAATAATTTTTTGTCCGATAATTTTTTTATTGATTAATTCCTTTTTTCAGGAAACAGAATCTTTAAATTATTTAATAGACAATTTATTACTTGATTATTCTATAAATACACTATATCTCGTAGTAATTACATCTTTTTTTTCCTTGTTACTTGGTTTAGTGCCTGCATGGTTTATAAGTAATTATAAATTCAAATTCAGAAGAATTATTGATTTGATTCTCTATTTGCCTTTGGCCATTCCAACTTATATTATGGCTTTTACATATAGTGAATTATTAAGCTTTACAGGGCCATTTAAAATTAAATATGATTTCTTACAAATAGAAGTTTTGGGGATTTTGCTTTCATTTTCATTATATCCTTACATATACAGCGTTTCAAGAATTTCTTTCAGTTTATTTGGTTCAAGATACTTGGAGATTGCAAAAAATCTTGGTTTATCAGGATTTCAAACACTGTATAAAGTGGTTTTGCCTTTATCTCGACCAGCAATTTTCTCAGGATTATTTCTAGTTATAATGGAGATTTTGAATGAATATGGTGCCGTCAAGTACTTTGGAGTTAATACTTTTACTATAGGTATTTTTAGATCATGGAATTCAATGAATGATACCGGAGCTGCAATCCAGTTATCATCAATTCTTTTATTTATAGTTGCTTTTTTATTTTTTACTGAAAAATATCTGAATCAGTATAAAAGATTTAGTTTTTCAAAAAACAGCAAGATTAATACTCTAAATTACACGAGCAAAAGGAATTTGTTTTTGATATATATGGTTTGTTTAATTCCTATTGTTCTGGCATTTTTAATTCCAGTATTATTCAATGTTTTAAATGTTATTTCAATCTTTGAAAGTATTGATTTAAGCAGGTTGTTTACCCTCACATTTAATTCTTTTTCTATTTCTTTAATTGCTTCAATTTTTATTTTAATTATATCAACATATTTTATTTATAATGAAAAGATCTCAAAGTCTAAAATATATTTTTATATAAATCAATTTATATCGTTAGGATACTCTATTCCTGGAGCAGTTGTAGCTTTATCTGTGATTATTTATTTAACATATATTGATGATGTTTTTAGTGATATAAATTTATTGGGAAGTTTTACCGTATATTTTATGATACTTATTTATGCTTATATAATCAGGTTTTTGGCTGTTGGAAAATCTCCAATAAAATCAAGTTTTGAAAAACATCCTGACTCCTATGATAATTCTGCTAAAAACTTAGGAATGTCTAATTTTAAAATTTTTCAAAAAATATATTTTCCTATAAATAAATATTCCTTTTTTATAGCTTTAACATTAGTTTTTATCGACATAATGAAAGAGTTGCCAATTACCTTAATTTTAAGACCTTTTAATTTTGATACTCTTGCAACACAAACGTATGAATTTGCGGTTGAAGAAATGATTCCCCTCTCTAGCATATATTCATTTATGATTATTTTTATTTGCAGTATATTGCTGATATTTTTAAAAATTTTTTTAGATAAATCTGATGTATTTAGAAGTTGAAAATCTGGTAAAAAGTTTCGGTAACATTCCGGTTATCAAAAATTTAACATTCTCTATTGAAAAAGGTCAGCTTATTTCTTTTGTAGGTGAAAGCGGTTCTGGTAAATCGACATTTTTAAAATGTCTATCGGGTCTAGAAAATATTAATTCTGGTAAAGTAATTTTAAATAATAAAATCATAAATGATAAGAATCTATTTGTCAAGCCACAAAGAAGAAAAATAGGATATGTATTTCAGGATTATCCATTATTCCCTCATCTTAATATCAGAGAGAATATATGTTTTAATTTAGAAAAAAGATATTTTAAAAATTTTGAAGATATAGTTAAGCTTACCAATCTTAAGCAACTTTTAGAGAGGTACCCTCATGAAATTTCTGGTGGAGAGCAACAAAGAGTTAGTATAGCTAGATCAATAATTAGAGAACCTGATCTTCTACTCCTTGATGAGCCATTTAGTAATTTGGATGCAAATATTAAATATTCAATTAGGGATGAAATTTGTAAGATTATCAAAAAAACAAATACAACCACTATACTTGTTACACATGATATTAATGATGCTTTAAATATTTCTGATAAAATATTGATATTTAAGGCGGGAATTGTTCAGCAATATTCAGATCCAGAGAAGATGTATTGTGAACCAGCTAATTGTTATTGTGCAGAGGTTTTAGGCGAGATAAATAAATTTCCAAAAGATGACAAGATCTATTATATAAGGCCAGAAAACCTCAAAGTAGTTGACTCTTCTTCTAATTCTATAATTATAGAAAAATGTTTTTTTCAAGGTAAAAGCTATAAGCTTTTAGGTAAATATGATAATAATATATGGTCATTATACTCAAAAACACCCCTGAAAATTAACTCAAAAGTGTTTTTTGAATACTCTGATTCCGATTTGATTTATTTTGGGGATAGTTGCCCAAAGTTTTTTTCTTAATTAATTAAATTCTGTTACGCCTTCATTTGGTTGGTAAACGTAGTTAAATGTATAATATCTACTTTGATCAGCAAATGCATCAGGATTTTCAGGTGAACCCAAATAATAACTTAGAATTTCTACTTTAGCAAATTTTCCGTCCCTGGTTCTAAAAACTAATATCTTCCCTGGAGTTGGACTAATTAAGTAGGTTGGGGGTCCAGCATATGTATACCAACCATTTCCAGAACCTGTATTGATAGCATATCCCTCTGATGAATCTTGATTAAATAATGAGGTGTCTACTACACTCATCTCTGACATTAGCCCATCATAAATATACACACCAGCATCTCCGGTTCTTTCAGGCTCGTCAGTTGTACCAAGTGAAGATCCACCATTAACAATAATTGCGGTTCCTCTAAAAGCAATATCCCATTCTGTGGGGCTTTGAGTTGAAAGTCCAGTTTCAAAGTCAAACTTTGCAAATTCACCAGCAATTGGTTGACCTTGACCTCCTTGTTGAGGAGCGTGAAGATCTTCAATAGATGAGTAAACAACATCTAATGGTGAAGTATTGTCTTCTTCACAATTGTAAAAAAATAATACTAGAATTGATAATAAAAATATTCTTCCTTTTGTCATTATAAATGTATTTTATTTATGGTTAAAATTAATAAGGGTGCAAATATATAATTGAATACAACAATTTTTATAACGCTTAAGGTTTTTTTATATAGTTTAAAGTTCATCTTATAATTTTATTATCTGTTCAAAAGTATCGCTATAAGTTCATTTTAAAAAATATTATATTTATTTAGATTAATTATAAATAAAGTTATAAATTTGGTCAAAATTATTTAGACACATTCTAAATAATGGAATATTAAAAATTAAATAGAAACTAAATAAATATAAAATGAAAAATCTTATAACATTCTGTATAATAATAATCTCTTTTAAAATAAATTCACAAGAAATAAGTACGCCAAAATTAGATTCTGTTATTTCTATGGAAGAAGTTATTATAAAATCCAATACGATTTTAGGAAATAAGTTTGTAGCAAAAAATAGGACAGGGGCTGCATATTTTCTTTCAACTGATGAACTCGCCGAATTTTATTATACAGACATTAATAGAGCTTTTAATAAAATTTCAGGCGTTAATTTTTATGAAGAAGATGGTTTTGGATTAAGACCAAATATTAGTATTCGAGGAACTTCACCCGAAAGGAGTTCAAAAATTGCCATTATGGAAGATGGTATTTTAATTTCACCTGCCCCATACAGTGCTTCTTCAGCATATTATTTCCCGTCTGTTGCTAGAATGCAAGCTGTTGAAGTTTTAAAAGGAAGTAGTCAAATCCAATATGGACCATATACCACTGGTGGTGCTATAAATTTTGTATCCACAGAAATTCCAGAAACCTTTAAGGGTAAAATTACCACAAGTTATGGTAGTTTTAATACCGGTCAAACCCATGCAACTTTTGGAGATAGTTCTACTAATTTGGGATATATGCTAGAATACTTAAATTATAGTTCAGATGGTTTTAAGTCTTTAGGAAATAATCTGAATACCGGCTTTGATATTAACGAAATAACCTCCAAGATCAAATATAAAATTTTGAAGGATTCAAATATCAATCAAAGTTTTGAATTAAAATTTCATTACTATGATGAGATTTCTAATGAGACATACTTAGGTTTAACCGACCCTGATTTTAGGACCAACCCCTATTTGCGTTATCCTGGTTCTGAAAAAGACAAAATGGATGCTGATCACATACAATATATATTTACTCATGAAATTAATTTTTCTAAAAAATTAAAAGTTTCTTCAAAATTTTATCACAATGGTTTCAAAAGAAATTGGTACAAAATTGATGATGTTGTATTTGATGGAGATTCACAAAAAATAGCAAAAGTTATTACAAATCCAAATCAATTTGCTGGTCACTTATCTATATTAAATGGCGATTTAGATTCTGAAAGTGCTATTAAAGTAAAGGCTAATAATAGAGAGTATATTTCTAAGGGAGTTCAAACAAAAATTGATTACCATTGGTATGGAAAAAATAAATCTTTCAATGATTTAGAAATAGGTCTGAGATTACATTATGATGAGGAAGATAGATTTCAATGGGAAGATATTTACAACATCAATAATGGATCTATGTCATTGCAAAATTATGGAGAGATGGGGTCTCAAGGAAACAGGGTTAGCTCAGCAAACTCATTTGCTACTTATATAATGTATAAATATAAAATTAAAGGATTGACAATTTCACCAGGAATTAGACATGAATCAATAAAGTTAAATAGAGATGATTATGGTAATTCAAATCCAAACAGAGAAGATGATAATTTATCATCTAGACAAAACAAAGTTTCTGTATTAATTCCAGGACTAGGTTTAAATTATAAATTTAACAATAGTTTTTCATTATTCGGAGGTGTACATAAAGGTTACTCACCTCCTGGAAGTTCGGTCGGTCAAAAAGCGGAAGAAAGTATAAATACTGAATTAGGAGTTAGGTTTGCTATAAATCAATTAAGTGGTGAAATAATAGCATATAGAAATGATTATAATAACTTACTTGGAAATGACCTTGCTGCAACAGGAGGTTTTGGAGAGTTAGATCCTTTTAATGCAGGTAAAGCATTAGTTAGTGGTTTTGAAATCTTATTGAACTCCACAATTTTAAAGAAATTTCCCATCTCTCTTTCATACACACATACTGACGCAAAATTTTTAACTAGTTTTGGTAGCACACAAGATATTTGGGGTGAAGTAAATGACGGAGATAGGATTCCATATATTCCACAACATAAGCTTAATTCAAGTTTAGGTTTTAAAACAAATAAATTAGAATTTAATTTAAATGCAAATTATAACGGAAAGTTTTCAACTTTGGCTAATGGATCTGAACAAATATCATCATATTTAGTTTGTGATTTATCAATTAACTATATCATTAAATCCAATTTAACCTTAAAATCAAAAATTCTAAATATTTTTGATGAAAAGTATGCAGTTTCAAGAGCACCTGCAGGATTAAGGCCTGGACATCCTTTTGGAATTTATACAGGCGTTGAATTTAAGTTTTAATTGGTAATGTTTAATTATATGTTTTCTAATATTTATTTTGAAAATAAAAAATGAAATTATAATCGTATTTGATGGTTTTTGTATTTTATGTAACAATTATACAAGTTGGCTTTCAAAAAATAATCCTGATAAAAATATTTATTTCACAAATTTTGAAAGTAAATATATAAAAGATAAGTATCCAAAATTAAAATTGGGAAACACTGTAATTGTAATTAATGAAAAAAATGATATTCTTACAAAATCCAAAGCGATTAAATATTGTATCAATTATATAAGAATTAATATTATTATCAAATCAATTATTAATATTACCCCAAATTTTATCATTGATATTTTTTATGACTTGATAGCGAAGAATAGATATAGGTTGTTTGGTAAAAATGATTCTTGCCAAGTACCAAAAAACATTAATGATAAAAATATTTTATTTTAATTAATCCTGTATTTAAGTTTTAGATAAAGAATTCTTCCGCTAAGGTTTTGTATGTTATTAGGGTCTTTATAGTTAAAGATATTTTCAATTCCTGAAGAAACTATAAAGTTTTTCTTTAAATTTTTGTTAAAGGAAAAATTAGCAGTAATGTATCCTTTGACAAAATCATCATATATATCTAAATAGTTATTTGAATTTGAGTCATATAATCCATATTTACTTCTATATTTTAACCTAAAATTTGAGCTAAAATTCTTTTCTGGGTTAGTGTAGTTTATTTTTAACACTCCCATATGTCTAGATCTGTTATATAAACCAAAATAATCTGATTTTTTTAATCTGAAAGCTGGAGATGATGGATTCTCTCTTGCATAAACTTCACCTTTTTCAAATAATCTTCTAGCATCTATATCGAAAGCATAAAGTAATTGGTATCCAAATGAAATGTCAAAATTATTATCAGCTTTAAATTTTGTTTCAACTTCTAGTCCGTAAGTACTTACATTATTTATATTGTAATAACTAAATACATTCTGTCCATTCGTTTTATTTGCTATTACCCTGTAGTCAATTAAATTTTTTGTTGAGTTAACGAATAGATTTGATTTAATACTTATATAGTCGTTAAAAATTCTATCATAACCAATATTAATACTTAACGAGCTTTCAGGTTTTAGAGGTGTATTAAAATCACTTAGCGGGATTATTATATTTGCTATTTGACCTTCTTCAATTAATTGATTTATAACACTATTTATAACATTATATCCTATTACAGAATAACCTACACTTGTATTTGAGAAATTAAAATATAATTGTCTAAAATCAGGAGCTTTAAATCCATATCCTAAGGAAAGCTTTAATGAATTTGAGTCATCTATCCTATATCTACCTGAAAATTTTGGACTAATCTGAGATTTATACTCTTCAAATTTGTCGAATCTACCTCCAAAAATCAGATTAATTTTTTCGTTTGGGTGGTAATCATATTGAAAATATGCAAAGGGTGAATTTTGTTTTGGATTTATATCAAAATATGTTCTGTTTAGAGATTCGTGTTTAAAACCAAATCCCAATACGATATTATCCATTTTATTTAAAGAGTATATTGATTTAATTTCAGGTTTGAATAGTATCTGATCATAAAAACTCTCGCTGAACCGCTCTCCATTATCATCATCTAAGTATTCATCACCATAGAACGATGTAAAATAAATATCCAAATCAGTGTTGATTTTTTTTGATTTATGAGTAACAGATAAATTAATATTGTCTTCAGCAGTAAAACTTTCTCCGGATAACAAATCAGATGCAATATTATCAATTGATTGCGAAAAATATCTCGAATTTAGTTTAATATCAAAATTTTTATTTATCTGATATCCTAGTTTTAATTGTAAAGTTGAATTTCTAAATTTATTTACAGTGTTTAATTCATCGTTTTGATTTAAATCGTATCCATCACTTGAATATCTATTAATAAAAAATGTGCTCTTAAAATTTTTATTACTGAAACTTAAAGAAATATTATTATCAAGAGTGTTGTGGGTTTCGTAGGAACTGGATAATGATCCGTTAAATCCTTTTTTTGGCTCGTCTGTTATGATATTTATTACTCCTGCCAAAGCTTCATTTCCATACAAACTTGAGGATGCACCTCTTACTATTTCCACCTGTTTTATATTACCAACAGAAATTCTATCTAAATCTAATGTGCCTGCAGAGCGTCCAATTATAGGTTGATTATCGATTAATATAAGAGTATATTGTGAGTCTAATCCTTGCATTTGGATTCCTTCACCACCACCAAAATCTGAAACAGTAATCAGGCCCAATTCTTCGTTTATTACATCTGATAACCTTGACGCGTTGGTTTTTTCAATGTCCTTCTTTTTAATAATACTAGAATTCAAAGGAAGAGATGATAGTATTCTATTTGTCTTTGTTCCAGTGATTATAATCTCATTTAGTAAATTTAAATTAAGGGAGTCTTTAGCCTGTTTTTCCTGAGAAAAAAACCCATGAAAATTAAAAACTAATAATATTGAAAATAAATATTTGATGAATTTTTTTTGGCAAATATATTATATATAAATATATCTAAAATAACGATTAAGGTTCATTAATATAAATATAAGGCCTTCTTAAAAAGAAAATTATAATTAATAATATATCGATAAAAGTAATAATGTTAAAAGATAAAAATTTATTCTACCCAGTCTGCAATAAATAAATTTGTTTCTCTTGTTCCTCCGTTATTTCTGTTTGACGAGAAAGCAATTTTTTTTCCGTCATTTGAAAATACAGGGAACGCATCAAAAGAATCACTAAAGGATATTCTTTCAAGATTTTTCCCGTCAATATCAATCATATACAGATTAAAAGGAAAACCTAAAACAGCCTCAAAATTAGATGAAAATATTACTTTTTTACCAGAAGGATGAAAAAATGGACTCCAATTCGCATTACCTAAAAAAGTGATTTGCTTTAAATTACTTCCGTCGCTATCACATATAAATAATTCCATTTCAGTAGGCTTTACTAGTCCTTCAGAAAGAAGTCTTTTGTATTCTTCAATTTCTTCTTTTGACTTAGGTCTAGAAGCTCTAAAAATTAATTTGCTACCGTCAGGGGAAAAGAATGCCCCTCCGTCATAACCAAGTTCATTTGTGACCTGTTTAACATCAGAACCATCAATATTCATAGTATATAATTCAAGGTCACCGCTTCGGTCAGAGGTGAACACAATTTTATCGCCTTTTGGTGAAACAGTAGCCTCTGCATCATAACCCTTCTCATTCGTCAATTTAGTTACAATATTACCTTCTAAATCAGAAATGTAAATATCATATGAATCATAAATAGGCCAAACATAATTTCCGTTAACTCTAAGAGGGGTTTCAGGACAAAGTATGTTGTCTTCATGAGTTGAAGCATAAAGGATATGTTTATTGTCAGGCATAAAATAGGAACAAGTAGTTCTTCCATCTCCAGTGCTTAATATCTTAGGAGTATTAAGCTCAAATGATTCATCTACACTCATTAAGAACATCTGATCACATTCAACTCCCCACTCATTATAATTTGACTGAAAAACTAAATTTTTATCATCAAAACTCCAGTAAGCTTCAGCATTGTCTCCTCCAAAAGTTATTTGCTTAACATTTTTAAAATACTTTTCACCTTCATAAATAAGGTTTGAGTTTAGGTTTTTTTTACAACCTGTTAATACTAATATTAATAAAAGGGGTAATATATTTTTCATTGAGATGTTTGCATGTTATTTTTGCAAAAATAAATACTAATAATGAACAATCTAATAAAATTATCCTTTTTTATTTTCTTTTTTTCCTGTGTAAATAATGTCGATTATATAAACAATATAAAAAGTGACGTAATGTATTTATCAGATGATAAATTAGAGGGAAGAAAAACTGGGACTGAAGGTGAAAAACTGGCTGCAAAGTATATTTCCGACAGATTTGAAAAATTGAATTTAAGCAGTAAGGGCGCCACAAATTATTATCAAGATTTTTATTTCAGCAACAATTCAAATCCACATGAGGAAATTAAATTTGATAACAATATTTCTGATAATAAAATTCACGCAAGAAATGTAATTGGTTTCTTGGATAATGGTGGCGAAAATACTGTTGTTATTGGTGCTCATTATGATCATTTAGGATATGGTGAAGAATCTTCACTTTATTTTGGAGATGAAGTATTAATTCATAACGGGGCGGATGATAACGCAAGCGGCACAAGCCTTTTATTAGATTTAGCAAACAAACTCGTGATGGAAGATTTACAAAGCAATTATCTTTTCATCGCTTTTTCTGGTGAAGAAATGGGCTTACTTGGCTCTAATTATTTTTTGAAAAACCCTACAGTCACTAAAGACAATATCAATTACATGATTAACATGGATATGGTTGGTAGATTAAATGAAGAAAATAAATTATCTGTTTCAGGGATTGGAAGTGCAAAAATTTTTAAACAAATAGTCAACTCAAACAATAGTGAATTTAATCTTATTGAATTTGGATCTTCGACTGGTTTTGGCTCATCAGATCATGCATCTTTTTATTATGAGGATATTCCTGTTTTGAGTTTTTTCACTGGTCAACATGAGGATTATCATAAGCCTTCAGATGATTATGATAAAATAAATTTTAAAGGAATATCTAAAATTTCTGAATATATAGTTGATATTGTAAAAGAACTTGATTCTAAGGAAAAACTAAATTTTGTCAAAGTAGAGGAAACAAAAAATGCAACACCAAGATTTAAGGTCGGACTTGGTGTTATGCCTGACTATTTATATAATGAAGGGGGTATGAGAATATCAGCAATTACCTCAGAGGACAAACCTGCTGCTAAAATCGGGTTAATTAAAGGAGATATTGTTGTAAAAATTGGAGAATATGACATCATTGATATGATGGGTTACATGAGCGCACTTTCAAAGTTTAATAACGGAGATCAAACAACAATAAGAATAAAAAGAGATGGTAAATTTTTATCTTATAATGTAAACTTCTAAAATTTAATCTCTTACTAACAGAATATATGATTTTTCAATCAAAAATTAAAGTGACCTGGCTGGGGCTCGAACCCAGGACCCTCTCCTTAAAAGGGAGATGCTCTACCAACTGAGCTACCAGGTCAAATTTAATTACTTTAGGCCTGCAAATATAAAATGTTTAATTTATATTACAATACTTATTGATAAATAAATATCTTATAATTCTATGAATATAATTATCCTTGGATATATGGGATCTGGAAAGTCTATTATTGGCAGAGAATTATCTTTAAAAGTCAATAAAAAATTTATTGATTTAGACTCTTACATTGAAGAAAAAGAAAAGGATTCAATAAGTAATATTTTTCAAAATAACGGAGATCTTTATTTTAGAAAACAAGAATCAAAATATTTAAAAGAAATTCTTAATAACAATAATGATTTGGTTCTTTCAGTAGGAGGGGGTACCCCTTGTTATTTTAATAATCTAGATCTGATGATTTCAAATAATAATATTTCTTTTTATTTAAAAAATTCAAACATTCAGTTGACCTCAAGGCTATTTAATGAAAAAAATAAAAGACCTTTAATATCGAATGTTTCATCTGAAGAAAAATTGCTTGAGTTTGTTTCCAAACATCTATTTGAAAGAGAGTTTTTTTATAATTCTGCGACACACAAAATTGATTGTAATGATAAATCTGTTTCTTATGTAGTTGATGATATTATATCAAGACTAAAGTAAAAATGCTTCTATAGAATTTTTGTCAAATTGAACTTTTACATGATTTTGTATGGATGTTGAAAGTGAAACCCCTTTGAAGTCAACTTTTATCGGAAATTTTTTATGATTTCTATCAACAAGAACTGCAGTTTTTAATTGTCTTAATTCTGTGTCTAAAAAATGTTTTACAGCATACATCAATGTAGATCCCGAGTTCAATACATCATCCACAACAACAATCGATTTATTTTTATATTCAGAATAATTTAAAGATGTAATGATATTATTTAGTGGATTTTTTTTATCAATCTTTAAGCTACATAACTTTATATTTAGATTACTAAATTCAGTAATCATTTTGTTTAATTCTTTTGCTAAAAGAAATCCATTTTGTTCAATCCCTGCAAGAACAACTTCTTTTTCTTCAATATTTGATTCGATTATTTGAAGAGAAATTCGTTTAATTTTTCTTTTAATTTGAGAATTAGTTAAAATTTTTTTCTTGTCCATAAAAGATTGTTAAATAAATTAGATATTATTGATATAATTGTATTTTAGCTGAAAGTAAAATTAACCTATGAAGTCTAAATTACATATTTTTTTATTTACAATCTTATTTTTAGGTCTTTCTTGTGGTGATGATGGAGAGCCCGATGTTACCGTTGTTCCTGAGGCTGATAGAAACGAGCAGCAGGTAATAGATAATGATTCTTTGTTAGGTTATTTACAAACACATTATATTAATTCATCTTTTCTGATAAATAATCAGAACATTTCACTTGACGAAATTGTTATAAATTCTTTACCTGAAGATGGAGTACTTCCTGAACCTGATGTTAACACTCTTTTGGTTGACTTGGTTGAAACTCATACTACTACTTACTCAGAAACAGATTATGAATATTATGTTCTTAAATTAAATCAAGGTGGGGGAGAAAATACACCAAATTTTTCAGATAAAGTTAGGGTTTCATATGAAGGTAATTTAATGGATGCAACTGTTTTTGACAGTTCTTATTCTCCGGCAGATTTTGATTTGACTGCTACCATTGCAGGATGGGGAAGAGTTCTTCCTGAGTTTAACAATGCTATTGATTTTAATGTAAACGGTGATGGTACAATAACCTTTAATGATCCTGGAATTGGGGTTATGTTCCTTCCTTCTGGTTTGGGCTATTATTCTTCTGCTGCAGGTTCAGTACCGGTGTATTCAAATCTAATTTTTAAATTTAAGGTTTTTCAATCTGAAGAGAATGATCATGATTTTGATAATGTTCCATCTCATCTTGAAGACATTAACGGTAACACTGATTTAACGGATGATAATTCAGATGATGATTCATATGCTGATTTTGTTGACAGTGATGATGATAATGACGGCACACTCACAATTGATGAAGATTTAGAGCCAGACTCTGATTTAGAGGTTGATCGCGACGGAGACGGAGATCCTACCAATGATATTGGAGATGGAGATCCTACTAATGATGACACTGATGGAGACGGAATCCCTAATTATTTAGATTCTGATGATACGGCTTCAAGAGACGACTAAATAATCTTATTTTCTCTGGATTACAGATTTTACTTTTTTAATTATATTTTCAGAATTTAGTCCGTATTTCTCCATAAGTTGAGCAGGAGTTCCTGATTCTCCGAATGTGTCTTGTGTTGCAATAAATTCCTGTGGAGTAGGATTATTTAAAGATAATAGTCTTGAAATACTTTCACCTAATCCTCCTAGATAATTATGTTCTTCAGCAGAAACAATACATCCTGTCTTAGAAACAGATTTTAAAATTATTTCTTCATCCAATGGCTTAATAGTATGAATATTAATTACTTCTGCACTTATCCCTTGTTCAAAAAGAACTTTTGAAGCTTCCAACGCTTCCCAAACCAAATGTCCTGTAGCAACTATTGTTACATCATTTCCTTCGGTCATTTTTACTCCTTTACCAATTTTAAACTCTTGATTTGGATCTGTAAACACAGGGACTTTAGGTCTACCAAATCTCAAATATACAGGTCCTTTGTGGTTGGCAATTGCAATTGTTGCAGCCTTTGTTTGATTGTAATCACAAGTGTTAATTACCATCATTCCAGGAAGCATTTTCATCATTCCGATATCTTCAAGAATTTGATGAGTAGCTCCATCTTCACCCAATGTAATCCCAGCATGAGAAGCACAAATCTTTACGTTCTTTCCAGAGTAGGCAATGGATTGTCTTATTTGATCATACACTCTTCCGGTAGAAAAGTTAGCAAAGGTTCCTGTAAAGGGAATTTTTCCACCTATAGTTAATCCAGCAGCAATTCCCATCATATTTGCTTCAGCAATTCCAACTTGGAAGAATCTATCAGGATGATTTTTTTTGAAATCATTCATCTTAAGTGAGCCAGTTAAGTCAGCACACAAAGCAACAATGTTATTGTTTTTAAGCCCTAATTCGGTAAGACCGTCCCCAAAACCACTTCTGGTATCTTTTTTCTCTGTAAATGTGTAATTTTTCATATTAATAGTCTCCTAATGTTTCAGGGTTTTGTTTAAGCCCAATTTCTAATTGTTCGTCGTTTGGTGCCTTTCCGTGCCATTCGTGTGTATGCATCATAAAATCTACCCCGTTACCCATAATTGTTTTAAGCAAAATGCATACAGGTTTTCCTAAAAAAGTTTTGCTTTTTGCCTTTTCCAAGCCATTAAAAATATCTGTAATATTATTTCCGTTATCAATTTCAATAACATCCCATCCAAATGACTCAAATTTAGTTCTTACGTTCCCAAGTTTTATTACATCATCTGTAGAGCCGTCAATTTGTTGTCCATTCAAATCAATTGTCGCAATTATATTGTCAACATTTTTTGCTGCAGCATACATTATCGCCTCCCAGTTTTGACCTTCCTGCAGCTCTCCGTCACCCATCAGACAATAAACCAGATTGTCATCCTTATTAATTTTTTTACTCAAAGATGCCCCTATTGCTACAGAAAGACCTTGTCCTAAGGATCCTGAGGCAATTCTAACACCAGGTAAACCTTCGTGGGTAGTTGGGTGTCCTTGCAATCTTGAGTTAATTAATCTAAAAGTATTTAATTCATCGACATCAAAATACCCACATCTTGCAAGAACACTATAAAAAACCGGGGAAATATGACCATTACTTAAAAAGAAAATATCTTCATTGATTCCATCCATTGAAAAATCGTCATTTCTTTTCATTACAGAATTAAAAAGTGTAACCAAAAATTCCGCACATCCAAGTGATCCGCCAGGGTGTCCTGAGTTCACTTTATGAACCATTCTTAGTATATCTCTTCTTGTTTGAGTGGTTATATTGTTTAATTTTTCTAGCTCTTGCATCGTTGGTTTTATTTGATTGCAATTTAAATTAACGATATTCATTTAAGAAAATATTTACAACTCATTTATCAACAATTACACTTTTTTAGTAACATAAATTATTAATGAGTCTTTCTTATTTATATTTGCCATTAAATGAAACCAACTTTTAATTTACAATACTCCGATAAATCATCAAATGCCAGGGCTTGTTTAATAAAAACCAGTCATGGTTCTATTGAAACACCAGTTTTTATGCCGGTTGGAACTCAGGGAACAGTAAAAGGAATTCATCAAAGGGAATTAAAGGAAGAAATTAAAAGTGACATAATATTAGGTAACACCTATCATTTATATTTGAGACCTGGAATTGAGACAATTGAAAAAGCTGGAGGTTTACATAAATTTATCAACTGGGAAAGCAATATTTTGACAGATTCCGGAGGTTATCAGGTCTATTCTTTGTCTTCCAAAAGAAAAATTTCAGAAGAAGGTGTTGTATTTAAGAGCCATATTGATGGAAGTAAACATTTTTTTTCACCGGAAAGTGCAGTAGATATCCAAAAGTCGATAGGAGCAGATATTATTATGGCATTTGATGAATGTCCACCTTATCCTTGTGATTATTCCTATGCTAAAAACTCTATGCATTTAACTCATAGATGGCTTGATAGATGTATTAATAGATTTAATGATACACCTCCAAAATACGGATATGAACAAATATTTTTTCCAATCGTTCAAGGAAGTACTTATACAGACTTAAGAAAAGAATCTGCTGAATTTGTTGCATCAAAAAACTGTTTTGGAAATGCAATAGGAGGTTTATCAGTTGGAGAGCCACACGATGAAATGTATGAAATGACAGAAACAGTTTGTAATATTTTGCCTTATGATAAACCTAGATATTTGATGGGTGTTGGAACACCTGCTAATCTTCTTGAAAATATAGCTTTAGGTATTGACATGTTTGATTGCGTAATGCCTACAAGAAACGGAAGAAATGGTATGCTGTTTACATCCCAAGGAGTTATTAATATTAAAAATAAAAAGTGGGAATTTGACTACAGTTCTATTGATGAAAATGGAACAACTTGGGTTGATAATGCTTATTCAAAATCTTATTTAAGACATCTTTTTAACGTAAATGAAATGTTGGGTAGGCAAATCGCATCAATTCATAATTTAGGATTTTATTGTTCACTCCTAAAAGAAGCAAGAAAGCATATAATTGACGGAGATTTTTTAAATTGGAAGAATATTATGGTTAAACAATTAACAAATAGATTATAATTGAATAAGATTGATCAATACATATTAAAGAAATTTATATCTACTTATGTTCTAATACAGCTGTTATTTATCCCAATTGCTATTGTTGTTAACCTTGCTGATAATATTGATAAATTATTAGAAAAGCAGGTTCCTTTAGTTGAAATCTTAGATCATTATTATAATTTTAGTATTTATTTTTCATCAAGTTTACTTCCGTTATTTTTATTTTTAGCCATCACATGGTTTACTTCAAAATTATCTTCAAACTCTGAGATAATCGCATTATACTCGTCAGGTGTTTCCTTGAAAAGAATTTTAAAACCGTATATGATAGGTTCCTTGATAATCGCATTACTTTCTCTTTTTGCAGGAATGTTTATTGTTCCGGAGTCAACAAAAAAATACAATGATTTTTCCTACAAGTATTTGAAAGGAAACAGAAAAGCTGTTGACAATAAAAATATATTTAGAAAAATTAACGAAGACGAATATATTTTTTTAACCCAGTTTAATCAAAAAAATAATGTAGGTACAAATTTTACTCTTGAAAATTTTATTGAAGAAAAATTAAATTTTAAGATCAGTTCAACAAGTATTAGATACATTCCAGAATTAAAAAAATACAGACTAAATAACTATGCAAAACGAACAATAACAGACTCAATTGACATACTTGAAAACAGAAGAACATTTGACACTATATTTTCTTTTAGCGTTGAAGATTTAACCCCTTTGAACTATGTAGCGGAATCATTGAATTATGACGAGCTAATTAGTTTTATTGAGATAGAAAAGAGTAGGGGATCAACAAATATTGAAAGATATATGGTTGTTAAATATAAAAAGTGGAGTATTCCTTTTTCTATTTTTATTTTAACATTGATTGGTTTTGCTGTTTCAGCTGAAAAAAGAAGAGGTGGGACTGGAGTTAATTTAGCATTTGGTATCGGAGTCGCAATGGTTTACGTCTTTTTTGATAAAATATTTGGAGTGTTGGCTCAACAATCAGATTTATCACCAATTTTAGCAGTATGGTTGCCAAATATTTTATTTGGAATATTAGCAATTTATTTAGTCAGAAATGCAAAAAAATAACCTAAAACATTTTATTCATTTACATTTCTTGGTTTTTATCGCAGGCTTTACAGCTGTCTTAGGAGAACTAATTACAAATTCATCTGTTTCCATTGTTTGGCATAGGATGTTAATTGCGTCAATCCTTACCATTTTTTTCATATTATTAAAAAAGAAAAGTTTAAAAATTAACCTTAAACAGCTACTTAAATATTCATTTTTAGGTTTAATAATAGCATTGCATTGGATAACATTTTTTGAAGGTATAGAACAGTCAAACATTTCAGTTACATTAGCGATGTTTTCAACAGCTGCTTTTTTTACATCCTTTTTGGAGCCCTTATTTTTTAAGAGAAAGATCATTTTTTATGAAATTATATTAGGTCTATTAGTTGTAATTGGTGTCTTTCTAATATTTAACGCTGAATTTAATTTTATTAATGGCATTATCTTAGGGATTTTATCTGCTTTTTTTGCTTCTCTTTTTTCCGTTTTAAACGGGGTTATGATAAAAAATGATAGTGCTATTAAAATTTCTTTTTACGAATTTGTTTCTGGGGTGATTTTCATTACCATTTATTTAATATTCACAGAAAATATTAATACCCTACATATTGAGAATTATCTTAGTCTTAATTATTTATATATTTTTATATTGGGCTCAGTTTGTACTGCCTATGCGTTTATCGCATCAGTTTATTTGTTAAAGTTTATAACTCCCTATTCTGTTGTTTTAACCTATAACCTTGAACCTATATACGGGATTTTATTAGCCCTGTTATTTTTTGGTGATAACGAAAAAATGAGTTTTCAGTTTTATATCGGTTTATTTCTGATTTTATCTTCAGTTTTAATTAATATGTACGTAAAAAAAACACTTAATAAGGGTTAATAAGAGTTAACTTTTTTATATTTAATACTTAATTAATTTACAGATGAATTATCTTGATTTTGAAGAACCTATAAAGCTGCTTGACACACAACTTGCTGAATGCATTGAGTTAGGTGAAAAGTCAGATGTAGATGTCTCTGAAACTTGCTCTCAGATTCGATCAAAATTAAAATCAACTATAAGGGAGATTTATGGAAATTTAACTCCTTGGCAAAAAGTTCAAATTTCAAGACATCCAGACAGACCCTACACCCTAGATTACATCAATAATATACTAGGTGAGTCATTTTTGGAATTACACGGAGATAGAAATTTTAAAGACGATAAAGCTATGGTTGGCGGTTTGGGAAAAATTGGTGATCAGTCATTTATGTTTATTGGTCAACAAAAGGGGCACAACACCAAAGATAGACAATATAGAAACTTCGGAATGGCAAATCCAGAGGGATACAGGAAAGCCTTAAGATTAATGAAGATGGCTGAAAAGTATAACATCCCAGTAGTTACTTTAATTGATACGCCAGGAGCATATCCTGGATTAGAAGCTGAGGAAAGAGGTCAAGGAGAAGCAATTGCTAGAAATATTTTAGAGATGACTAGATTAAAAGTACCTATAATTACCGTCATTATTGGAGAGGGAGCTTCAGGTGGTGCATTAGGTATTGGAGTTGGAGATACTGTTCTTATGTTAGAAAACACATGGTATTCAGTTATTTCTCCTGAATCATGCTCTTCAATTTTGTGGAGAAGTTGGGAATATAAAGAAATTGCTGCATCTGCACTAAAATTGACTGCTAAAGACATGAAAAAAATGAATTTAGTAGATAAAGTTATTAAAGAACCAGATGGGGGTGCACATAGAAATCAATTAAAAACATTTGAAGTTGTAAAAACCAATATATTAACAGCCTACGGAGAGCTTTCCAAACTTTCGTCTGAAAAGCTTATTTCAAAAAGAATGGATAAATACTCTAACATGGGTGTTTTCTCATCATAATTTATAACTATTAACATTTTTATTCCTTTTATTAACATTAGCTATGTTAATTATTAAAAACTTATAAATATTAGATATAAATGAGTTTTAATTACATTAGTATCTATGAAACAATCAGCATCATTTCAAGGTTTAAATATAGATAAGAATTCAATCATAAATTTGGAAAAGGGTAAGCTACCCCCACAAGCTATAGAATTGGAAGAAGTTGTTCTTGGAGCAATGATGATTGACAAAAAGGGTGTTGATGAGGTAATAGATATTTTAAATCCAGAAGCCTTTTATAAAGAGGTTCATCAATATATATTTGAGGCTATATTCAAGCTATTTCAAAAAAGTGAACCAATCGATATTTTAACTGTATCAAATCAGTTAAAAAAAGATGAAAATCATGAAAGAGTAGGAGGTGACTTTTATTTAATATCCTTGACTCAAAAGGTTTCGTCATCTGCTCACATTGAATTTCATGCTAGAATAATACTTCAGAAATACATCCAAAGAAGTTTGATTAAAATATCAAATGAAATAATTACGGACTCTTATGATGAATCAAAAGACGTTTTTGATCTCTTAGATACAGCTGAATCAAAACTTTATGATGTTACACAAGGAAATATTAAAAAGTCATCTGAAACTGCACAAAGTTTAGTTATTCAAGCAAAAAATAAAATTGAGGCAGTCTCTAATAAAAAAGGATTAAGTGGAGTTCCCTCCGGATTTAATAAGATTGATAAATTAACAGCGGGATGGCAAGAAAGTGATCTTGTTATAATTGCGGCCAGACCTGGTATGGGTAAAACTGCATTATCTCTGTCGATGGCAAGTAATATTGCTATAAACAATAATATTCCCTTGGCTTTTTTCTCTCTTGAAATGTCTTCTATTCAATTAATCACTAGGATGATATCATCCGAAACAGGATTAAATTCAGATAAGTTAAGAACGGGTAAATTAGAAAAACATGAATGGGAACAACTTAATGTTAGGGTAAAGAATCTAGAAAATGCACCCCTGTATATTGATGATACACCGTCTTTATCAATTTTTGATTTAAGAGCTAAGGCTAGGAGGTTAGTTTCACAAAAAGGAGTTAAAATCATTGTTGTTGATTATTTGCAGCTTATGACTGCAGGTGGAAATATAAAAGTTGGTAACAGAGAACAGGAAATTTCAACAATTTCAAGAAATTTAAAAGCTTTAGCAAAAGAGTTGAATATTCCTGTTATTGCACTTTCCCAGTTGTCTAGAATGGTTGAAGGAAGAACTTCTAAAAGACCGTTACTTTCTGACTTAAGAGAGTCAGGCGCAATCGAACAAGATGCAGATATTGTTTCTTTTATTTACAGACCAGAATATTATAAAATTGATACTTGGGATGATAATGATAGATCCTCAACTGAGGGCGAGGCTGAATTTATCGTATCAAAGCACAGAAATGGTGGATTAGAAAATATAAGACTAAGATTTATACCAACACTTGGAAAATTTGAAGATATTGAGCAATACGAATCTCCTTATGAATTCCATTCAAAAATGAATGCTGCTGCAAATGATGACACTTTTAAAACTGATCTTAATTCTGGAAATCAATCAGATGATGAAACAGATTTACCCTTTTAAAGATTAATTACTTAACCTTATCAACAAGTTGCTTAAAACCTTCTGGGTTGTTCATCGCTAGATCAGCAAGAACTTTTCTGTTAATATCAATATTATTTGACTTTAATTTGCTAATAAACTCAGAGTAAGTTAATCCATGAATTCTTGAAGCTGCATTAATTCTCATAATCCATAAAGCTCTAAAGTTTCTCTTCTTAGTTTTTCTATCTCTGTAAGCGTATTGAAGTCCTTTTTCAACTGCATTTTTTGCAACTGTCCAAACATTTTTTCTACGTCCGAAATAACCTTTAGCTTGTTTTAATATTTTTTTTCTTCTTGCTCTTTTGGCAACTGAATTTACTGATCTTGGCATAATTTATAGTTTTAAATTAGGTGGTAAAAAATTTACTCTTCTTACCTATATTTATGGGTATAACCCTTATTTTAATCTTAATTGTTCTTTCACACTGTTCATGTCATTATCATGAACTAATCCAGAATGAGTCAAAGCTAACTTTCTCTTTTTGGACTTTTTGGTCAAAATATGATTTTTAAAAGCATGTTTTCTTTTAATTTTACCTGTTCCAGTTACTTTAAATCTTTTTTTAGCACTGGATTTTGTTTTCATTTTTGGCATATTATTTTGTTTTTTTGGGAGACATCATCATTATCATCTTTTTACTCTCAAGTTTTGGAAGCTGTTCAACTTTTCCAAATTCTTCTAATTCTTGAGCTAATTTTAATAATAATATTTCACCTTGGTCTTTATAAATAATTGATCTCCCTTTAAAAAAGACAAATGCCTTTAACTTAGCACCATCCTTGAGAAATTTTTCTGCATGTTTTTTCTTAAACGCATAATCATGTTCATCAGTTTGAGGTCCAAAACGAATTTCCTTGACGACTACTTTAGTCGCTTTTGATTTGATTTGTTTTTCTCTTTTTTTCTGCTCATAAAGGAATTTTTTGTAGTCCATTATTTTGCAGACAGGAGGAACCGCGTTTGGAGAAATCTGTACAAGATCTAACTCTAGATCATTTGATTTGTTTAGTGCCTTTTGAATAGGGTAGACACCTATTTCAACATTATCTCCAACTAATCTTACCTCTTGAGCGGTGATTTCACCGTTAATTTTGTGAGGATTAGTTTTTACTACTCTCCAAGGTCTTCTTCCTCTTGTTCTTCTAATTGCTATAATTAATTGTTTTAATTAAACTTATATTTTTATTTGTTCTTTAATGATTTTAACAAAATCTTCAACTCTCATTACACCAAAATCTTTACCTCCATGGCTTCTCACCGAAACCATTTCTTGATTTGATTCTTGTTCTCCTACAATCAGCATAAAAGGAATTTTATCAACTTCTGCATCCCTTATTTTTCTACCGATAGTTTCACTTCTGTTATCAATCAGGCCGCGAATTTCGTCATTTTCTAACAAATTTAAAACATTTTTACAGTATTTTTCATGCTTTTCGCTTAATGGAAGGATGATAAATTGATTTGGTGTTAACCATAATGGTAAATTACCAGCAGTATTTTCTAAAAGAATTGCTATGAACCTTTCCATACTACCAAACGGTGCACGGTGTATCATCACAGGTCTTTTAGATGTATTGTCTTTATCAACATACGTCAGATCAAATCTTTCAGGAAGGTTATAATCTACCTGAATCGTTCCAAGTTGCCATTGTCTGCCTAACGCATCATTCACCATAAAATCTAATTTAGGTCCATAAAATGCAGCTTCACCTTCGACAATCTTATAATTAAGTTTTTTATCTTTTACTGCTTTGATTATGGCATTTTCTGACTTTTCCCATACTTCAACCTCTCCAATATATTTTTTTAAGTTGTTTGGATCTCTAACCGAAATTTGAACACTGTAATCATTTAAACCAAGTGAGTTAAATACATATAGAGTTAAATCAATAACATTTTTAAATTCACTAACGAGTTGATCCTCAGTACAAAAGATATGTGCATCATCTTGAGTAAACCCTCTTGCTCTTGTTAAACCGTGTAGTTCGCCACTTTGTTCATACCTATATACCGTACCAAATTCAGCATATCTTACAGGTAAGTCTTTGTAACTGAATTTTTGAGAATTATAAATTTCGCAATGATGCGGACAATTCATAGGTTTTAAATAAAACTCTTCATTTTCTTTCGGAGTTCTTATTGGCTGAAAACTATCCTCCCCATATTTTTCATAATGTCCAGATGTAACATAAAGCTCTTTATTACCTATATGAGGGGTTATAACCATTTGATAACCTGCTTTTTTCTGTGCTTTTTTAAGAAAATCTTCTAATCTTGTCCTTAAATCTACTCCTTTAGGTAGCCATAAAGGTAAACCTTGGCCTACTTTATTTGAAAACGCAAATAACTTTAAATTTTTACCGATTTTTCTGTGGTCTCTAAGTTTTGCTTGTTCAATGTTGTGTAAGTATTCTTTCAGAAGTTTTTGTTTGGGAAACGAAATCCCATAAATTCTTGTTAATTGCTTGTTGTTTTGGTCTGCTTTCCAAAAAGCACCTGAAATATTTAATATTTTTACAGCCTTAATAATAGAAGTATTTGGAATGTGACCTCCTTTACACAAATCAGTAAAAGTGTCGTGATCACAAAAAGAAATTTCTCCATCCTTCAATTCCTGGATTAGTTCAACTTTATAGTTGTTTTTTTTGTTATTATAAAAATCCAATGCTTCATCTTTTGAAACCAATCTCATGTTGAAATCAAATTTACCTCTACATATTTCAAGCATTTTGTTTTCAATTTTGCCAAAATCAGTTTCAGATATTTTATGTTCTCCCAAATCAACATCGTAGTAAAACCCATTTTTAATTGCGGGTCCAATAGTGAGTTTTATACCAGGATACATTTCTTGAAGTGCTTGCGCCATTACGTGAGATGAAGAATGCCAAAATGCCTTTTTACCTTCATCGTCATCCCAAGTAAAAAATTCAATATTTCCATCAGAATTTAAAGATGATTGGGTTTCAACTGTTTGGTTATTAAATTTAGCAGAAATAACATTTCTAGCAAGCCCTTCGCTTATGTCTTTAGCAATTGAGATTACATCAGTGTTATCATTAAATTCTCTAACAGACCCGTCTTTTAGTGTTACTTTAATCATCTTTAAAATTGAGTGATAAAATTATGAATCATTTTTTAAATAGTTCGTTTATTATTCCAAATAATGAAATAAAGATCATTGCAATGGCAATTAAACAAATAAATACACCTAAAATAATAAGTAAATAATTGTCTTTTATTTGACCCAAATGAATCATTAATGGGCCAAAAAATATTGGTATTAAAGAAGAAATTAAAATTCTTATAGCTTTGACAATTTTATCTTTCTTCATCTTTTTTAAATTTTTCTATTGACATTCTAACATTGTTGTTTTCTTTAATCAATTGTTCTGCATATTCTCTGTCAATTTTTAAGATTGATTGCAACATTCTAATTGCTCTTTCCTGTAATTTGTTATTGGATAATTTCATATCAACCATCTTATTGTTAAAGACTCTACCTAGTTTTATCATCACAGTTGTTGAAATCATATTTAATATCATCTTTTGAGCTGTACCTGCTTTCATTCTAGAGCTTCCTGTAATGTATTCAGGGCCAACGATAACCTCTACAGGAAAATCACAGATATTAGATAATTCAGAGTTTTCATTACAACTAATGCAACCGGTTGATATACCGTTCTCTTTACATTTTTTTATTCCCGAAACCACATAGGGAGTTGATCCTGAAGCAGAAATTCCAATAACAAAATCATTTTTTGACAGATTGTGTTTATTTAAGTCATTCCATGCCTGAGTATTAGAATCTTCAGCAAATTCCTGTGAAACTCTTATCGCTTTATCCCCACCAGCAATTATACCGAAAATTTTATCATCAATTCCAAAAGTGGGTAAACATTCAGATGCATCAACAATTCCTAGTCTACCACTTGTTCCAGAGCCGATGTAAAAAATCCTTCCGTTATCTAAAACCAATTTTGAAGCATTTTCAATTAGTTTTAGAATTTGAGGAATCGATTTTTTTACAGATTCTGCTACAGAATTATCTTCAGAATTAATTTCCGTTAATATTTCGTGAACTGATTTGTTTTCTAAGTTTGTGTAGTTTGAATCTTTTTCAGTTGTTTTAATGATTTGTGTATTTATAGATTGTCAATGATCAAATTTAAAGTTTTTGATGGTCTCATAACATTTTTGGTCTTATGATCATCGGTTTTGTAGTAACCGTTTAAATCAATTTTATTTCCTTGATTTTCATTAATCTCATCAATTATCACTTTTTCATTTTCTGAAAGAACTTTATAAAGATCACTAAATTCTTCTTTAAGTGAAATGTTTTTATTTTGAATTGATAAAAATTCAGCCCAAAATAAAGCCAAATAAAAATGACTTCCTCGATTATCAATTTCCCCAACATTTCTCGATGGAGATTTATGATTTTTAAGTAGTTTTTCTATTGCATTTGTAAGACATTCAGAAAGAATTTTAGAATTTGAATTTTGTATTCCTATGTTTTCTAATGCTACGGAAATAGCTAAAAATTCACCAAGTGAATCCCATCTTAAATGATTTTCGTCGTTTAATTGTTGTACATGTTTTGGGGCTGATCCGCCTGCTCCTGTTTCAAATAATTTACCTCCATTCATTAATGGTACTATTGATAACATTTTTGCACTAGTTCCTAATTCTAATATCGGGAACAAGTCTGTTAAATAATCTCTTAAAACATTTCCAGAAACAGAGATTACATTTTCTCCTTTTTTAATCTTTTTTAAAGTAAATACTGTAGCTTCATAAGGAGATAGAATTTGAATATCTAAGGAGGAGATATCTAATTTTTTAAGTTCATTTTTTACTACTTTAATCAATTGTTTATCATGAGAACGTTCCTGATCTAACCAGAAGACGGTTGGGTATTTTGTTGTCTCTGCTCTTTTTATAGCTAAATTTATCCAGTCATTTATTGCTTCATTTCTTACAATGCACATTCTCCATATATCCCCGATCATCACATCATGGGTAAATAATATTTTTCCGTCTTTTGTTTCAACACATACTTTACCAGATTCTTTTATTTCAAAAGTTTTGTCATGTGATCCATATTCTTCTGCCTTTTTAGCCATCAATCCGACATTTTGAACTGTACCCATAGTTGAAGGATCAAATTCACCATGTTTTTTACAAAAATCAATAGTGGCCTGATATATTGAAGCATAACTGCTATCAGGAATAACTGCTTTGGTATCTTTTAATTCCCCATTTTTATTCCACATTTTTCCAGAGCTTTTGATCATAGCTGGCATAGAAGCATCTATAATTACATCACTAGGTATATGAAAGTTTGTTATGTTGTTTTCAGAATTTACCATAGCAACTTCAGGTCCAATATTAAATTCGTCTTCCAGCTCTGAAAATAATTTTTCTTTTACAGTTTTTTCAAGACCATTTATTTTATCATATAAATTAGATAAACCACTATTTAAATTAACATTTAAATCTTTTAATAGATCATCATTTTTTTCAATAAATCTTTTAAAAAAAACTTTTAATACATGTCCAAAAATTATTGGGTCACTAACCTTCATCATTGAGGCCTTTAAGTGTAATGAAAAAAGCAAATTTTTGAACTTACAATCAAAAATTTCTTGTTCAATAAATTTTTGTAGGCTTTTAATACTCATAAAACTACAGTCAATGATGGCTCCTTTATGAATAGTTATATTTTCTTTTAATATTGTTTTCTTATTATCAGAGTCGTAGTGATAAATATTCAGTAGTTCGTGCCTGTCACTTATCAAAGATTTTTCATTATTTTTAAAATCACCATTTTTCATAGAAGAAACATGTGTTTTAGAATTTGAACTCCATTTCCCAAGTTTATGAGGGTTTGATTTTATATAATTTTTAATTGCATCAGGAACTCTACGATCTGAATTGCCTTCTCTTAGTACTGGATTAACTGCACTACCTTTAATTTTATCATATATAGATTTAATGATTAATTGATTTTCATCATCAGGTTTGTCAGGGTAATTTGGAATTTTAAATCCTTTGGATTGCAATTCGCTTATTGCTTTTTTAAGCTGTGGAATTGAAGCACTTATATTGGGTAGTTTGATAATGTTTGCGTCTGGATCTTTTACAAGTTTACTTAAAAATTCTAAATCATTTTCATATTTTATTTTACTACCCAAATAATCATTAAATGTTGCTAATATTCTTGAAGACAAAGAGATGTCTCTAGTTTCAAATTCAACTCCTGATGACTTTGTAAAAGCTTGAATAATTGGTAACAATGAAACCGTAGCTAAAGCTGGCGCTTCATCTGTTTTGGTATAAATAATCTTCGACATTAATTTCTTCTGAATAGTTAGTGATTCAAATATAAAAAACAGGGATAAAATAAAAGAATAAAAGTAAAATAGTTATTAAAAAACGAAAGCCGCACTTATGTATTGCTACACGGTGCGGCTCTGTTAATATCGAATATGTTTGCCTTCGTTTCCGAATTGCATAGCTCTAGGAGCTTTGCTGGTAAACATCTTCGCTATTGTCGGAATCTTTTTGTTACTCGTCTCCTAAGAGATTTTCCCTTTTTGATTCCTGATTACTTACTTCTATCTTTTCTTTCGATCAGATAGCACCCGATGGGTTACTTGATTCGCCTATTGGGCTTTCTCCCTCGAAGCTAGGCTTTTTGGGACTCCTTTGGGGCTAGGCCACTCGGGAGAGTGAGTCTTTCTTTCTAAAATTGTGCAGGCACACATTTTAAAATTTAGTTTCTCTCTGATTTCGAATTTTGGGTTACCCCTTAATTCTGTAAGCAATCTATTTTAAAGAACATTCTTTGAATTTGTAATCACTTTAAAGTGTTTGTTGATCCTTTTGGGATCCACTACAAACAAATCCTGACACTAATTTATAAAGAATGTTGAGTATTCAATGAAATTTTAAAATAAAGATGTTAACCTGTTGTGAACTAACGATATTAACAATTGTTGAAAAGTATAAATTAACTTCTCTTTTCCTTGATTTTAGCTTTTTTACCAGTAAGATTTCTAAAATAAAATATTCTTGCTCTTCTTACTTTACCTCTTTTGTTGACTTCAATTTTTTGAAGTGAAGGTGAATTAATAGGAAAAATTCTTTCAACGCCTGTAGAACCAGACATTTTTCTAATTGTAAAGGTTTCTGTTGAACCAGAACCCCTTCTTTGTAATACTACCCCCTTAAAAAACTGTGTTCTAGTTTTGCTACCTTCCTTGATTTCGTAATAAACAGTAATGGTATCTCCAGAGCTAAAAGATGGGAGATCTTTGTTTTGAACTAGTTGATCTTCTACAAACTTTACTAATGAACTCATTTTAAATTTTTTTGAGTTAGTTCTAGCCAACGTAAGTTTCTTTAACTAAGAGGTTGAATAGAAACGCGTGCAAATATAATTAAAAAAATAAATTACAGAGAAATTTATGCTTAATAAATTTATAATAAATCTGGTCTTTTTTTCTTTGTTGATTTGATTGACTGTTCAATCCTCCATTTTTCTATTTTTTTACTATCTCCACTTAGTAGAATTTCAGGAACTTCCCAAGATTTGTATTCTTTTGGTCGTGTATACACTGGAAACGACAATAAATTATCCTGAAATGAATCTGTTAATGCAGAGGTTTCATCTCCTAAAACTCCAGGGATTAAACGAATGATACTGTCAGTTAAAATTGCTGCAGGTAATTCTCCACCAGTTAATACATAGTCACCTATAGATATTTCACTTGTAATTAAATTGTCTCTTACTCTTTGATCAATTCCTTTATAGTGTCCACATAAAATAATTATGTTTTTAAAACATGACAACTTGTTACAGACTTGCTGATTTAATTTCTTGCCGTCTGGACTCATATATATAATCTCGTCGTAATCTCTTTCTTTTTTAAGTTGTGAGATGCATTTGTCAATCGGTTCAATTAGCATTACCATTCCAGCCCCTCCACCGTATTGATAATCATCAACGGATTTGTATTTGTTTGAAGCGTAATTTCTTAAATTATGAATATGTATTTCTGCTAAATTTTTATCAATACTTTTTTTGATTATTGAAGAGTCAAAAGGACCCGACAATAATTCAGGCACTGCAGAAATAATATCTATTCTCATTCGAAATATTTATCTAAAGTTAAATCTTTCTATCTTATTATCAGTAGTTAATATTTCAATTGTTACAGGGTCGTAGTAGTTTCTGGACTTTACAATTTTATCAATATCAGCAATTGAGTTAATCACAGCTCCATTTATTTTTTTAATTACATCACCTTCTTTTACCCCATAGTCTTCCCAGTAATTTTTATAATCAGAGTTAAATTCAGAAATTTTAACCCCTTGATTTAACTCTTTTTTACTTAACTCTTTTTTACTCATATTTTTAAGTATGCCAATTAAATAAAAATTTATTCTTTCATTTCTATTTAATTGTACACTTACTTTTCTTGATTCATTATCTCTTTTAAGATTAATATTTACAATATCATTAGGTCTTTTCGTATTTAAATATCCTTTTAAATCAGAAAATTTTGAAATTTTAATTCCGTCAATATCCTTTATTATATCACCAATTTTGATACCTGCTGATTTTGCACCTGATTCTTTATCAATTCCGTTAATATAAAAACCTTCTGTATCAGAAACATCTAATTCTTTTGCTCTAGCACTATTTAATGAAGTACCTGTGACACCTAAAAATCCATATTGAACGATTCCATATTCTAAGATATCTTCAATTACTTTTTTTGCAATATTACTGGGAACAGCAAACGAATAACCTACGTAAGATCCAGTCTGCGTTTGGATAGCTGTATTTATTCCAATTAATTCACCTTTATCATTAATTAAGGCACCACCTGAATTTCCTGGATTAACAGCAGCATCAGTTTGGATATAGGATTGAGTAGTTCTACCCGTTGGATCCAAACTTCTTGATTTTGCAGAAATAATTCCAGCCGTTACGGTAGATGTTAAATTGAAAGGGTTGCCTACTGCAAGAACCCATTCCCCAATTTGAGTTGAGTCGCTATCACCAAAAACTGCATAAGGTAACTCTTCAGAGGATTCTATTTTAAGCAATGCAATATCATTTTGTTCATCACTACCAATGATTTTAGCTTCATAGGACTGATTGTCATTAGTTGTTATTTGTATATCTTCTGCATTTTCGATAACATGGTGATTTGTTATTATGTAACCGTCAGATGAAATGATCACACCAGAACCAGAACCCATCTGAGGTCTTTTCTGTGCTCTTCCAAATAAAAAATCTTCTATACTAAAATCTGAGGAATTAGACGATGCGCTTTTGACATGAACTACTGTATTAATGGATTTTTTTGCTATTTCAACAAAGTCAGGAGTTTGCGTGTTTAAATAAGTTAAATCATTATTTCTGGTTTTTTTAAAATTCTCTAACATTACCTCCTTGCTATTATCACTTTTGATTTTCTCAATATTAGATTCAATAGTGCTTTTAATGTAGTAGGTAGTAAGAAGCATAAACAGTATCAATGATACAATTCCAACAGAATAAATTAATATTTTTTTCATGTCATAAAACTTTATTTAAAATTATATATTATCAATTTTCCTGCTAAATTTTTTAACTCATATTTAACAATATTAAGTGAGTTAAATATTGCTATATTTGCTTTGATGGCATTGAAATTTTATAAATATCAAGGTACTGGAAATGATTTTATTATTGTTGATAATAGAAATTTAACCTTTGACAAAAACAATTCCTTGCTGATTCAAAAATTATGTAATAGAAAAACAGGAGTAGGTTCGGATGGTTTAATTCTGCTAGAGAATCATAAAAATCTAGATTTTAAAATGGTTTATTTCAATGCAGATTCATCGGAGTCTGGATTTTGCGGTAACGGATCAAGATGCATAACTCATTTCGCAAAATTTTTGGGAATTGTTAAAGATAGTGCCAGATTTGAAGCAATTGATGGAATCCATCAGGCAAAAATAATTGATGATGCGATCAGCGTTAAAATGAATAACATTGATGCTCTAAAAATTAAACATTTTAATAATGGGTACAATGCAACTTTTGTTGATTCAGGTTCTCCACATTTATTAATTCAAAAATCTGACATTAACAATTTTGATATCATTGATGAATCAAAATCTATTAAAAATCATTTTAAAAAAAATTTTACTAAGGGTGTAAACATTAACTATTTTTCTGTTTCAAATGAAGAAGTCAATTTAAGAACCTATGAAAGAGGAGTTGAAGATGAAACTCTTTCATGTGGCACAGGAGCAGTAGCATTAGCAGTTTGTTTAGAAATTAATTCAAAAATCAATAATGATAAAGTTCTAATTTACACTAAAGGTGGAGAGTTGAAAGTTTCCTTAAAAAAAATCGAGTCAACCTATTCAGACATATGGCTTTCAGGTGGAGTAGAGCTGGTATACTCGGGAGAATATAATCTAGACAAATGATCTACCTAAGAAAATTAAACGACAGTGACTTATCATTTCTCAATTATGTGGAAAATGATCATGAAAATTGGAAATCCTCTAATACGATTTCTAAATTTGAAAATAAGGAACTCAAATTACTCATAAATCAATCAAAACTTCCAATTAATTTAACCAAGCAATTAAGACTGGTAATTTGTAAAAAATCTGATCATTCTAGAATTGGTTTTATAGACTTATTTGATATTGATTTTAAAAATAGTAGGTCAGGTGTAAGTTTGATTATTGCTGAAAAAAATAACAGATCCAAGGGGTACGGATCTTTAGCACTTAATATTCTCGTTGAATACACTTTAAAAAGATTAAAAATCAAGAATCTTTATTGTAATATTTCAAATAAAAATTTAGCTAGTATAAAATGTTTTGAGTCTGTAGGTTTTAGAAAAGTTTCATATAATGGAGAATACACTAAATCACTTTCCAAAAAATTTAATTTTAATTCAATTAGTCAATTCGTATGTACATAAAGAGAATAGTAATTTTAATAGTTGCTTTAGGATTGATCTTTATGGGGTCATTTTCCTTGTATGTTTATAAAGTTATGTTTAAATCAAATACCTCATTTGATGAAAAATCTAAAGATTTATATATTAAAACCGGGACTTCTTACAATCAGTTGCTAAATCAAATTGAATCCTATGTATTAAATGTAGATGATTTCGATGTTTTAGCTAAACGAAAGAAATACAATGTAAAACCAGGTAAATATCAAATTAAAAATGGGATGAATAATAACGAGATTATTAATTCATTAAGGTCAAATAACATAACAGTCAATGTAATTTATAATAATATTGTTGACTTAAATGATTTAGCTGGAAAAATTTCAAATCAAATTGAAGCTGATAGTATTTCTTTTTTAAATTCATTTAAAACAGAATTTTTTAAAGAAAGAGGTTTTGATGAAAGAAATATATTATCGATGTATATTCCAAACAGTTATAATTTTTTCTGGAATACAAGTGTCGAAAAGTTTAACAAAAGAATGTTTGAAGAATACACTAAGTTTTGGCAAAAAAACAATAGGGTTGAAAAAGCAAATAAAATAGGCTTAACCAGAAATGAGGTAATGATTCTTGCATCGATTGTTTATGAAGAGTCTAAGCAGAATATCGAATTACGAAAAATAGCTGGAGTTTATATAAACAGATTAAATGATAACTGGAAGTTGGGGGCTGATCCAACAGTGAAATTTGCTGCATATCAGCTTAAAGAATATAAAAACACAATTATTCGAAGAGTTTTAAATAAACATTTAAAAATTGATTCGCCATATAACACTTATAAATACTATGGTTTGCCGCCTGGAATTATTTCAATGCCTTCAATTCAAGCCATTGATGCAGTTTTAAACTATGAAAAACACAATTATTATTTTTTCGCAGCTGACCCAAGCAATCCTGGATATCATAGTTTTGCCAAATCACTTTCTGAACATAAAAGAAATGCAAGGAAATTTCACAGATATTTAAACAGCAAAGGAATTAAAAAATAAGATCTCCCCAGTGAAATATAAAAATTGTAGGATTTTTTTCTAAATTCAATTTTTTTCTTTTCCAGTCGTTAACCGACAATGTCTTAATCCTTTCTTTTTTGGAGCCTATATTTGTTGCTATACACAACAATGTATTGTCATTTAAACTTTTTATTAAATCTTCAAATAATGCTTTATTCCGATAAGGGGTTTCAATAAAAATTTGTGATTGATTATGATTTTTTGATAAAATCTCTAATTGTTTTATCCTCTTTATTCTCTCATTTTTATCTACAGGAAAATACCCGTTAAAACTAAAGTTATTTCCATTTAAGCCAGAGCTCATCATTGCAAGTAAAATAGAGGATGGGCCAACAAGAGGTATGACATTGATATCATTTTGATGTGCATGGAGAATTAATTTAGATCCGGGATCTGCTATATTTGGACAACCTGCATCCGTAAGCAGGCCAATATCTTTACCATCTAAACATGGCTTAAGTTGTTGTGAAGTTTGAACTGGATCTTTTTCATTAAGCAATTCAAAATTCTCATAATTTAGAATTTTATCTGGACATATTTTTTTAACAAAGCCAAAGGACACTTTAATATTCTCTACTACAAAATAATCAATAGAGTTTATTATCGTTTTATTGATCTCTGGAAAGAGATTGATTTCACTAATTGAACTAGGTATTATATATAAGTTTCCTTTGATTGTGGAGGCTATTTAAACAGAAAGTTTCTTTCCAAGATCTTCAACAAACTTTCTAAATTGCTTGTCAGTTGAGGATAAATTATCTACAGTTTTACAAGCGTGCAGAACAGTTGCATGATCTCTTTTTCCAATTTGAGAGCCGATACTTGCTAATGAAGCTTTGGTATATTTCTTTGCAAAAAACATTGCAAGTTGTCTAGCCTGTACAATATGTCTTTTTCTTGTTTTTGATTGAAGAGTAGGTATATCCATTTGGAAATAGTCAGAAACAATCTTTTGAATGTAATCAATAGATACTTCCCTCTTAGTGTTTTTTACAAATTTTTCTATAATTTCTTTTGCCAATGCAATGTTAATTTCTTTTCTGTTAAAAGAAGCCTGAGCTATTAGTGAAATTATCGCACCCTCTAATTCACGAACATTACTTTTGATGTTTTTTGCAACGTAATGAATCACATCTTCGTTCATTTCAATTCCGTCACGGTAAAGTTTATTTTTTAAAATTGAAACTCGAGTTTCAAAGTCTGGTTTCTGTAGCTCAGCGGAAAGACCCCACTTAAATCTAGATAATAACCTAAGCTCTATATCCTGCATGTCAACAGGTGGCTTATCACTTGTCAATACCACCTGTCTACCATTTTGGTGTAGATGATTAAATATGTGGAAAAACACATCTTGTGTTCCGGGTTTACCAGAAAAGAATTGAATGTCATCGATGATTAAAACATCAATAATTTGATAGAAGTAAATAAAATCATTTCTATTATTCTTTTTTACAGCTTCAATATATTGTTGAGTAAATTTTTCAGCGGTTGTGTAAAGAACAGTTTTTTCAGGATAACTTTTTTTGATATCGATCCCAATTGCATTTGCTAAGTGAGTTTTTCCTAATCCAACTCCACCAAATATTAAAAATGGGTTAAATGAAGTTCCACCTGGCTTGTTAGCTACAGCTATCCCTGCATTTCTTGCAAGCCTATTTGAATCACCTTCTAAGAAATTTTCAAATGTGTAATTAGGATTTAATTGAGACTCAACTTTAACATTTTTTATCCCCGGAATAATAAACGGGTTTTTTAATTCTGGAACAGATCTATTAATAGGAGTTGTTGCATTTTGCGCAGAAAAGGAAGAACTGTTTGAGCTAGGAATCTTTTCAGTGAATGCTTGTGAATTCCCAAAAGTGTTTTCCATTTTAATTATGTAAACAAGTTTGGCATCATCACCAAGTGTTTTTTGTAATGCTACCTTTAAAATCTTCACATAATGTTCTTCTAGCCACTCGTAAAAGAATTTGCTTGGAACTTCAACGCTTAAAACTTTGTCTGCTAATTTAATTGCTTTAATTGGCTCAAACCATGTCTTGTAAGCTTGTGGTTGAATGTTGTCCTTAATAAACTTAAGACAGTCAGACCACACAGAATTAGCATTTACATTCATTTATTAAATAATTAAATTGTCAGAATTTAAGTCCACTTTTGATTTAGTATGGATTCATACGTCTACCAAAACTTGAATAACAAATATGTAAACAAATTTTTTAAAAAAAAAATTAAAAAGGGTTGTTTTTTAAATTTTTTTTTTCGAGGTTTTAATCATTAAAAAATAATCAGTTTTTAACCCTTTTTTTTGTGAATAATGAAAAAATTTTCTAAAAGAATAAAAGTACGTTATTGTGAAACAGATCAAATGGGTTTGGTACACCACGGAAGTTATGTAAATTATTTTGAAGAAGCTAGAATTTCATGGATTTCAAATCTTGGTTTGTCTTACAGTGAAATGGAAAAGTCTGGAATTATTTTACCGGTTTCTAAACTAAATGTACAATATTTAAAGCCTGCATATTTTGACGATGAGTTAGATGTTAGCGTGGAGCTACATAAAATTCCGACTTCAAGATTAATCTTCAACTACATTATAAAAAGGGAAAATGATATAGTCGTAAAGGGAAGTACTGTACTTGCTTTTTTAAATAAAAAAACAAAAAGACCAGTAAGATGTCCTGATTATATGCTGGAAAAAGTTACCCCATTGTTTAAGTGATATTCAAGTATGTTGTTTTCAATTTGAACTTTTCTTTTTGCATTGAATTTTATTTTAGGCCCTTTAACTCCATCTCCTAATATCTCTTGAGTTTTAAAAACTCTCATTTCATCCCACATATCAGAATCGATAAAATTTGATAATGTTTTAGTTCCTCCTTCAATAATGACAGAAAGAATTTTATCGTCATAAAGTTTATCGCATATTTGTTTAGCTAAGTTTTTATTAAAGTTAATTTCTTCGCCGTCAAGAACTGTAACTTTTGAGTCTTGATTGAAAATTTTATATTTTTTTTTAAGTCCTTTTTTTGACAATATATATATATCACAATTTTTCCCTTCACAATCTCTTGTTGTTAGCCTTGGGTCGTCTTCACGAATCGTTTGAGCACCAACCAAAATTGCTTGTTCCTTACTTCTCCACTTGTGAACTAATTCTCTTGATTTTGAATTAGAAATCCAATAGGGTTCATTAACATCCTTTTGTTTTGGGGCAATATGTCCGTCAGCGGTTTCTGCCCACTTAAGAATTATATATGGTCTTTTATTTATAATGAAGCTGAGGAATCTTTTATGGTGCTCTATACACTCTTTTTTTAAAACTCCAGAAATTACTTCAATTCCATTTTCTTTTAGTTTTTCAATTCCTTTTCCACAAACAAGTGGGTTAGGGTCTTTGATTCCAATAACCACTTTTTTCATTCCAGATGCAATAATTTTGTCAACACATGGAGGTGTTTTTCCGTTATGACAACATGGTTCCAGTGTCACATAAATAGTAGAAAGTTTCAAAAGTGATTTATCCTCAACCGAATTTATTGCATTAACCTCTGCATGGTTTCCACCAGCCTTTGAAGTATAACCTTCTCCAATAATTTTATCGTCTAAGACTATGCAGCAACCAACGCTTGGATTAGGATAAGTATTTCCTATGCCCAATTTACCAAGTTCAATACATCTACTAATATATTTTTCGTGTATATTCACAATACAAAAATAGTATAAAATGCTTCAATATAATGGATATAACATAAGGGTTATTGAGAAGAATGATAACGAGCAAGTATGTCACGTTATAAAGGGAGTATTTTATGAGTTAGGATTACCATTAGTTGGAACAGCTTATGCCGATAAAGAAACCTTAAGCATGTATGAGGCTTACCAAGATTCTAGATCTATATATTATGTAGTTGAAAAGGAGGGAAGTATTTTTGGAGGCTGCGGGATAAAGCAACTTAGTGGTATTGATGATAATATATGTGAGCTCCAAAAGTTTTATTTTCATAGTTCATTAAGGGGAAAAGGATTAGGTAAATATCTTTTGAGATTATGCTTAGACTTTGCAAAGGAAGTTAAGTACGATGTTTGTTATCTAGAATCAACATCGGCTTTGAAAACATCGCACCATCTTTATAAAATATTTGGTTTTAAAAATTTAAATGGGCCAATGGGTGATACTAGTCATCATAATTGTGATGTACATATGACTAAGAAGCTACAATGACATTACAAGATTTTAAATTAAAAATGATTTCAGAGCTTTCATCGATTTATGAAATGGATGAGTTGAACTCTATTTTTAATTTATTGTCAGAGGATTCCTTAAAAATCCCTAGATCAAAAATTCTATTAGCTAATGAGATTGATCTGAACAAATCAAATCAAACCTTTTTTCAAAGTGCATTAGAAAGATTGAAAACTCATGAACCCATACAGTATGTTTTAGGTAAGACAAGCTTTATGGATATGGAATTTAAGGTTAATAGTTCGGTTTTGATTCCAAGGCCTGAAACTGAAGAGTTGGTTAGATTAATGTTAAAAGAAGATTTAGACGGAAAAAATATTTTAGACATAGGGACGGGGAGTGGTTGCATTGCAATAAGCCTTGCTAAAAATCTACCTAATGCAAAAGTTACCGCAATTGATATTTCAAAAGACGCACTTGAAGTTGCTAAAGAAAATGCAAAGCTGAATAATGTTGAGGTTAATTTTATTAATGCTGATATTTTTAAATATAAATCCCATAAAAAATATGATGTTATTGTTTCAAACCCTCCTTATGTATTAGAATCTGAAAAAATAATAATGAAACAAAATGTATTAGATTTTGAACCAGATTTAGCTCTCTTTGTTGATGATAATGAACCTTTAAAATATTATCTGGAAATTATTAATTTTTCAAAATATGGTCTAAAAAGTAAGGGAATGATTTATTTTGAAATAAATAAAAGGTTTAGTAGTGAATTAAAAACCGAATTGTTAAATAGTAAATTAAATTTTTCTGTTAAAAAAGATTTTGCAGGATTTCCAAGATTTATTAAAGCAAAACATTAGTATTAATTTCATTTTTAAATGATCCGTGAATTTCATTAAAAGATCTAAAATTCATAATATTTAATTTATTAATTCCGCTTCCAGGCATTATTATAATTTTATCTTTTGCATTTTTTTTTAATTCTTTCAGTAATTCTATTCCTTTGACTGCTTTTTGTTTCTGTCCAGAAGTTAAAACCCTCTCAACGCCTAATTGGATGAGTTTTTCTAATTCTTTTAGCGGATCAGTCACCACATCAAATGCCCTGTGAAAAGTAAATTCCAAGGGTCTAGATAAGTTAACCAACTCATTAGTTCTTTTAATATCTATTGTATTATCATTGTTTAAAATACCTGAAACAATTCCTTTACAGCCCATTTCTTTGAATTTAACGATATCAGCTTTCATTAGCTCAAATTCTTTTTCAGAATAATTGAAATCACCATGCCTGGGTCTAATTAATACAAATACAGGGATGTTTAAATTTTCTATTGTTTTTTTTGCAGTTTTATAGTTCGGGGTTAATCCGTCTAAATGTAGGTGTTTACACAATTCAATTCTGTCTGCACCTGCTTTTTCAGCTTTTTCAGCGTATTCATAGGAATCAGCACATACTTCAATAATCATTCTTCCAATCTTTCTAAGTGTTTAGAGTAATTTATGTCCATATCATTTAAAATAGGGTAGAAGTCAATTACCTTTTTTTCAAATACTTCAAATGATGGCTTATTTTTTGACCATACAACTTCTGATAATGCAAATATTCTTGGAAAAACCATGTACTCAACTTGTTTGCTTGTTTTCATGTACTCTGTCCATACATTTCCTTGGGCACCTATCACATATTTATGAAGACTTTTATCCAATTCATTAGGGATTGGCTCATAATTGAAAATCTCTTCAATTGGGGTATAACCACCAATCGCAAGAGGTTCATTGCCAGTGTCTTTTGCTTGATAATGATCTAGATAACAAGTTGCATTTGGAGTCATAATTACTTCATGATTCATTTTTGCAGCTTCTATACCACCTGAAACACCTCTCCATGACATAACTGTTGCATTAGGAGCTAATCCTCCTTCTAAGATCTCATCCCACCCAATGATTTGCTTTCCTTTTAAATTAATGTACTTCTCCATTCGAGTGATAAAATAGCTCTGTAATTCATGTTCATCTTTTAATTCTTCACGTTTAATCACATTTTGACAATTTCCACACGCTTTCCAATTTGTTTTAGGTGCTTCGTCTCCACCAATATGTATGTATTTTCCAGGAAAAAGTTCAACTACTTCGTCAATAATATCTTCTAAAAAATCAAAAGTTTCATTTTTACTACAATAAATTTCTTTGAATACACCCCATAATGGAGCAACTCCAACTTGCTCACCAGTACATCCCAGTTCTGGATATGAGGACACGGCCGCCTGAGAATGACCTGGCATTTCAATTTCTGGAATAACATTAATTCCTCTATCGCTAGCGTATCTGACGACCTCATTAATTTCTTTTTTAGTATAAAAACCTCCATACCTAGTTTTATCAAACTGCCATGGTTTATCAGTGTAATGACCAGTTAATGTAGAATCCCTGAATGAACCGATATTATTTAACTCTGGATATTTCTCTATTTCAACCCTCCACCCTTGATCTTCAGTCAAATGCCAATGAAAATTATTGAATTTTAGCATAGCCAATCCGTCTATGTATTTTTTTATAAAATCAAGAGAAAACATATGTCTTCCTACATCAAGATGCATTCCTCTATATTTAAATCTTGGAGAATCATTGATTATCTGAGATTGAATCTTTAAAACCCCTTTTTTATTATTAAATAAAATTAATTGATTTAGAGATTGGAAGGCATGTAAAGCCCCAAGATTAGACGATGCCTCAATTTGAATTTCTTTTGGATTGATAGAAAGAGTATACTCCTCAATGTCAAGATTTTTATTTATTATAAATTTTATAATATTTTTTGATTTTTTATCGGACTTAAAGTTTAATTTTTTAAGAGCATCTTTTAGAAGAGTAGCAGCAGAATTAAAATCAGATTCTGTAATAATATCTGGACTTTCAATCGAATAAAAAACCCCTTGTTTAATGGTTTGTTCATAGGGTTCAGGAATGATCTTATTATTTTGAGAAAAATGAATGTTTATATGGGAAAAAAATATAAAAAAAACAGTTATTTTAAGTGCATTCATGAGCTTCAATTTACTATCTTAGAGTAGTTTTTTTGTTACAATGTAACTTGATAAATGTAATGAATATATCAGAAAAAATTTTTAGTCTTAGGAAAAAACTTCATGATCATAATTATAGGTATTATGTTCTTGATGACCCTCTGATTTCTGATTATGAATTTGATATGATGCTCAAGGAGTTAAATGACTTGGAAAAATCAAATCCTGATTTTTTTGATAAAAACTCTCCAACTCAAAGAGTAGGTGGTGAGGTTACAAAATCTTTTAACACATCTGTTCATGAAACCCCAATGTACTCCCTAGATAACTCTTACTCCCTAGAAGATTTAAAAGATTGGGAGAAAAGAATTAAAAAGATAATAGAAGAGCCTGTTCAATATACTTGTGAATTAAAATTTGACGGTGTTTCTATTAATTTACTGTATAGCAACGGTGAATTGATAAAAGCAGTAACCAGAGGAGACGGAGTGAAAGGAGACGACGTAACAGCTAATATAAAAACCATCCCTACGGTCCCACTTAAGTTAATTGGTAATTTCTCAAATAATTTTGAAGCCAGAGGCGAGGTTGTAATGCCTATTGAAGGCTTTAATGAGCTAAATAAGTTAAGAATTCATAATGGTGAGGAACCTTTCAAAAATCCAAGAAATACAGCCTCTGGTAGTTTAAAATTACAAGATAGTAAGGAGGTTTCAACAAGACCATTAGAATGTCTGCTTTATTCTGTTGAAAATCCTAATTTATTTAAAAGTCAAATTGATTTTTTAGAAAAAGCCAAAAATATAGGGTTCAATGTTTTTCAAAATCATATGCATAGTGATTCAATTGAAGAAATATTTGAATTTATACAACACTGGGAAAAAAATAGATCTGAATTACCATTTGAAATAGACGGGGTTGTTTTAAAAGTGAATGATTTTTATCAGAGGGAAATTCTTGGTTTTACCTCAAAGTTTCCAAGATGGGCAATGGCCTACAAGTTTAAGCCTGAAAATACTGGTACTAGCTTAAATAATATTTCTTTTCAGGTTGGAAGAACAGGTTCAATAACGCCTGTCGCTAATTTAGAGCCTGTAAATTTAGCAGGAACAATTGTAAAACGCGCATCACTTCATAATGCTGATTTTATTGAATCTATGGATATTAGAGTTGGAGATTTTGTTTATGTTGAAAAGGGTGGAGATATTATACCAAAAATTACAAATGTTGATAAGTCAAAAAGAGCAGTGGATTCCAAGAAATTTGAATTTCCAGAATATTGTCCTGAATGTGGTTCAAAACTACACAGGTTGGAAGGGGAAGCCAATCACTACTGTCTAAATTATAACGGATGTAAACCTCAAATTATAGGTAGAATACAACATTATATCTCTAGGAAAGCTTTGGATATTGAAGGCTTAGGTCAAGAAACTGTAGCTCTGCTAGTTAATGCAAATTTAATCAAGAATTGTTCAGATCTCTATGATTTGAAATTTGACCAAGTAGTTCATTTAGATCGTATGGCTGATAAAAGCGCTAACAATTTGTTAGAGGGAATTATTGAGTCCAAAAAAATTCCATTTGAGAGGGTTTTATATGGATTAGGTATTAGATATGTTGGAGAAACCGTTGCTAAAAAGCTGGCAAAACATTTTGAAAGCATCGACAATATGTTAAATAGCAGTTTTGACGAGTTAATATTGGTTGATGAAATTGGTGAAAAGATTGCAAATAGTATACTAGAATTTGCTTTAGATAATGATAACATTCAAATTATTAATAAGTTAAAGAAAAACGGTGTTAGGTTTGAAATTGATGATTCAGATAAAAACGTATCTTCAATATTGGCGGGAAAATCTTTTGTCATTTCTGGAGTTTTTTCAAATTTTTCTAGGGATGAATTGAAAAGATTTATTGAAACAAACGGAGGTAAAATATCATCTTCTTTATCATCAAAAACAAGTTATTTAGTTGCAGGAGCAAATATGGGACCTAGTAAAAAGCTAAAAGCTGAAAAACTCAATATAAATATTATCTCTGAAAATGAACTAACCAACTTAGTTTCTGGTCAAAATTTATTATTTTAGAAACAATTAAAATTAAACTTATCATGAATCAAAAAGATATTATAAAAGTAAGAGTACACGATGGGATAGTAGGGTTGTTATATTTAGGTTCAATAGCCTTAGCTAATCAGTTTGGTTTAGACTGGATTTGGGTAGCTGTTGGAGTTGCGGTATTACAGATAATAAGTCCTTTTACAAAATTTTGTCCTGTTTACACTATATTGAATAAGGTAATGCCTGATTCAAACCCTATCCAAAACGGAAAATAGTACTATATTTTAAGTACGGATGACCTAAATGACCTTTTATTATTACGGTCAAAGAAAAAGTCAATTTGTCCTAGATACAGACCGAAACATCCAACTTGATTTATAATAACATCATTCCCTTTTTCATTTTTTAAAACAATTGGTTTATCCATAAAAGTATGTGTATGTCCTCCAATTATCAGGTCAATATGATTTGATTTTTTAGCAAGATTATAATCACATACTCTTTCAGGAAGGTTGTCATATTTATAACCTAAATGTGACAGGCAGATGATCAAGTCACAATTTTCTTCAAATTTTAATCTGTTGGAAATATCTCTTGATATTTCTATGGGATCTAAATATTTAGTCTCCTTGTAAAGCTCTTTAGTTACCAAACCTTCTAGTTCAATTCCAAGTCCAAAAACTCCAATTTTAATTCCAAATTTATTATAGATTTTATAATTTCTGGTTTTACCTTCTAAAACAGTGTTTGAGAAATCATAATTTGATATTAAAAAATCAAAAGATGCTTTTGGCATTTGCTCATACAATCCAGTGATTCCGTTATCAAAATCATGATTTCCAATGGTCACAGCATCATATTTAAGTAAACTCATTAATTTAAACTCTAACTCTCCGTTAAAAAAATTAAAATAAGGGGTTCCCTGAAAGATATCTCCTGCGTCAAACAACAACGTATTTGGGTTGTTGTTTCTAATCGAATTAACTAGGGTTGATCTTCTTTCAAAACCTCCTTGATTCGGAAATTCAGAATGTTCTGACGAAAAAGGCTCAATATGACTATGAACGTCATTTGTATGAAGAATGGTAATTTTTTTTAAATCACTAGTTTCACAACTGTAATTATGTATTGTAGACCCCAAGGCTAAGGACCCAAATACAGAATTCTTTAAAAACTTTCTCCTATCCATTTAATTAATTATAAACCTGTTATCTGTTTTAAGTTTTAGGGTGTCTGTTTTAATAAAATAATCAATCAACACATCCCTCATTTTGTAATCTATTATTGTAGTTTCTTTTGATTCAGCTAAAAAGTACATTTTATCTCCACCATCAAGAAGATAATCGGTTGTAGCTACAAAATAGTTTTTATTTTCATCTATCGGATTGTTATTTAGTAAAACGGATTCAACACTATAATCTTTGTTTAAAATAATCTCAAGTCCCTTAATCGGGTGAGGAAGTCTAACTTTTACTAAATAATCAACCATTTTTTTAATTGAATTTCCGTCTAATTTTACAATTACAATACTATTTTCAAAAGGCATTAATTCAAAGGCAGTTTTTTCACTTACTGGCCCCTGAGAAATAATCGATCTTATTCCTCCATTATTTAACAAAACAACATCTATGGAATTCCCAGTTTTATCTTTAAAAATTGGATTTATTAAATCATATGTTGCATCAGCAAACATATTTCCTAATGAACTATTTAAAATACCATCATTTTTCTTATACGTTTTTAATGAGTAGGAGATGGGCTTATTCATTAATCCATCTTGAAGTTTAGATTTGTAGGGCAGGTAAAAATTTATAATACTTGAATCAACTTTAATTTCAGAGTTAATAGAAATGTTTTTACCATCAAAGGAATTGTTATTTGTTTCAAAGCAACCCTGAAAAAGTAGAGAAATAAATAATAAGTAAAATGAAAATATTCTCATATTAAAAAAACATAGTTAAATTAGTTATTTTTGTTTTAATTAAACTAAAATATGTTTATAAAATTCCTTAAAAACAGATCCAATAGAAAATTCATAAAAAGAGCAATTGAATCTAGAGTTCAATCTGCAGAAAATAAAAAAATTGAATCTGTTGGGGTTATTGTAAATATCGGTGAGTTTAAGCAATATGACAAATTGATAAATATTCTCAAAGACTACGGAATAAATGAGAATAAGATAAAATTCATTACTTATTTATCAGATGTTGATACAAAACTAAATCATTGGGATTCTTATTTTGAATCAAAAGATTTTGGATGGAATGGTGTTATAAAAAATCTAGATTTGCAAGAATTTATTGACTCGGAGTTTGACGCATTAATCAGCTATTATAAAAACGATAATTTAGAACTTAATTATGCAACTGCTTGTTCAAAGTCATTTTTTAAAATAGGTCTTTCCGATTTCGATCAAAATTTGAATGATTTTATAATAGATATCAATCCTAATTTTGTTGATATTTTTGGCAAAGAATTGAAAAAATATTTGAAAGGATTAAATAAGATTGATTAAGTATGTTTTTTTATCCATAATTAATTCATAATTTTGAACACCCTAAAATATGAGAAAAGTTATATACACTTTATTGATAATTATGTTCACTCTTTCCTGTAGTGAATATCAAAAAGCGTTGACTACTGATGAGATTTCAGTAAAATTTAATCTTGGTACAGAGTTGTATGATAACGAAAAGTTTTCAAAAGCTTCACGACTTTTTGCTCAAATTTTACCTCAATACAGAGGTAAACCCCAAGCCCAAAAGCTTACTTACATGCAAGCAATGTGCTTTTATAACACCAAAGACTATAATAGTGCTTCTTATCAAATGGAAAGATTTGTTAATTCTTATCCAGATAGTGAAAAAGTTGAGGAGGTTGCATTCCTTGGTGCTAAAAGTTATTACTTAATGGCTCCTGTATTCTCAAAAGATCCCGAGAATATTAAAATAGCCATTGATAAACTACAAGAATTTATAAATTCATACCCTGAGTCAGAATTAATTAATGACGCCAACGAATTAATTTTTGAATTAGACTACAGATTGGAGTTTAAAGAATTTAACATTGCACTTCAGTACAATGTTTTAACTGACTATCAAGCATCTATAAAATCATTTGATAATTTTCTTATTGATTTTCCAGGATCTGATTTGAGGGAAAAAGCATTGTATTACAGATTTGATTCAGCATACAAGCTGGCTATCAATAGTGTTGTGTGGAAACAGGAAGAAAGAATTGGAAATGTAGTTAACTATTTCAATTCTTTTAAAAATAATTATAAAGATTCTGAATTTTTGAAAGAAATGGAAACCAAAATGGAGGAATTAGTAAAACTTAATAATATTTAATCTAAAAACAATGGATATTAAAAATTCAAAAGCAGCTCAAACAACAAAAACTTATAATCGTAACGAAATTGAAAGTCAGACTGATAATATATATGAGGCTATTTCGATTATTTCTAAAAGAGCTGAGCAGATTAAGGGAGATGTCAAAAAAGAGCTTATTGAAAAACTAGAGGAATTTGCAACTTACAATGATAGTCTTGAAGAAATCTTCGAAAATAAGGAGCAGATTGAAGTTTCTAAATTTTATGAAAAGCTTCCTAAACCTCACGCTGTTGCCATTCAAGAATGGTTAGATGATAAAGTTTATCATAGAGATAGCAAAGAGGAAATTGAAGAATAAATAATGTCAGTTTTAAGCGGTAAAAATGTCCTTCTTGGTATTTCTGGTGGTATCGCTGCATATAAGAGTCCTAATATAGTACGAGCCTTTATAAAAGAGGGTGCGAATGTCAAAGTAGTGATGACCGAAAGTGCAAAAGACTTTGTCACTCCACTGTCCTTATCAACTGTATCAAATAACCCTGTTTATTCAACTTTTAAATCTGAAGATGAAGATGGTGTATGGAACAATCATGTTGATCTCGGATTATGGTGTGATTTTATGATAGTATGTCCCGCTACAGCTAACACTTTATTTAAGATGTCTAATGGGAATTGTGATAACCTTTTAATTGCGGTTTATTTATCATGCAAATCTAAAGTATTTTTTGCTCCAGCTATGGATTTAGACATGTACAAGCATGAATCTACCAAGAAATCAATATCTCAACTACAATCTTTCGGAAATGTATTAATTCCTCCTTCAGTCGGAGAATTAGCAAGTGGCTTGGTCGGGGAAGGCCGACTTCCTGAACCAAAAGAAATTATTGACTTTGTAATTGATCATTTTTCTAGTCAATTACCTTTGAAAAATAAAAACGTCTTAATTACCGCTGGTCCAACAATAGAGGAAATTGATCCCGTAAGATTTATTTCAAATCATTCAACGGGAAAGATGGGTTATTCGCTTGCTCAAGAGGCAATCAATTTAGGAGCAAATGTAACTTTAATCAGTGGACCTAGTAAAATTAATTTACCCTCAGATAAAATAAAATTGATAAAAATTAAGACAAGCGATGAAATGTTACAAAAAACATTGAGTTTTTTTGACAACTCGGACATAGTTATTATGTCTGCAGCAGTTAGTGACTACAAACCTTTAGAGTTTTCAGAAAAAAAACTAAAAAAAGACAATAAAGAATTAAATGTAAAGTTTAAAAAGACAAAGGATATACTTTTTGAGTTAGGAAAAATTAAATCCAACCAGTTTTTAGTTGGTTTTGCATTAGAAAATGAAAATGAGCTTGAAAATGCCAAAAAAAAGATTATCAATAAAAACTTAGATCTTATTGTTCTGAATTCACTAAACGATGAGGGGGCAGGTTTTGGATATGATACAAACAAGGTTAGTGTTATAAATTCAAAAAATGAAGTTTTTAACTATGATTTAAAGAAAAAATCAGCTGTTGCAAAGGATATTTTTAATCATATAATATAGATATGTTGAGACAATTTTTTTATTTATTATTTGTAGTGAGTTTCTCACATTTATACTCTCAAGAATTAAATTGTGATATTATAATTGACGCTAGACAAACAGGTGATGAAAACCTTCAAGTTTTTAAAACTTTAGAAACACAATTATCAGAATTTGTAAATAACAACAGTTGGACAGGTAAATTGGTTAGACCTAATGAAAAAATTGACTGTTCAATGTTCATTAATATTAATTCCTATGAAAATGATATTTTTCAAGGCACAATTCAAATTCAGTCATCCAGACCAATATACAATTCATCTTATAATTCCTTGGTTTACAATTTTAATGATAGAAATTTCTCATTTAGATATCAAGAGTACCAAAATCTTTCTTTTAACGAGAACCAATTTGAAAACAATTTAGTTTCAGTAATTGCTTTTCATATCAATATGATTCTAGGAGTAGATTCAGATACTTTTGAACTAAATTCCGGAACTCAATATTTCAATAAAGCTCAAAAAATATTAGATTTTTCGCAGCAAAAAGGTTTTCGGGGATGGGGTCCGAGTGATGGACTTCAGTCCCGTTATTATTTAATAGATAATATTTTATCAACTACCTATAAAGAATACAGAAAAACCATGTATGATTATCACATAAAAGGTTTAGATATAATGGCAACTCAACCAAAAGCCGCTAAAGAATCAATAGCTGAATCCATCATGTTATTAGGCCAAATGGATAGAAGAAGGCCAAATTCATATATTATGAGAGTTTTTTTTGATACAAAAGCCGATGAAATTTTAGATATTTTTAGTGCAGGACCAAAGGTTCCAGTTACAAACCTAATCTCCACATTGAGTAAAATTGCTTCAAATCATTCTGATAAATGGAGAAATATTAGTTTCTAATTAAAATACAATTGTTAATTTTAATAATCATTAAACTTCTTAAATGTTAAAATCCTTATCCATTAAGAACTACTTATTAATTGATGAACTTTCTGTTTCTTTTAATAATGGTTTCACAGTGATTACTGGTGAGACAGGTGCTGGAAAATCAATATTGGTTGGTGGTATTTCACTAATTTTAGGTAAAAGGGCAGACTTGTCTGTTAACAGAGACAAGTCACAAAAGTGTATTATCGAAGGAGTTTTTGATATTGGTTCATATAATTTAAAATCCATATTTGACAAACAGGAGTTAGATTATGATACTGAAACCATCTTGAGAAGAGAAATATCATCATCTGGAAAATCGAGAGCATTTATTAATGATAGTCCTGTAAATTTGGGTCAATTATCTGCTATAGGCTCCAAGATTATAGACATCCATTCACAATATCAAAATTTAGAAATATTAGAAGACGATTTTCAATTTAATATTTTAGATATTATTTCTAATAACAGCAACAATGTTCTAGAATATGAAAATTTACTTAACTCTTATAAAACAAAAAAAAGGGATTTAGATTTTCTTGTTGATGAAAGAAAAAATTTAATTCAATCTATCGATTATAATCGATTTATTCTTGATGAAATTGACAGTTCCAATGTATTAAATGAGAATTTAGAAGATCTAGAAAACATACAGAGTTCTCTTTCAAATTTTGAAGAGATTTCAAGTGAACTAAACTTTAGTAGTCAATTAATTAATAATGAGGATTTAGGTATTTCATCTAATCTGTTAAAACTTAAAAATTCTATTTCAAAAATTTCTGAGAATTCTGAAAAATATAAATCTATTTTAGATAGAATTATCTCCTTAAAAATTGAAACAGATGATATAGCTTCTGATATCGATTCTATTTTAAATTCACTTGAACAAAATCCAGATAAATTAAATACTGTTATTGCTAAAATTGATTCTATAAATAACTTATTTAGAAAACATTCAATATCAACTATAGAAGATCTAGTTGAATTCAGAGACAAATTAGCCCAAAAGGTTGAGTCGACTGAAAATATAGATCAGAAAATATCTTTTCTTAAAAAGGAATGTTTGTTATTAAAAGATAAATTAAAAGAAGTTGCCCAAAAAATACATGAGAATAGACTTTTGGTTATTCCGGACTTTATTAGTCGTATCGAAAATGTTTTAACAGATTTAGGAATGAAAAATTCTAAATTTAAAATAGATTTAGTGCCTTCTGAAAATTTTTATAAAAAAGGAATGGATGAAATTCAATTTTTATTTAAAGCTAATAAAGGGTATGACTTTAAAAAAATAAAAGAGGCCGCATCTGGAGGAGAAATGTCAAGAATTATGCTCGCTATTAAGTCCATAATGGCAAATTATAATCAGTTGCCATCAATTATTTTTGATGAAATTGACACAGGTGTTTCAGGGGAAATTTCTAAAAAGATGGGAATAATTATGAAGAACCTTGGCTCTAAACTCCAAACCTTTTCTATCACTCATTTACCGCAGATTGCTGCCATGGGTGAATCTCATTTTAAAATCTATAAATCCGATGAGGAAGGATTTACTAAAACAATGATGTTGAAATTAAACGAAAATGACAGAATTGTTGAGATAGCAAAAATGTTAGAGGGTAATAATGCTTCAGAATCTGCATTTATTCATGCAAAACAGTTACTTAATTAATCTTATATTTACTAAAATTAAAAATATTTATATGTCACACGGTTTACTTAAAGGAAAGAAAGGTATCATTTTCGGAGCGTTAGATCCAAATTCAATTGCGTGGATAACCGCTGAACGGGTTTTTGAAGAAGGGGGAACATTTGTTTTAACCAATGCACCAGTGGCAATGAGAATGGGCCAAATTAACGAACTAGCAGAAAAAACAAAATCCAAAGTAATTCCTGCCGATGCAACATCCCTAGAAGATTTGGAAAAATTGGTTTCAGATTCCATGAATATATTGGGGGGTAAATTAGATTTTGTTCTGCATTCAATTGGGATGTCTATTAATGTAAGAAAAGGTAAATCTTATACAGATCAAAATTATGATTGGACACATAAAGGATTGGATGTATCTGCTATGTCTTTCCATAGAGTCATGCAAACACTTTATAAAAATGACGCTATGAATGAGTGGGGTAGTATTGTAGCTCTATCCTACATGGCTGCTCAGCGAGTTTTTCCAGATTATAATGACATGGCTGATAATAAGGCCTATTTAGAAAGTGTCGCAAGGAGTTTTGGTTATTTCTTTGGAAAAGATAAAAAAGTAAGAGTAAATACAATTTCTCAATCTCCAACACCCACCACTGCTGGTAAAGGTGTCAAAGGTTTTGATGGTTTTATTAAATACGCAGATAAAATGTCACCCTTGGGCAACGCCACTGCAATGGACTGTGCTAATTACACCATTACCCTTTTTAGTGATTTAACAAAAAGAGTTACTCTTCAAAACTTATATAATGATGGTGGGTTTAGTAACATGGGTGTTAGTGACAGTATTATGGACATAATTGAAAATCAGTGATTCTAAATTAGTATCACACAATAAGCGTTTTTTAGGTTTTTATAATTGACTGTTTTTTAATAAATTGTAGTATCAATAAATTAAAATGTCATGACAAAAAACTACTTATTTTCAATAATTACGATTTTTCTTTTTTCAACTTTCTCATTTTCACAAGTTTCTGTCGGAAGCGAGGAATGGACAAATCAGAGCCAGCCTGTGGAGCCATATTATGAATACTCTTACAGTCAAACAATATATAATGCAAATTTGATTAATGCATCTGGTCAGATAACCGGACTAAAATATTTTGCAACTCCAACAACCGATTTGGAAAATACTGGAACATGGGATATTTATATGGCCCATACAGATTTAAATGAGCATCCACAAAATGAAGATGGAGCATATTCCTATATAGCCCCGTCCGAATTAACCCTTGTTTTTAGTGGTTCTGTTGAAGTCGTAGACCAGATAGTCACGATAACTTTGGATACACCATTTGATTACAATGGAACTCAAAATCTAATTGTTGCAGGTCATGATACGATGGACACAGGTTCATACGACGGTTCTGGAGATGATTTTTATGCTTCTCTTTATGATGGCACATCTAGAATAGCACTGGTTTCGTACAATGATTCAACCCCAATTGACGGGCTAGCACCCCCAACACCTTATGATGCCTTACTGAGATATGCAAATATAGTTTTTGAGGGAATCTCACAACAATGTCCAAATCCTACGGACATTAGTGTTTCTAATATCTTAGGTACTTCTGCAGACTTTACTTGGTCATCATCTGGTGAAAACGTTGCAGGGTTTGAATATGCTGTTTTACCTGCGGGAGAAGAATTTGAATCTGGAACCACTATTACTGAAAATTCAGTATCAATTTCAGGTCTTGATCCCTTAACAAATTATGTTTTACATATTCGATCTACATGTGATGGAGAGAATAGTGGTGTTGTAAGTTACGCATTTACAACAGGTTGTGCTGATTTATTTGAACTGCCTTTCTCAGAAAGTTTTGAACCAGATTCAGAAAACGAAATTTGCTGGACAATTATTGATTTAAGCCCTGAAGAAGCACCTAATAATTCCTCATGGAATACTAATGTTAGCAATGCTTTTGAGGGAAGTCAAGCAGCCTATTTATACACGTATGCAAACCAAGGTAAAAATGATGATTATTTAATTTCTCCTAGGTTTAATTTATCTGGTAATGACAGACTTAAATTTGCAGCAAAATCATTCGGAAATGATGAGCCAAACAATTCTATGGCAGTATTAATGTCTACGACAACATCAAATCCAGAAGACTTCACCATAACTTTGAGTGAAACGACCGAATACTCAGGTGATTGGACACAAGTTAATGTAGATTTATCTGCTTATTCTGGACCGGCATTCATCGCGTTTCATGTTCCCTCTACAGATTCTGAAGGTTATGCGATGTATGTTGATTCAATAGTTGTTGAGGAAATGCCAGATTGTGACATTCCGATAAATATTTCTGTTTCAAATGAATCACTTAATGGTGCAAATATAGTTTGGGACGCTGGTTTTAGTGAAGAAACTCAATGGGAATACGTTGTTCAGTTAGCTGAGCTAGATCCACCTACTGGTCAAGGTACAGTTGTTGAGACTACTGAACTTGTTTTAGATGACTTAGAGTCTAGTACAGACTACACTTTTTATGTTAGAGCTGTTTGTTCGGAAGGTGTCTACAGTCTATATACTTCATTTGGAGGTGATTTCTCAACAGTTGCCTTAGGAGATAACTGTGCTGCACCCATTCAGATTGATGGATTACCTTATAACACTGCTGACGATACCGCTAATTATTCAAATAATTATAATGGTCTTCCAGGTGATGGTTGTGCAGATACTATTTATAGTTATTTAGGTGGAAATGATGTTGTTTATTCATACACTGCAACCAGTGATACTGCAATAACTGTTTCTATGAGTCCTGAAAACACCTACGCTGGAATTTTTGCTTATGATTCATGTGAAAACATTGGGGTACAATGTTATGCAGCTGCATTAAATGGTTCTTCAACGAATGACTTATCATTTGAAATGAATGTTTCTGCGGAAATGACATATTACATAGTTGTATCAACCTGGCCATCCCCATATACCACTGGCTATGATTTGACTATAACAGAAAACACGTGTGCAACTCCGACTATAGTAACATCAAACGTTGATTGTTCGGATAGCACCTTTTCTGTTGAATTTGACTTATCTGACATGGGTAGTGCTGAATTATTAACTTTTACAGATGATTTAGGAAATGTACAATATGCTCAGGAGACTGGAATATTGACATTTGGCCCATATGAAAGCACTTCAAGTCCAGTAGTTACTGTTGTAGGTGAGGATCCTAACTGTGATCTCACATTTGCTCTGAGTAATATTTGTAATGATGAGTGTTCAGGTGCAACTGCATTAAGCCTAGGCGACACAATTTCCGGTGATACAACTAATGCTACAGATTCTGGAAACAATCCATCAAATGATCTATGGTATTCTTTCACTGGAGATGGAGTTCAAGAGGATGTTACTGTTTCATTATGTGGAAGTTCTTATGATACTTATTTAAGAATTTTTGACTCATGTACTGGTGAACAAATTTATTATAATGATGATTCTTGTGGTCTGCAGTCAGAAATTACATTTACTTCAGATGGAACTACAACTTATTACATAATGGTTGAAGGTTATTCAAGTGCTAATGGAGCGTTTACTATGAACATTTCTGGTACGTTAGGAATTTCTGATGTTGATCTTTTAAACCTTAGAATTTATCCTAATCCAGTTGATGGGAATACAGTAACTATTCTTTCATCCGTTTCTGGAGATAAATTTGTTGAAGTTTTTGATATCAATGGAAGAAAAGTTATTTCAACTACAATATTTAATGATGATTTAGATGTATCTAACCTTGTAAGCGGTTTTTACACTACTAGAGTAACAATTGATGGTAAGACAAGTGTGTCTAAATTGATTGTCAAATAAATTAAACTTGCCAGATTAAAAAAAGGGTTTAGTTTTCTAAACCCTTTTTTTATTTATTGCTTAATTTTACAAGATGCAGTCCAAAGATATTTCTTTTATAATTCCTGTTTACAATAGACCGAATGAAATTAATGAGCTACTTATTAGTTTTGATAATTTACTAGGATCAAAAGATTTTGAAATTGTAATCATTGAAGATGGTTCAAATTTAGACTGTAAGAATATTGTAGGTTTTTTCAAGGATAAATTAAACATTAACTACTATTTCAAAGATAATTCAGGCCCTGGAGATTCTAGAAATTATGGTATGAGAAAAGCCAAAGGAAATTATTTTATTATCCTTGATTCAGATTGCATTCTTCCAAAAGATTATATGCTTTGTTTAATAAGTAATTTGAAAAACAATTACATGGATTGTTTTGGAGGGATAGATGATTCTCACAAATCATTTAGTGATTTTCAAAAAGCGGTTAGCTTTTCAATGACATCATTTATTACTACAGGACATATAAGAGGAGGGCATAAGTCTAAAAATTTTCAACCCCGAAGTTTTAATATGGGGATTTCAAAAGTTGCTTTTAATAAAAGTGGAGGGTTTGGTAAAATTCACCCTGGTGAAGACCCTGATCTGTCAATACGATTAAACGATATGGGTTTCACAACAGGACTATACATTGATGTAAAGGTGTTTCATAAAAGAAGGATTTCCGTTGCTAGTTTTTTCAAACAAGTTTATAAGTTTGGTGTTGCTCGCTCTATTTTGAACTTATGGCATAAAAAAACCAAAAAGATTATGTATTGGTTCCCTACCTTATTTTGTTTCACTTTATTGATTTCAATGGTATTAACTAGTTTAGGATTAGACTATGTTTTAATTTCTATTTTTACGCTTTATTTTTCATTAATTTTTCTTTTATCCTCAGTTAAAAACAATCCAATTGTAGGTCTATTGTCAATCTTAACAACTATTATACAGTTTTTTGGATATGGATATGGGTTTTTAAAGTCATATTTAATGCTTAAATTATATAGAAATAAAGATGTTGAGAAGGTTTTCCCTAATATGTTTTTTAATTAAATAATGAAGTTTTTTTCAAATAAGGGTAAGTTAAATGTTTATATAGCTTTTTTGTTATTAGCGATAACCACATCTGTTGTGGGTAAGTTAAGTTCTGAATATGATAGGGATATAACCTTTAATTTAACACCTGTTGATTTTCCGACTGATAAAATTATTTACAATCAATCCCATGACAGTGTTGTACTTAAATTAAGAGCCAATGGTTTTAACTTGGCTAAATATTATTTCAGCAAACCGGAAATGAAAATTTCAGTAAAAAAATTAAAAGAAATTAAAAATTATTTTTTGTGGAATCAGAAGGAAAATTTTTCAGATACAAAACTAAATTTTGGTTCATCTGTTGAGTTATTATCAATTTCAGAAGATTCGATATTATTCTTTTTTGATCAATACGTTTCAAAAAAAATCCCTGTTAAAGAAAATGTTAATGTAAATTTTGAATCTGGATATGAGAATTTTAAAATTCCCGTTCTAATTCCTGACTCTGTTGTAGTTACCGGCCCCAAAGAATTACTGTCAGATTTAAAATATTTAGAAACTGATTCTGTTAATTTTGAAAAAATTAACAGTGATATTAAGTTCAATTTAAACCTTATTAATCCAGATTTAGACAATTTGATTTTTTCAGATAATTCACTTGAATATTTATTAGAAGTTGATCAGTATACAGAAGAAACCATAAAGGTTCCTGTAAATGTTTTATTCAACTCTGACAATTCTAAGTTCAATTACTACCCTAAGGAACTAAGTGTCAAATATAACATTAGCATAAATGATTACATTGAAGTGAATCCTATGGACTTTAAAATTGAATGTGTTTATGACTCTAATAGCCCAAACAATATTTCAAAAGCTGAAATAAGTAAAAAACCATCATTTGTGAAAAATGTTCGTTTAAATACTGATCAAATTCAAATAATAATTTTAGAATGATTAAAATAGGTTTAACTGGGGTAATAGGTAGCGGAAAAACAACTGCAATCAAATATTTTTCATCTTTAGGTGTGCCTGTTTTTATTGCTGATGAGTCTGCTAAAAAATTGATGACTGAAGACGAGATTTTAAAATCTGAAATAATTAAAATTATCGGAGATAAAGCATTTGTTAAAAATAAATTAAACACAAAATATATTTCTGATATAATATTTAAAGATGAAAAAATATTAACATCAATAAATAACCTTGTTCATCCTAAGGTCAGAGAAGAATATGCTAAATGGCTAAAAAAGCAAGATTTTAATTATTGTGTCTATGAGGCAGCTTTAATTTTTGAAAATAAGTCAGAATCAGATTTTGATAAAATCATATGTATTAGAACACCTATAGATGAAATTCATAGAAGGTTAGAGTCAAGAATAAATTATTCTAAATACAAAGTTGATTTAATTTTAAATAGTCAAATTGATCAAGATGTAAAATGTTCAAAATCAGATTATTGTATAAAAAACAGCACATTTAAGGAGCTAGAAAAAAAATTATTAGAAATCCACTCAACATACGTTTGATTTTTATTGTTAATCTTTTATTAAATATCAATTTTCTATTTTATTTAATAATAAATTTGATGCATGAGTAAAAGAGTTTTTATCTTTTTATTATTTATGATGAGTATTTCCTTGATTGGAATTATATTCATTCAATCCTATTTTATTATTCAGAACTATGAAGGGAATAATAGTCAGTTTACTTCAAACGTTAATTATGTATTAAATCAAACATCTTCGATGGCTGAAAGATCCGAGTTTAGAAGATATGTTAGAAAGTTTAGGGATTTAATTAGTAGTGAATCTACAGTTGATACCACAAGCATTAAAAACCTTTATATAATTAATGAGGACCCTAAAAACAGAGAGACTATAGTATACAGAAATGGTGTAATTGAAGAAAATATAGTAATTCCAAAAACTAACAATTATTATGATGATTTTTTTAATATTATCACTGACAAGGATAATATTTCGATAACTAGATTATCTAATGAGAGAGAGGAAAAGTTATTTAGTAATCAAAAATTAGATAATAACTCTCTAAGTCCAGAGGAGTTTTTAATGAAAGTTGGTCGTATTTCCAAGAGCAAAGAAGTTCTATTTGAAACCGCTTATAATGATTTGGCCAAAAGAAATTCAATTGAAGATAGGATTGGTGACAATGAGAAGTTTAGATTTCTATTAGATTCTAATTTTAAAAAAATGAATATTGATTTAGATTTTGAATATGCTATTTTCAATAAGGATAGTATAACGAATATTAAGTCACTTAATTTTGAAAACCCGAATTCACAGTATAAGTCCGTAATTTTCAAAGACGAAAATAATCTCAGTGATTATACATTAAGAGTAGCTTTTCCAGATAAAACACCGTTTTTACTTTCTTCGGTAATTTCTTTAATTATTACTTCGGTAATTTTTACATCAATAATAATTATTGCATACATAACTACTATTCTTTTACTTCTAAGGCAAAGACAGATTTCCAGAATAAAGACGGATTTTATAAATAACATGACCCATGAATTCAAAACACCGATTGCTACAATAAATTTAGCCCTCTCAGCTATTAAAAACCCAAAAACTATTATTGATAAGAAAAAAGTGAAAAAGTATCTTAAAATGATCTATGATGAAAATAATCGTATGCATGATCAAGTTGAGAATGTATTGATGATAAGTCACTTAGAAAAAAACGAATTGAATATTGAAAAGAGTAGGCATGATTTAAATGACATAATAAATTTGGCCATCTCACATTTAAGTCTAATTGTGGAAAGTAAAAATGGTAAAATTAGCTTTGATAATCAAGCAGATAATACTCAAATTGTTGGAAACGAGACTCATTTGATAAATGTTTTTGTTAATATTCTTGATAATGCGGCAAAATATAATAATAATAGACCTCAAATTTTGATCAAAACAAAAAATATAAACGACAAAGTAATTATAGATATTGAAGACAACGGAATTGGGATGACAAAATCGGTTCAGTCAAAGATTTTTGATAAATTTTATAGAAAACAAACTGGTGATGTACACGATGTTAAGGGGCATGGTTTGGGCTTAGCATATGTTAAAAAAATTATAGATTTCCATAATGGAAATATAAATGTTGAAAGTACCTTAGGGAAAGGAAGTGTTTTTTCAATTCAATTGGGTTTATTTAAATAAATAATTATGAATAATAAAAAAAGAATTTTATTGGTGGAAGATGATCCAAATTTTGGTATCATATTAAGGGATTTTTTAAAAATGAATGAATATGATGTTATTTTAGCCAAAAATGGAATGGAAGGTTTTGAAAAATTTAAAAAATTTGAATTTAATCTTTGCATTTTGGATGTAATGATGCCATATAAAGATGGTTTTACATTAGCCTCAGAAATAAAAGGTTTATCGCCTGATATGCCAATTATCTTTTTAACGGCCAAGTCAATGAAAGAAGATGTTTTAAAAGGTTATAAGGTTGGAGCAGATGATTATTTGAAAAAACCCTTTGATAGCGATGTGCTTTTATTTAAAATAAAGGCTATACTTAAAAGGAATAAACTGTCATCAATAATTGAATCTGAAGAAACAGAATTTAGTTTCAGTTCTTTTCACTTTAATTCTAAATTACGTCATTTATCATATAATAAAGAGAAAGAAGTTAAGTTGTCACCAAAGGAAAACATGTTGCTTAAGCTATTGTTAATTCATAAAAATGATTTAATGCCTAGAGAATTAGCATTAACTAGGATTTGGCATGATGATAATTATTTCACCTCAAGAAGTATGGATGTATATATTGCAAAACTTAGGAAACAGTTACAAAAGGATCCTAATGTTACCATAAATAATATTCACGGTGAAGGGTTTAGACTGATCGTTAAGTAGTTTCTATAAGTTTAATAATCTCACTTATATCGTATTTATCAATAAACCAATTTATTGATTTGTTTGAGTTAAACCAGGTTAATTGCCTTTTTGCATATCTTCTAGAATTAGTTTTGATTTTTTCAATTGCTTTTTCATAAGAGTATTCCTGACTTAAATATTTGAAAATCTCTGAGTAACCAATTGTGTTTAAAGAATTAAGCTCTTTAAAATCAGTTAGAGAGCTTACCTCATCAATTAGACCTTTTTTTATCATTTTATCTACTCTTTTATTTATTATTTCATGTAGCTCAGATCGATTTCTATTTAGGCCAATTATTATATTATTGTATTTTGATTTCCTGTTTTTTGATTTTAGAAATGTTGAATATGGTTTTTTAGTTGATATGGTAACTTCTAATGCCCGTATAATCCTACGAGGATTATTAACATCAATTGTTTTTAGACTTTCATTATCTAGTATAGATAATTTTGATAGTAATTCATCTATTCCTTTTTTTTCAAATTCTTCATTTAATTTTTTTCTTACAGAGGGGTCTACTTCAGGAATATTGTCTATCCCATAAAGAACTGCATCTATATATAATCCAGAACCTCCAACAAGGATTGCGTAATTGTTTTTTAAAAAAATTTTATTTATAAGTGTGTCAGCATCTTTTTCAAATTGAGAAATATTATAGTCCTGGGATATAGAAATATTATCGATTAAGTGATGTTTGTTTGACTCTAATTCTTTTTTAGTAGGTTTGGCCGTACCTATATTTAATTCTTTATAAAATTGTCTTGAATCAGCAGAAACTATTTCCGTATTGAAATGATTGGCTAAATTAATAGCTAATTCAGTTTTTCCTACTGCGGTAGGGCCAACAATAGTTATTAATTGCTTTTTCATTGATTAATTTTAATAAATTTTGACAACTGTTTTTTATTAAGGTTTAAACATATTTTTTTAAAAAGTTTTAAAGTTGCCATTGCATCTCCATCTGCTCTATGTCTATTTTTAATTTCAATACCTAGACTAGAAACAAGTTTTCCCAAACTATACGATTTTTCATCCGGAAAAACGGATTTAGATAATTCTATTGTACACAGAGATTTTCTTTTAAAGTTTAAACCAATTCTTTTAAATTCCTCTTTTAAAACTCGGTAATCAAAATTTACATTATGGGCGATAAATATGCTGTTTTTTGTAAAATCATCTATTTGCTTTGCAAAATCAGAAAACAGGGGCTTATCGTAAAGCATCTCATCCGTAATGCCTGTTAGTTTTTTAACAAAAGGTTGAATTTTTTTTTGAGGATTAATAAGTTTATGAAATTTAGATATATTTTCATTTTCATCCATTTTATATATGGCTATTTCAGTGATTCTCTCTTCACTGAATTTGCCACCTGTTGTCTCTATGTCTACTACCGTGTAAATATTTATTAATTTCTTGAACCAAAAATTAAACTTCCAATTCTAATCATATTGCTTCCAGCTTCAATAGCTATTTTGTAATCATTACTCATTCCCATAGATAATATCTGAAAATCACTATTGACTTTTTTTATTCTATTATATAATTTACTCGCAATATTAAATTCTTCTCTTACTAATTCTAAATCAGTAGTAAAACTTGCCATTGCCATTATACCGCATACTTTTACAAATGATAATTTTTTATATTCTGGTGATTGAATGATTTTTTCTAATTCGTCAATTTCTAAACCAAATTTTGTTGATTCACTTGATATTTTTAGCTGTAATAGGCATTTTATAATCCTATTATTTTTTTCACCTTCTTTATTAATTGTCCTTATTGATTTAAAAGAATCAATCCCATGAATCAAGTCCACATACGGGGCCATATATTTAATTTTATTACTTTGAACATGACCTACCATATGCCATTTAATATCTTTAGGAAGCGAACTGTATTTTTCGGTCATTTCTTGAACTTTATTTTCACCGAATATTCTTTGACCGTGACCGTAAGCTTCTAAAATCTCTTCTTTAGACTTGGTTTTTGAAATAGCAATTAATTTTACGTTTGAGGGTATTTCGTTGATAATTTTATTTAAACTTTCTGTAATCATTAACAAAATCTTTTTGAAACTATTTCAGCTTTTTTAGAGTTACTGTAATCATAAAAACCTTCTCCAGATTTAACCCCAAGCTTTCCATCTTCTACAAGTTCAATTAGTAATTTATTTGGCACATATTTGTTTTTATTAATTCCTTTAAACATAACCTCTAATATAGATTTACAAACATCTAAACCTATTAAATCAGCTAATTGTAAAGGTCCCATTGGATGACCCATACCTAGTTTCATAATTCCATCAATGTTCTTAACAGTTGATACCCCATCTTCCAATGCCTCGATTGCTTCATTAATCATTGGCATCAGGATTCTGTTAGATATGAAACCAGGATAATCATTGACAGTTAACGGAATTTTACCTAGTTTTTCAGAAATTTCAATAATAGTTTCCGTTGTAGTTGTACTTGTATGCTTCGAGTTTATTATTTCCACTAGGCTCATAATAGGTACTGGATTCATGAAATGCATTCCTATTACTTTATCCTTTCTATTAGTAGATTCTGCTAATTCGGTTATAGAAATTGAGGAGGTATTGGAAGCTAGGATTGTGTCTTTACCACATTCTAAATCTAATTTTTTAAAAATTGATTTTTTTAAATCTAGGTTTTCACTTACTGCTTCAATAACCAAATCAGACTTCTTTATCATGTTAAAATCTGTAGTTGTAATTATGTTTTTTAGGGTAATATTCTTTTTTTCTTCGGAAATAACATCTTTTATGACCATTCTTCCAAGATTTTTATTAATTACAAGCATTGCTTTGTCTAAAGCTTCTTTGCTTATATCATATAGGATAACATTGTAATTATACTGAGCAAATGTTTGTGCGATACCATTACCCATTGTACCACAACCTATGACAGAGATATTTTTCATTTTATTTAAAATTTGCAATTATTTTTAGAGCTATATCTAATGCATTGTGACCATCAGTAATATTAACTTTTGGAACTTTATTTTTATTAATAGATTCAGCAAAACTATTCAGCTCATCTAATATCGCATTATTCTCTTTTATTTTAGGTTTATTAAAGACAATATTTTTTTTGATTCCGTTTGCTAATTCAAGTGTCATTATAGGAATAGCATTATTATCTGAATCAATTTCAACTACTTCAGATTCTTTATTTAAAAAATCAACTGAAATGTATTTCCCACTTTGAAAAAATCTGGTTTTTCTCATATTTTTTAATGAAACCCTGCTTGCAGTAAGATTAGCCACACATCCGTTTTCAAATTCAATCCTAGCGTTTGCTATATCAGGGGTTTCACTGATAACAGAAACTCCACTTGATAAAATATCTTTGACTTTTGAATCAACAGTTTTTAAAATTATATCTATGTCGTGAATCATTAAATCTAAAACCACAGAAACATCAGTACCTCTTGGGTTAAACTTTGCAAGTCTATGAGATTCTATAAACATCGGTTTACTAATTTCACTCTCAACTTTAGTGAATGCAGGATTGAACCTTTCAACATGTCCAACTTGTATCTTGACATTTTTTAAATCTCCTAATTTTATAAGTTCTTCTGATTCTTTAGATGTGGTGCAGACAGGTTTTTCTATGAACACATGCTTGTTTTTATTAATGGCTTGTTTCGCATAATTGAAATGAAAAGGAGTTGGTGCAACAATATCTATAACATCTACTGAATCTAAAAGTGAATCAAAACTTTCAAAGGATGTGCATTTGAATTCATTAGAAACTCGAATCGACTCCTCATTATCTTTATCGTATATACCGATCAGTTTATAATTTTCAGATTGAGATAAAAGTTTAGTATGAATTTTTCCTAAATGGCCACAACCAACAACCCCTACTTTTAGCATATTTTTTTTTACAAATTTAATATTTTGATACTAATATGTTTTAAATTTAATTTTAAAATATTGAATGCAGGATTCTTTTAAACACAAAGGGCTAAGAAACAAACTTGTTTTAGATTTAAAAACAAAAGGAATTAAAGATGATTCTGTTTTAGAAGCCGTAAAAAGTGTTCCAAGACATTTATTTATGGATTCAGGATTTTTGGATCACGCATACCAAGACAAAGCATTTCCCATTGCATCAGGACAAACAATATCTCAGCCATTTACTGTAGCTTTTCAAACAGAGTTATTAAATGTTAAAAAAGATCATAAAATACTAGAAATTGGTACAGGAAGTGGATATCAGGCTGCTATACTATGTCATATGGGTGCAAAAGTTTATACTATAGAAAGAATAAAAGAACTCTTTAGAAAAACTTCTGTTTTTTTGCCATCTATTAATTACCGTCCAAAAAAAATGATCTATGGCGATGGTTATCTTGGATATTCCGAAGAAGCACCATACGATTCAATTATTGTTACTGCAGGTGCATCTGAAATACCAGAAAAATTAATCAATCAATTAAAAATTGGAGGCAGAATGGTAATTCCAGTAGGGGAAGAGGTTCAAAAAATGAAATTAGTGATTAAAATATCTGAATCAGATTTTGAAACTAAAATTTTTGGTGATTTTCAGTTTGTTCCTATGTTAAAAAATATAAAATAATTAACTCCTTTTTTTGTTTATTTTTTCTAAGCTTCTTTTATTGTCTCTTTCTTTTATAGAAGATCTTTTGTCAAATAATTTTTTACCTGTAGCTGTGAATATTTCAATCTTTGCAAATCCCTTATCATTTATAAATAATCGATAAGGAATAATCGAGGTGCCTTTTTGTTCAACAGATTTTTTAAGTTTACCCAACTCTTTTTTATTTAACAATAATTTTCTTTGTCTCTTTGGGTTATAAACTTCATCATTAGAAAATTCATATTTTTCAATATTCATATTAATTATAAATAGTTCATCTTCTAAAAATTTACAGAATCCTTCTCTTATTGAAACTTTGTTATTTCTGATAGATTTAATCTCAGATCCGGTTAATACAATACCAGAAATAAACGAATCATTTAGAATGTATTCAAATTTTGCTTTCTTGTTTATTATATGAACCTTATTTTTCATGATATATTATTCTGTTGAATTATATATTATATATTTTAATTTTTGTTTGATGTTTTCAGAATTATTAAATAGTAAAACTTCATCTGGTGGAAAAGGTAAAAACCCTCCTTTAAGAAGTCTTTTGTCTTTTTTGCTTAAAACTCTTTTATCACCTGAAAATTCAAGATATATGTTTCTAAACCAAAATTCACTTTCAAGTGGGAATTTTTCGATTAAATTCTTTTTGTTATCATAATATCTTACCTCAGCAATAACTTTAGCAGATTTTGATTGACTGAATTCTTTGGTCTTAGCCAAAATTGTAACAATTTTATCAATTTTAATATCATTTCCTAAACTATCCTTCATTACATTTCCGTTATCATCTAATTGATAAGTATAACCATCTTTAATATTTTTTTCTTTTACATTTTCTTTTTCAAGAATCCTTTCGGGGGAGATGATAAATGCTTTAAATGCCAAATCAATATAAAAATCTATATTTCCGTTATAATCATCTTTTGTACTGTGAAAAGATTTCCATTTAGAATTTATATCATAACCGTTAATGTTTAAAATATCTTTTTGAAGTTCTTTGTAAATGACTGAATTTGATTCGTTCAGAACATTTAATAAAATATGATCTTTTCCTTTTGATAAGCATAAATTAATTAACGATCTAGTTTCCAGATAATTTGGATTTATGGATTCTATTATAAATAAATAATCGTAGGCATTTCTGTAGGCTATCTTATCATTTTTTGAAATTAGTGATTTTGATAGCTCCAAATAATAATCCGATGTTTTATATCTAAATTCTATATGATCATTATCGTAATTTTTAAAATCAAATCTTAAACTGTTTGACGAAATATTCATTAATTTATTTTGTCTATCAATTAACTTTTGATATTCAAGATAAATTTCATAATAAAATTCAGGGTTTCTGTCTTTTTTTAAACTGGAAATTTTATTTTGAGACTTAATCACTGATCTACTAAAAATATCTTTAAGGATTAATTCATATTGATCCTTTTTCTTTTTGTTTTTTGTTTTTTTTAATTGATCAATAGTTTTATTAATTGCTTTGTCAAATTCTCCAGAAATAACATTTTCATTTATTTTTTTTACAGGACTGCAGCTAAAGCATATTGAAAGGAATAATATTATTATATGTTTGAGTTTCATAGCTGTTAATTAAGTATTAATAAGTAATGTATTAATGTTATTAATTCTAATATTTTTTTTTATCAATTGATTAATTTTGTATTAATTAATTATATATACAAATATGCAAAAAGATAAGGAGATATTTAGTTTAATTGATGATGAAAAAAAACGTCAAATTGAAGGAATTGAATTAATTGCATCTGAAAACTTTACAAGTGATCAGGTAATGTCTGCTACAGGTTCAATTTTAACCAACAAATATGCTGAGGGTTATCCAGGTAAACGATATTATGGTGGTTGTCAGGTTGTAGACGAAATTGAATCCTTAGCTATTTCAAGAGCCATGGAGTTATTTGGTGCTTGCTGGGCTAATGTCCAGCCACATTCTGGAAGTCAAGCAAATTCTGCTGTCTTTTTCGCTTGTCTAAATCCAGGGGATAAGATATTAGGATTTGATTTGTCACACGGTGGTCATTTAACCCACGGATCTAGTGTAAACTTTTCTGGTAAATTATACAATCCTGTCTTTTATGGTGTAGATAAGAATACAGGAATGCTAGATTACGATGATATTGAAAGAATTGCAAAAGAAGAAATGCCTAAGATGATTATCGCAGGGGCTTCAGCATATTCCAGAGATATTGATTTCAAAAGATTCAGAAAAATTGCCGATTCTGTTAATGCTCTCCTATTAGCAGATATTTCACATCCCTCAGGTTTGATAGCAAAAGGTATTTTAAATGATCCAATTCCACATTGTCATATTGTAACCACTACAACCCATAAAACCTTAAGAGGCCCTAGGGGTGGTTTAATTTTAATGGGTAATGATTTTGATAATCCATTTGGTAAAAGACTCAAAAATGGCAATTTAAGGAAGATGTCATCGCTTTTAGATTCAGCAATCTTTCCAGGAAATCAGGGTGGGCCCCTAGAACATGTTGTTGCTGCTAAGGCTGTTGCCTTCAAAGAAGCTCTTTCAGAAGAGTTTTTACATTATATTCTTCAGGTCAAAAAAAATGCAAAGGTAATGTCTGATGAATTTTTAAAAAGGGGGTATAATATTATTTCTGGAGGTACGGACAATCACATGATGCTAATTGACTTAAGAAATAAAAATATTACAGGAAAAGATGCAGAGGCTATATTAGGTACTGCTGAGATCACTGTAAACAAAAATATGGTTCCGTTTGATGATAAATCCCCTTTTGTAACATCAGGAATTAGAGTAGGTACTGCTGCGATAACTACTAGAGGATTAAAAGAGGAGGATATGGGTGTAATTGTAGATTTTATTGACAGAGCAATCATTAATCACAACGATTTGGACTCCTTGCATAAAATCGGTTCTCAAGTCATTGATTTTATGAAAAAAAGACCACTTTTTGCTTGTTAATCTTCTATAATTATATGCTGATAAGCTCCAAGATCTGGAGAATTTAATCTATTAGTATTTAGAATGTCAAACGGTGTAATTTCAGCAAATTCAATACTTCCTAAACCTATTATTTCAGAATTTTGATCAATTCTTAAATCATTTTCAAAGGGTTCGATAAAACTTGAGTTTAAATTTAGATAGATATTATTGTACTTTTCTGAATTTGAAAAATCATAATTGATTTCATCAGAAAAGTAATCACTTACATCGTTAAATTTTATTAAAGAGTTAATAAAATTAAAATCAAGATTTTGGTTTCCAAGTTGTTCGATTAGAAATTCAATATTTTGATTACCAGATATTATTGAATTACTTATTGACAACTGAAAATTTTCGTTTACAAATTCATTTTCGTCAGAGTCAATAAAAAAATTATTTGCCAATAAAGATGGATATTGTCTTAATCCTAAATTCCAATAATTAGAAATTGTACAATGGTTTAAATCATAATTCCCTCCGTAAGTAGCTGCAAATGATGATTGACCAGATTTGTTGATAATGGTGTTTTCTGCAAAAATAGACGAGGATCTTGCAAGAACCCCAAAATTACTAGAATTGAATATTTTTACATTTTTCAAGCTCAACTGATATTCAGAATCATTTTGACCTCCAACAGTGTATATTCCTATAGAGCTATTTTTAATTGTAGTGTAATTAAATTCGTTTTCTATACTACCATTTAACAACCAGATCGCACCCCATTGACCAGGAATATCCTCAAATGATGGTTCAAGCCTATCACCTTCAAAAATCACTTCATTTTCATATAATTCAGAATCTAAACTAATTTCTCCATATGTTTTTATACTAGCTCCTTCTGTAACAATAATTCCAGAATTTTCATGAAAATGTATTCTTGATCCCTTTTCAATAATCAATTCATCTCCGCTATTCACAGCAGCATAGCCGTAAATCACATAGGGTTTTTCGTTGGTGAAATTAAGCTCTTCATTTGTTAAAAACCTACCTCTAATATTGGTTTCTTCGTTTACCCCGTCTCCGTTAAAATCAATTGAAAGCGTTTCGTATGTATAATCCTGATTGTCTTCATACCTTTCAGGATATATAAAAACAGCGTCTTTAACCAAAGTAACCAATTCAACATATTGTGTATTATTAAGATTTAAAAATTCAATTTTGTCCTGATATAAAAAGGATTGTTGAAGATTGTTTATTTCGTTTATATCTATTGTGGTTTCAACAAATATGTATAAGCTATCGTTAGCTAAAAGCTCAATGTTTTCAAACCTTTTTCCATTTTCATCATTTTGGTTATATATTCCGTCAACATTTAGCCTGTAATATGAGCCCTGACCATTTGCTAACTTAATTTCAGGGATTATAATATTGTCACTTGAATTGTTATAAACTTTTAGATTATATGTGCTAGATCCTATATTAGTAAATACAGTGTCTAGATATACTGTATCCTTTGAAAATTCTAATAAATTTTCGTTTAATTCAAAATTGATTTCATCATTACAGCTATTCCAAAAAGAAAGGATTATTATAATGAATGAAGTTTTTAAAATAAATTGATAAAAATTATTCATTTTCTAAAATTTTAATTTCAAAAATTTTATCCCACATTTTACCGGTGACAAAAATTGTTTTTCTTTTTGGGTTATATGCAACTCCGTTAATCACATCTAAATTTTCATGTTGAGTAACTTTATTTTTGAGATCAGATAAGTTAATAACTCCTTGAACAGCTCCATTTTTTGGATTAATAATAGCCAACCCATTGAAAAGATATCTATTTGCAAATATTTTACCTTCTATCCATTCTAGTTCATTCAAGCCAACGACCTTGTTTTTATTAGTGTATATCTCAATAAAATTTTGCTCCTCATAAGTTTCTTTATCCAACATCCATATTTTTTCAGTGCCGTCACTCTTATATAATGAATTTCCGTCATTACAGAAACCCCAACCTTCTTTACTCTCATTGTACTCAAATGTTTTAATTTGATTAAAATTGTCGAGATTATAAATAAATCCAACCTTTTCTTTCCAGGTTAATAAATGTATTTTATTATTTAAAATGGTAATTCCTTCTGCAAAATATTTAGCTGGTAATTTTAACTCTTTTAGGTGTTTTCCATTTTTGAAATCAACCTTAATCAGTTTTGACTTACCATACTGACCAACACTTTCATAAAGAGTGTCGTTATAAAATTCGAAGCCCTGGGTGTAATTATTTCTTTTTCTATTAAAAATATTTATAATTTCATAATTATATATTAGGGGACGAACATCATTAAGTACCGTAAAATTCAATCTTTCATAAATGTTATTTAACGAGATTTTGAGCTCTTTTTTACCTAATGTAAATTCATTTAAAAGAAAACAATATTCGTTAGTTTCTTTGTTGTAAAAAGATGGTTTTAATTCGTAATTATTATCGTTAGATTTCAAGTCAAACATTAAATCATTCAAATCATTATTTTTAAAATTTTTAGTTTTTAAAAAATTTACTTTGATTTTTAAGGTATCATCTAATTTAATTTTTCCGCTTATAATATTATGAGAAATTGAAATAGCAGCACTTTGGTCAACCCCATTACAGGATATAATTGTAATAAGAACAATTGGTAATACTATAAATATATATGTTTTAAAAACTTTCATTACAACCTCAAATTTAAGCTATATTTTTAAACATACTCAAAATTTATTGTTCTCTAATTTTATTTAATTGTATATTTGAAATGGCAAGTCCTACACAACTAGCTCCTGATTAATCCTCCAGGGTGGGAACACAGCAAAGGTATTCGGTTGTAGCAGTGTGATGTAGATAGCTTGCCATTTTTTTATTAATATGTCAAAAATTATTTTAATTACTGGAGGTTCATCTGGAATTGGTAGGGCAATTGCATCTTTTCTGAGTTCCAAAGATGATTATATAGTATACGGAACAAGTAGAAATATTGAAAATCACAAAAATCTTAATTTTAATCTAATACAGTTGGATGTAACCTCGATTGACTCCATTAACGTATGTATTGATAGAGTGATTTCAAAGCATGGAAAGTTAGATGTCTTAATTAACAATGCGGGGGTAGGAATTACCGGTCCTATGGAAGAAACACCAAACGAAGAAATTGAAAAACATTTCAAAACTAATTTATATGGACCGATTAATATTATGAAAAAAGTTCTCCCTCACATGAGAAAAAACAATTCAGGATTAATTATAAATATTACTTCAATTGCCGGTCATATTGGAACTCCATTTAGATCAATATATAGTGCAGGTAAATCTTCTCTTGATATCATCTCAGAAACACTAAACATGGAGGTCAAAGATTTTAACATAAATATTGTCTGTGTTGCACCTGGAGATTATTTGACAAATATATCAAAGGGCAGATTTCATTCACCAATTATTAAGGGTTCAAGTTATGAGACTAGTTATAAATCATCACTTGATAAAATGAATGACAATATTAAAAAAGGAGCAGACCCGATTAAAGTAGCTAAATTAATCTATAAGATAATTAACACAGATAAACCAAAAATAAAATATATTTCAGGTTCTTTTTTAGAAAGATTTGGCATTATTTTAAAATTTATTTTACCTCAAAAAGTCTTTGAATATTTGGTGTTGAAACTTTTTTAAATTTTAATAAAATTATCATATTTTTCTTATTCATTTTGTTGTAAATTTGGTAAAACAATCCTTATGAAATTTTTTATTGACACTGCTAATCTAGAACAAATTAAAGAGGCTCAAGATCTTGGTATTTTAGACGGGGTAACTACAAATCCATCATTGATGGCCAAAGAGGGAATTACCGGGAAAGAAAATATTTTAAAACATTACAAAGATATCTGTAAAATTGTCGATGGGGATGTTTCAGCAGAAGTTATTGCTACAGATTTCACTAATATGGTTAAGGAAGGTGAGGAGTTAGCTTCATTAAATGATCAAATTGTTGTAAAACTCCCAATGATTAAAGACGGTGTAAAAGCAGCTAAATATTTTTCTAACAAAGGAATTAAAACCAATGTCACTCTTGTTTTTTCTGCCGGTCAAGCCTTGTTAGCTGCGAAAGCAGGTGCCACATACGTTTCTCCATTTTTAGGCAGGTTGGACGATATATCTACTGATGGTTTAAATTTAATCTCCGAAATCAGAGATATTTATGATAATTACGGTTTTGAAACGGAAATTCTTGCTGCTTCAATTAGGCATACAATGCATATCATAGATTGTGCTAAAATCGGTGCTGATGTAATAACCTCTCCATTATCTTCCATCACAGGCTTATTAAAGCATCCTTTGACAGATATAGGTTTAGATAAATTTTTAAAAGATCATAAAAAAGGGAATTAATTTCTATTTTTGCGCAAAATTAAAAATCTAACATGCTTTCAGTTTCTAATCTATCTATTCAATTTGGAAAGAGAGTTCTTTTCGATAACGTAAACACAACTTTTAATAACGGAAACTGTTATGGTATTATTGGGGCGAATGGAGCTGGTAAGTCGACGTTTCTAAAAATATTAAGCGGAAAAATGGATGCTACATCTGGTCATGTTCATCTTGAGCCTGGAAAAAGGATGTCAGTGCTTGAGCAGGATCATACATTATTTGATGATAATTCTGTTCTTGAAACAGTGATAATGGGAAACTTATCACTTTATAAAATTAAAAAAGAAATTGACGGTTTGTATGAAAATTACTCCGACGAAAATGCTGATAAAATCGGATCCTTACAGGTAAAGTTTGAAGAAATGGATGGCTGGAATGCAGAAAGTAATGCTGCCTCTTTATTGTCAAATTTGGGAGTAAAAGAATCTCTACATTCACTAAAAATGACCGATATTGATCCTAAACTTAAGGTTAGGGTACTTTTAGCAAAATCTTTGTTTGGGAATCCTGATGTTTTAGTCATGGATGAACCTACAAATGATCTTGATTATGAAACCATTACGTGGCTTGAAGAGTACCTTGCAAATTTTGATAATTGTATAATAGTTGTATCACACGATAGACATTTTCTTGATTCAGTTTGCACCCATATTTCTGATATTGATTTTGGTAAAATCAATCATTATTCTGGTAATTATACTTTTTGGTATGAATCCTCACAATTAGCTGCTAGACAAAGAGCACAGCAAAACAAAAAAGCAGAAGAAAAAAAGAAAGAATTAGAGGAGTTTATAGCTAGATTTAGTGCTAATGTAGCTAAAAGTAAACAAGCTACTAGTAGAAAAAAAATGATTGAGAAGCTTAATATTCATGAAATTAAGCCATCAAGTAGAAGGTATCCTGCAATCATTTTTGAAAGGGAAAGAGTAGCAGGTGATCAAATTCTAAATGTTGAAGATTTATCGATATCCATTGAAAATGAATTACTTTTTAGTAAAATAGATTTGAATTTAGCTAAGGGTGATAAAGTCTTATTATATTCTAAAGATTCTAGAGCAACTACCAGTTTCTTTCAAATTATCAATAATAATTTAAAATCAGACACAGGTAAATTTAACTGGGGTGTAACAACAAATCAATCATACTTACCATTAGATAATAGTGAATTTTTTAGTAAAAATATTTCATTGGTTGATTGGTTAAGAAATTATGCAAAAACCGAGGAGGAAAGAGAAGAGGTTTATTTAAGAGGTTTTTTAGGAAAAATGATTTTCTCTGGTGAAGAGGCTCTTAAAAAGTGCACCGTTTTGTCTGGTGGTGAAAAGGTTAGGTGTATGATTTCAAGAATGATGATGAAAAAAGCTAATGTTTTGATCCTGGACGAACCCACAAATCACTTAGATTTAGAAAGTATAACAGCTTTTAATAACTCTTTAAATAAATTTAAAGGCACTGTTCTTTTATCTACTCACGATCACCAGTTTGCTCAAACAATAGCTAATAGGGTAGTAGAACTTACCCCTAAAGGAGTGATAGATAGGTACATGAGTTTTGACGAATATATGAGTAGTGATAAGATCAAAGAGTTAAGACAGTCAATGTATTAATTATCGTAGCTCTGCTTTAAATTCTTTTTTCAATTTAGAAATAATTTTATCCATTAAATCTTCAATTATTTCCTCAGATAAAGTTTTCTCGTTGTCAAGAATTTTAAATGCTAAACCATAGCTTTTTTTATTTTCAGGTAATTTATCTCCCTTGTAAACATCAAATAATGACACTTCTTTAATCAACTTCATGTTAATCTGTCTTACAGCATTATGAATTTTTTCATATTTAATATTATCGTCGATTAAAATTGATAAGTCTCTTGAAACTACTGGAAATTTAGAAATCTTCTTATATAAAATTGGTTTGTTAAAAGAGTTTTTTAAAATATTATTCATATCAAATTCTGCATAATATACGCTGGATTCAATTTCAAGTTGATTGCAAATGGTGCTATTTAAAATGCCGTATTTAACTATCTCAGACTTATTAAAAAATAAACTTTCTCCCTCTTGAATATTATTTGAAGAAATTGGTTTATTTTTTAGATTAGAAAATCCAATTTTATCAGTTATTGATTTGACTACTCCTTTAAGAAAATAAAAATCTGATTTCACCTCGTTTGAATTCCAGTTATTTTTATTTTTATTTCCGTGTATAAAAATTACTAGTTTTTCATTTTCAATATAAGATTCTTTGTTCGAAAAATATTCTTTACCAAACTCAAACAATTTTAAATCACTATTTTTTCTGTTTATATTATGTTTGATAGCGTTTAAACCACAAAAGATTAAAGAGTTCCTTAATTGAGATTGTTCAATACTTGAGTAATTAATAATATCTACATTTTTATATTCTAACTCATCTTTATTTAATCCGTTTTCCTTATTTGATATTAATGAGTTGGTCATTATTTCATGAAAACCCAACGAGACTAGGTGGTTGGCAATAGAGTTGGATAACTTTTCTTTTAAGTTGACTTTTTCAAGTCTTACTGATTGATTGATTTTTGATGAAGATTTGATATTATTATATCCGTAAATTCTTAGTATTTCCTCGATTACATCTGCCTCTCTGGTTACATCATTTCTAAAGGGAGGTATAGATAAGCCAAGGTTCGACTCTGTGATGCTGTTTATTTTAATATCTAATGAGGTTATAATCTTTTTAATAATTTCTTTTTCGATCTTTTGTCCAATTGTTTTTTCAATTTTATTGAAACCAAGGATTATCTGGGTATCTTCCTCAATTTTAGGGTAAAGATCAATTACATCACATGATATTAATGATCCTTTACAAATTTCTTTAATTAATAAAGCAGCTCTTTTTAACGCATACTTAGTTGTATTTGGATCAATTCCTCTTTCAAATCTGTAGGAAGAATCTGAATTAATATTATGATGCTTTGCGCTTTTTCTAACAGTAATTGAATCAAAATAAGCACTTTCTAAAAAAATCGTTGATGTTTCATTTGAAACACCAGAATGAATACCTCCATATATACCCGCCAAACACATTGGTTTTTTTCCGTCAGAGATCGTTAGATCATTTTTAGTTAGCTTACGTTCAACTTCGTCAAGGGTGGTAAATGTTATTTCTTTTTTATTCCTTTTAATGTTTATGGAATTTCCTTCAATTTTATCATAATCAAATGCATGAAGAGGTTGTCCTATATCATGCATTACAAAATTCGTAACATCTACAATGTTGTTTATCGGAGTTATCCCAATAGATGTTAATCTGTTTTGAAGCCATTTTGGAGAATCTTCAACAGAAATATTTTCCATGATAATGCCGCAATATCTTTTAGTTATGGATTCATCCTCAATATTAACTTTAATATTTTTGGTTCTTTTATCTACATTAAAATTACTAACTGAGGGAGTTTTAAGTTCAATCTTCATTCCTTCGTGCAACAAGCGAGCTCTTAAGTCTCTAGCAACTCCATAATGACTCATAGCATCAGCTCTATTCGGAGTAAGACCTATTTCGTAGATCCAGTCACTTTCCATATCGAAAATATTCTTAAGAGGGGTACCGGCTTTATATTTATCGTCAAGTATCATAATACCATCGTCATATTCTCCAAGATTTAATTCATCTTGCCCACATATCATACCATTACTTTCCTCTCCTCTTATTTTACTTTTTTTAATCTTTAATTTCTCGTTATTTGGAAAAAGTGTTGTTCCGCAAGTTGCAACGGCAACTGTTTGATTTTTGTCAACATTGGGTGCTCCGCAAACAATTTGAAGATCTTTGTCATCACCTATATCCACAGTGGTTATGTTTAATCTATCTGCGTTTGGATGTTTCCTTATTGACTTAGTTTTACCAATAACAACTCCTTCTAAACCACCTGGAATGGACTCGTATTTAATTATTCCTTCAACTTCTAAACCGAGATCAGTTAACTTTTCACCAACCAATTCATGGTTGTCTTTAATATCAAGATACTCTTTTAACCAATTATATGATATTTTCATTAGAAAAATTATGAGTTAGTAGCAAATATATATAATACTAGCAGTCTAATGAAATCAAAAAGTTTTTTTTAATAATTATATTTTGCGGATATTTAGCATGTGTTTAGAAACATCATTTATTTTTCAATTTTATTTTTAGTATTTAGTTGTGTGAATAACACAACTGTTGATGACAAATATGTAGGTTTTCTTAAAGCCAATGATTCTATTAATATTCCGTTTAATTTTTCCTTAAACGATTCATTGATTCATATTACCAATGCAACGGAAAAGGTCGCTCTACAAATTAATTCAGTTGCAGGTGACTCCTCTAAGTTATCCTCTTTTATTTTTGAAGATTTTATCATGTACAAAGACTATAGTGATTCAATTAAAGGGGTATATTACAATGAAAGTTTAAACAGAAGAGCATCTTTTTCTGCATTTTTAGGAAAAGACAGGTTTGTGATTGACAACGATGATATTTATGATAATTTTTCTGGGAATTGGCATATCGTATTCAATCCAGATGAGAAAAATATTTTTGATTCTCAAATGATGATAAATCAAAAATCACAAAATATTAATGGAACAGTTCGAACCGAGACAGGTGATTATGGCTATATGGAGGGGGTTGTAAGGGGTAATAGATTTAGTATGTCAAATTTTAACGGATATAGAGCCTATATGATGGATGGGTATTTGAATAAGGACACTTTAAGAGGTTATTTATATACGGGAAATTATAATGCAGTTCCATTTAAGGGGTTTAAGGATGCTGGTTTTGAATTACCCGACCCTTATGGATTGACAAAAATGAAAGACGGTTATAATGAGTTTAAATTTAGTTTTGAAAATATAGAAGGTCAAATCGTTTCTAATTCAGATAAGAAATTTGATAAAAAGATAATGCTAATCCAGTTAATGGGTTCATGGTGTCCAAACTGTTTGGACGAGTCTCGATATTTATCAAAACTAGTAGAAAAGTTTGATGATATTATGCTGGTTTCAATTGCTTTTGAATTTGCTAAAAATAAAGAACAGGCTTTGAATAATTTAAAAAAATTAAAAAACCGTTTAAATATTAATTATGATTTGCTTTTAGCTCAATATGGGTCAAGTGACAAATCTATTGCTTTAGAAAAACTTGAGTCATTAGACACGCTAATCTCATACCCAACCTTGATAGTGGTAGATAAAAATAAAAAAGTAAGGAGAATTCACACAGGCTTTAATGGGCCTGCAACAGGGATAAAGTATGAGGAGTTTAAGAAAGATTTTGAAGAGCTAATTGTTTCATTAAGTATTAACTAATATATTCCCATATATTTTTCTTATCTATAATTTGTTTTAAATAGCTTAAAATCAAGCTATTATTAGGGTTTGTTAGTTTAGGGTCTTTTTCTAAAATTTTCTCAGCAAGAAGTCTTATTTGCTGAATTAATTTAGAGTCTCCAATTAAATTTGTTATCCTTAATGGCATTTCTCCACTTTGTTGTGTGCCCATTATGTTTCCAGGCCCTCTCAATTCTAAATCTTTTTCAGCAATTATAAAACCATCATTAGTTGAAACCATTGTTTCCATTCTGATTTTACTTTCTTTTGTTTGTTTATTTCCAGTAATCAAAAAACAGTAACTTTTATGTGTACCCCTGCCAACTCGACCTCTGAGTTGATGTAGTTGGGAAAGTCCAAATCTTTCAGCACTTTCTATAACCATAACTGTTGCATTTGGTATGTCAACTCCTACCTCGATAACAGTTGTTGAGACTAATATCTGTGTTTTGTTTTCGATAAACCTCTGCATTTCATAGTCTTTATCTTCATTCTTCATTTTTCCATGAACAATTGATAATTGGTATTTTGGCATTGGAAAATCTCTAGAAAAACTTTCATACCCATCCAATAGATCTTTAAAATCTAATTTTTCACTCTCCTTTATTAACGGATAGACAACATATATCTGCCTTCCTTTGTTAATTTCATCTTTTAAAAAGTCAATTAACCTAAGTCTATCTCTGTTGGATTGATGTATTGTTTTTATGTCTTTTCTTCCTGGCGGTAATTCATTTATTACAGACATATCTAGATCTCCATATGCAGACATGGCAAGTGTCCTTGGAATCGGAGTAGCTGTCATAATTAAAACATGTGGAGGTAATTTATTTTTATGCCAGAGTTTACTTCTCTGCGCTACACCAAACTTATGTTGTTCATCAATTATTGCTATTCCTAAGTTCTTGAAATCTACTCCGTCATAAATTAAAGCATGTGTACCTATTAATAAATCAATTTCTCCTTTAATTAAGCTTTCTTTAACCTCTTTTTTATATCTAGCTTTACTTGATCCAGTTAGTGTTTTTACATTGATATTCAATAACTTACATATATCTTTAAACTTATTATAATGTTGGTGCGACAAAATCTCTGTTGGGGTCATTATACAGGCTTGAAAACCGTTTCCAATAGCTATCAAAGCGGACATAAATGCAACAATTGTTTTTCCAGAACCTACATCTCCTTGTAACAATCTATTCATCTGTGCTCCGCTTCCTAAATCTCTTCTAATTTCTTTTAAAACTCTTTTTTGTGCGTTTGTTAATTCAAAAGAAAGATGATCTTTGAAAAACTTGTCAAATTCTTTCCCGATTACATTAAATTTATATCCTTTTATTTTTTCTTTTCTGTTAATATTTTTTTTGATTAATCTGATTTGGAGAAAAAATATTTCTTCAAACTTTAATCTATAAATAGCTTTTTTTAATTCATCTAGATTTCTTGGTTTGTGAATTATAATTAAAGCTTCTCTTCTAGCTAACAGATTAAACTTCTGCTTAAGATAAGTGGGTAAATTCTCATCAATCTTATTATTTAATGTTATTAATAATTCTTCGATCAAATTAAGTATGACCTTATTTGTAATACCTCTTCTATTTAATAATTCTGTAGACGGATAAACAGCAGTTAATTTTGTTCTTTTTTTAACGTTTTCATTGTTGTATAATTCAAGTTCGGGGTGAGCAATTGAATGTTTACCGTTATAAGAATTAAGCTTTCCATAAGCGATGTACTCAGTGTTTAATTTGATGGAATCAATTAACCATCTATTGGTTTTAAACCATACAAGATCAATACTCCCGGTATCATCAATAAATTTAGCTACAAGTCTTTTCTTTTTACCGATTCCCACCTCTTTTAAATCAGAGATTTTACCGATAATCTGAATTTCAGAATTGATGGATTGAATTTCTGATATTTTGTGGTATGAGGTTTTATCAATATATCTAAAAGGAAATTGAAAAAGTAAATCTTTAAATGTTGAAATTTTTAGTTCACTATTAAGTAGTTTTGCTCTGTTTGGACCAACACCTTTTAAAAATTCTATCGAAGTATTTAAAATATCACTATTCATCAGATTAAATTTAATATTTTTAATTACAAAAAGATTAAAATTTGTTTATAAATAAGTTTAATATAAACCTCAAATATGTCTAACAATATTTAATTTAACTCCAAATTATTTCTATTGGAAAATTTCCTTAAAAATTTAAACAAATCACAACTTGAATCTACCCTTCAAAAGGACGGACCAATGATTGTAATTGCCGGAGCTGGATCAGGTAAAACAAGAGTTCTTACTTATAAGATCGCTTATCTAATGACAGAGGGTGTAGACCCATTCAATATTTTAGCACTGACTTTTACAAATAAAGCTGCCAAAGAAATGAAAGAAAGGATTGCTAATATTGTTGGAGGTGAAGCAAGAAATTTATGGATGGGAACTTTTCACTCTGTTTTTGCAAGAATTTTAAGAATTGAAGCACATAAAATTGGCTACACTTCTAATTTTACAATTTATGATACTGATGATTCACAAAAGCTTGTCGGTAGAATTATAAAGGAATTAAATTTAGATAAAGACAATTATAAATATAAATCGATATTTTCTAGAATATCATCAATGAAAAATAATTTTATTTCAGCTGAAAGTTATATCAATGATGATGAATTATTACTTTCAGATAAGATTTCAAATAGACCAAGTTTTAATCAAATCTATAAAGAGTATGTTGTCAGGTGTTTTAAAGCAGGTGCTATGGATTTTGATGATTTGCTGTTAAAAACCAACGAACTGCTTTCTAAGTATCCAGAAACATTAGCTAAATACCAAAATATTTTTAAATATATATTGGTTGATGAATATCAGGACACGAATCATTCTCAATATTTAATTATTAAAGCTCTTTCTGATAAATTCCAAAACATATGTGTTGTAGGAGATGATGCTCAAAGTATTTATAGTTTTAGAGGAGCAAATATCAATAATATTTTAAATTTTCAAAAAGACTTTCCTGATTCAAAACTTTTTAGACTGGAGCAGAATTATCGATCCACAAAAAATATTGTGAACGCAGCAAATAGTTTAATTGAAAATAATCAGAAAAGACTTAAAAAAAGTGTTTGGACTGAAAATGAATCCGGTGAAAAAATTAGCGTAAATAAATTATTAACAGACGGTGAGGAGGGAAGGTTTGTAGCTAGTTCAATTTTTGAAACTAAAATGCAAAATCAACTAAATAATAAAGATTTTGCAATATTGTATAGAACCAATGCTCAATCTAGATCTTTTGAAGATGCGCTGAGAAAGAAAAATATACCTTATAGAGTATATGGAGGTCTTTCTTTTTATCAAAGAAAGGAGATAAAAGACGTATTAGCTTATTTAAGATTGCTAATAAATTCCGAGGATGAACAGGCTTTTAAACGAATAATTAATTTTCCTGCAAGAGGAATTGGCCAGACGACTCTTAACAAAATAACCATTGAAGCCAAAAAGTTAAATGTTTCTGATTATGGTTTTATTAAAGATTTTTCAAAATCAACAGAAATATTAAATAGTTCCACAAAAAATAAATTACTTGATTTTGTTATAATGCTTGAAAGCTTGAAGGTGAACACAGAAAGCTTGAATGTTTTTGATATTACTAAAGAAGTTTTAAAACAATCGGGTTTATATAAGTTGTATAAAAAAGATGAATCATTAGAAGGGGTTAATAGAATTCAAAATATTGAAGAATTATTGAACGGTATAAAAGATTTTGTAGATAACAATGAATTTGAAGATAAGAGTGTTTCTTCTTTTTTACAAAATATTGCATTGGCAACAGATCAGGATAATGAGGATGATGATAGAAATAAAGTTTCTCTAATGACAATACATTTAGCAAAAGGACTAGAATTTCCTTACGTTTACATTGTTGGATTAGAAGAAAACTTATTTCCTAGTGCAATGAACCTTAATTCCAGAAACGAACTTGAGGAGGAGAGAAGACTTTTTTACGTAGCCTTAACAAGAGCTGAAAAAAAAGTATTTCTTTCTTATGTTTTGTCCAGGTATCGATGGGGAAAGCTTGTTGATTCTGAGCAAAGTAGGTTTATAAATGAAATTAAAGATGAATATATTCAAAGAAATATTATTCAAAAATCCTCTAATTTTCCTTTTTCCAACAAGCCTAGTTTTAATAAAGTAGGAATTAGATATAAAAAACCAGAGACAAGACCTCCTAAGAACTTTGTAAAAATTAAGAAAAGTTCGATTAATTCAAATCTATTTGACAACAAACTATCTGTAGGAAATATCGTTATTCATGATAGATTTGGAAAAGGTAAAGTGATTTATATTGAAGGGGTATCTGATAATCAAAAAGCAGAAATACTATTCGAAAAAGCTGGAACAAAAAAGTTGCTCTTGAGGTTTTCTAAACTTAAAATTATAGCATAAAAAAACCCGCATTAACGCGGGTTTTTTTATAAAGTTTAATAACCTATTAAATTAGTTTGCTAAACTCTGCATTTCTTTTTCAATCATATCATAAAACTGATCAATTTTAGGCATAATAATAATTCTAGTTCTCCTATTGATCGATCTGTTTTCAGCAGTATCGTTATCAACAAGAGGATCATAATAACTTCTACCTGCTGCGATTAACCTTCCAGAATTAACATCTAAATCTTCAAGAACTCTTACAATTGAAGTTGCTCTTTTTACACTTAAATCCCAATTATCAATTAAAACTCCACCATTATATGATCTACTGTCAGTGTGACCCTCAACCATACACTCAAAGTCAGGTTTTCCGTTTACAACTGTAGCAACTTTTCCAAGAACCTCTTTAGCTCTTTGAGATACTTCGTAGCTTCCTGATTTAAAAAGTAGTTTATCTGAAAGAGAAATAAATACTACAGCTTTATCAACATTAACCTCAATATCAGGATCATTTATGCCAATTTCTTTTTTAAGACTCGTAACAAGAGCAAAAGTAACGCTGTCTTTTCTATTAAGGGCATCTTGAATACGCGTAATTTTTAAATCCTTTTCTTTAATACTTTCTAAAGTTTTTTCTAGATTTTCAGCTCCTTTAGCTGTTAACTCTAAATAGTCTTGACTTTGAACAAATAATTGGTCATTTCTTCTTTTGAGGTCAGATAGCTGATCTTTGTATGCGTTGGCTAATGTTTCAGAAGTTGTTTTTTCTTCCAAACATGCATTCAATTTTACTGTAGCTGTGTTTAACAGATCTTGTGTTTTTTTGTGTCTGTTCTCTAAAGACGTAAATTCTTTTTTACTCACACATGAAGACATTATAAAAAGTGTAATCAAGCTTAAAAAAAATGTTTTTTTCATTTTAAAATATTTATGGTTAATTGATATTAGTAAAATTAGGAAAAAGAAAATTTAATTCAGAGAGATTTTACTCTTTTTAATCCTAAATATTTAAACATTATTGAATAAATCTTATAATGTTTTATTTTTCTTTCGTTTTTATTTCTAAAATCCATTAACTGGTTAATATGTTTATAAAACGATAAATATGCTTTAATTATTGCAGAAAAGTGCTTTAACCCCTTGTTAAACAGATAAAAAATTGAGACTATAATATCAATTATAAGCGTTTGAACCATCAGAAAAAATAAATTACCTCTGCTGTTTTTACTCAACATAAATAACTTATTTCTAAAGTTTAAAAATGTTTTTTCTGGGTTGTCGTGGTTTAATGTAGCTGCATTAACGTGATAAACTTTTGAATCTGGGTTATATTTTATCGAAAACCCTTTGTTTTTAATTCTCCAACATAAGTCAATTTCTTCCATATGTGCCCAAAATAGCTCATCAAATCCATTCATTTCTTTAAAGACTGAATTTCTTATAAAAAAACAAGCTCCACAGGCCCAAAAAATGTCTACATTTTCTTTGTCATACTGACAATTGTCTTTTTCTATTTTGTCATAAACTCTACCACGACAATATGGATAGCCGTATTTATCTAAATATCCGCCTGCGGCACCTGCGTAATCAAAACAACTTTTATTATTATAATTAAGCATTTTTGGTTGAATGACTGCGGTATTTGATTCAGTTTTAAATTGTTTTAATATACTTTCTGTCCAGCTTGCAGTAACTTCTACGTCGTTATTGAGTAAACATATGATTTCTTCTTCCACTTTGCTTAAACCTAAGTTGTAACCTTTAGCAAAGCCATAGTTTTTATCCAATTGAATAATCTTAATATCACTAAATGTGTTTTTTACAAATTCTATTGATCGGTCGTCAGATCCATTATCAACTACATAAACACTATGTTCTTTTGGAGTATATTTTAGTATACTAGGAATAAATTTTTCGAGTAGTTCTTTACCATTCCAATTTAATATGACGACGCCTAACTTCATTTGTAATTTGGTATATCTTTTAAAAAATTGATTTTATTATCAATATTGTCAATTTTACAATAATAATGAATAATTCCATTTGTAATCATAAGATAATTTGAATTTATAACTTTGTTGTAACTAAGAATTTGATCAAATGTTTCCTGTCTAATAGCAATATTAGGCGCTTTGCACTCAACGAGTAAATTTGGATCACCATTGTTATCATATGCAATAATATCAAACCTCTTGGTCAAGTTATTGAGAATTATTTTTTTTTCAACAGCGATTAATTGACTTTTATATTTTTTTTCATTTATCAGAAATTTTATACAGTTTTGTCTTACCCATTCTTCAGGGGTTAATTCGAAATATTTTTTTCTAATTTCGTCAAAAATAAATCTCTTTTCATCAATTTTTTTTAATCTAAATTCATAATTTGGGAATGATAATTTTAACATTTAAATTTAATTTGTGACTAGTATTTCTGAAATTAAAAACGATATAAAATTAAAAAAACTATCTCCTGTCTATTTGTTAATGGGTGAGGAGGAATTTTTCATTGACAATATAACCAATTTATTTATTCAAAATATTTTATCTGATGATGAGAAAGAGTTTAATTTAAACATTTTATATGGTAAAGATACTTCGGTTGATCAAATCATATCAATTTGTAAAAAATATCCCTTAATGTCACCTTTTCAAATTGTTTTAATTAAGGAGGCGCAAGACTTATCCAGATCTATTGACAGCTTGATTTCTTACATTAAGAACCCTCTTAACTCTACTATTTTAATACTTAATTATAAGCACAAAACAATTGATAAAAGAAAGGCATTATTTAAAGAAATTTCTAAAATTGGAAAAGTTTTTGAATCTAAAAGACTTTATGATAATCAGGTTCAAAATTGGATTTCAGAAAAATTAACTAGTAGCGGTTATAATATTGACAGAAAATCAATTATCCTTATCAATGAACATCTTGGAAACAACCTAAGTAAAATTGATAATGAAATTGAGAAATTAAAAACTATAAAAAAAGATGATAAAAATATCATCTCTGACGACATTGAAATGCATATTGGAATCTCAAAAGAGTTTAACAATTTTGAGTTAAGAAGAGCAATTGGTGAAAAAAAATATGTTAAAGCGTTACAGATATCTAAATATTTTTCTGATAACCCAAACTCTAATCCTTTAGTGGTGACTATTTCTACAATTTTTAACTTTTTCAACAATCTTTTAGTTTATCACGCTAATCCCTCAGTAGATCAGAAAAGAATGGCTTCTTTGTTAGGAGTAAACCCTTATTTTTTAAATGAATATTCCATAGCTTCAAAAAATTATAGTCTTAGAGGAGTGGTTAAGATAATTTCAATAATTAGAGACTATGATATGTATTCAAAGGGTGTAAAGATTAAAAAGGCTACTCCTGAGTTGTTAAATGAATTAATAAGTAAAATAGTTGACGTAAACTAGTAAGAAAACTTTTCAGGATTAGATTCATTCATTATTGAATATATCTTATTGAAGATGTCGTCAATTGACGGTTTTGAAAAATAATCTCCATCGGTTCCATATGCTGTTCTGTGGTCTTTGGCGGAAAGAGTTGAGGGTTTGCTATCCAATAAATCATAAATATTTTGATCATTAATAAGTCTATCTAAGATATATGCGCTTGCACCTGCTGAAAAATCTTCATCAACAATTAATAACCTGTTTGTTTTTTCTAGACTTAATTTTATTTCATGATCAAGATCAAAAGGAATCAAAGACTGACAGTCAATTATTTCACAATCTATATTAAGCTTTTCAAGTTCTTTTGAAGCATCCTCAACAAGCTTTAACGTTGATCCATATGAAACCACTGTAATATCCTTACCTTCTTTGACAGTATCAATTTTTCCAATAGGAATTTTGAAATCACCCATGTTGTTTGGTTTTTTTTCCTTAGTCCTGTAACCATTTAAACATTCAACCACTACAGCAGGTTGATCGCTGGAAAGTAATGTGTTATAAAACCCAGCTGCAATTGTCATATTTCTTGGAACTAGCAAATAAATTCCCCTTAATAAATTGATCATTCCACCCATAGGTGAACCTGCATGCCATATCCCTTCTAATCTATGACCTCTTGTTCTTATAATGAGAGGTGCTTTTTGTTTCCCCCTAGTTCTGTAGTGTAAAGTTGCCAAATCATCACTCATTATTTGTATTGCATACAATAAATAATCTAAATATTGGATTTCAGCTATTGGCCTTAATCCCCTTAGGGCCAATCCAATTCCTTGTCCAATAATTGTTGCCTCCCTAATTCCAGTGTCAAAAACCCTATACTCACCGTATTTTTCTTGAAGACCTTCTAAAGCTTGGTTTACGCCACCTATCAAACCAGCATCTTCACCAAAAATTACTACATTATGATTTTTTTCAAGAATTTTGTCAAAATTATCCCTGAGAATAATTCTGCCGTCTGCAAGCTCATGTTTATCATCATAAGTTGGATTTACAGCTTGAATATTTTTAGGACTATATAAAGATTCACTGTACAAATGTGAACTATAGTCATACTGAATTTTTTCTTTTAATTTAATTAGCCAGTCATTAATCAATGAAGATTTTTGACGTTTATTTAATAACATTTCTCTGTAGATTTTATTTACAGAACTAAAAAGATCTTTTTTAGAAGGCTCTTTTATTTCATTTAAAGAATTTAAAATGTTACTTATATTTTGATTTTTAAAATCAATATTTTCTTTAAAAAATTTATTAAAATTTTTAATGTTTACGATAGTTTCCTCCAATGAATTAGATTTTGCATTACTTCTTGCTTTTCTAACTTCATCCTTGCTTTCAGATTCAATTTTTTCTAATTCGTTCTTGGTTATTAATTTATTTTCAAGAATCCATTCCCTCATTTTAAGAATACAATCATATTCTTTTTCCCATTTAAGTCTATCTTTTGATTTGTATCTTTCGTGAGACCCAGAGGTAGAGTGACCTAAGGGTTGTGTTAATTCATTAACATGTATAATTACAGGAGTATGATTTTTTCTGCAAATTTCTTCTGCTTTTTGGTAAGTTTTCATCAGTTCAACATAATCCCATCCTTTTACCTTAAATATCTCAAATCCATTACTATTCTTATCTTTTTGAAATCCTTTTAACACTTCTGAAATGTCACCTTTCGTTGTTTGGTATTCTGAAGAAACGGAAATACCATAATTGTCATCCCAAATGCTTATAATCATAGGAATTTGCATAACTCCTGCGGCATTAATGCTTTCAAAAAAATGACCCTCACTAGTTGAGGCATCTCCGATTGTACCCCATGCAATTTCATTACCATTATCAGAAAACTTTTCTGAGTTAGAAATTTTTACATTTTTATATATTTTTGAGGCTTGAGCTAAACCAAGTAGTCTTGGCATTTGACTTCCAGTTGGGGAAAGGTCTGCACTAGAGTTAAATTGTTTTGTTAAGTCTTTCCATTCATATTTTTCATCTAAACTATGTGTTGAAAAAGAACTTCCCATCTGTCTACCAGCACTCATTGGGTCATGATCTAAATCAGTATGAGCATAAAGACCTGCAAAGAATTGTGTTGGAGTGACTTCATTTAATGAGAACATAAAAGTTTGATCTCTATAATAACCAGATCTAAAATCACCTTTTCTAAAAAACTTAGCCATGGCTATTTGTGGCAATTCTTTTCCGTCACCAAATATTCCAAAGCTAGCCTTACCTGTAAGAACTTCTCTTCTTCCAATAATACTACATTCTCTACTTGTATACGCTAACCTATAGTCATTGAGTATCTCGTCTTTAAATTCTTCGAACGATATAGACTTTTTGTTATTTTTTAATTGCATAGAAATCTAGGATAGCAGCATGCAAATTTACTCAAACATGCATGCATATGCAATATAATTACATGAAATTGGTTGGATTTTGAAGATTATAACCTGAAAAAAACCTTAAAAATTTGGACTGAAATTATAGTTGTTATGGAACTTTTCAAGGATTTGTATTACTTCTTCCTTGGTATCAGCAATTTGGAATAAATCAAGATCATTTTCACTGATATTTTTATTTTCTGCAAGTAATGTTTTTTTCATCCAATCAATTAATCCATTCCAAAATTCACTACCCACTAAAATAATAGGAAATTTTTCAGCTTTATATGTCTGAATTAATGTGATGGCTTCAAAAAGCTCGTCTAAAGTTCCAAAACCACCAGGCATTACAATAAAACCTTGTGCATATTTAACAAACATAACTTTTCTTACAAAAAAGTAATCAAATTTTAGCTGTTTGTCCTTATCAATGTATTTGTTATTTGTGTCTTCAAAAGGTAAATTTATACAAAGACCAACAGATTTTCCTTTGACACTACTTGCACCTTTATTTGCAGCTTCCATTATACCGGGTCCACCACCTGAAATTATACCATAGCCACGTTCAACGATAGCTTTTGAAATATCCTCTGTAAGCTTGTAGTATTTATGATTAGAATTTGTTCTAGCTGATCCAAAAATAGAAATACAAGGTCCAATCGCACTTAACTTTTCATATCCTTCAACAAATTCCCCCATGATTTTAAAAATTGACCAGGAGTCATTAGTTTTTGTTTCATTCCATTTCTTGTTTCTTCTCTCGCTCATTTTTTTAATCTAAGTTAGTTCTTTTTTTAGGAAACTGGCTGTAGAGCTTTTTTTACATTTTAAAAAATCATTAATATTACCTTGAAATAAAATATTTCCACCATTTTTACCTCCCTCAGGACCTAAATCAACTATATGATCAGCTCTTTTAATTACATCCATGTTGTGTTCTATAATAATTACAGTATTTCCTTTTGATATTAATGACTCTATTACAGACAAAAGAATTCTGATATCTTCAAAATGTAAGCCAGTGGTTGGTTCATCCAAAACATATAATGTGTTTCCCGTATCTCTTTTACTAAGTTCAGTTGCAAGTTTTATCCTCTGAGCTTCACCTCCGGAGAGGGTAGTACTTTGTTGTCCTAATGTTAAGTATCCTAAACCAACATCTTTTATAGTTTTTAATTTGCGATATATTTTAGGAATGTGTTCAAAAAATTCTGTTGCCTCATTTATACTCATTTCAAGTACATCATTAATGGATTTCCCTTTGTATTTTATTTCTAAAGTTTCTCTGTTGAATCTTTTAGACATGCAAACTTCACATTCAACGAAAACATCAGGGAGAAAGTTCATTTCAATTAATTTTAAACCTGCTCCTTTACATTCTTCGCATCTTCCACCGCTTACGTTAAAACTGAATCTTCCGGCTTTATAACCTCTAATAATTGACTCATTTAATTTAGAAAACAAATTCCTTATTTCAGAAAAAACTCCACAGTAGGTAGCAGGGTTGCTTCTAGGTGTTCTACCTATTGGTGATTGATTGATATTTACAATTTTATTAATTGATTCAAGTCCATCAATTTTCTTGTAGCTATGAATATTTTTTTCAGCCTTGTATATTTTATTATGGATTATTGGAAACAATGTTTCATTAATTAATGTTGATTTTCCACTCCCAGAAACACCAGTTACAACTGTCAATGTATTCAAAGCAATTTTTAAATCTACATTTTTTAAATTGTTGCCAGTACATCCAATTAATTCAATAAACTTTCCATTTCCAGGTCTAATTTTTTCTGGTTTATCAATCTTTAATTTATTGTTTATGTATTCAGCTGTCAAAGACTTGCTTTTTAAAAGTTCTTTTTTTGTTCCTGAAAAAATTATTTCACCACCTTCTTTTCCAGCAAAGGGTCCAATATCAATAATATGATCGGCATTTAATATCATATCCCTATCGTGTTCAACAACTATTATTGAATTTCCAATATCTTTTAAATTAATTAGGGAATTTATAAGTCTTTTATTGTCTGATTGATGTAGTCCAATACTAGGTTCATCAAGTATGTATAAAACTCCGGTTAACTGTGATCCAATTTGTGAAGCCAATCTAATCCTTTGACTTTCTCCACCAGATAAAGATTTCGATGTTCTGTTTAGTGTTAAATAACTTAATCCAACATTTTCTAAAAAGGCCAATCTTTCATTTATTTCTTTTACAATTTCATTTGAAATAATTAATTGTTTCTTATTTAGTTTTTTAGGCAGCCCAATAAACCATTTTTGTAGTTCTTTAATTTCTAAATTAACAATGTCATTGATGTTTTTGTTATCAATTTTAAAATACAATGACTCTTTTTTTAATCTTGAACCATTGCAACTATCACATTTTACATCTTTAAAGAAATTACTTGCCCATCGTTTTAATCGGGTTGACTCGTTATTTTTATATTGTTCAGTGATAAAGTTGCATATCCCTTCAAAAGAGATCGAGTAGTCAATATTTACTCCGATTGATTTGTTCTCGACAATCAATTCATCTTTTAATCCATATAAAATTGCATTCATTCCGCTTTTCGAAATATTTTTGATAGGATCACTTAGGGAGAAATTTAATTTTTTAGATATTAATTTAACCTGCTTATAAACCCAGGATTTTTTATTACTTATTAGCTCTATTCCGCCATTATCAATTGACAAAGAATCATTTGGGATAAGTTTTTTTAAATCAACTTCTTTTAACACACCAATCCCTTTACATTTTTTACAAGCACCTCTAGGTGAATTAAATGAGAAATTGTTTGGCTCTGGTAATTCGTATGAAATTCCAGATTCTTCACACATAAGATTCAAACTAAAATATCTTGCATCATTTGAATCATTATCAATTATTAAAATTGAATCATTCCCGTGAAAAAAACATGTCTCAACACTGTCTTTTAGTCTTTTTTTTGAAAAGTTCCCTTTTTTTAGAAATAATTTATCAATAACAATTTCAATATCATGATTTTTATATCTCTCTAAACTGGTATTGTTATTTATGTCACAGATTTTTCCGTCAATTCTACATTGGGTAAATCCTTTTTTTATAATCTGTTGAAACAAATCTTGATAATTTCCCTTTCTAGATTTGACAACAGGAGCAAGCAAAATAATTTTCTTGCCTTTATAAATTGACTCAACAAGCTCTAAAATTTGTTTGGTTGTATAGCTAACCATTTTTTTATTGGAAACGTAACTATATGCTTCTGAACATCTCGAATATAGTAATCTCAGAAAATCATATATTTCGGTTGTTGTTCCAACAGTTGATCTAGGTGATTTGTTTACAGTTTTTTGTTCTATGGATATTACTGGAGATAGACCTTCAATTTTATCAACATCAGGTCTTTCAAGTTTTGAAAGAAATTGTCTAGCATATGCAGAAAAAGTTTCAATATATCTTCTTTGACCCTCTGCATAAAGTGTATCAAAAGCTAATGAAGATTTACCACTTCCAGATAAACCAGTTATTACAACCAGTCTATCTCTTGGAATTCTAAGATCTATATTTTTTAGATTATTGGATTTTGCTCCGTAAATTGAAATTACTTCTTCACTCATAATTTTTAATATCCAATAGCAGTATCATCACCTCTTTTATCCGCTCCTCCTTCAAGTTTGTTTTGTGAGTTAATTAATATTCCGTCAACTCTTCCTATTGATCCCTTGTCATTTAATTTATATCCAGATTTTATCAATGCATTTTTTATTTTATTATCAAATCTTTTAGATTCAATTCTGATTGAATCAGGCATCCATTGATGATGAAATCTAGGAGAGTTTACTGCTTCATTCATGCCCATTTTAAACTCATGTACATTAAGTATAGTTTGTATTACAGAAGTGATTATTGTTGATCCGCCTGGTGTACCTAATGTCATAAAGAGTTTATTGTTTTTTTCTACAATTGTAGGGGTCATTGAACTTAACATTCTTTTTTCGGGTTCAATTTTATTAGCTTCACCTCCAATTAGTCCATACATGTTTGGAAATCCTGGTTTACTGGAAAAGTCATCCATTTCATTATTTAGAAAGAAACCTAACTCTTCACAATAAAGTTTAGATCCATAGGAACCGTTAAGAGTTGTCGTTGCAGCAATAGCGTTTCCAAATTCGTCAACTATAGAATAGTGTGTGGTTTCATCACTTTCTATAATATTGATATTACCATGAGATAATTCGTTAGAGTCAGTTGGCTTGTCAAATGAAAAATCTTCCATTCTTGCTTTTAAATATTCCTTATCTAACATATCATTTAAGGGTATATCGGTAAAATCTGGATCCCCAAGAAAGTGGCTTCTGTCAGCGAAAGACCTTCTTTCAGCTTCAACTAATAGCTTTATGTAATCAAGTGAGTTGTGCCCGTAAGATTTCAAATCATATGGCTCAATCATTTTAAAAATTTGACTGATACATATTCCACCACTGGATGGAGGAGACATAGAAATTATCTTTAAATTGTCATAATTGAAAATTATAGGTTCTCTCCAAACAGGTTTGTAATCTTCTAAATCATTTAGGGAAATTATTCCGCCATTTTCCTGTATATATTTAACAAGTTTTTTTGCAGTTTCTCCCTTGTAAAACTCATCCTTTCCGTTTAACATTATTCTGGTTAATGTGGAGGCTAAATTTTTGTATTTAATTGTATCATTGGTTTTAAATCCGTTGCTAAATAGAATGGGTTCTTTGTTTGCTAACTTAAAGTATTCAAGATTTTCGTTTATTTTTTCGCTTTGTTTTTTTGTTACATTAACCCCTTTATTCGCAAGATCTATTGCAGGTTTTATTAGCTCTTCGATGGGAAGGCTTCCAAATTTGTCATGAACCTCAAAGACTCCAGCAATCGTGCCTGGGACTCCAATTGATAAACCTCCAATCATGCTCAAGCCTTCAATGATTTCTCCTTTATCGTTAAGATACATGTCTCTTGACGATTTTTTAGGAGCTTTTTCCCTGTAGTCTAATGCGCCAACTTTACCATCATTTTTTCTATAAATCATAAAACCACCACCTCCAATATTTCCTGCTGATGGATAACATACAGCTAAAGCCAACTCAGTTGCTACCATTGCGTCAAAAGCATTACCACCTTTTTTTAAAATATCAATTCCAATTTGACTTGCTTCTGATCTAGCGGAAACAACCATTGCATTTTCTGAAATTACCCCCTGGTTATTTTTCTTACAAGAAGTAATTAATATTAATAATATTAAAATTTTAAAGATTCTATTCAATGTTGATATTTTGTCCGAATTTACAAATTCAAATTATTTTACTGTAGTTTAAATAAAAGTATATTTGCAAAAAACAATTTTAATGCCATTAATAAAATCAATTTCAGGAATTAGAGGTACAATTGGAGATAGAGAAGGGGAAGACCTAACCAAGAATGATATTATTCTGTACACTATGTCTTTTGGCTTATGGCTTAAATCTGAAAATAGAGTTAAATCAAATAAAATAGTTGTAGGAAGAGATGCTAGAGTTTCTGGATTAATGGTTCAAGGATTAGTTTTGGAAACGCTAACAAAAATGGGGTTTGACGTTGTTTGTTTAGGGCTTTCCACTACGCCGACCGTCGAAATAGCCGTTCCAATTGAAAAGGCTGACGCAGGTATTATAATTACTGCAAGTCACAACCCAAGAGAATGGAATGCGTTAAAATTACTGAATAATAAAGGTGAGTTTATAAATGCAGAGGATGGTAAAAATTTGATGTACATAGCAGATTCAAATCCTTCCTTTGATGAAAATATAAATTTAGGATCAGTTACATTTAACGATTCTTATATTGATACTCATATTGATTTAATACTAAAATTACCGTTTATTGATTCAGAATCGATTAAAAGAAGAAAATTTAAAGTAGTTGTTGATGCGGTAAATTCTACTGGTGGAATAGCAATTCCAAAATTACTAGATAGACTAGGAGTTGAAACCATTAAATTATATTGTGATCCAACCGGAGAGTTCCCACATAATCCTGAACCCTTAAAGGAAAATCTTTCTGATTTATCCAAATTGGTTGTGAATGAGATTGCTGATTTAGGAATTGTTGTTGATCCTGATGTTGATCGTTTAGCATTTGTTTCTGAAGATGGTGAGGTTTTTGGTGAAGAATATACTTTAGTTGCCTGTGCAGATTATTATTTAAAACACAACCCTGGTAATACAGTTAGTAATTTAAGCTCATCTAGGGCTTTAAGAGATGTTTCAGATTTAAATGGATGTAATCATTTTTTTAGTGCTGTAGGGGAAGTAAATGTTGTTGAGTTAATGAAGAAAAAAAATGCTGTTATTGGTGGTGAAGGAAACGGTGGTATAATCCTTCCAGATCTACATTATGGTAGAGATGCATTGGTTGGAATTGCTTTGTTCTTAAGTCATTTATCTAATCTTAATATTTCATGTTCTCAATTAAGGTCAAAATACCCCAGCTATTTTATGAGCAAGGATAAGATTATGCTTGATAAAACTGTTAACGTTGATAAAATAATAAATGAGATTTCGAAAAAATATTCTGACCAAGAAATCAGCAATGAGGATGGTTTAAAAATTGATTTTGAAAATTCATGGGTTCAGTTACGAAAAAGTAATACAGAACCAATAATTAGGGTATATTCTGAAGCAAAATCTCAAGAAGAAGCTAATATGTTATCTTCAAAGTTTATTGACGAAATCAATATGATTAAATAGCCTTATTTTTTCTGTGTTTAAATCTCTTATGAGTCCAGGTGTAGTACTCCGGTTTTTCTGTAACCTGTTTTTCAACTAGTTTGATATACTCTTCCGTTAATTTATAGTCTTTAAAGTCATTAGGTTTATCAGTTATTAATGATAATGAAGCTTCATAAAAACCCCTCTTAATTTTTTGTACATCCATAAAAACTAATGCCATATTATATTTTTTTGCAATAACCTCTGCTCCAATATGAAACGGCACATAATTGTTTAAAAAATTAGTCCAGTATACTGCTTTGCTCTTTTTTGGAGATTGATCTGATGCAAATCCATAAAAATTTAATCCCTCTAGCTTTGACAACCTACTTATTTCCCTAAATGTATCTTTTGTTGTGATCATGTTTGCACCATATTGACTTCTTCTAGATTTTGTCAACTTATCAAAATACTTATTTGAAAGTTGCTTGTAGACAGCGTTAATATTAAAACTTGTAATATTTCTTACTCCAAACACCCACTCCCAACTACAATAATGGCTGCACATAACAATAACATCCTGTTTATTATTATATATTTTTTCTAAAACCTCAGGATTTTTAAAAACAAATCTTTTCTTCAGTTCATCCTCTTCCATCTTGGTCGATTTAAAAGTCTCTAAAAATATATCGGTTAAGTTTCTAAAGTTCTTTTTTTCGATTTTTATTCTTTCTTTAAGGGATTTGTTTGGAAATGCTAATTCTAGATTTTTTCTAACCACTTTTTTTCTGTACGAAAAGATGTAATATAGAGGGTAATAAAGAAGGTCAGAAACTATATAAATAGACGAAAAGTTCAGCTTAGAAATTAGCCAAATAAATGGGTAAGTAATGATGAATACCAGTCTATTCATTAAATAAATTTGAGACAAATATATGTTATATTTGACACGATTAAGTAAATTATCTATGAACTCTGTAGCAATTCTTCTTATTATTCTAAATATTTATTTCTCATACAAGGGTTTTAATGATATTAATTTTTTCAACAAATACAAATTCAACCCTTCCTACATAAAAAGAGGTGAGTGGATAAGATATCTTTCATCCGGGTTTTTACATGTTGATACTACACACTTAATCGTTAATATGTTTACTTTCTATTTTTTTGCTGATTCAGTCATTTACAGGGTGGGTGAAATGAATTTTTTGATTATTTATTTTGCAAGTCTAATATTTGGTAACATATTAACTTACAGGATAAATAAAAACAAATTTAATTATAACGCTGTTGGCGCAAGTGGCGCGGTTATGGGTATAGTGTATGCATCTATATTACTTAACCCAAGTATGACGCTATTCTTTTTTATCATTCCAATGCCAGGTTATCTTTTTGGAATTGGTTATTTATTTTATTCAATTTATTCAATGAAAAAACGAAATGATAATATTGGTCATGAAGCACATTTGGGAGGAGCTATTGCTGGTTTCTTTACTACTTTACTTATTTCCCCAATTGTATTAATTAATAATATGTTCACAGTAGCGGTTCTATTGATACCAATTGTATATTTTTACATTAAAACTAGTAGAAATTGGTAGATAACGATAACATAATTGCATTAGCTTCCCCCTCTGGAGTAGGAGCAATTTCTCTTATTAGAATTTCTGGGCCAGAAAGCATAGAAATTGTAGATAATTTTTTTCGAGGTGTAGAAAAATTGAGTTTAAAAGATCAACAATCCAGTAAGGTTCAACTTGGATATATATACGATAAAAAAAATACAATTGATAAGGTCTTAGTTACAGTATTTCGTAATCCTAAGTCTTATACTGGAGAAGATTTAGTTGAAATATCTTGTCATGGTAGTTTATTTATTCAGCAATCGATAATTCAATTATTATTATCTAAAAATTGTAGGATTGCCAACGCAGGTGAATTTACGATGCGTTCTTTTTTAAATGGTAAAATGGACTTAAGTCAAGCTGAGTCTGTTGCTGATTTAATTTCTAGTAATTCTAAAGCATCTCACACGTTAGCAATGAATCAAATGAGGGGTGGTTTTAAAAATGACATCAATGATCTTAGATCTGAATTAGTCAATTTCGCATCTCTTATCGAATTAGAACTTGATTTTTCACAAGAAGATGTAGAATTTGCTAACATGAATGAATTAATTTCTTTATTGGATAGAATATCATTAAGTCTCAAAACTTTGATTGATTCATTTAAAACAGGAAATGTAATTAAAAATGGTATTCCTGTTGTTATTGCTGGAGAACCTAACTCTGGCAAATCAACTCTTTTAAATTCTTTATTGAATGAAGAAAGAGCAATTGTCAGTCCAATTCCAGGAACAACAAGAGACACTGTTGAAGATCAAATAAATTTAAACGGAGTAATATGTAGGTTTATTGATACTGCTGGGATTAGATCTACAAAAGATGAAATTGAGAGTATTGGAATTGAAAGAACCTTTAAAAAAATAAAGGAAGCTGAAATAATAATTTACTTAATTGATTATTCGCAATTAAACTCGTCAAATATGGATTATTACATAGATTATCTTAACGGTATTAATGATGAGTTTCCTGAAAAAAAATTAATTCTCGTTCTAAACAAAGAGGATGAGAAATCAAACGTAGAAATAGATAGTTTATCTAAATTTAAACCAATTTCAATAAGTGCAAAAAACAAGATTAATATTTCAGCACTAAAGGAAGAAATAATAACTCATATTAATAGTCTGACAAGTCAAATAAATAATTCAACAATATCAAACTCAAGACATTATGATTTGTTAAATAAGACCTATGAGGAAATTCACAAGGTTAAGTCAGCTATTAATAATAAAGTTTCAGCAGATTTATTAGCGATAGATATAAAACAGTCTATTTATTATCTAGGTGAATTAACTGGTGAAATTTCAAACGACGAGATATTAGGCAATATCTTCTCTAAGTTTTGTATCGGAAAGTAATTCATAATCAACCATTTAAATAAGTGCTATAACCCTCTTAATTTTTTTTATATAAGAATTAATTGCTTTTATATTTTGTTTTCATTGACTATATTGTATAAACATAACAAACTAAAAATTAAGAAAATGAAAAAATTATTAATTATATCTTTTATGCTAATTGGTTTCATTACCAATGCTCAAGATCAAATTATCAAAAAGGACGGTTCCGAATTAAATGTTCAAATAACAGAAATTTCTGATACAACTTTAAAATATAAGAAGCAAGGTCTTTCTGTTGCTTTTTCACTTGACTTAAGTGAGGTATTACTAGTCACATTTGAAAACGGTGAGAGAATGACATTTAGCGACGTAAAATCATCTAAAAAAGGCGATTCAGGAACGGTTTTGCTTACCGCGGGTACTAGAATAGCTGTTGTTATGACTGAAACAATTTCTTCAGACAAAAAAGGTGGTAGAAAAGTTGAAACTGGTGAGGTCATTTCATTAAGAGTTCAAACAGACGTTACTGATATAGATGGAAATGTTTTGGTTAAACAAGGTACATTGGTAAACGGAACCATTACAAATTCGGTTAAAAGAAAAGCAGCTGGAACAAAGGGAAAGTTATCTTTCAGTGTAGATTTTGTAAAATCTGTTGACGGTCAATCAGTACCGGTTAATTTAAAATATGATTTTGCTGGACAATCAAAAACAGGAGTTGCTGTTGCAGCTGGTGCTGTTGTTGCTGCTCCGTTACTGCTTATTAAAGGTAAGCCTGCTATTATAAAAGAAGGTCAAGTATTTAATGCTTTGGTGGTTGGAGATAAAAAAATAAAAATTCAAGATTAAAACTTTAGAATTATCACAAAAAAACCCTCAAGTAATTGAGGGTTTTTTTGTTGACAAACAGACTAATTTTTAATCTATCTTTTACTTATATAATATTTGTAAATTTGAAATATGAAAAAAGATAATTCCAACCCTTTAGATTTAGAAAATAAATTATATAGTATTGAAGAATTTGGATTGGCGATTAGAAATAAATTCGGAGGAGAGAATTATATTTCTAACGTAATATTAGGAGAGATGTTTCTAGCTAAATTCCCGATTTATTCTTGCAAAATTAAAAAACCAAAAGACCATATCTCACAAAAAAGCTGTGGATGTTGTTAGATTTAAAAAAATTGTAAATTGTATGTATGAAAAGACTTTTGTTTGCATTTATTTTTTTATTTAACACTTTATCGTATTCACAAGACACTTTTTCTATAATTGCAGTTGATCCAGAAACTGGAGAAGTTGGTGCTGCAGGAGCAACCTGTTTATTCGGGCAAAATGATGGTATTATTGACATAATTTCCTCGATAATACCTGGAAAGGGAGGGGTTTTGTCACAAGCATATGTTTGTATTCCAAATGTTAATATGAATAATGCTATTTCATTAATGGATCAAGGATACACACCTTCACAAATAATTACCTGGTTAAATAATAATGATCAATGTAGCGCTGGAAATTTCCAATACAGACAATACGGCATAGTTGATTTTGATTCTACTGGTGAGGTAAGAACTGCTGGTTTCACCGGAAATTTTGCTGATGACTATAAAGAGGACAGGCAAGGAGAAACATATAGTATACAAGGAAATATTTTGCTTGATCAAAGCATTATTGACAACATGGAAAATAACTTCTTAAGTACAGAGGGTTCACTTTCTGATAAATTAATGGCCGCCATGCAAGGAGCTAATGTAGCTGGAGCAGATTCTAGATGTTTACAATACGGCACCTCATCTGCAACCGCTTTTTTAGTTGTTTACGGCCCTAATGATTCAATTGATCAACCTACTTTAGAGATAAATATCGGTTCACAGCAATCAGGTATTGAGCCAATAGACATATTACAAGAATCATATAATGAATTTTTAAGTCTAGAAAATTTTAACAATGAAAACATTAGGCTTATTCCAAACCCACTTGAAAAAGGTCAATTATTAAACATTAATTCTGTCAATCAAAATAATAAGAATATTCAAATTTTTGATATTAACGGAAAATTGGTTTTGAATAAAAATATAAATGTTAGTAAATTAGATGTTTCAGTATTAGAATCTGGAACATATATCATAAAGGTTGAAGCTGAAAATAAAATCTTAACAAAAAAATTAATAATCAATTAAATTTAAATAAACATGAAAAACATATTTTTTACACTAACATTACTTTTAACTTTTTTATCATGCGATACAGAGGTTAAAAATGAATCTCAAACTGGAATTATCGAAGGGGGAGATGCAAAATCTTTAGTTATGGATGCTTTTAATGATGCATATCTTGCTAACGATATGACAGGTCAAGAAGCTATTTTTACAGAAGATGCAGTTGCAAACGTGAATGGTCAGGAAATGTCACCTGCTGAAATGATGGCTGCTTTTATGGGTGGAAGAGAGTTTTACAATGATATTAAAAATTCTGACAGAGCTACAGCAACATTTATTTTTGATGATGGTGATACTTATACCAGTACTTGGTTTGATTGGGAAGGTACAAGCAAGTCGTCAGAGGTAGTTGTAGGAAATCCAGTTCATGCTTGGTTTAAGTGGGATGGTGATAAGGTTTCTGAAGTAACTTATATATTTGATTCTGCTGAGTACGTAGCAAATATGGGTGAGTAAAAGTTTTTATTTACATTAATAGGACTTTATGAGTTATTCTAATATTCTATTACTAATTCTATTTATTTGGGGAATTCCAAGTACTTATTTTAGAAATAAGTTTAGAAAAATAGTCTATCAGACAAATGACTGGAAAATTAATATTAAACCCGTATTTGTAAAGGAGTTAAGGGGTTTATTTTTTAATTTATTTCCTGAGGATAAATTTTATATTAAAACAAGAAACCAGTATAGAATTTACCTAGTGGTATATCTATTGTTATTCATCGCTTATATAAACGTTAAATGAAAAATCATCTTTTTAATCTTTTGTCATCAGTAATTGCTTTTTATATTCCTTTTCAATTAGCTCTACTAACTGATTTAATATTAGTCAAAAACCTTGTAATACTGATCTTTTGTATTCAGTGGATCAGCTTTATTCCTGCATATTATTTTCAAACAGAAAAATTCTTTGACCTCACAGGTAGTATTACTTACATATCAATAATTTTATCAACCATTTATATTACGGGAACAGATAAAATTGCTGACTATATTATCGTTGGATGTGTTACAGTTTGGGCCATCAGACTAGGATCTTTTTTATTTATGAGAATTCATAAAGCAGGTGAGGATAGAAGGTTTAGGACAATTAAGACAAATTTTACAAGATTCTTAATGACATGGACTTTGCAGGGTATGTGGGTTTCTATGTGTTTACTGTGCGTTTTAACAGCTTTATCTTCATATAATGGAATAATTATCAACAATGTATTTTACATTGGTCTATTGATATTTATTTTAGGTTTTGCAATTGAGATTATAGCTGATCGTCAAAAAACTAATTTTAGAAAAAAATCAGAAAACAAGGACAAATTTATTTCAACGGGTCTGTGGGCATTGTCTAGACATCCAAACTATTTTGGTGAAATTTTACTTTGGTCAGGAATCGCTGTCATGTCTATATCCTCTCTAGAGGGATTACAATACATAACATTAATATCTCCATTGTTTGTTTATATTTTACTTGTATACATTTCTGGCGTTAGAATTCTAGAAGATCAAGGTTTAAAGAAGTGGGGACATCTTGAATCTTATAAAGAATACATAAAGAATACTCCTAGACTTTTTTTTAAACTTTTTAATTAATTTACTTAATACAAACTATCAATGAAAAAAATATTATTAATTCTGATCTTGTTGCCGATGTTTGGATTTTCTCAAAATCAAATGAAAAACAAAAAAATGGCAAATCAAGCCATGATAAAAAAGAAAATGATTGCCAATAAATCCAAGATGAAGGATAAACGTTCTTCTAATCCGTTTAATACAAAAAAGATGGTTGAAAACAGGATTATTAACAGATGGGAGGAGTATAGCAAAGCATTTGAATATTCAGATTTTGAAAAAATTAAAACATACTTCACATATCCAGTCACTTTATCAGTTTTTGGTGATCCCATAATAGTTGATAATGAAAAAGATTTAATGAATTGGTACAAAAAAATTAGAAATGAGGTTCAAGAGGGTTATAAGTATAGTATGTTAGAAAAATCCAGGGTAATATGGATTTCAAAAGATATCTGTATGGTTGACGCGACATATTCTAGATTTAATTCCAATTACGAGAGAATTTTTACTGGTAGAGGAATTTATATGTACAAGAAAGTAGACAAAACATGGAAGATGTTTTCAATGTCTGGGGTTGAACTAAATAAAAACAAAAAATAATATGAAAAAATTCTTTACTTTTTCTGGAACAATTAGCGGTAAAACATTCTTATTAAGAACACTTTTTATAATAGTAATGTGTATACCTTTAATTATAGCTACAATTGCTAAATGGACTACTTACTTCATGTCTTTAAGTGAATTTGATATTTCAGATCCTAGTGTTGAAAATCAGACGGAAATACAAAAGTTTGGAGATGAATTAGCTATAAAAATAGCTGAGAATCCTGAGTTTTATCTAAATGATTTTATGAATTCATTTTCAGCTGTTTGGATCCTAGTTTTTATAGTATGTATTGTGCCTATAATATGGTTTGGATTGGCAAATTATTACAAAAGAATTTCAGCGTTATTTTATGAGCAAAGAAACAATATATTTTTTGCTGTTGTAGCTTTTGATGTGATCTCTGACATTTTGATATTAAAATACGATACTGGATCTTTTATTTTGGGAACCATATCTACCTTGATTTTTGTTTATCTAATTGTTTCAAATTCTAAAATTGATACTCATGAGGGTTAAATTTTTATTTTTTATCGTTTTATTACAGTCTTGTTTGTCGTTAAATGTTGCAAACAAAAAGGTTGCATCAAATTCTCAAAGCAGTCAAAATGAAATTCAATATGTAAATTCAGATGAGACAAAGGAAAAAGGATACCCTTTTTCTGATGCTACAGTGGTAAACGGGATAATTTATTTATCTGGTGCAATTGGTACATTACCTGATGGTTCGGTGGTTTCTGGGGGTATTGTAGCAGAAACTAGACAGACTATGATGAACATTAAGAACAGATTGGAAAAAATGGGAGGATCGATGGATGATATATTTAAATGTACTTGTATGTTAGCTGATATAAAAGATTGGCCCCTTATGAGTCAGGAATATAAAAAGTTTTTTAATACTGATAAATTGCCTGCTAGAAGTGCTTTTGCTGGAAGTGGTTTAGCGCTAGGAGCAAAACTTGAGATTGAGTGTATGGCGATCAAAAGAAAGTAATGGGTTTTTTTAAAAATAAAAGCTTTCTTGTTTTTTTAATGATTTTAATACCCCTTGTGGGTTTATTATTTAAAATATATGCCTTATTACTTATTTTTCCTCTAGGATTATTCCTAAAAAAAACTAAATAATTTCTACAAATATTATCAGGAAAGCAATTGCGATAACAAAAGTTCCAAAATTTATTTTGAGGGTATTGTCTGAAATGTTTTGAGAATATTTTTGTCCTACAAAAATCCCCAGAACTGAAATTAAGGTAAAGATTAGAAGAAAACTCCAGTTTATTTCTAAATTTTGTACATCTCCTATAAATCCAATGAGTGATTTTAATGAAATAATTGCTAGTGAAGTAGCTACAGCTGCTTTCATTCTCAAGTCAGAGAGAATTACAAGAATAGGAATGATTATGAATCCACCACCGGCACCTATCAATCCAGTCAAAAAACCTATCAATGAACCTTCAGAAAAAATCAATAGCTTATTAGGAGCAATTGTTTTTGTTTGTTTAATCTTAACTATTGTCTTAGGGGTTTTGTTAATCATTAAAATACCAGCCGCAATCATTAATATAGCAAACAACAACATAATTAATTGATCTTTAGAAACTACAATAAAATCGGTTTCAATAACAATTTCTGGAATCAAATTAATAAGATATCTTCTTGTTATATAGACTGAAATGATAGCTGATACAGAAAAAAGTAATGTAGTTTTGTAATCTATAAGTTTATTTTTTAGATTTCTTATGGATCCGATCAAAGAAGTAGTACCAACAATAAAAAGGGAGTAAGCTGTAGCCGTTACGGGATTTATTCCAAATAGATAAACCAAAATAGGAACAGATAATATAGAACCACCACTACCAATTAACCCTAAAATTAATCCAACAATAAAAGCTCCTATATATCCTAAAATTTCAAGTGTTTCCAAGAAATATTTTTAGTTAGTTTGTTTTGTAGTTATGTTAAGATAAGTTTAATATTTTAAAATCTGATAATCATTTTAAATATCTTTACACGAGCTTTTTATTTTTTAAATGAGATTATATATATTATTTATTCTTTTTATTTTATTCACTGCAGAATCCTTCTCACAAGAAACTGCTATTAAGTCACTGAATATAAAATCTTTAGACACTTCTAATGTCAATATGAATAGCTTTAATTTAAACAGAATAAAGCCAATTGGATTAACCAATAAAGAACCAAAAAAATATTTTAATTATAATCTAGATGTTGATTTGAACGGATCTCGTAAAGAAATTGATATCACTGGTAAAACAAATCTAGTAACACCAACTTGGGTGATTAGACAGAGTTTTAACGAAGGAAACGGAAACAAATCAAAATTTAGAAAAGATTATTATTTAGGAGACCTAGAAACAAATTCAAAATATATAATTATCAAATGCAGAGATCATGAATATGTTGATGGTGATAGAATAAGGTTGATTTTGAATGGTTCAATAATTCACCCTAATATCTTACTTTCTTCAATGTTCTTTGTTGTTGATGTAGATTTAGATGAAGGGTATAATAATATTGATTTTATTGCTTTAAATGAGGGTGATTCAAGCCCCAATACCGCACAATTGTTAGTGCTTGATGAGTTTGGTAAAGAGCTTTCCAATAAAAAATGGGCAATTTCAACTGGTTTTAAAGCAAAGTTGGTAGTTTTTAAAAAGTAGATTAGTTATTTAGCATAACAGGCATAACCAGCATGGTCAACTCTTCATCCTTAGAATAACCATCTAGAGGTCTTAAGATTCCTGCTCTGTTAGGAAGGCTCATTTCTAATTTAACTTCTTTACACTCTAAGTTGTTAGTCATTTCAATTAAAAATCTTGAATTAAACCCAATTTCTATGTCTTCACCTTTATAATCACAAGTTAATCTTTCTTCTGCTTTATTGCTAAAATCAACATCCTCAGCAGAGATATTTAATTCTGCACCAGCAATTTTTAATCTTACTTGATGCGTAGTTTTATTTGAGAAGATTGACACTCTTTTCAATGAACTTAAAAGTAATGATCTATCAATGGTTAATACATTAGGGTTTTCATTTGGAATAACAGCTTCGTAGTTTGGGTATTGACCGTCAATAAGTCTACAGATCACTGTTAAGCCATCCATTTCAAATTTTGCATTTGAATTGTTGTATTCAATTGTTATTTCATGATCATTATCAATAATATTTTTTAAAAGATTTAGGGGTTTTTTTGGCATAATAAATTCAGCCAAAGTAGATGCCTTTATATCATTTCTCTTGTACTTTACAAGTTTATGAGCATCCGTAGCAACAAATGTTAAGTTTTCAGATGTCAATTGAAAGAATACTCCACTCATTACAGGTCTAAGGTCATCATTGCCTGAGGCAAATATTGTCGAATTTATCGCTTTTGCTAAAATCTCGCTAGATATCTTAGTACTTGAAGGATTATCTAATGTTATGGTTTTTGGAAATTGTTCACCTTCAGTATAGGCAAGAGCATATTTTCCATGGTTAGAACTTATTTCAACCGTGTTATTTTCTTCAACCGTAAATGTTAAAGGTTGTTCCGGAAATGTTTTTAAAGTATCAATTAATAATTTTGATGGAATAGCTACCTCACCTTTGCTTGTGCTGTCTACATCAATCGAGGAGATCATAGTAGTTTCAAGATCACTAGAGGTAATAGTAAGTTTGGAATTATTGAGCTCAAATAGAAAGTGATCTAAAACGGGTATCGTATTGGACGTGTTAATAACACCTCCTAAAACTTGAAGTTTTTTTAAAAGAGTA